>CAKRFP010000030.1 GCA_934320645.1 uncultured Bariatricus sp.
TGCTATGCAATTCCCGCAATTCTCGAACACCATATAAATAATATCTGTTCCTCAACTTCTGATTTAATTATAATTATTTGATAGCAGTTTGTCATTCAACCAACAGTTTAAAACTCCACAGAAAGAACAAAGAATGTGCGAAGCACATTCTAGCGCCTGTGGCGGTCGCTTGCGACATCTTCATTATACGCCGCAGTGCGCATCCTGCCGGAGGCTTTTATTACATAGGAAATGAAATTTCCTATGTAATGAGAAATATCCCCGTCAATGACGAGGATATCTTCAATCGTAGTATGTAATAATCTACTTAAAATAATGAAATTGTCTATACTGGGTAACGATTTGCCGGAAAGCCATTTATAAATGGCCTGCGGATTTTCAAATCCAAAAGCTCCCTGGATTTCCCGAATTGTATATCCTTGTTCCAGGAGTAGCTTTCTTATGCGTTCTCCAGTCTTTTTCGGCTGGATTGACAAATACATGGGTTCCATACTTTGTGCCTCCATGATTCAGAATCAAGTTCCCTGATAACTTATATATTATAACACAGAAAGCATCGGATCACCAGTATCAGTTTCTAAAACATCAGAAAATATATTTACAGATCTTCCGGATCCACCTGTTTGCCATCGCTCCAGATTCTTTCCAGATCGTAGAACAGACGGTTCTCTCTGTCGAATACATGTACGATAATATCACCAAAGTCCATCAGTACCCAGCTTCCAAGGCCATAGCCTTCACGCTGTTTGACTTCGTATCCTGCTTTTCCAAGTGTCTCTTCTACATTGTCAACCAGTGCTCTTACCTGGCTTTCGTTGGTTCCGTTTGCAATGATAAAATAATCTGCAAGCACAGAGATTCCTGCAATGTCAATTACACGGATATCTTCGCCTTTTTTATCAGCGAGTGCTTCGCAGGCAAGTTTTGCCATCTCTCTTGACTGTTCGATTGTCTGCATCAGTTTTTGTCCTCCTTTTCGGAATCACTGTTTTTCAGGTTCTTATAGTATAAAAATGTCTCTTCTGTTGCAGGATCCACCGTTGCACCCTTTTTTTCAAGATACGCAAGGGTATCTTCAAGAATACGGTAAAGACATGCATCGATATCTACAAATGCAAGTGCACGTACTTCCGGAAGATTTGGTGCAACATCTCTTCCCGGCTCGATATAATCTGCGATATAAATGATCTTATCAAGCAGAGACATCTTCGGACGGCCGGTTGTGTGAGACTCGATCGACCGTAAAACCGCCTCATCTTCTATTCCATATTTTTTCCGGGCAAAAAAAGCACCCAGCTTTGCATGCAAAAGTCCCGGATTCTGGTACTCTGCTTCAGAGATTTCGATATGATTCCTCTCACAGAGTTTGATCTTTTCTTCACTTGGCACACATTTTGCACAGTCGTGTAAAAGCCCTGCAATCAGAGCATTCTCCAGATCTGCACCATAACGCATAGCAAGGCAGCCTGCCGTATGCATCACACCGATCGTATGATCATAACGGTCTTTATCCAGGTACCGTTTTACTTTTTTCTGCATCTTAAGTATTGTTTCCGTCATGTTCACTCACCTGATATAATCTGTTCAAATCTATATAATCTGCAACCTTTTTCGGAATCGGAAGATCTTCTGTCTCTCCTCCTCGGATCATCTGCCGGATCTCACTGGAAGAAACCGGCATCACAGGGGTACGGAGAAGCCGGATATCACATGCATACTTTTCTTTCAAATATGTGATCTGACGGCGCATTTCTTTCGGCGCTCCCGCATCATCCCGATATGCTGCCAGGATGACTGCTGTTTTCAGAAGTCTTTCCGGACATTTCCAGGTTTCCAGATTGAAAAGAGAATCCGCACCGATGATAAAATAAAATTCATCCTGCGGATAAGTCTCTTTAAAATACTCCATTGTCTGATAGGAGTATGAAGTTTCCTTTCGATCCATTTCATAGGTACAAAGCCGGAAATACGGGATCTCTTCAATAGCAAGCTGTGTCATCACGGCACGCTCATGAAGATCTTTCCGGATCTCTGGATTTGATTTATGGGGCGGATTGCCGTTTGGCATATACCACACTTCATCCAGATGGAACTGCTGGTATGCATATTCACCAAGCATCAGATGTCCATTGTGAATGGGGTCAAATGTTCCGCCCATAATACCGATTCTCATAATCTATACTCCACTCATTAAGGGAGAACGATTTTCTTCTTGTCGTCTTTTCCCTCTTTATAAAGAACGATTTTTCTTCCGATCACCTGTACCACCTGGGAACGTGTACGCTCTGCAAGAATCTCTGCCATTCCACGAAGATCATCCCCACAGTTCTGAAGAACGTGAAGCTTGATCAGTTCTCTTGCTTCAAGCGCTTCTGCAACAGCTGCTGTAAGTTCCGGTGTTACGCTGGATTTACCGATCTGAAGAATCGGATCCATTGTCATCGCAAGGCTCTTTAAATAAGCTCTCTGTTTGGAAGTCATAAAACTCTCCTTTCTTAAATTATGTCCTGTTCTAACGGTAATATTCAAACTGAAGACCGTACATACGGATAGTATCACCTTCCTGAACACCTGCATTTTCAAGCTGTTCAAGTATACCTGTTTCTTTCAGGAATTTCTGGAAGAAAGCAAATCCCTTTTCGGAATCCAGATTGGTGTAACCAAGCATCTTTTCGATCTTCGGTCCCTCTACTACAAATATATCGTCTTCTTTTTCCACGGTATATGGAAGATCCATGTGGATGATCTCTTCTTCCGGGAAATATTCCTGTTCAAATACGATCGGCTTGTCATCCAGTTTCTGAAGTTCATTATTTACATAGTAAAGAAGATCAGAAAGTCCTTCTCCGGTCACACCGGAAATCGGGAATACCTTGATTCCTTTTGGTTCGAACTCATCTCTCAGTCTCTGGATCGGATCTTCATCTTCGGAATAGATAAGGTCAACCTTGTTCGCTGCAATAACCTGCGGACGCATGGAAATATCTTTGTTATAGGCTTCCAGCTCAGCGTTGATCTTGTAAATGTCTTCAACAGGATCACGTCCTTCGATACCTGCCGCATCCACAACATGGATCATCATCTTTGTACGTTCAATATGACGCAAAAATTCATGCCCAAGTCCGACACCTTCTGATGCTCCTTCGATCAGTCCCGGAATATCTGCAATAACAAATCCCTTTGCACCTTCCAAATCTACAACTCCAAGGTTCGGGCTGAGTGTTGTGAAATGATAGTTCGCAATCTTCGGCTGCGCATTGGTTACACGGGAAAGGAATGTGGATTTACCAACATTCGGGAAACCTACAAGCCCAACGTCTGCGATCACCTTAAGCTCCAGATTCACCCAGAGTTCCTGCGCAGGCTTTCCTGGCTGTGCATACTTCGGAACCTGCATGGTAGAGGTTGCAAAATGCATATTTCCAAGACCGCCCTTACCGCCTTTTAAGATGACCTGACGCTGGTTCTCGCCCGACATATCGGCAATGACTTTATTGGTCTCTGCTTCACGGATAACTGTCCCTTCAGGAACTTTCAGGATCAGATCCTTTGCATCCTTACCATGGCAGCGCTTTTTGCCGCCTTCCTCTCCGTCCTGTGCTTTATATTTTGTTTTGTGACGGAAATCTACCAGTGTGTTAAGACCTTTGTCCACTTCAAAGATTACATCACCGCCGCGACCGCCGTCGCCTCCGTCCGGACCGCCATTCGGAACGTATAATTCCCTGCGAAAGCTGACGTGACCGTCGCCGCCCTTTCCGGATCGGATATATATTTTTGCTCTGTCTGCAAACATAATATGTCCTCCTTATTTATGACTAAAAACAAGGCTTCAAACCAAAAAAGTTTGAAGCCTCTGTTAAATCTGCTTATTCAGCTACTGGATAGATAGAAACCTGTTTCTTATCTCTTCCTTTTCTTTCAAAACGAACAACACCGTCAACCAGTGCAAATAATGTATCGTCACCACCGCGACCTACATTGATTCCTGGATGAATCTTTGTTCCGCGCTGTCTGTAAAGGATGTTACCAGCTTTTACAAACTGTCCGTCTGCTCTTTTTGCTCCAAGTCTCTTAGATTCAGAGTCACGACCGTTCTTTGTAGAACCAACTCCCTTTTTATGAGCGAAAAACTGAAGGTTTAATTTCATCATGGTTGTTACACCTCCTCGTATGTCAAATCCATATATTCTCTGTAGTTCTCATCTTCTGCAATCTCTTCCAGACCGAGAACCATCGCGTCAAGCAAAAGCTTTGCCTCGCGAGTCGGATTACCTTTAAGTCGATAGTCAATGAGTCCTTTGGATTCATCGGATACAAGGCTTGTACGGTCATCCGCAAATTTCTCAATGGCATTCAAAGTATTGATCGTAAGTACGGAAACAGCTGCGCAGACAATATCCTGTCCTTCTTCACTGAATCCTGCATGACCATGTGCTTTGAAACCTACACATTGATGTTTTTCATTTTTATAAATGGTTACTCGTATCATATAACCACCAGCTTCTTACGCGTTGATCTTTTCGATCTTAACTGCTGTATACTGCTGTCTGTGACCATTTTTCTTGTGGTAACCTGTTTTTCTCTTATACTTGTAAACGATAACTTTTTTAGCTTTTCCGTCACCAATTACAGATGCTTCAACTGTTGCACCTTCTACTACTGGTGTTCCAACTTTAAGCTCGTCACCACTTACTGCGAGAACCTGGTCAAAAGTATAAGACTGTCCGGCTTCCACACCAAGCTTTTCTACTTTAATGATATCGCCTTCGGCTACTTTGTACTGTTTACCACCTGTTGCTATAATTGCGTACATATGGCACCTCCTATTATCATTACTCGCCAACTACGGTGTCTGATCAAATCAGGACTTATAACCTCGTTGTGCGGCATACCTCTGTATTATACAGTGGCATGCCGCACAAAGTCAACCCCTAATTTGCAATTTTTTTAATTTTTTCGTAACAATATCCGATAATGTCTTTTCTTGTGATGATTCCTATGAAATTCTCCTGGTCATCTATGACCGGAACAAAGTTCTGGTCCATCGCTTTTTCCATCAGATCTTCCATATTAGAATCAGCGCTTACCGGCCGGTAATCTGCTCTTCTTGAAATCTTCGTGATCGCAATGTCTTCTGCTCCTTTCAGATTCAGGATGTTCAGCTTCTTAAGCCCCCAGAGCAGATCTCCTTCGGTGATCGTGCCGACGTATTTGCCCTCCCGGTTGATCATCGGAATAGAGGAGTATTTATGGTACTCCATGATTTCCATTGCCTGTCTGAGCGTGTGGTAATCATATACAAATGCCACTTCTGCTTTTGGCTTCAGGAAAAATAATATGTTCATTTTCGTATCCTCTCTTGTATGAATGTTCTGTACAGGGGAGTTTTCCCCGACATCTGTACTATACCATATTTGAGGATCGAATTGAAGATTTACAGCTGAGTATTAACAAAAATATCATAAATTGCCTTGATCGCTGCCTCAAAATCGTGTTCTCTCACACCGATGATGATGTTCAGCTCACTAGATCCCTGGTCGATCATTTTTACGTTGACATGCGCATGAGCCAGTGCCGAGAAAATTCTTCCGGCAGTACCGCGTGTCTGGCGCATACCGCGTCCTACGACTGCAACCAGTGCAAGATCAGATTCCAGTTCAATATCATCCGGATTCACGGCACGGTGGATACCTGCAAGAACCTTCTGCTCATGTTCTTCAAATTCATCCTGATGAACGAAAATGGTCATGGTATCAATTCCTGACGGCATATGTTCGAAAGAAATACCTTCGTCTTCAAATACACCAAGAACCTTACGTCCAAATCCGACTTCTGAGTTCATCATTGCTTTTTCAATTGTAATAGAAGCAAATCCACGCTTTCCTGCAATACCGGTAATTGTATACTTCGGCTTTCTGCAGGTTCCTTCTACGATCAGCGTACCCTTATCTTCCGGTGCGTTTGTATTACGGATGTTGATCGGGATTCCTTCTTTACGAACCGGGAAGATTGCATCTTCATGCAATACGCTGGCACCCATATAAGAAAGCTCACGCAGCTCTTTATAAGTAATTGCTTCGATTCCTTTTGGGTTTTTGATGATACGTGGATCTGCAATGAGGAATCCGGATACGTCCGTCCAGTTCTCATACATATCAGCATGTACAGCCCTTGCAACGATCGATCCTGTTACATCAGATCCGCCGCGGGAAAATGTCTGGATCGTTCCATCCGGACGTGCTCCGTAAAATCCCGGTATAACAGCACGTTCTATTTTAGCAAGTCTGTCCCCGAGTATCTGATTGGTTTCTTCAGAAAGGAAGTTTCCATTTTCATCGAACTTGATCACTTCTGCTGCATCGATAAATTCATATCCAAGATAAGCAGCAATCACACGACCGTTTAAATATTCTCCACGGGAAGCAGCATAATCTCTGCCGATCTTCTTTGCAAAATTGTCACGGATTGTAGCAAATTCTTCGTCAAGAGAAAGAGTGATCCCAAGCCCTTCAATGATTTCCTGATATCTTTTCTGAATATCAGCAAGTAATTCTATAAATTTCTTTTCTTTTACAGCTGCGCCGTAACAACGATACAGCATGTCTGTTACCTTGGTGTCATCAGGAAAGCGCTTTCCTGGTGCAGACGGAACAACATATCTTCTTGTTTCGTCTGACAGAACAATCTTTCCTGCCTTTTTAATCTGTACTGCATCGGCAAGAGAGCTTCCGCCGAATTTCACTACCTTAATCATCTGTTGGTATTCCTCCATCTCTCAATCATGTATTCTTGGCTGCAAGGCAGCTCCTGTATTGCCGAAACATCGGGCAGATGCTCCAACACTTATGTAGTTACTACTTTATTACGCTGACGTGAAAAATGCAAGATTTTCTTTTGTGATCCGCCGAAAATCTTGCATTTTGTCTAATAGAATTGCATTTTTTATAAAATTCCTATGCATGAATTACATCTGCAAATGTAGCATCTGCTGCTTTCCTCAAATCCTCCGGTGTAAGTGTCAGCTGTGCACCGATTCTTCCGGCACTCACATAAACCTTTTCAAACTGCTGTGCGCTTGCATCGATCACAGTCGGAAAATGTTTTTTCATACCGATGGATGTGCAGCCTCCGCGTACATACCCGGTGAGTGGTGTCAGTTCTTTTAAATGAAGCATCTCAATGGACTTCTCTCCAACCGCTTTTGCCGCCTTCTTAAAGTCGATCTCCGCTTCGATCGGAAGGACAAATACATAATGCTCTCCGCTTTTTCCTGTTGTGACAATCGTCTTGTAAACCTGTTCGTGAGGCAGATTCAGCTTGTCTGCGGTTTCGATCCCATCTGTGAATTCATCGCATTCATAGGTCTGATATTCATAAGAAATTTTCATTCTGTCTAAAATACGCATTGCATTTGTTTTTACTTCTTTTTTACCCATGTAAACTTTCCTCCAGTGTTTTTCGGATTTTCTTCCGTGTAATTTCAACCAGCTGCAGTTTCGTCATTCCCATCACATTTCCCGGATTTGGATCCTTCCTTAATTCCCACTGCAGATACTCAAGAAGTTCTTTCTTCTCTTCTGCTGATTTCATGTTGATAAAATCAATAATGATGATACCGGAAATATTGCGGAGCCGGATCTGGCGGGCTGCTTCTTTTGCTGCTTCCCGGTTGATCTCCGGAAAATGAGAATTCTTTTTCAGACATTTCCCGGAATTGACATCGATCACAGTCAGTGCCTCTGTCGGCTGGATCACCAGATAAGCCCCGGATTTCATCCACACGCGTTCCTGTCTTGCCTCGCGGAGCGCGCCCTCCAGATTATAGCATTTTGTAAGGAGATAAGACGTATCCGTATATGCACGCAGAAGTGGCAGTTCATCCGGCATATTTTCTTCCAGATAGGTCTGAACTTCTTTATATAAAGCTCCCTCTTCTACTGTTTTATCCGCAATAATTTCTGTCAGATCTTTTTTGTAAATATCCCGGAGCGCCTGCACACACGAATCCGGTGCACTTTGCAGACAGCTGAAGCAGGTACGCATTTTCCCATATTCGATGATCCGGTGATAGGTTTCTGCCAGTTTGTCGATTTCGGCACGGATCTGATCTTCCTCTGCTTCCGCACAGTTTGTCCGGAAAATCAGTCCAAAATCACAATCTGTATATTCCTGTCCCAGCTTCTGCAGTTCTTCTTTTCGCGCACCGTGAATCTTTCCGGATACACCGATCGTCCGGTTGCCGGACGTCAGCACCACATACTGCCCGGTAAAATTTAAGTTCCCGGTCACAACAGGCTGCTTTGTCTTTACCGCTTCTTTTTCCACCTGAACCAGAAGTTCATCACCGATCACAAGCGGCTTCTTTCCAAGTTTATTTGTAAAAACAGGCGTGTATTTTCCTTCCGGAGCAAAATAGCACTGCTCACCATTTGAAATTTCAACGAATGCGCCGCCGATATTCGGAAGAATTTTCCGTACCCTTCCGATATAAATTTCACCCAGGCGGCAGTTCCTTTTTTCTCCGCCGCTGCCAAAGTGAAATTCAACCACTTTTTCATCTTCTAAAAGTGCAAGTACCCGGCGGTTCATACATTCTGTAAGGATTACTTTTCGTTCCATTTATTATACAATCTCCGTTCCAAGTGCATCCAGCGGAACCAGAACCGTTTTACCATCTGCATCTTCCGATTCTGCAAATGTTTCCAGTCTGTGATGGGTAAAGGTCACTGCATCCGCTTCCATGCCAAGATAGCGGACAAAGGCTTCTGTGACCAGTTCCGGCTTTAAGTTCTGGACACTTCCTGCTGCCACACGCATGTAGATTCCCCCGTTCCGACATTCCAGTTTATAGATCATCGGGCGGATGTCCACTTCTTTTTCACTCTTCTTCGTCTTTTTTACCACACAGATTTCGTTCTGGGCATAGAAAGCTTCCAGTTTTTCCGCAAGATCTTCCGGCAGGCTTCCATTTTTCACTGAAGACAGGTAATCGGCTCCTGCTACGATCGACATTCCCTTGCTTTTCTTATCATCCGGGATCTGCACAAAGCTGACAATTTCCATGCCGTCTACCATCTGCTCATTCAGCCGTCTGACCGCCTCTTTGCTGGCAATCGACTCAGTCAGTTCGATATCAAAATATTCCCCGTCACTGGTCAGTCCCACGCCAAGCGGGTTGGCAAAAGACATGATCATATGCGGACTGTAGCCGCTGGTAAATGCAATCGGAATCTCAGCGCGGCGGATTGCTTTCTGAAAATACCGCATGATGTCCAGGTGTCCGATGAATTTCATGACTCCATTTTTGCGAAATTTAATTCTTGCCTTCAAAGCAGACACCTCCTCCGTAAGTTGCTGCCCCGCAGCCAGAACATTTTGCCCGGCAGTTCGGGGTTACATTTCCTTCCATTGCATTTTTCCATTCCCGGATAAGGAACGATTTTGTCACGCCACAGTCAATGAAATCCCACGGGAAGATCTCATCCAGCTCACGCTTTCTGAGGTTGTAGAAATCCATATCCACGCCCGTATTTTCAAAGGCCTGCAGCCATTTATCATAATCAAAATATTCATCCCACGCATCATAAATACAACCAAGACGGTAAGCCTCCTCCAGAACCTTTCCAACCTTCCGGTCACCGCGGGCAAAGACGCCTTCCAGAACGGTTACTTCTGCGGTATGCCAGTTGTAGCGCAAGCTCTTGCGGTTCAGCTGGTTGCGGAATGCTTCCTGTACGATTCCGGCGCGGCGGATATATTCTTCCATCGGCTGCATGGTCGCCCACTGAAGCGGTGAAAATGGCTTCGGTACAAAGAAAGAACTACTTGCCGTGATCTGACATTTCCCATTTCTCTGATCCTTCGGGATCTCATAATACCGGCGTGCCACTTTATCTGCAAGAACAGCAATTCCTTCCATATCTTCCTGGGTTTCGGTCGGAAGTCCAAGCATGAAATAGAGCTTGACCTTCGTCCATCCACCTTCAAAAGCCTGTCCTGCACCATTTAAAATGTCGTCTTCCGTCAGACCTTTGTTGATTACATTACGCATTCTCTGGGTTCCGGCTTCCGGGGCGAAGGTCAGACTGCTCTTACGCACATCCTGCACCTTGCTCATAACGTCCAGAGAGAACGCGTCAATACGAAGAGACGGCAGGGAAATGTTGACTCCCTGGGTGTGGAACTCATCGATCAGGAAGGTGACGATCTCCTCCAGTTCATTGTAATCACTAGAACTTAACGAACTTAAAGTAATCTCTTCATGTCCTGTATTTTTCAGCATTGCACGTGCTGTCTCTTTGAGCATGTTGATATCACGCGGACGTGTTGGACGGTAAACCATTCCTGCCTGGCAGAAACGGCATCCACGGATACAGCCCCGCTGGATTTCCAGAACGGCTCTGTCCTGGGTTACTTTAATAAATGGAACAACCGGCTTTAACGGATAAGTTGTCTGGCTCATATCTGCTGCAACTACTCGTTTAATCTTTTCTTTTGCATGCGGATTATTTGGCAGGAAAGATTCGATCGTGCCGTCTTCTTTGTAAGTGACATTATAAAAAGAAGGAACGTAAATTCCCTCGATCTCTGCTGCCATTTCCAGAAATTCTTTCCGGCTCTTTCCGACCCTCTTCCACTCTTTGTAGGCATCCAGGAGTTCATCATAAACCACTTCTCCCTCTCCGATATAGAACATATCGAAAAATTCAGCCAGTGGCTCTGTATTGTAAACACATGGTCCACCGCCAATGACAAATGGATCTTCTAAAGTTCTGTCTTCACTGTGAAGCGGAATACCGGATAAATCCAGCACCTGCAGTACATTGGTGTAACACATCTCAAACTGTAATGTGATGCCAAGAAAGTCAAAATCCTTTACCGGATCCTGAGATTCCAGGGCAAAGAGCGGGATATGTTTTTCACGCATAATCTTATCCAGATCGATCCACGGAGAGTATACTCTCTCACACCAGGTATCCTCCCGGCGGTTGAACATATCGTACAGAATCTGGATTCCCAGATGGGACATACCAACCTCATATACCTCCGGAAAGCACATGGCAAAGCGGATTTCCACGGCATTTTTATCTTTTACGACAGAGTTAACTTCGTGTCCAATATAACGCGCCGGCTTCTCTATATTCAGTAAAATATCATCATCTAATGCTAGTTTTCTCATTTTTCCTCCGTCTTATCTGTTGTTTTTGCGTGCTTTCGCACAATTACAGGTATTAAAAGCCTGTAAGTGAAAGGATAAAATAGATATTTTATAAAAATCACTTGTTTAATAATAGCTTGTTTAAGTAAGAAAATCAACTATTTTGGACAGATCAACTACTTCTGATACAATTTTATTATCGCTTTCCTGAATCTTTGAAAATATTGTCTTTGAATAAGAATTCATAATACTGCTTAAATCGATGACATCATTCTGATCATCAATATAGACATCCTCAGTTATCGTTGTATTTGCATGCCCCAGCATTTTTGAGATCACTTTCAAATTATTAAACTTGAATAGAGTAAAATGCTCGCATCTATCATTTCTAGCAAGAGAAAATGAAGAGAAATGCTTGCATTCTCTAATGATTATTATGGATTGATTTTTAGGGCAACACAATCCGTCGAATTATTTTGCGCTTACGAAAAACATTACCATTTTAATATTTAAAAGTAAAAAGAGAACAGCTGATAATATATTCGAACTGTTCTCCTACTTCAAAGTCCATGCAACAATGACATTACTGTTTCCCGCTTATTTGTACCCAGTTTCTGCAAAAGTCATTTTCGCTTGTATCTTTATTATATTTTCACCATATGCTTTATGAGATACAGTGATGTAACAAGGAAATATTCCCTTTCTTCCATTTTTTCCCATTGTCCGTTCGGAAATTGGGTTTTACAAAAAGGTGTGGTAAATCCATTTCAAATTCTTACTAACCCAAACGATATACCTTATCAAATAGCGGAAGATTTTCTTCTTTCATATGATGCGTGATTAGGATCAATGTCAGGTTTTTGCATGCCAAAAGTGCCTGCTCGATTACCATTGCATTTTCTGCATCAAGCGCAGAGGTGCCTTCATCAACAAACAAAATCTGTCTGTCATGGGCAAGTGCCCGGGCTACGGCGATCCGCTGCTTTTGTCCTCCGGAAAAATTCTTTCCATTTTCCCCTGCTTTTGTTTCAAGCCCATCCGGAAACTTTTTGATTTCTTCTTTTAAAGCACTCATTGCCAGAATCTCTTCTAATTTTTCTGCGTTGACTCCATCACCCAGAGTAATATTATTACGGATGGACGTGTCAAAAAGGAAAATACTCTGCTCTATATAAGCCATTTGCTCGTAAAAAGAATCTACATCATATGAGGAGAGTTCTTTTCCGTCATATAAAATCTTTCCTTCGTATCCTTTCAGCTGACCAAGCAGCAATTTCAAAAGGGTTGTTTTACCACAGCCGCTCCTTCCAACAATCGCATATTTTCTGCCTTTTTGGAATGTGAGGTTTTGGCCTTTCAGTACTTCCTTTTCGCCATAAGAAAAGGACAGATTCTCAACTTTGATTTCCTTTTGTAAGGAAGGAAGTGCTGCTTCTGCCTTCGGTTCTTCGTCAACTGATTGCATTTCGGCTTTGGCAAAATACGGGCGTGCTCCAGCCATTTTCAAACGGTAAGAAATAAGTTGTCCAAAAGAATTTCCTACCTGGTTTGTCAGATTGATACTTCCGAAAATAATCTCCGGTGCAATGATACGTAATACACAAAAAACAAATGTCAGCATGTTGATCGCATTGATTCCGAAAATGCTGATTACCATTGCCTTATAGCCTTCTTTTCCTTGTTTTTCAGCGAAGTTGCATCTTTCCTTTTCCAGTTCATCACCGGAAGCATTAATTTTGCTTTCAAACCGCTCGGCAAGGCCAAAAGCCTGTGTCACAGATAATCCGGCAATCTGTTCTTTGATTCTGTCGGTATATTTTTCCGTTGCCGCTGACACTTTTTTTGAATACTCCTCTACCTTATCGCCAAATTTCCGGCTAGTATAAAGTGAAATCACGGAAACGACAATTGTCAGCAGCAATATTTCCCAGCGGATAAATAAAAGCGAGACTGCTCCGAGAATCAGCTGTAATGCTTCTTCCATGCAGCTGTAAAAAACCTGGAATCCCTGGTTTTCCGCTTCACGAACATCATTTGTGTACCACGACAAATATTCTCCGGTATCCGTGGAGGAAAGCTTTTCAAAAGAAGCACTCATGATTCGTTTACTGATATCGTTTCGAAAATCCTGATTCATTTTCGCGATGAGATAGGTTTGATATTTATTCTGAATATAGTATAAAATACTGTTACTAAAAATCAAAACGGTATTGCACACCACCGTGATCAGTACCATCCGGAAATTTCCTTCCATGACCTGTTTACCGATATACATCTGCAAGAAGGCATATCCGGTCGACACTCCACTTGTAAGAACTAAAAGCAGAAAAAGAAGGAAGTTTTGCCATTTATATTTGATCAGATATTTTTTCATGCGCTCACCTTCTCTCCAAGATAATATACCTTTGTATATTTTTTCATCTCATTCTTTTCCAGATGATGACTTACCAAAATCAGCGTAATATCCGGTTCTTCCAGCAGAGATTTCTCGATTATTTTAGCATTCTCCTTATCCAGAGCAGAAGTGCCCTCATCCATGATCAGAATCTTACGGTTATGGATAAGTGCCCGGGCTACAGCAATCCGCTGCCGTTGTCCACCTGAAAGTTTTCTTCCGTTTTCTCCGACATCTGTATCCAAACCATTCTCAAAAAGTTTAAGGTCTTCATAAAGCGCACTGTTTCTTAAAACCTCTTCAATCTGTTCCTCTGTGAAATCCCCTCCCAGAGTTATGTTTTCCCGGACTGTTGTGTGAAAAAGAAATACATTTTGTTCAATGTATGCCATCTGATCACTGAATGATTTCGGATCATACGCACACGCATCCATCTGATCGAATAAAACTGCGCCTTTATTTGCCTGTAATTGTCCTAATAATAATCTGAGAAGCGTTGTTTTTCCACTACCACTTTCTCCGACAAGGGCATATTTTCCACCAATCTTGAAATCCATATTCAAATGTTCAAAGACTACATGCCCCGGATAAGAAAAACCAAGGTTTTTGATTTCGATTTTTTCCTTTACCGGCGGTAATGCTTCCTTTTTCTTATCGTTTTTTTCCTGATAAATGATTTTATCGAAATACGGTTTTGCTCCTTCAAAAGTGATCTTAAGCTCTGAGAGTGAGAGTATTGCATCCTTTACCTGGTACGTCAGGTTGCCACCCCCGAAAAAGATTTCAGCCGGTATGATTCTGAAGGCACACATCCCAAAAAGAACAAGATTATTGATCAACCCTGTCAGTGCGTTTACCGCTTTCATTTTGAGGGATGCTTTACCCTTACATTTTACATAGCGGTATCTTTGATTTTCCAGCTGCTCTGAAGCCTGTCCGATCCGGTTTTTGAAATCCTTTTGATGTCCGAAATATTTCAGAACAGTCAACCCCTGCAGCTGTTCTTTTACAATCTGTGTAAAAGATTCCCATTCACCGGATACTTTCTTTGATTCCTCACTCACATCTCCAGGGAAAAAATGAGTATATAAAAATACCATTCCTGTTGTCAAAATGGTGCACAAAAGCAGTTTCCACTGAATCATGGCAAGTGTTACCGTTCCTATGATCAATTTGATGATTGCATCAACACCATTATAGAAATTTAGAAATCCCTGATTTTCCGCCTCTTTCAAATTGTTCGTATACCAGGAAATATATTCTCCGGTATCATTTTCCCCTAATTCCTGTGTCCCTGCTGCGAGAATCCTGCGGTTAAGATCCCTTCTCATATCCTGATTCATGCAGGCAATCACTTTCGTCGTATGCACATCATTTTTCCAAAACAGAAAATGCAGGATCAGATAAATAACGATTATCAGCAAAGAACAGATAACGATTCCCTTAAAATCACCATCCATAACCAGCCTTGCCATCCGCATGGTGATAAGCGTACTTGCAAGCAACAACAGATTCGTGCAAATCAGCTCTAAGATAATGAGCAGATTCTGGAATTTATATTTTTTTAGATATGTTTGCAATTATTCTCTCCCTTAAAAATTATTTAATGTAGTTTGTGTAAAAAAACTTTGGTATTCATTACATTTATACGTTTTGTCAGTTACTTTTTTTGGTGGACACATTTTATTTAAACAAGTAAAGATTTTATTACAAGAATAACAATCTTTTGCAATATTATTATCAGACCATATTTCATTTTTTTCTTCGTTTATGTGTAAGTATCCATGCGAATCTAAGTATCCTACTTCATTTGCATCTAAATCTAACGCAATTTCCATTTGTAGCCATGTTAACATGTTTAATTTTTTCAATCAAATTATCATTCTTTTGCTTGAGAATTTCCATATTTATACACCTCCTCCTTCGTTTATTAAAATGTAAGCGCTTAATTTTTAGGTATGATAGAAAAATCCCCGACTACTTTTCAGTAGCCTGAGCACCTTGACAATTTACATATGATTGATTTGATTCGTTTGCACAACGTTCGATCTCAGCTTTGACGGTTTCGTTCCATGGCGCCAGAAGTTCTAATTCATCATCACTCATCCTGTCATCAGGCAGTTTTTCCAGCAGATAAGTAAGATAGTGATAGACGTTTACTCCATTGGCTTTTGCCATTTCTACCATTGTGTACACGATAGCGCTGGCCTGGGCTCCGTTTGGTGTATCGCAGAACAGCCAGTTTTTACGGCCTACTGTAAACGGGCGGATCGCATTTTCGCTGAGATTATTAGAAAAACTGCAGCGGCCGTCTTCCAGATAGGTGGACAGATAGGAGCGGCGATTCTGAATGTAGGTGACAGCTTTATCCATTCTGCTTCCACGGATAGGGCTCTGCTGATCAAGCCACGACAAAAAGCCTTCTACTACCGGCTTTTCTTTTTCAAGACGAGCCTTTTTGATAGCATCGAAGGAAGAATACTTTGATCTGATCACATCTTCCAGATGGAAGAGCTGGTTAATGTACAGCATAGATCGCATCAACACTTGAGATGTCCGCTAACATAACGACTTCTTAAGCGTATCCATAAGCATCTTCAGAAGTACCGGTTTGATCTCATTACTCATTCGTATAAGCAATCGGTCTGCTTCGATTTCAATCGTATGTGAATTGCCAAGGTGCATAGTTCTGTTTCCATTATCTGGGATCAGTCCTGTCGGAGAAGACTCCGGTTCTATAGCAATCTGGACTACATCCTGTTTATGGGATGTAAGGTCAAGAGTGCTGGCTTTGGTGGCTGGCTCCGGTATCTGACGGGCTTTTTTGCGGAGACGGGTAACTGCATTGTAAAAACAGATGGGAGATATCCCATGCTCATTACACCATGCAGCATCTGTCAGTCCACTTTGTCTGCATTTGGTTACCAGTTCCATCCATTCGTCCAAGGAACGCCCTGGAGTACGTTTCTTACTCATAATGGAACCTCCAAATGTAGTAAATTTCTACCTCCTATTAAGCGGAGTGTAGTAAAAATCTATTTACTATCATTATGAGTTTAAAAACGTAGACAGTAAAGCTACCCAAGATTTAAGCGCTTACGTTAAAATTAAATTATCATTATATAATGTATTTTTCTATAACATCTGATAAAATATTTATTTCAACAAATGTCATAGACTTTTATTAACTTATATGTTAATCTAAATATTTCCTTATGAGTTCATATCTTTTATAATTTTTCATTAAGAATAAAATATCAGCAGACCAATTAAAATAATACTTACAATCGGTCTTATTCTCTTGCTCTAATGCACACGCCATAGTGGATAACGCTCTTCCAAGATCGATTCCTCTACCTATTTCGAGGGATGTTTTAATACGATTTTGTGTTAATTCTATTGCGTTTTGAGGCTGATTATTTATTTCTAAAAAAGAAGCCTGATTAGACATAATCAAATCCCAATCTTGCATACGAAAAATCACTTCTAACTCACTCTCATCAAGATTACGCAATATTTCTTTATATATTTCAATTCCTAAATTGATGTTACCGTTCTTTGAATATATAATGGCTATCTGATTTAATAAATTGATTTCATATGATGTAGGTGTATACTCAAAAATGTTTTTCACATTTACTGTTAAATTTAGAATTTCATATAAAAGTATTATAGCCTCTTCATATGAAAGGATTCCATCACGTAACTTTCTTCGTAGTTCTTCACCTAGAATGTATTGTTTATTTTTTTTAATTGTTTGATCTAAATCATCTTTTAATTCTTCTAAAATCAAATCCGCTTTATCATATTCTAAACGATAAACATATGTTGAATATTTTTTCTTTTTTTCTAACACGGTAAAATCAGTTATAATCTCTGTGTCTACTCTCTTTCCTTCACGATTTAATTTCAATAACAATTTTTCTAAATTTTTTTGTGTTGGACAGGTTACTCCCCTCTCAATTCGTGATAATGTTTCTCTTGTACAAACTTCTTCACTCATCTTTTCTTGTGACATTTTTTCTGCAATTCTATTCTTACGTATTATTTCATAATCCAATTTAAAATTTCGACTTATTTGTTCAAATAAACGTAATTTATTATAATTTATTTTGTATATTTTCCCGATTTCAATCAAAGATTTTCTAGCATTTATGAATCGAGTTAAATCGTTTTTTTCTGTAATAATGTTATTATACTTTTCATATTCCTTAATAATTTCTGGCAACAAAAATAGCTTTCCTTCATCTCTTAATAATTCTATTGCTTTTCTAAGAATAAGTACTATCTCATCATTGCTAAAAATAGAAGAAGTATATTTTGCTGCCAACAAAGCAGCATAAGGATATACTCGAGCTAATTCTTCATGATCTACAAAATGATATTCCGAATATGTTAAAATATCTTTTATTTCTTTAGTTGCTTTTCCTTTCCCCCCTTCGTAACTTATCTCCCAATAAAACAAAATTAAATTAAGTTCATCCGAACTTAGCAGAAAACGATTTTTTAGTATATCCGTATCAAATATTGTTCTATGAATAGCCTGTTCACACAAATCTATTATTTCATCAAAATCTTTCTCTTCCATCCATGCAATTTGAGCCTTTTGCATCTCAATAAATTGTCTGTGCAGAGGTTCTTTTGCTTGTTTCATTGCCTCATATTGATTTAAATAATACCTTGCCTTATTAAGTGATCTTGTTGCAACATTTTTCTCTATGTAATATCTGAGTTTATAAATCTCATAAGCTTCTTTTGAAAGCACGTATTCAAGCTTTGTAGGTGTTTTTCCAAGTCTGGAAAATAATCTATCTATTTGAAAAAAGTTTAACATGATCTCATCCGATTCAAATTTCGACAATTCTGAAACAGAACATACACCTTTTGCGAGCTGGTTTAATGTGTATTCTGATTTTACTCGCAAATCAAAAATCATTTTTCCTATTCCGCGTTCTTTTACTTTGGCCATCTTTCACCTCATCACTAATGGATAAAGAATAATCTCGAATACTTTATATGTTCTACTTTTCCACTTTTTTTCTTTCATCTTTTTTTGATATTTTCTCAAACTTTTATTCATACCAGCTAAGCCGTGCACTTTATTATATCATCTTCAAGCAGAAAACACAGCAAAATCAATGGTTTTAAGCGAATTTTCTTTTATTCAGCAGACACTAATGATGATTTATTTTTTTAAATTAAATTTGTAAAAAAAACCGCAGGGACTCCCGCGGTGCTGATTATAAATATTCAAATTCTATAAAAAAATTAAAATGAAGTGTTTTTATCCTTATATGATCAATATATTTCTATTATTTTTGACTATTTAATTACAACAAAATTACGACAAAATCACGTTTTACAACAGTACCACACAGTACCATATCGTACCATATGTTCCCTTTTTCGCCTAAATTCGGGACTGTGTAACACTAAGTAATACTGTATGATACAAACATTTGTTCTCTGCCGTAGACCTCCGGAAAACACATTGCGAACCGAATTTCCACCGCATTTTTATCTTTCATTACTGAATTGACCTCATGACCAATGTAGCGGGCAGGTTTCTCTATATTCAGTAAAATATCATCATCTAATGCTAATTTCCTCATTTTTCCTCCGTTTTTCATTTATTTGTTTACTGTAAACGTTGAATTTGAAACAGGTATTTTATTAAGACAATTACCTTTAATAATAGCTTGTTTAAGAAAGAAAATCAACTATTTTACGCATTATTCAACTCCCTATAAATTTAAAAAGGTACTGATTCAACAAAAAACTAAATCAGCACCTTTTTCAGAAATTCCTATTCACTTAATTTTATACTATTCTATCTTTTTGTCTGCCAGAATCCCTCTACAGATTCCAGTCCACAGCCACCTGCTGCGTCTTCACCATATTTGCGTAAATTCCGTTCTTCTTTTTCAGTTCATCCGGTCTTCCGCTTTCTGCCACCACGCCGTCTTTCAGCACAACAATCTTATCTGCATCAGCCACCGTTCGCATTCGGTGTGCAATAATCATGACGGTCTTGTCTTTGATCAGACGGGACAGAGATTCCTGGATCATCGTCTCATTATCCACATCCAGGGATGCAGTTGCTTCGTCCAGAAGAATGATCGGCGCATCTTTCAGGAACGCTCTCGCAATCGAAATCCGCTGCCGTTCCCCACCGGAAAGCTCAGAACCATTTTCACCGATCATGGTATTCCAGCCATCCGCCAGTTTTTCTGCAAATTCATCACAATGCGCCAGTTTTGCAGCTGCCAGAACCTCTTCATCTCTTGCGTCCATCTTACCGATCCGGATATTTTCCATGATCGTATTATTGAATAGAGTTACATCTTGGAATACGATGGAATACAGGGACATCAGTGTTTCCGGATCAATTTTGGAAATATCCATGCCTCCGACTTTGATGGTTCCCTTATTTGCGTCCCAGAAACGGGAAGCCAGGCGGGATACTGTGGTCTTTCCGCCGCCGGACGGTCCGATCAAGGCGGTAACTTCGCCTTGTTTTGCCACAAAAGAGACATCCCTTAATACCACATCTTTACTGTTATAAGCAAATCCTACATTGGAAAATTCGATATCATATCCCTTGTTGTCCAGTGTCGTTGTCCCTTCCTGCACTTCATGGGAGAGGATCTCATCCAGTCTTGCACTCTGTACATCGGACGCAATAATCGCTGCCAGATTCTGAAGTGAAACCTGCATCGGGTCATAGATTCTTGATACAACCAGCAGGAACATGAAAAATGTAAGCACATCGATTTCACCTTTTACAAGCAGGTTTCCACCCACAAGTGCCACGCTCGCGATACCAAGTTTCAGGATCATCTGCGCACTTCCAACAAAAACAGCTGTACCAAATTCTGTTGCAACCGCATGCTTTTCAACTGCTTTGATTTTTGCATCCAGACCTTCCATATAGTCCGCTTCGGAATTATAGGCACGGAGATCTCTTGCACTTTCCAGGCATTCCTGAATCCCGTCAGCGCAAGCCATTTTCAGTTTCATCTGCTTTTTGCTCAGACGCTTCTGCACGCTTCCTGAGCAGCCGACAATGAGAAATGAAACTGGCAGAACCCACAGCGCTGCGAGCGCCATTTTCCAGTTAAAGAAGAACATTCCGACTGCCACAATTGCCGTAGAAATGCATGCACCTACCAGTTCCGGTATGAAGTGGGAAGATGCTGTTTCCATCTGCGCACAGTCTGCCATAATGGTACTGGTAAGATCAGAAAGATCCTTTTTCCCGAAGAAAGAAAGCGGAATCTTCCGGAGCTTCTCGGCAAGCGTGATTCTTCGCACACCACTCTCGACATAGGTCGATAAAAATGTTGCATTATACTGGATATAAGTGGTCACTGCGATCAAAAGTAATGTGATCAAAGTGCCGCCGATATAAAATCCGCCCCTGCCGGAAAGAGTTCCACCCATGTAATCTCTTACGAGAAAATACAAAAGGGATACCGGTGCCATCAGTACAATATCAGATACCGTAACCGATACAAACGCTTTCATCATATCTGCCGCGCCCTGTTCAGAAAGGGCATATTTATGCATGAGTTTTTCTTTTGGATTCATATTATGCACCTACCTTCCAGCATACCGATTTGTTATATTCTTTCCACATGTGCTGATACAATCCGTCTGCACGCTCCAGTTCTTCATGTCTGCCGCTCTGACAGATTTCGCCATCCTTCAGCACACAGATCCGGTCAACACCGGTGACAGAAGAAAGTCGGTGGGCGATCATGATTACCGTCTTGCCCTCTGACAACTTGGTAAATGCAGCCTGTACCTTCGCTTCATTATCCGGATCCGCAAATGCAGTCGCTTCGTCAAGGATCAGGATCGGCGCATTTTTCAGCATTGCTCTTGCAATGGAAATCCGCTGCGCTTCCCCGCCGGAAAGATAAGTTCCCTTGGAACCAATCACTGTATCAATGCCATTTGGAAGCTTTTCAATAATGTCTTCACACTGCGCATTTTTTAGGGCTTCCAGAATTTCCTCGCGACTTGCATCCTTTTTTCCCATTCTCACATTGTCATAGATTGACATTTTCAGAAGATGGCTGTCCTGAAATACAAAGGACACGGTATCCATCAGTTCTTTCTGGTCGATCTTTTTCACATCGACACCGCCAATTTTAACCGAACCTTCCGTTGCATCTGCAAATCTTGCAATCAGCCGTGCCAGCGTGGTCTTTCCGCCGCCTGACGGTCCGACAAATGCCACATGTTCCCCTGCATGGATATCCAGACTAATCTGATGCAGTGCATCCTTTGCTGCCCCTGCATAACGGAAAGATACCTTTTCCAGCTGGATCGATGTATCCTTTGGAGACAGTGTCTCTTTTGGCTGCGCAAGTGGTTTTCTCTCAAGAATTCCATCGATTCTTGCAAGCGCATCTTCCACAACCATGGTATTTTCACCGGCATACATCATTTTTGTCAGCGTAACCGTGATGATCGGTGTGATGATGATGTAAAATAAAAGATTCAGCAGGAAGGTATTATTTACACTTCCGCTTTTGACACCGCCAAACAGATAAGCTCCTGCAATCAGGATTGCAAATACTGCGTTGATTGCAACGGTGTACCCCACCATCGGGATACGGAGATCTTTTGTATAGGAAATCGTCCATTTTTCATACTTTTTGATCGAATCACGGAATCTTTTAAATGAAAAAACGGATTGCCCGAAGGTTTTCACAACAGGGATACCACGAACATATTCGACCGCTTCACTGGACATTTCTTCCAGCGCGTTCTGGTACTCTTCCATCTTCTTTTTCATATTTTCGCCCATCATGACTGACATAATGGCAAATGCAAATACAACCGGAATCAGACACAGAAGTCCGAGTCTCCAGTCAAATACCAGAAGCAGAATCGCAAGTCCGATCGGTGTAGCAGTTGCAACACATTTGTCCGGAAGCTGATGTGCGATATAGGTCTCTGTTGCGGCACTGGATTCATTGACGATCTTGCGGATTTTTCCACTTCCTTCATCGTCCATAAAGCCAAGTGGAAGTGTCAGGATGTGACGCATCAGCTTAGAACGCATATTTGCCTGTATGCGGAATGCTGACAAATGCGAACACATCAGACCACCGATATAAATCAGCATTGCAAGCAGCGCGAACCCTACCGCACTCCATCCGTAACATGACAGATTCTGTGCTTTCTCAAAATCCGGTGCCACCTGCAGAACTTCCCGGATCAGCCGCCATATAAAATAAAATGGCACAAGAGCGACAAACGCACTGATCGTGGCAAGAACCCAGGAAGCAATCGTCAGATACCGGTAGCTTCCGGCGTATTCAAATAAGCGCTGGATGGGAGTTTTCTTCCCGTCATTTTTTTTAGCCATTTGCTGTTCCTCCTTTTGTTACATTGGTAGGTGATAACAGATGTTACAGATTTAATACTTTTATAAGTTTCAGCTAACCCACAGTCCAAATAATCGGCTGCAAGTCATCTGCGTAAAAGATAATTTTTTCTTTTCGCAAATGACTTTCTCACTATTTCTTCATCACAATAATTCGGTTTGATATATTCCGCACAACCGGAATTTTGCCCAGCACTTTGTAAATCGGTAAAAACTCTGCCATTCCTTCTACCAGGCTGTGTTCTTCTATATAATGGAAATCTGGCAGCAGCTTCGCAAGCCCTGGACCATTTTTAATCCCCCAGGTGAACTTTGCATTACTGCCTTCAATAGATTTTTCTTTGAAATTCTTCACAACCATCGGATTCATCACTTCCACAAAAACAGTTACCTTTTGGAAACATTTGGAAATAACTGTGAAAATATTTTTCACATCTTCTTCGGTCAGATACATGGTCAGTCCTTCTATGATAACCAGTGCCTCTTTCCCTTTTTCCGTGATTTTGCCGCTCCAGTCTTCCATTGCAGACATGGCGATCCGGGAAACGGTTCCGTTCTCCGGCAGCAGTTTTTCCCGCACAGCGATCGTTTCCGGCACACCGGAAAGACTTATTTTTTCCTGCATTTCTACTCATCCTCTTTCCTTTTACTGCTCTTTTCTTATCACACTATGTAACCGCATTCCTTTGCGGATCTCAAACTTTTCAACCTTCAGACCGGCATTTTTACAGCATTCTTCAACCGTTTCCCGCGTTGCAAGCTTTACATCCCCGTGTCCGATCAGATTTGCCAGCGGAAGCTGCCATGGAAAATTTGTGACTGCGTAGTATTTGCCACAGATAATTTTGCAGCTGCATATTCTTTGTCAGGAAACAGCGATTGGAAAAATATGCCCCTTGTGTTACACAACAAATAAATATTAGTTTTTGCTAACTATATACTTTAAAGAATGCCGCGTGGTGCAGTGCTCCCTTACGGGAAGCGTAGCTTCCACACGGCATTGAACTTTTTAACCTTTTTCCTGAAAAGACGGGCGGATAATCTGTATAATGTTAAGTACATCCTAATCGCTGTTCATTCCTGCAAACGAATAAAATTTTTTTACTTTTAATTCCATCTTACTTCTGTTTGCATCGCTATATTCAATTATTTTCCTGAAACGTTCAATGTTCATATATCTTACCTCGACATATTCAAAAAGCGACGTTTCGCACTCATAACTTCGTCATTTCACTTTCTCCGTTTCTGATCTTCGTATATATAAGATTGTATTCCTTTGCAATAATATTATGCGCTACAAATGCATGCAATTCAATTGCAAAATCTTATTTAATGAGATTTTATAGCAATGTTATAACTGACCATACTCTCACCAGTCCAAATAAAATCGCCACTCCCCCAATTCCAAAACAGATCAGGCTCAGGAAATGACTACCTCCACCTGTTATATCTTTTAAAGTTTCTGTCACATCCTTCGGATTCTCCGGATTATAATATCCCGGATATTCTTTTCCGACAGGATACTGGTCGATCGAGCTTCCCAGGCGTGTGTGATATTCATATCTCTGACCATTTACCGTGTACTCATAAATCGGGGTATAACTGGTGACGTAAGTGATCTCACCCGGTTCATTAGAATCTCTTTCCTCCCGTTCCTGCTTCTCCACTCCAATCACACGCAATGTAGTGCGTCCTGAATAGCGCTTCTGATATTCAGAATTTTCTGCATTCGCTTTCTTCCACAGTTTTGTTCCGAACCAGATAAGCAAACCGCCTAAAAGTAGTGGAATTGCTGCCATTCCAAAAGAATACACATAAAAATTTGCCATATTTTTCCCTCCTCTTTTTGAAACTATGTCATGAACTCTTTGCTATCTTAAGTATGGTATAAAGCGAAATGTGTTTCTTTCACTTTTAGTAACTGTCGCAAAACATGATGGAGACATTGTAGCAGATAAACTGCTCTTTTGTACTTCTCCATGTTTTGAGGCACTTACCATATTAAATATTATTTATTTGTTTTTCAAAATACTCCTCTTCAACAGAATGTTTTTCCTGAATTAATGAGTCTTCAATAATCTGATACCACTTTGATGAATCCTTGCTAGCCCATGGAGAACCTTTTGCATGAGTAATGTTAACCATATCATAAGCGGAACAATTACTATATTTCTCTAAAGTCCGTTCTATAGATTCAAGCTTTTCCTTACCGTCTGGCAGCAAAAGAATTCTACTTTGTGCAACCAAAGTAGTCAATTCACTACCAAGTAACCCGTTATGATGTGAATACTTTTCGTAAACACTGTCCATTACCGGTCCATATCTAAATGCATAGATTGTATCTTCACACAAACGTTTTTTATACATACACAAATAATCTGCATAACATAAATACAATAACTTTTCCAATTCCAAATGCGTACAGTTACGTTTCGTTAAAATATATTTTGCGATATCCAACCCAGAAAGTTTTATATCTTTTTCTAAAATGAATAACATTTCTTCTAAAGATTCAACTAAATATGCATCTTCAAAGAACGGATCGTATGACACAACCGATTCCCAGCTTTCTGACATAGTACACACAAAATGTGTAGAATACGAAAAGGTTTTGTCTCCTGCTTGCTCAATTAATTCTATTATTTTTTGAATTTCATTCGTATCAACACCCCCGTCGTAAACATACTGAAGTGCAATTCTTGTTCCCTTACGATAAGAACTTGCCATTATAATAAAATGATCAAACATGCCATACGCCTCCTCTCTTTAACTATTTTTGTAATTATTTTCCCATGAAGTATAGTCTTGTTTGTAAAGTTTATGCGATGTTAAATTATTCAGCTCATTTTGTTTTTGCCAAATTTGTAATTCCCATGGAAACAATTGATTATCCATCATAAAATACAAATGGGACGCAATATATCCATTTTTAGATGCATTTGTTAACTTTAGCATAGAATATTTTACTTTTAAATGATCTGCTAAATCATCATGCGTAAAAAAGCTATCAATAATAATTCTAACCCCAAACAAATCATTTAAACACTTATTAATTGGAACTTTTCCTTTTAATTCTCCTGTATTATATCTGGAAATTTTGTATTCAATAGAATTTAATTGTTTAATCCGCACCGTTATCCTATTTTCATCCGATTGAATACTATTTATTTTTTGCAAAATTTCCAGTTGCTGAATTGACATATATTTTCTATAAGCTAATATATTTTCCCATATTCCATTACTATTCTGGATATCTGCAATCGTTTTCTTTTTTAAATTAAAAGGATAAATTCCTTCTAAACTTTTCCATTTTGTATTAATTTCAAAATAAGAAGATAGTAACTCATCAATCAATTGATCTAATATTTTAAACATTGGTACCTCTTACTTCTTTTTTGTTTCTCTGTAACATACAATTAAAATATTATTTAGTTCACACACATAATAACATATACTATTTAAAACCACAACATTTTAAGCCCATACACAATGTAACTGAAAGAGCCTGACGCGTCGGGCTCTTTTTTCTTTTGGAGCTCTAAGTCAAGTTCAAAGAACATTGTTTACACTTTTTCCTTCCACGTGTCCGATCGCACACAACTGCTTCCCATTCATACCCACATTTTTGACATTTCCACCAAACACATTTTCCGGAACCAGCTGTAATCACTTCTGGTGTTAAAGTTATGTTCTGGTCATAATTCCACTCAGAGGCAAGTTCTGGATGTGTCTGGCTTAACGGTTTTACTCCATTTTTCAATATTGTCTTTTGTCTGGCAGCAGCCTGTTTTAATTTGCCACATACAGGACACCCTGTCGGATGATTTGCTCTGGTTCGCATAATTCCTGTAGCCTGCCATTTATTTCCGCATTTCTTACACTTCCACCAGATAGGTTTTCCATAACCGGCAACAATTTCATAAGGACTAAGGTCACCATTCACATCCCAATCCCATTCAGAAAGTAATTGTGGAAAAAAATCAGCAAGGGAACCGCCTGCTTTTTGTATATAAGTTTTTTGTACTGCTTTAGAACGTTTCTTTTTATTGCAGCACGGGCATCCTTTCCCACGATATTGGGCGGATACTTCATCTTTCCACTGATGGCCACATGTAGAGCATTTCCAATAAAACTTTTTATTTGTACCTATGCAGACATTTTCCGGCAAAGATGCATTTTTTTCATAATCCCAGTTTTTTAGTAATTCTGTATTAGATGCAATATCATTATAGCCTGATAAAACCTGTCGATTACCGCAAATTGGACAGCCGCTTTTTTTATCCCTTGTCCTGGAGACAATTGTAGCCTGCCATTCATGACCCTTTTCGCAAATCCACCAAACGCGCTTTCCACTACCGACAGTTACCTCATCTGGCTTCAGATTTATATTCTTTTGATTATTCCATTGACTGGCAATTGTCGGTTTCTGTGATGCAAGATCATTAAAACCTTTTAATATTCTTTTTCCAGTACAGTATGGACATTTACCACTTAAAACTTCATATGCTACCGGACTTTGCCATTCATGACCACATGTTCCCTTCCACCATACTCTTTTGGAAGATGCAACAGATACAAATTCTGGTGTCAATGTTTTATTTCGAATCGGATGCCATAGTGCTGCAATATCCGGTGCTTTATTCTGCAAGGAATTTTCTTTTTCACTATATTGAATTAAAGAATATATTTCTGCGCTGTCTCTGGAAATATCAATATCGGATTGAACCAATAAAGTGTTTTTTTCTGTAAGTTCACTTAATTTAGCAAGCACAAACTGAATCGCTTCTTTTAAATCTTTGGAAGAATTCATTATATAATTAACAGAACTATTTTCAAGCAACGGGCAAAGCGGCTCCCGAATGCGGATAAGCAATATACGATTTTCCTGACATAAACGATTTTTCTTTTCATCACGTTTTTGACAAACAGGTTTTGAATGACCATATTCTCCGTCATATTCAATAGCAATTTTCTGTTCTGGAATATAAATATCAAGTTCCTGCTGACCAAGCCATTTTGATCTATAGTTTGCTTCTACATCTGGAAAAATCTTTTTGACATAATACAAGATTGCTTTTTCAGGGAAAGATACTCTACGTTCCTCAGAACACTCCGGGCAATTATATCCTCTACTTCTGTCTGATATTGCAGCTTTCCAGTGATGTCCTTTCTTACATTTCCACCAAACTACAGCACTTGATCCACCCGTATACTCTTTTGGCTGCTTTGTATTTCTTTCAAAATCCCATTCCTCCTGTAACTCAGGATAAAGAGAAAATAAATCATTTACTTTTCTTATAATTCTGCGATTTTGACAAATAGGACAGCCCTTGCTTCGACATCGTTGTTCTACAGATGCCTTCCATTCATGCCCTTTGTCGCATTGCCACCATACTTGTTTTTTTGTGCCTGGAATTACATCTTCCGGAGTAAGACATTCATTTAAAACCGGATGCCATGTTTGTGCTATTTCAGGTCTTAATGTCTGCAGATCATTATAACCACAAAGGACTCTCCGGTTATTACAAAAAGGGCAATTTCCACCCTTAACACGCTCAAACACATACATATCATAAGAATGCCCTTTCGGACATATCCACCAAACTTTTTTACCAGATCCTTTTGTGACATTTTCAGGAAATAGGCTACCATTTTTCTGTGCATCCCATTCTGCTGCGATACCCGGAAAAAGAGTTCGTAAATCATTATATCCCGGAAGTGCTTTAAAATTTGCACAATATGGACATCCGTTTCTTTTTCTATATTGAGGCGCTGTTTCCCATTCACCACCACAAGCATGACATTTCCAGAAAACTTTCTTCTTAGAGCTGGCAGAAATATTAGCTGGGAGGATCCCTGCTTCATTATTTTTTGACCAATTCCAATCGTCCATCCATTCAGGCATGTCGATTACATGTTTTATTTCCATAATTCCGATTATTTTAATGAGATTCCATCCTCAATTCATCAATAATTTTTCCGATTACTACTACATCCTCTTCCAACATATCCGCAATCTCTTCTTTTGAATAATTTTTCTCCAGTTTCTTTTTCACCAGACTTTTTAAAAGTTCATTTTTCCCATTTTTCTGTCCCTCAGAAAATGCTTTCTGTCTCTCTATTTCTCTTTCTTCCCATGCACGCATGAACTTCGCCTCCGCTTTTTTGTTCGACCTGATCTGGCAGACTTTCTGATGAAGCAATTTAATTTTCTGACTTGTGCATGCGCCCGCAACTTCACTCGTCGATTTTTCCATATAACGAAGTAACTCGATCAGCTCCGGTGATACCATTTCAGGATTCTTACCATGGCAGTTCAGGAAAATACGTGTCGCATCATCTTGTAAATCGAGATCCGGCTCTTCTTCACATTTCATTCGGAACGTGTACTTGTAAAATCCTTTTCCGAATGGATCAAATGGCATGATCAAAATAATAAAAACACGATTCAATGCATTGAAATCCACGCTTCCAGGCTCCATCAGATTACAATCTAATAACGCCTGATAGAAGCAGCTGCGTTTCGGAAGATTATTTCGTTGAATAAAAATCTGTCCAACAGGTTAAGTTTTGAAAATTCTTTTCTTTTGCTCATTTAGTTCTCCTTTCGTAGAATGAAATTGTTCCGAAAAGAGAATGTCTATATGATTATATTAACATATGACTGCAATATGTAAAAGAGGCGATCTCGATCCGGACTTTTTCAGTTGTAGTTTCATTGTCGGAGAAGTTGCCTGAAATCGGCTCCGAAAATGGAATTGGTTATAAAGACACTTTTGCGGACGGATAGAATTTCTGTCTGGTATTGATATAGTACCATATGCAATTAAAGACTACAACTTCGAAAAATCTCGAATTTTAAGGTAATATTGTAATGTCAATCTAATCATTTTTAATCTTTATGAAAAGAACTCTTGTTAGCCCATGGCGAATCGTAAGTATCTCAAAACAAGACGGAGTGAAGAATATCAGTTTATCTGCTATAATCAAAGCTCTGCGAACCGCACAAGATATGAGCATGGCCGAACTCTCCAGACGAGCATCCATGTCTGATCGTGCCATCCGCTACATCGAAGCCGGCGAGCGCGAACCAAGCGTGGACGCAATCCAAAAGATTGCCGCTGCTCTTGGTGTCACGACCGACTACTTTATGGATGATGCCACCTTCCAGAAGGAACTCAGCGATGACCAATTTTACGCTGACGTCCGTAAGAAGTATGGCTCCCGCGGTGTAGCGCAGGCAAAGAAAATAAAAGAACAGACCTCTGCCCTTTTTGCTGGCGGCGAGCTGTCCGAAGAAGATCAGACTAATTTCATTAAGGAAATGGAAGCCCTCTTCCTTGACGCAAAAGAAGAGGCAAAAAAGTTTACTCCTAAAAAATATCTGTAATCGACTTACAGAGGAAAGGAGTCGCTGTTGGACAACTTTGCTATTACTGCCGCCGACGCTGTAAGCCGCCGATACAAGAGCAATGACCCGGAAGCTATCATTGCACAGCGCGCCATTAAAATCAAAGACATCCGGTTCTGCGAAGAGCTCCTTGGGTTTTACACGGTTCTTCTAAACTGCGAATACATCGGCATCAATCCAAACTGCTCAAAGCAACAACGCAGATCCGCACTGGCTCACGAACTTGGGCACGCTATCTTTGACCGGAAGCATGCGGCATCCGGTCAGGCTTTCCAAGATACATATTTTTATAGTCTCAGCAACGCAAAAGCAGAACGCAGAGCGAA
>CAKRFP010000031.1 GCA_934320645.1 uncultured Bariatricus sp.
TTTTTTTTATCTTTATTTTCCGTTTTCTTACCCTCTTTTATTAAATATATTATAAAAGAATTATATGCTTTTTTATTCTTCTTGTAAAGTAATGTTTTATAATAAATCTCCGACAGAATTTATCTTATAAACAGCCAAAAACTCCTGAAGGAGCTTTCCACGCTTTAGATATACACCAATTCTTTTAACACAATCTCTTCTGCAATATTACGAATACCATTTACCAATCAGCCAGCTTTTATCCTAGTTTGGGCAATAAAACACAAGTCTCTATATGGCACGATACGTCCAGATTGATGTCAGGTATCGTGCCCGTTCACGGAAACATATCCGGTCAAAACGGAACATGTCCACACCTCTGAAACCGCACATTCACAGCTACAAACAGATGCAATCTGTGGCAAAATTGACATCCATATCAAGGTCTTAACCATTGAAGTCTATGGGAACAAGTCTGTATAAAGCCTTTGCTACCTATATAATGCAAGGCAATTTTACACTGCTGCTCCCTGCCACTGTCTCGACAGTTGAGACAGTGAAAGCCGCTCAACTTCTACACAATTCATCCGCTCTGAGTACGAATTTGCCATACACTCGCAGGGAGTTGAGTTGCCGGCTTTCACCGTCTCGACCTGGTATCCGGTCATTATTTTATCTGTATCACATATGCTCTAGCTTCCATTAGATTTGAACTATCCGGAAATTCCGAATAGTTCATTTAAATTGATTTACGAATTGGGTAGATACTGTTTTTCCAATTTCGCCCTGTGAATAACCGTTGCCAGCAGTTATCCAAAATTATCGGATAACTGAACCCTCTTGTAATTATAAACCTTTCCTTATTTTTCAAGCAATTTTATCATTCGCTGAACAATACGTTCAACCTGCCCGGATTCCACTCTCTGATCAAAAGCGCCATTACAAAAATGATCTTCTCGCAATAGCATCGTCAACAAAGCTGAACACAAATCATAGTCAGCGCATTCCAGGCGTTTTAACTCTTCGTTACAATTTACAGGCTCTGTGGTCATGTAATCCCAGTAGTTTGTTTTTAGATCACCAATCTCTTCAAGCACCTCATAGCTATTGGTAACATTTATATTTGAGAGCAACTGCCTAAACTTCATTATCTTTTCTTCGTTTCTCATCCCTTGCTCCTCTCCGGTAAATCAAAGTGCGTTTCCGCAATGGTATTCAGTTGCTTAGCAATATCCGAAAATTGCAAATTCAAGTCCAATGTTCTGACGGTAATCTGGTTACCATGCATTTGATACACGTTGTCCGGTTGAATCTCTTCTTCCGTTTTTGCATACAGCAACATCCCGGAAACCTTGTGATCTTCATCTCCAAATTCATAATCGCGGTTCTTCACATACGTGAATATCTGGTACATATTATTTGAATGGAGCGTATGTTTGTCATACTGCGTTTGAGTTGTATGACTATAATATTTTGCATCAATAATCAGTACGGTATTACCTTTTTGCAGATGAATATCACTCTGCATTATCGACAGCATCGTTCTGATTCCGTCGTCCACAGACCAAGGTATCTGAGAGGCACTGGCTGACAGCTCAGGAAAATGCTTACTGTAATACTCAAGAATAAATTTCTCATACAGCCTACACATACGTTGCTCATCCACAAAGGATGCAAGCCTATCATCGTCTGGGAGGACCACTTCACTGTGGAGCTTAAGTCCGGACTAAAAATCGAGATTGAAGGTTAATATCCATAGACGCACGAAACCCTCTCGACCATGATGGCCGGGAGGGTTGTTTGTTATTTCAGTCTAAAAGTCTTGTGTGATGTCATTGCTTGAGCAAAATCGTCAAAATCCACATTCTGCAATGCAAATCCTGCCTGGTTTGCAAAATTCACAATCGCAATTAATGACTCATCATAGTTTTCGCCTGTATCGATATTATACTCAAACGACTCTATAAATTGATTTAGCATGCTACGTTGTCGTTCTTCACATTGAGCCACATGTTTAGCAAATTCTGCATGAGCCTCTTTGGTTGCTCTAGTAGACTCTTCCAAAATGGCAGTTAAACGCTCATATTCTTCCGTATTTAGCTTTGCATTTCGTATAATTTCTCTTGTACATGTAATGATATAACTTGCCGTCGTATAAACCGCCATTGGCACAAAAGGATTCACAGATGCACCAAGAATTGCCGTAACTGCTTTTGTATAATAAACTGTAGTAGCTGCCTTTGCAGTTGTATCTATCAACTCATCCCTTAATTGTTCTGGAGTGATTTCTCCACTGGCATATGAATACAGCGCAACTCCGCCGTCTATCACTCCTCCCGCCATAACAGTTGCGGCTGTAGAATCACTCAATAAGCTACTTCCACTTTTCAGGCCATGATATCTAATGACAGTTCCAAGCGCTCCTGTTGCCCCGCCTCGAACTCCACTTTTGGCGACGTCTACTCCAACATCTTTTAAGGCTTCTGTCAATTCTTTCTCGTCTTTAAAAACAGAAAACATATTCATAACTCCGGAGACAATGCCGCTTGTTACCATACTTGCAGCTGCCATGTTTTTGGCTGATACTTTCATTTCAGCTTTTACCTGCTGCTTCTCGAACCCATTAGCATATTCAACAGGAGATTCATACGCCCCCTTGACCTCAGCCAATGTCGTTCCTCCGGATGATATATTTTCGTGATGCAACTCATCTGTGATATTCTCAGCAACGTCTTTGTACTGTTCTTTATAAACTCCGTTTCCTTCAGCTCTTTGTTGTGCAAGACTTTTAGCTTTTTTCAAAAGTGACGTACTCTCTCCAGTCGCTTTGTCCACATAATTATCTTCTTTGCGGATGAGTCTCTGCATTCCGGCATATTTATCACGTTTCTGCATAAACACAGAATCCGCTGCAGCATTTTGAGAATCAGAAAATTTCGCTTGAACCTGCCTAACAACAGCACCATCCTTCATAATTTCGATGTCAGCGGCATCATGTGGACGTCCAACGGAATCTGTAACAACCGCCTTGAGCTCACTTGCCTGTTTTGCTGCTTCTGTATTGAATTTCGCTGCTTCTATATATTCAAATAAGTTACCCTTTGCTTGATCAAATGCAACATTTCGTTTCTTCTCTGCAACCTCTCGAAAAAGATCCATTCCTTGAATTCCTTGTGCTGTTGCATTTCTCGCACTCTCTGATGCTACATTGCCAATTAGCGCACCCGCTTGATTCGCAGAGTCTTTGGCTATTTTATCAAATATAGACATACCATCATCTCCTCTACAAAATACACTGCATTATAACTGCAAACGCACAGGCAGCCATCAATCTATAGATTCTATACAGCCACAATCTGCTATCTGAAGAGACCTTGATTTTAAAGAATATTGGGAAAGCTATCATCGCAGACACTATAAATACCAAACCGCGCATTATGCCATATCGAAACGCAAATACACCCAATCCCAGCATTGCAATTGTCACCACCAAATTCAAGAGCAACATCATATTTGCTGATGAATGCCACAAAATATTGGCAGCCTGTGCATCCTCGCCTGATAATTTGAATGTGTCTTTCTTAAACTGTTTGAATTCTTTATTTGCCGTATCAATAACCTGCTTTGCTTCCATTGACACCTTTCCATCCGCTGTCAAGATTGGCGTTGATAAGACATGATAATAGATTTGAGCCATAAGCCATGACAAATGAAGCTTCTTCTGTTCCACCGTTGTGAGTGAATTGAAGTCTATCTGCCCTCCATCTTGTACTGGATGTGCTTTTTTTATGCACTCCAATTCAACTACAAACGGCTTGAATTTCTTTCCTAGTTTTTTTATAAAATCCGAGTAATTATCCGACATTTTTTCAATGCCATTCATTCCCGTTGTCATCATGTTCATTTTTTCTGCTGCCTCAATAGCCTCCGCATGAATCTTTTTGGCTTCCGCAAGTCTTTCCTTAGATTTCGCGCTAGTTATAACTGCTGCGACAGCTAATACCGGTGCTGCAACAATTCCAGCAAGAACAAGTTTTCCTCCAGCAATTCCCAATCCTCCAACTGCTTTAGAACCACCTCCAAAAAAAGCAAGCGTTGCATTTGTCTTAGCCGCCCCAGACAGAGCTGCTATTGCTGTTCCCGTTGATGCCGTACCAAACATCATGGCACCGCCGTAAGAAGCAATTCCTATCAAGGCACCACTGCCAACTGCAGCTACTCCGGCTTTCGCCACTTCTGATGCTGTCAAGGATGCCTGTTGCATATTAACTATCATTTGCTGTGGTTCTTCACTACTACCAATGAAGCTCACGTTAGTATCTACAGTCTTGATGATCTCAATATGATTAAACGCACTAAAATTGGTAACAAAACTATCCATTCCTTCAGACCAGGCTTTTATCTTGACTTTTCCCAGTTCTTCTAGACAATCTGCTGTTTTGTTCTTTTGCTTGTTAAAGTTATTAAGGGCTGTATCGTATTTTGTTTGTGCCTCATTCAAGAGATTCTCGATTTCTTCTTTATGAGTTATAGGCTCAAGAAGTCCCATATGTATTCTTCCTCCTCAACATCTATTCCAAGGTCACAACCTGTCTTAATTTAATCCACTGCCTGCAAACCGCAAAAATGGTCGAGTTGCCGAATTGGTTGTCACCCTTTTTCATTTTCCAAAAATCATCCCAAAATGCCTGACATCTAATCCACTGTCTCAAATCGTGACATCTAATCCGAGGTTACAACCTGACATACATTTTGCAGTAGATATGTTTCCATACAAGAAAACCGAGCTTTCCGCAAGGCTCCTCTGATGATGCTCACCTCGCAAAAAGCCCGGAAACACGCCACTTTTCAACCTTTATTTATCTTTCCTTGACAGCAAACAGACCGTCTCCACATGGTAAGTGCCCGGGAAAAGATCCACACACCCAATCCGTTCTACCTGATATCCCCTTCCCTGCAGAAGCTCCAGATCTCTTGCCAGGCTGGTCGGCTTGCAGGCAATATAAACCATTCTTTCCACACCAAAATCAATGATCTTTTCCAATGCTTTCGGATGCACACCGTCTCTTGGTGGATCCAGCACGATCAGATCCGGTACTTCACCCAGATCATCGATTACTTTCAACACATCTCCAGCCCAGAAGGTACAGTTATCGAGTCCATTTAAAGCAGCATTTTCTTTTGCAGCCTCTACTGCCTCTTCAACGATCTCCACACCTACTACTTTTTTTGCCACTGGTGCAAGGATCTGTGCAATCGTTCCGGTTCCACTGTAGAGATCAAAGATTACCTTATCTTTCGTCTCACCGATATAAGATCTTGCTGCCTCATAAAGCACTTCCGCGCCAAGGGAATTAGTCTGGAAAAAAGAAAATGGTGTGATCTTGAACTTCAGTCCCAGAAGTTCCTCATAGAAATAATCCTGTCCATATAAAATTCTGGTTCCTTCATCTTTTACCACATCCGCAAGGCTGTTGTTGGTTGTATGAAGAATTCCGGCAAGCTTCCCATCATAAGAAAGACCAGTAAGCTTTTCCACCAGTCCGGCTTCATCTAGCTGTGCCTCCGATGTTGTTACCAGATCAATCAGAATTTCTCCGGTGCGAACTGCCTTTCTCACAAGAAGATGACGGAAAAATCCAGTATGGCGCATTCTGTGATAATACGGAAGACCTGTATCTGTCGCGAACTCCAGAACAGCCTTTAAAATTCGTCTGAAATCCTCATCCACGATCTTGCATTCTGTAACATTTACAATATCGTGAAAGCTGCCTCTTTTATGCATACCAAGTGCAAGAGGTCCGTCCTTATATTCGTCTCCAAAAGAAAATTCCATTTTATTGCGGTATCCCTCTCTGACCGGGCTTTCTTTAACACCCTCCCAGATATAATCACCATCAACCGCCGCATCCATCATTGCATGGATCTGCGCTTCCTTCATCTCCACCTGCTTTTCATACGGCAGATTCTGATAAGTACATCCGCCACAGGCTCCAAAATGCGGACATGCCGGCTGACATTCTTCCGGTGAATGCTCCAGAATTTCCAGAAGCCGTCCCTCTGCCTGACCTTTTCGTATCTTATTCACCGCGAAACGCACCTTCTGTTCTGGAACGGTATTCTTCACGATCACTTTTTTTTCTTCGCCCTCTACCACGGCAAATCCTTTATTCGGGAAATCTACCCTTTCTATATATCCTTCTAATATCTGTCCTTTTTTCATCTATCTATATACCCTCACATAGAAAAGGCAGGAATCTTTGACAATTCCTGCCTTCGCTGCTTTCTTAATATTACTGTACTTCGTCTTCGTCACTGAAGAAATCATTGTCGAAATCATCGTCAAAATCTTCTTCAAAGTCTTCCAGATAATCCGGAGTAAAGAAACAATATACTGCATATGCAATTGCTGCAACTGCTGCTACCGCACCGATAATTGCAAGAATCCAGAGAACAGTTGTCTTCTGATCATCATCTTTCTTATGCATCATATCGTTGAGTTTCGTTGTTGCAAGTAATTCTTCGATTCTGTTCATCTCCATACACGCCCTTTCTGCCGTCACTTTCTGCTTCGGCTCACTCATTATTTATAGCTAGTATACCACAAATCCATGCATAATTTCCACCATATTGCACAGATTTTACGAAAAAGAATGTGTTTCTTAGGCACATAGTGCAATTTTAGTCAATTTTCTGCAGTTTTGCAAACATGGCAAACATCTTCTTCGTGCCCGCCGTATCAAAGTCCACGGTCACTTCGTAGTCTCTTCCGCCTTCTGTGATCTGTGTCACCAGTCCTTCCCCAAACTTTATATGACGCACTCTGTCCCCCACATCATATCCCGGGCCTTTTCCCTTGGTCACAGTAAACTGCTGTGCAGGCTTTGCCGCCGCGAACGCTTTTGTCTCAAATGCCTGCTTTGCCTGACGGTAAGCAGATACCTTTGGTTCCTCCTCTGTCTGCTCTTTTTTAAACGGAGCACCGGTAGAAAGCAGACTCAGCGGAATCTCTTTTAAGAATCTGGACATCTTGTTATACTGTGTCTCACCGTGTACCATCCGTCGTCTTGCACAGGTCAGCGTCAGATTCTCCTTTGCACGGGTAATTCCCACATAGCAGAGTCTTCTCTCTTCTTCAAGCTCCGCCGGATCATCTGCCGTGATCGTCATATAGCTTGGGAAAATCCCATCTTCCAGACCGGCAAGGTAGACGTGTGGAAATTCCAGACCTTTCGCACTATGTAAAGTCATCAGCACCACATAGTCCGTCTCCTCATCAAGACTGTCGATATCTGCAACCAACGCCACTTGCTCTAAGAAGCCGGAAAGTGTCGGTTTTTCATCTTCTGCTTCACAGGATTCCTCGTATGCAACAATTTTATTCCGAAGCTCTTCAATATTTTCCAGACGGCTTTCTGCTTCTTCATCAGAATCCGCCTGCAGTTCTTCTACATATCCGGTTGCATCGATAATCTCATCCATCAGCTCCGCTACACTCATGCGTTCGCCTTCGGCTTTGAAATGCTCAATCAGAGCTGCAAAGGATTCGATTTTGCCAAGCGCACGTCCGATTCCCGGAACCGATCCTGCAGCCAGGATTGCTTCATAGAAACTGATCTCCCGTTCCGTTGCATAGTCCTGCACCCTTCCGATAGTTGTCAGTCCGATTCCCCTCTTCGGCACATTGATGATCCTCCGCACTGCCAGATCATCTTTTCCATTATCTACTGTTTTTAAATATGCCAGCAGATCCTTTATTTCACGTCTTGCATAGAAGTTTACTCCACCAACGATCTTGTACGGAACATTGGATACCACCATCTTTTCCTCGAATATACGGGACTGCGCATTGGTTCTGTATAAAATAGCGAAATCCTTGTATTCTCTTTTTCCACTGTTCACCTTGTCTTTGATATCACTGACAATATAATCCGCCTCATCGTAAGCAGAATCAAACTGACGGAACTGAATCTTCTCACCCTCACCATTCTCGGTCCAGAGCGACTTCTCTTTTCGTCCTGTATTGTGACGGATCACTTCATTTGCTGCGTTCAGGATTGTGGATGTGGAACGGTAATTCTGTTCCAGCTTGATCACTTTCGCATTCGGATATTCTTTTTCAAAATTCAGGATATTCATGATATTCGCACCCCTGAATTTGTAAATCGACTGGTCATCGTCACCAACTACACACAGATTCTGATACTTACCGGCAAGAAGACTTACCAGCTTAAACTGTACCGTATTCGTATCCTGATACTCATCCACCATGATATAGCGGAATCTTTCCTGATAATACTCCAGCACATCCGGCTGTGTCTGAAGAAGCTGTACCGTCTTTAAAAGCAGATCGTCAAAATCGAGTGCATTGTTAGCTTTCAGCTGCTTTTCATACTCGGTATAAACCTGTGCAATCTTCTTTTTCGCCCAATCCCCTTCTGCACGAAGTGTCATCTCTTCCGGTGTGACAAGCTCATCTTTTGTGGAAGAAATCGCACTAAGAAGCGACCGTTCCTTAAACATTTTCGTATCGATCTGCAAATATTTACACACATCCTTGATCAGTGTCTTCTGATCATCTGCATCATAAATCGTAAAATTTGTATCATACCCGAGCCGGTCAATATATCTGCGCAGGATCCGCACACACATTGAATGGAAGGTGCTCACCCAGATACTCTCCGAACCGAATCCAACAATCCGATCCACTCTCTCACGCATCTCCCCAGCTGCCTTGTTCGTAAAAGTGATCGCCAGGATATTCCATGGATTCACACCTATCTGATCGATCAGCCAGGCGATCCTGTGTGTAAGTACACGTGTCTTACCGGATCCTGCTCCGGCAAGGATCAGAAGCGGTCCCTCTGTATAGAAAACAGCCTCCTGCTGTCTGTCATTTAATGTATCATAAATACTCATATTTTTGTTCCTCTTTCTTCTCCTCTTTCGAGGCTCTATTGCATCATTATATTATAAAAAAAGTAGGGTGTCAAAGAATCTCTCGTCCCTATTTTTCGTCGTAAAAATAGAAAAATCCAGCTCCTTTTTTCTTATCTGTAAAATTTTGTAAAATATCTGGACTTTAAAATTTTAATGTGCTAAAATGTCATTGTATGAATGAGTGGGGCAGTTTTTGTCACACTCTTATTGATTATTTGTCACGGAGGGATAATATAATGAGTAGAAAAATCAGAACAGAAGCGGTCGATTCTTTATTTGACGCCGTTCTCAGTCTGAAAAGCAGAGAAGAATGCTACACATTCTTTGAAGATGTCTGCACGATCAATGAGCTTTTATCGCTTTCACAGCGTTTTGAAGTAGCTAAGATGTTGCGTGATCAGAAAACATACCTGGAGATTGCAGAAAAGACCGGTGCTTCCACAGCAACGATCAGCCGCGTAAACCGCTCTCTTAATTATGGTAATGATGGATACGATATGGTATTTGAGAGACTTCAGGCGGGGGCTGAAGAATCCGAATCTTAATTTTACAGACACCGGCAGGAGCTGGTAGTAACAGCTATTGCCAAACACATAATGTTAAAAAGGAACGAATTTCAAAATCTGAAATCCGTTCCTTTTTTATTCTTTTTTTAACTAACGCTTTTATTTTTTCTTATCCGGCTTTGGAAGTTCGTCCACCATTTTTTCGATCAGCTGTTTTTTCACATACACCTCAAAACTGAGATTGCAGATAAATGCAAACTTCTGAAGCTGTTCTCTTTCTTCATCATCCACACATGCAAAAGAATGCTCAGCAGTCTCATACGCCTTGCGAATACTATCCTGCAGCTCTCCGATCCTGCTTTTTTCCATCTTACAGACTTCTTCATAGATGCTTTCCATGTCAAATTCCGAATCTACAGCAAAATATTTGTCCGTCAATGGCTTTAACAAGATCTCAATATCTTTGATCGAGAGCAGGTTCTTAAAATAATAGACAAAAATCAAAACCAGAAGGTGCTCTTTGGAATACTTTTTCTTGATCGGAGGCGGAAGCAGATTGTTCTTCGCATAATTATTGATCATCGTTTTCGTCAGGATCTTATCATCCTCATAACGCTTCGTCGAACTGAGCTGCTCCTCCATAAAAGTTGTTACCTGATCCATATATAAATCTATATTCGGAATATCTACCGGATGAATATAATCAATTCCACCGACACTTTCCAGGATACTGTTTAATAAATCTTCCGTATTTATCGTCATTCTTTTTCACCTCAATATAGATATTATATAGTATTAAAAACTAGATATCAAGTCTTTTCTCTATCTTTCATCCGGGCTTTTTTAATGTAAATGTCGTATTAACAATTCACTTTTTTCTGTTTCCACATATTCCGTTTATGCCGGATACATGATTCCAGAAGCTCTGCAGAAGTATTAACGACCAGTTCTTCCGGAAAATGACTCTCCTCGATCACCGGAAGCGCATAACTGTAATCTGCAAGATCTACATCCATGTGTGCGTCGCTTCCCATCGTAACCGGAACTTCGTATTTCTTACAGTATTCCAGCATTTTTAAATCATTTTTCCTGGTATCCACGCGGAATCCGCCAGGTCTTAACGAACCGTTATTTACCTCCAGAATGGTTCCTGTCTCTTTTGCTTTTTTTGCCAGCTGTTCATAATCCACCGGATATCTTCCGTCATCCGGATGTCCAATAATGTGAATCAGCGGATTCTCCATTGCCGCAAGGTATGCTGCCGTGATTGCCTCTTCCGTCCGCTCGCCTTTATAACAAGGTCCATGAATACTTGCAATTGCAAGATCCATCTGACAAAGTGTGCTCTCCGGAAGGTCAACCTCTCCCTTTTCATTCATAATATTCAGTTCCACACCCATGAACAGTCTCACACCGTACATTTCACGCGGTACGATATGTAGATTCTGGAAATAGAACTCATGACAGGTGCCCGGCATCTGCGGTGCATGTTCAGTCAGTGCAAATGCCTCCAGTCCTTTCTCTTTCGCCATCTGTGCCATCTCACGGATCGTATTGTATGCATGTCCGCTGACAATGGTATGTGCATGTGTATCTAAAACTATTTTCATCGGTCTTTCCTCCTGCCTGCTCTTTGTCTGTGTTCTCACAGTTCATCTTTTCTTATATTCTTATGATAAACTGATTCTTTCTTTTTTACAATCCGTTTTTCCCCGCTGTTTTCATTTCTAAAATTTCTATAAAATGTGGGGTGTTTTCGTTGTCACATGGTACAATAGACTATAAGAATATTTAACGAAAGAGGTTTTTTTATGAATCTTTTAGCAGCACTTGCAAGTGTACGGATCTTTCCCGGAAAAGTTTCCCATCAGACACTGACTACCCGTTGGGGAAAAGCTCTTGATCCGCAGCACATACTGGAAGAATATCCACGTCCGCAAATGATCCGCGATCAATATATCAACCTGAATGGAGAATGGAATTACACAGTTCTTTCAGAAAAAAATACCATAACCAAAGAAGGAACTCTTCTCGTTCCTTTTTCTCCGGAAGCCCCTCTTTCCGGTGCCGGTTTCCAGTTAAAACCGCACGAAAAAATGCTCTGTGAGCGCCTTCTGCCGATCAAGTGCCTACCTTCCGACGGATCCCGGTGCATCTTACATTTTGGTGCAGTCGATCAGTATGCAAAAGTTCTGGTAAATGGAAAAGTAGTTGTCTCACATATCGGCGGATATCTTCCATTTTCTGCTGATATCACAGATGCTCTGCAGGAGGGTTCCAACACTCTGACTGTACACATTGAAGACCGTTCCGACACTTCTTATCACAGTGTTGGAAAACAGAAATTAAAGCGTGGCGGAATGTTCTACACCGCCCAGAGTGGAATCTGGCAGACAGTATGGATGGAATGGGTTCCGGCTGTCTATGTCAAAGAACTGGAGCTCACCCCTTTATATGAAAAAGAGACGGTACACGTATCCCTTCTTTTAAATCATCCGATTTCCGGATGCAGCGATGCCGAAGCGGTTGTCTGTCATGTCAGAGACATGGACGGTCGCCTGATTTCCAAAGGGATCTGCACCAATCAGTCTGACTCTCTTTGCTGTTACTCCTGCTACTGTGACGTCAACAATATGCATCCCTGGAATCCGGATGATCCTTATCTTTATACGATTGAGATACAGGCAGGCGAAGATAAAGTCACCGGCTATTTTGCAATGCGTACCTTTACCATCGAACCGGATAAAAAAGGACTTCCCCGTTTCTGCCTGAACCATGAACCGCTTTTTCTGAATGGCGTCCTGGATCAGGGATACTGGCCGGACGGACTTTACACTGCTCCGTCTGATGAAGCACTGATCCATGATATCCAGACCATGAAAAATCTCGGCTTCAACATGATCCGTAAGCATGTAAAAGTCGAAACTGCAAGATGGTATTATCATTGCGACCGTCTGGGAATGATCGTCTGGCAGGACATGGTAAACGGCGGTACCTACAATGCTCCGTTCATGACCTGGCTGCCTGCGCTCTTTCCAAAATTCAAGCTTCACACCAGTGACCGGATTCATCCTCTCTTCGGCAGGAAAAATGTACATGGCAGAGAAGAATTCATCCGTGAATGTAAAGAAACTGTCACTGCCCTAAAAGTATTCCCATGCATCAGCACCTGGGTGATCTTCAATGAAGGCTGGGGACAGTTTGATTCGAAAAAACTCACTGCCTTGTTCCGCGAACTGGATGACACCCGGCTCATCGATTCCGCCAGTGGCTGGTTTGACAGACGGCAGGGAGATTTCAAAAGTGAACATAATTACTTTGCAAAGCAGTTCGTAACTCCATCTGACCGCGCTTTCGTCATCTCCGAATACGGCGGCTACACCTGCCAGGTCAAAGGACATACCTGCTCCGGCAAGACATACGGATACAAAATCTGCTCTTCACAGGAAGAATTCCAGGCAGCCTATCATAAACTTATGTCTGAAGAAATCGAGCCCCTCAAAGAACAGGGCTTGTGCGGAGCAGTATACACGCAACTCTCCGACATCGAAGATGAAATAAACGGGCTGATGACGTACGACAGGGAGGTTTGCAAGTTGTAGGTGATTGGCAAAGTTACGCACCCATGGATTCGGATTCACCCCCGCTCGCGCTTAGTACCGCTGCGTTTTTTGCGAGCCGAACAAACGTCCACTGGACGTTTGTTTAGGCATGCATAGCAAGCGAAAGCGCGCCCGAAAGCAGAAATATCGTTCTGCCCCGGGCGTCCCTTTCCCATTACCTAACTCATCAGCAAAATCCCCGAAAACGGCGGCAGGTCCAGCGTCACATGCGTCCCTTTTTTTGCTTTTGCCGGCAATGTCTTTTTCTTTTTTGTATTTCCTCCATATTCGTCCCAGTCCGTATTCAGTACCACACTGAGTTTTCCTTCTTCTTCGGTATCCAGTTCGTAATCTTCCTGTTCTTCGTCTGAGAAGTTGAATATCGCGATAAAGTTCTTATCTTTTCCTTTTCTTTTGATTGCATAGATACAGCGTTCTTCCTGATGGCAGTCCAGCCATTTGAAATTCTCCGGATCGTAATCATGCCAGAATGCATCATTTTCCTGACCGATACGGTTCAATTCGATCATATATCGGTGAAATGCACCATGGAGCGGATATTTTAGGATATCCCAGTCCTGCTCGCGGCTTTCATCCCACTCGCGAAGCTGACCGAATTCATTTCCCATGAAATTCAGCTTCTTACCAGGATGCGCCATCATGTACAGATACATGGCTCTTGCCTGCGGAAACTTATCCTCATATTCTCCGTTCATCTTCTGGAGAATCGTTGCCTTTCCATGTACCACTTCATCATGACAGTATTCCAGCAGAAAACGCTCATTATAATAATACATCATCGAAAACGTCAGCTTATGATAATCTCTGCTTCTGTATTCTGGTGCACTCTGGAAATATTCCAGCGTATCGTGCATGAAGCCAAGATCCCACTTGTAATCAAAACCAAGTCCTCCCTGATCAACCGGTTTGGTGACACCTGGAAAATTAGTGGAATCTTCTGCGATCAGCATGGCCGTCGGATGAAGGGACTTTAGTCCCTGGTTCATCACCTTCAGAAAATCCAGTGTCGTTCCGTTGACACCTCTGGTCTCATCACCCTGCCAGTAGATCAGACGGCTGACCGCATCCATACGGATTCCGTCAAAATGGAACTCACTCAGCCAGTAATTTGCTGCCGACTGTAAGAAACATCGTACTTCCCCTCTGGAATGCATGAAATTACAGCTTCCCCATTCGCTTTCACCTACTGCCGCATTTGGATATTCATACAGACAGGTTCCGTCAAATTCTTTCAGTCCATAATAATCGACTGCAAAATGTACCGGAACAAAGTCCATGATCACACCAATTCCTGCCTGGTGACACTCATCCACAAATTTTTTCAGCTCATCCGGTGTTCCATAACGTGCGGTCGGTGCAAAAAATCCGGTATTCTGATATCCCCAGGATCCGTCAAACGGATGCTCGGAAAGCGGCATCATCTCAATATGGGTATAGTGATTCTTTTTTACATAAGGAATCAGAAGCTTTGCAAGCTCAGTATAAGTATACCAGTCTGTCTGCCCTTCTCCTTTTTTTCTCCAGGATCCTGCATGGATCTCGTAGATATTTACCGGACTGTCAAATCCGACCGTCCGGTTCTTCATCCATTTTTCATCCTTAAATTTATAACTATGAAGATCCGTTAAGATCGAGCAGTCTCCTGGTCTTAATTCCATCTGGAAACCATATGGATCACAGTGCTCTACCCTTCCGCCATTTGCTGTGTAAATGCAGTACTTATACATCTGACCAGTCTTCGCCGGAATCGGCTGCGACACATATACACCACTCTGTCCCTCCTGATACATCGGGATCTCTGTCCAGTTACTGAACTCTCCAAATACGCACACTCCTTTTGCCGAGGGCGCAAACACACGGAAAATAAAATTTTCACCCTCTTTATGTGCTCCAAAATAACGATATACATCAAAAAGATGCCCTGTATAAAACTCCTTCCGCATCTCTTTTCCCCCTGTTTATTTATTTTTTTGAAAAGATATGTTTGATAAAAACATACATTACTATGGCAAATGCCATCAGATATCCAAACGCACCGATTGCCGGAATTCCCCACAACCTTGGCTGCATATTGGTTGTACAGATAATACTGGAACTGATCAGAAGTGCCATCACCCACAGCCCCATTACAATATTCCGCACCAGCCTCCTGAGCAGTCTGGAAAGCTCATCCGAAGTATGAAGATCCAGGTTGACTCTGGTCTGTCCTTTCATGTGACCCTGCAGGATGTCTGCTGCAAGGGAAGGAATATCCACTGCCTTGTGAAGAGAACGATACAGTCTTTTTGCATCATTCTTCATCTCTTTTTTCCACTGCTCCTTCGTCAGAAAGTTCTCCTTCATCCGTGCCGCCGCAATCTCAACCATGTTGATCTGCGGACTGATCTCGGCAAGCACACCTTCCATATTGGTGAGTCCTCTTGCAAGCATAGTAAGTCCATGAGGCATGGAAATTTTATTTTCCTTCATTACTTCCATCAGATCCTGCATAACTTCCGCAATATCGATATCACCCATATCAACCGTACCATATTTTACCATCAGATTATTGATATCTTCATACAGCTTGCTCTGATCCGGCTTTCCGCGGAACTCGCCAAGTGCCATCACCGCTTCCTGGATCAGGCCGATGTCATTCTCTGCCACACCTTTGACTGCATTGCTTATCTGCTCCCGGTCACGCTCGGTAAGTCTTCCCATCATTCCCATATCGATCCAGACAATCTTGCCATCACGGATACGCACATTGCCCGGATGCGGATCAGCATGAAAAAAGCCATCCTCCATAACCTGGCGAATGTAATTATCTACAATCTTTGTTCCAATCTCATTCAGATCATAGCCGTTTGCCAGCAAGTTTTCTTTATCGTTGATCGCAAATCCGTCAATATATTCCATCACCAGCACATGGTTGGTCGTATATTCGCGATAGAGCCGAGGCGTTGCAACAAAAGCCACATCCTGATTGCGTTGGGCAAATTCTTCCATACTGGCAGCCTCCAGGAGGAAATTCATCTCCTGCTGGGTGACAGTCCAGAGCTCGTCCAGAACCATGTTAATATCCACCATGTCCTTGATCGTACCTGGCGGAACCAGCTTTGCCGCTTTGTGGAGCAGGCTGATATCTCTAGACATTACCTTATAGATGCCCTGCCTCTGAACTTTGACGACAACATCTTCCCCGGTCTTCAGAACCGCCCGGTGAACTTGTGCGATCGACGCCGATCCCAGTGGATGCACATCAATGTTCTGGAACACTTCGTTCCACTCATAGCCGTAGGACTTGCGGATCACTTCTGCTACCTGTTCAAATGGCATCGGTGTCACCTCGGAATGAAGCCGCATCAGTTCTTCACAATAGCTTTTCGGAAGAATGTCGGAATGCAGTGACATAATCTGACCAAGCTTAATATAAGTCGGTCCCAGATCCTCCAGGATCAGCCGTAGCTTTTCCGGGGTAAGTCCACCGGTAATCCCATGTTTTCTGAGGACTGCCGTCATCTCCCGCAGTCTGGAACCGTATTTATTTGACTCTTTTGGCTGGTTTTTATTACTCATTCATGCCCTCGTCGCCAGATTCGATTGCTTCGACTTCTTTTGCTGCTTCCTCTGCCGTCTCTGTTTCAACAGTTTCAGCCGTCTCTCCTGTCTGTTTTACAGCTTCTTCTACTTCTTTTGTTTCTTCTTCTGAAACTGCTACTTCACGTTCATAAATTCTTTCTTTGAGCTGTTCAATCTGCTCCGGTGTCATTTTGTCAAGCAGCTCATCCAGTTCTTCCGGTGAAGATGTCCTGACAGAAACATTGACATTTTCTTTTACGGTCTTCTTGATATTGTGGCGAAGTTCCTGATTCAGAACTTTTCCCTGTTCTACGGCTGCTTCTCCACGTTCCGCCATCTTATCCAGAACTTCTTTTGACTTTTCTGCAGTTACTGCTGCTGTACCAATCCCTGCAAGTAATACTTTTTTAACTCCATCTCCTAAACTTCCCATAACGTCTATCTCCTTTCACAATTTCAATCTGCTTTAAAGTCCAAGGAACGTAAGCCCCTTTGGCAGAAAAATAATAATCCCGGCGATCGCTGCCATAATTGCTGCGATCAGAACCGCACCTGCTGCTGTATCTTTTGCAATCTTTGCAAGTGGCTTCCGCTCTTCCGTCACCAGATCGACCACCGCTTCTACTGCGGTATTGACCAGCTCCAGCGCCATGATAAGCCCAAAAAGCGTCAGGCAGATGCACCATTCCAGCGATGAGATCTTCAATATCACTCCGGCAATCACTACCAGAACCGCTGCCGCACAGTGAATCTTCATATTCCGCTCTTTTTTGATACAGGTACCAATTCCTTCAAATGCGTATCCAAAACTTTTATAGAGCGGATCTTTCTTCTGACTGTCCATATTTCATCACCTGCTTCTTATTATTGTCTTTATTTTACCAAATCAGCTCTATAATAACCAGTCTTTTCCGTATTTTCTTTCTATACAATCTGTAAAAATTGTAAATTTGTATTTGTATAATGCAAGAGTCAAAATTCACTTTTGACTCTCACATCATTTGTATTGAAAAAAGCGGAAATACCATTTCTGATATTTCCGCTTCTCTGTCTGTTTATTATATCTCTAATTCATCCAGCGTTGTTTCCGCATTCATCGCAAAAAGTACACCTCCGAGGAATCCCGGGAAAACAATCGCATACCCTGCAAATATGATCAGCCAGGATATTCCTTTTAACGCCACCAGACTGACAACTCCCCAAAGTGCTGCACCTATAACACCCCACAATAATGCATTCGTCAGCAGAAACCATCCAGTCATACTCTTTTTCCCATATTTTTTATTCTTCCAGAAATCCCACAGTTTTCTCATTTTACATCTTCCTTTCCCAATTCCTTACCTTTAACAGAATCTTAACAAAGGTATGTAAAATCCAAAGGATCCGCTATGTAAAATCTATGTAAGAATTTAAATCACCTGATGCTTCAGCCACTTTCTGCTGTGGAATCTCCACGAAAAAATAATCCCACGAAGTGTCCAGTCTGAAAACATTCCGATCCACACGCCCATCGCTCCGACGCCAACTACCCGGATCATAAATACGCTGAGACAAAAACGACACAGCCACATGGTCGTGCAGGATGTGAGCATTGAAAATTTCACATCTCCTGCTGCCCGCAGACCATATCCCGGAATAAATGCCATTATCCATACCAGTGGTTTTACAATCGTGATCCACATCGTCATATGGACACACATATCCGCACTTTCTTTTTCCATACCTCCAAGGATCGTGATCGGTTTTGTCAGCGCAAATACACTCAGACAGCTGATGATCAGAATCACTTCCGCAATCATACAAAGCTTTTTGATATAATAAACCGCTTCATCTTTTCTGCCAGCCCCAATACACTGTCCAACAATCGTCATCAGCCCAACTCCGACTCCGATTGCTGCAATTCCGTTCAGATTTTCCAGAATACTCGTCATTGCCTGTGCCGCGATTGCCACTGTGCCGAGCGTGGATACAGAGGACTGAATCGCAAGCTTTCCGAGCTGGAACATACTGTTCTCTACCCCTGACGGGATACCGATACTCAGAATTCTCCGGATCATCCGGAAGTCCGGACGGATTTTCAGATAATCACGCACCACGATCGGCTGCCTGTCCTGACGCAGCTGGACCAGAACTACAACTGCACAGAAAACACGTGAAATCAGAGTTGCAAGTGCTGCCCCTGCAACACCCATATGAAATCCCCAGATCAGCATTGCATTTCCTGCAATGTTCATCACATTGGATATCATGGAAATGAGCATCGGACCTTTGGTATTGTCCTGTGCCCTGAAAATCGATGCTGCCGAATCATAAGCCGCGATAAACGGAAAGGACAGTGCCGTGTAGAAGAAATAAATTTCCGACGCGCGCATGACCTCTGCCTCCACTGATCCAAAGATCAGCCGTAGCATCGGCTTTTGGAAAACAAGACAGATCAGGCTGATCACAACCGAAATTGCCGTAATTATAAACAGCACCTGTCTTGCGGACTCATTTGCCTTCTTCACATTCTTCTGCCCGATATACTGTGCACAGACGATCGCACCTCCTGCCGCCAGCGCAGAAAACGCCTGAATCACCAGCACATTGATCGAGTCCACCAGCGATACCGCCGAAATCGCCGCCGATCCCACATTGCTTACCATCATCGTGTCCGCAGTTCCCATGATGGAGTTCAGAAGCTGTTCCAGAACAACCGGTATCAGAAGACCTGCGATCATTTTATTTGTGAACATATGCTTTTGTTCCATTTTCTTTTGACGCCCCTTTACCTACTGCTTCTCTTTTCTTTCATTCCTGATTTGAAATCATTTTTTAAGTCACCTTTGCCATTATGGTCTTTTTAATCTCATAATGCAAGTATTTTTTGTCATACATAATTCTTCCTTCTATCCATGTCTCTTCCTGTCCTGCATACTTTCCATCTGTCTGCACATACTACTCTTATCCTGCCCGGCAGCTTTTTAAGATTTTATCTTCTTCTGCCATATGGCATATCAATTAAGGAGGTTTCCATGAAAAAAGAAAAACATTCTGAGATTTTATCTCGCGAAAAATCCAATCAGGAGATCATTGATTCCTACGATTATCTTTCCAATGCGGCATCTGCGCAAGACTGCACCGGACTGATTCCTTCCGGACCTGCAAGTAAAGCAGAACTGGAATCTTACGAAGAAGTCTATCATTATCAGCCGCCAAAAATTGATCCGGATAATACTGCCACCTAAAATGTCCTGTCGCATCTGCCAAGTAAATAAGGAACAGCCCAGACATTTTGCCAGAAACTGTTCCTCTTATTTACGCAATCAGTACGTCCAAGTCCGGGATTTTCTCCCTATTCCAGAATCAATTCCGGCTTAAACTTCAGATAATCCCCCGATACCAGTTTATATTCAATTCCATTTACATATCCCTTGAAGCTGTCATCGAACCGTTCCTTCCCGTGGCAGTGTGAATAGATCACCTTTTCTGCACCATATTCCTCTGCCATCCGGGTAAACGGACTCTCTTCCTCTCCGATCGATGTCGACGGATAATGCAGAAACATGATAAACTTCTGGTATCCTGCCTTTTTCGCCATTTCAAAAGAGACCCTCAGGCGCTCGATCTCCCGGCTGCGCAGCTTTTCAAAATGTTCGATCGTATCTTTCCCTTCATAACAGTAACCCTTTGTCCCAACCAAGGCATACTCGTCATAAGCATAAAAATTATTCTGGAGAAATTCCAGACGCCCTGCAAACAGCTCATTCAGCCGCGCTGTCTTCTTCGCATCCCAGAACATATCATGATTCCCACGAAGCAGAATCTTTCTTCCCGGCAGGTTCTCAATAAATTCCAGATCCTCCCGGCATTCTTCCAGGTTCCGCCCCCAGGAATGATCGCCTGTGATCACAAGTGTATCCGCCGATCTGATTCTTTTCCTGCAATATTTCTCTATCTTCTTTTCATGGTCTTTCCATTCCTGTCCGAAAATGTCCATCGGCTTATCCACAGAAAAAGACAAATGGAAATCGCCCATTGCATAAAGTGCCATCTGATCACTCCCCTACAAGTTCTCTAATCTCAGAAAGACTTTCTGCAAAATAAATCCCCTGCTGCCGTTCCTTAGAAGACAGCCCCATCTGAATCATATGCTCCAGAAGCTCTTTCATACTGTCATAGTATCCATTCAGATTATAAAAAATACATGGTGCATCCATCTGCTTTAACGATACCTGGGACATCACTTCTGCAATCTCTTCCAGGGTTCCGGTTCCACCCGGAAATGCAATGAATGCCTCCCCAAGTTCCATCATTTTCACCTTACGCTCGAAGATGTCCTTTGTCACGATCAGCTCCGTCAGTCCTTCATACTGAAAATCCTGTTCGATAAACATCTGCGGCTCCACACCGATCACGCTGCCGCCTGCTTCAAGGACACTTCCTGCGAGTTCGCCCATAAGACCTGTCTTTGAACCGCCATAAACCAGTGTATGTCCGTTTTCACCAATCCATATGCCAAGCTCTTTGACTGCTTCCTTTAAAGAAGGATCATTTCCTTCATTTGCGCCAAGATAAACGGTAATCTTCATCTTCTATTCCTCATCAAAATCTACTTCAAATACGCCTTCCGGTGTCTTCATGGTCAGGATTCCAAGATTAAAATCATCATCCTGAATCGTGATATGATATTCAAACACGACATCATCATCAAATTTGGAAAGTAAAATATATTCTCCATTTTCCTTTCCTTCAATCTGATCACAGATATCATCATATACATCCTCTCCGGAAATCAGTCTCGGATATCCGGATGATTTAATTTTCTTTTCGATTGCTTCATATAATTCGTTCATGCTTTAATCTCACTTTCTTTTTTCATTTTACGCTGTTCTTTTTACCTGAATTGGCTCGTACATCTTCTCTTCAAATTGCGCCTTTGACTTCTGCCACTTTCATAACCTGTTCTATTTTGACCAGGTCGGTTCTTCGTTCCCGGTATACTCAAACCTGCCATCATTTTTCTCTTCCAGTGCTTTGATCATATGATAGGTATACTCATTATACGGCACCGGGATTCCAAGTTCCTCTCCCATCCGCACAAGCGCACCGGAAAACATATCAATTTCCGTATGGCGTCCGGCATCCAGATCCTGCAAGGTAGAGTATCTGGCTGATGGCGGAACTGCGCTTCCGCGTCCAGATGAACTTTCCGTCTTACTCATATCGATTCCTTTTGCCTTCGCTACCGCTTCCAGCTCTCTTTTTAATCCGTCACTGATTGCTTTCATATGAACACTGTCACGATAACATCCAACACCTGCTCCCAGAATCGCCTGCGGCAGATTGCTGCACACATTCAGACGGAACTTGCACCAGATTTCTTCCTGAATATATTCGGTTGACCGAAAATGAATCCCAGTATCCTTAAACAGCTCTTCCACCGCTTTCACACGCTCACTGTCAAACGGTGCAGATGGTTCTCCAAAAATAATTCCAAGTGTAGTCGGTGGATCAAAATGATAACCGTCTTCTTCTTTGTGTGAAGCTACTTTGATCAGTGCCGGTAACACATGCTCCATTCCCACTGTTCTGCCAATGATCTCTTCGCTGTCAACACCGTTCATCAGACTCATGATCGCCGTATGCTCGCCTGTTACTTTTTGTATACTCTCCAAAGCACCTTCCAGTGAACCGTATTTCAAAGCAACCACCATCAGATTCACATCATGTGCCTCATCCGGAGTCCACACCTCCGGATGGTAAGTCTTGCCATTGATCGCACATCCGTTCTTTTTCAGACGTTCTGCTCTTTCTCCTTCAGCAATCACTCCAAGCCGGATATCTGATTTTTCAGAAAGACCCCAGATCACATAAGAGCCTACTGCTCCCGCACCTAAAACTGCAACTGATTTTATCTTCATCTTCTCTCACCTCGAAAATTTTCTATTTTTCTGTTTTCCCGGATCATCTTCCAGAAATCCCTGGCACATTCAGATTCACACCAAGAATTGCCTTAATGATCCAGATAAAAAATCCAAGCACCAGAAGTGGAATCAGGCAGGACGTTACAAGAAGCACCGCCAGTGATTCGATAAAATTATTGAGACTGTTCTGAATCTCATCGGAAATGCCTGTCACCTTATCCTTGATCTTATCCAGCAGGCTTTCATCCTCTGTACTTCCCACTGTCTCATCTTTTGCTCCTGTCGCCGCTTCAATTGTACTGTCGATCGAAGTCTGATAGGTCTTCTCGATCAGGCCGGACACCTTCACACTTGCCGGCACGATCAGATAAATAGCAAGTCCCAGAAGGACACATTTTACAGCAAGCCGTTTCAGTACTTCCTGCCTTTTGAATATCCAGACCGTCCCGAGTATACACGCCACCGGAATCAGTATCATAAACGTCGCATAGCCTGTGATCGTCAGTAAATATTTTTCCAGAAAAAGTGCACACAGAACGATCAGAAAACTGTTACTCAAATCCATCAGTTTTTCCGCCAGCGTACTTCCGGAGTCTCCCGGTAAAAATGTGATTGCCGTGGAAACCGCTGCAGATGCCGCCGTAAGTTCAAGCACCGTCTTTTTCTTGTCATCTAAAGCCGAAATAGTCTTCGCATGTGTCTTTGTCGATGTGGATATCTTCGTTCCTGCCGTCATAGATAAAATTGCCACAAGCAAAAGTACTGCCACGGCAATCAGTTTTTTTGAATTTCTTTGCATAGATTCCCTGCCTTTCGTATTTGTAGTATGTTATTTTCTCTTTATCCCCGCATCGGTGTCCTGACTTCAATCAGATTGCCGTCCAGATCATAAAAACGGATCACTTTCTGTCCCCAACTGTACGTCATCAGCCTGGTAACATATTTGGTTTCCGGATACAGTTTTTCTAATTTTTCAGTAAACGCTTCCATATTCCGCTCTTCAAAATAAAGTTCACAGGAATTATTCTCCGGAACAACTTCTTTTCCTGTAACATCCTTCCAGACTTTTTCGTCCTGTAAAACAAGTCCTTCTGTCAGAATAACGTTTCCATCATTGTCCAGAATGACATCCAGACCAAACAGATCATGATAAAATTTCTTTGATTTTTCAATGTCTTTTACGACAATCAGGATATTCCTTAATCTCATCTTCTCCTCCACAACCTGATTTTTTTACTCTATCAGTTTTTTTATTATACTTCCATCTATTCATCTTCGCAATATACTTCGGAAGTCAAAAATAATTCATCAGTTTTTTTCTGATCTTCCTGGGTAACAAAAGTGGCCGACTCACTTTATGTGAGTCAGCCGACTTTAAGTAAATTTTTGATGAATCTTGAAAATACACTCGGACAAAAATTATTCCGAAACTGGATGTTGGCGTTCTTAATGTCGCCTTTCTCCGCATGCGTTGCATTTATATGCTTCCGGCAACGCTTCCCCTCTTTCAGCAGGAACATCCAAACATCAAAGTAACCGTCTTTTCTGCCTGCGCATACAAGCACTCAAATGCCTCCTGATTTATCTTTTATTTCCATATTTATCAAAATTTTTCCTGAGTGCAATCTCTGTCGGTATGATCGAACCAACCAGTGGAATCATCTGAAATACACACAGAATTCCCCCGACATTTCCTACGGCATCATTTGACTTTCCGATAACCGGAAGTAACACAATTAAAGATACCACCAGAAGAATAAATCCACAGATATACCAGATCTTTCCGCAATAATGATGCGCAAATACCCAGGTGTCCTGATTCTTCATTGACATCGATGTTCTGTAACCAAACACATAATTGATCTGATCCGGTGCTTTTTTCAAAAACATTTTTCCGAAGCCGATCATTGTAAATGGAATCAGTAAATCCATTATAAGCATAAAAATCCAGAATACCATATCCGCACCTCCATTATTTTATCTTTTTTCAGATTTTCTCAGATACACACTCCCAATTGTCTTATGCTTCAGTTTACTCTCTTGGGACAAATTAATCAATAAACAGTTTTCGGTTCTTGTGTATGGTTGTGGTAAAAAAGAAACTGGAAATTTGTGTAAATGCCGGTGAATTCGCTTTTCTATGCAAATCAATTTTTAAGGTAGGACTCGCTCCTTTCGGACTTGCTCTGACTCCTAATATTTCACTGGTGATCATCAACCGTTTTTCAGCTGCCATCATGGAACTGGTTTCTGTCGGATACGGTGCTGCCTTTATTTTTGAAACACACCTCATGCATCATACATTTTCCAAACCGATTGACTGCTATTCTAATTCAAATGCAGATTTATCCGGAAGAACTTTTGCAAATGCTTCATTCAACTCTTTTTTGACCTTTTGATATGGAATCTTCATATTGCTGTCATTGATACAGACAATCGGACTTTTCTGCTTTACAATCGTCATGGCAAGCTCTTTATTTGTCTCTTTCAAGTCAAAATAGCTACAATATTTGCTGACATTTGCCGGAATAAAATCGCCCTTCAGCTTCTGATATTCCCGCAAAACATACTGACTCACATCCTCCTTATGCCGGAATGGATGCGAACAGACCTGATCCAGAAGCTCCGGTTCCAGATTCCATAATCTTCTGTACGTCTCTTTTTTCAGCGGTGACGGTCCATGAACCGTGTAAAATCCGGTAAATCTTGGAAACATCGTTTCCAGCATATTGTAGAAAAAATACATCGGCGGATATCCAATGTGGAAATATGCCCCTGGCTGTTTTTTCATATTCTCCCGCTTGTCAAAATACTTTGCCAGAACCATGGCATTGTTTAAATAAATATACGGCATCGTTGTGTCATCCGCATTCGCTACATCTGGCTGCAGGGCAAGCATGTCTACCGGTTTGCCTTTCTGAAAAAAATCTTCCGGTCTTACCGTTCTCATTAAAAATGTATCATCGTTGAAGTAGATAAACTTATCAGCAAGTCCTTTTATCCGATGGAAGTTCCATTCAATCACATGGCTGTTGAACGTTGGAAGATATTTTTCCGGAATAAAATCTTCATGGTTTACAATATGCAGTTTCGGATGACCGGTATCCAGCCAGTCTGGTAAATGACCATAGGTTACAAAATGGACTTTCCGCACCCACGGTGCAAATTTCTCTATTCCACGGAACCAATATCGCATAAGTTCCCAATCACGATAGCGTTCTTCTCTGTCATCTACCTGAACAGCCATTCCCTGTTCTATCATCCGTTTTCTTTTTTCTTCCTGCCAAGCCGGATCTGCTCCATCTACCCAGGCAACTACAATGTCTATTTCGTTTGTTCTCATGTATCTCTACCAGTCTCTTTTCTAATTCCATAATCTATGAACGCTTCGGATTCCCATTCAGCGCAGCTACTTTCCAAAGCTTCCCTGACTATCTTTTATTTCCATACTTACCAATAATGAATGTACCATAAACAACCATAAAATGCATCCATTTACATGGAGAATTTTTCAAAAATGTATCTGTTCCGTAGTATCTCAGATAAAAACGAGTGAGGTTTCCTCACCTTTCCCCTCTCCCGGCATACCCTAAACCAGACATCTATTTTCAGGAGGACTTTATGAAAAAGAAAATGCTTGCTCTATTTCTGACATCCATTCTCACCATCGGACTTCTGCCTGGCTGCTCTAGCAGTGACCAGACAGATCATGGGGACAATGTCGACACGTCTGCCCCTACGCAGGAAGAAACCATTTCCCAGGACACCTCATCCAGAAAGCTCATTCCTGTCACCTTAAACGAAGTCGCCCATTCCATCTTCTATGCACCACAGTATGTTGCCATCGAAAATGGATATTTTGAGGAGGAAGGAATCGATCTGACGCTTGTCACAGGTTTTGGGGCGGATAAGGTTATGACCGCTGTTCTTTCCGGCGAAGCGGATATCGGCTTTATGGGAAGTGAATCTTCGATTTATACTTATCAGGAGGGGGCAAATGATGTCATCATAAACTTCGCCCAGCTTACGCAGCGCGCCGGAAACTTTCTGGTCGCACGTGAAGAAATGCCGGATTTTTCATGGGATGATCTGAAAGGAAAAGACGTTCTTGGTGGAAGAAAAGGTGGCGTACATACATCAATGTAAATTATGAGACGATTGTGATTTTGTGTAATTGGGTGGATGGGTTGAATAGTGCGAAGAAATCGCAGAAAATAGAATAGCTTTAAATATAAGTGGAAATATTTTTGCTAATATCTCCACTTATATTTTGCAAAATTTTGTTATCTCTTTCCAGTTACTCGGAAATCCCATATATTCAAAAAGATTATTCAACTTCAAATTTGAATTCTGCTTTTCATATCGGTCAAAAATATGCAATAATTGCTTTTTAAACAGTAAAAAATCGGTCTTTGGAAGTAGATAACGAAAAGTAATGACTACACTAAACAAGTCATTTTTTCCATATATGTATTTTGAGCCGTTTTTAGAGATGCCTAATTTTTTATGTAACAGTGTATCTGGAATATCAATATATGTATGATAGGAAAACAACCTTTCATTATGAGCGCATACATTTCGATACAGCGTTAATACCTTTAAGTATTTTATCATCTCATTTTTCTTGACATTTCCAAAATCCTGGCAAATTGTTCCTTGCATATTTTGCGGTAAAAATTCAAACATTTTAGATATTTGACCAAAAGTAAGTGTATTCATAATCACCCATAACGGAATATTATGATATTTGTTACGTTGGTAAACAAGATATTCGTAATCCTTGTTTTTGTTCGCCATCATATCTAACATTTTGATTAATTTGGTAATTCCATTTTTATTTTTAGGAATATTGCCGTAATTATTGGAATTGAGATATTCTTCCTGACGTTCGCCATGTTTTTTACAGAAATGATAAGAAATGGACGAACGCATTTTTCTTTCTACGCGGCATAAATATTTAAAGAATATTCCACGTAACTCTTCATCAAATTCATAAAGAGCAACTATGTCTTCGAAACATGCTTCATTAATATATTCGCTGGTATGAATATCAATAAAGGGATGTTTATATCCACCAATTAATGCATAGTAACTGATATTCTGCAAGGATTCTACCGCAAAATCATCATCTGTAATAATCAGATTTTTTCAGTTTTTCAACCTGTGCGGTATATGTAATAAATGGCTTGCTCATATGTACCTCGCTGCAAAATGTTCCAAATAAAAAAAAGGAGAGGGACCTCGGCACCCTCCCCCGATCGCAGGCTTCGCAAGTTTCTGCAATCTGATCACTAAAAATAATATAACTGATATAACTAAGAAAGTCAACCAGAAATTATCCTCGCTTTAAATTATATTCGCCAAGAAGATTTTTATACGTAATAGCATATTTATTATTTACAAGTTGGTGTCTTCCAACTATTATAAATATAGGATTATTTGAGGTGGTAAATTTCGTTGCAACCACGCACCCTATGGGTTAAAAGAGATGCAGGAGCTGCGACGCCTGC
>CAKRFP010000032.1 GCA_934320645.1 uncultured Bariatricus sp.
ATCGTGGATTCCAATACAGAAAAACAGGCGGCAAAAGACATTCGGGATGCGAAGAAAAACGGCCTTATCGACCAGTTTTTCTACGGTTCCATGACTGCTGAATATCTGATGGATCAGATATATGCGATGTAAGGAAAGGAAAGAACCATCAAGAAGAAACTGCGTATATATCCGATTGAAATAAAGAAGAAAAGAGAGGTGAAAAAAGGGACGGCGACTTGGTGAGTCGCCGGGGAAAAACAAAAAAGCCACAAACAAAGAAGAACAAAGAAAACAGATCCATATGGAATTTCCATACAAACTTGTTGTGAAAAAGACCGGCGAAGCTGATCCGACAAAAGAAACATTTAAGTTTGTGATCGAAGAGTTCGGAGCACCGGTAGATTATAAGATTATTTCCGATGCTATTGAAACAAACGGCGAAAGAAAAAGTTTCTACGAGGAGAAAATAATATGAAGAAATTTTTATTGGTATTTTGTCTGATGATACTGCAGGCCGGCTTATTATGCGGCTGCAGGCTGCCGCATAAAGACAGTCCGCAAAAGCCTGTGGAAGGCAAGAATAAAAGCGGTCTTGTGAAAGTACAGGATGATAAAAAAGAAGAAAAGAAGGAAGAAAAAGAGAAGGAAAAAGAAGAATCGGGGAAGACAGAAATCGTTGAGACAGAAGATACGGAATTGTCATTTCTTAGAAAGCAGATCAATCAAAACGGCTGTGGTGCAGGAGTTGCACTTTTCGGGTATGTGGACAGTGAATTTACAAGGACAGATCTTTCATTTTACCTGGAATTTCATCATTTAACAAAAAAGTATCCGTTTTTGTCAGAAGCAGCCTGTTATATGGCAGATGGGCAGGAGCTGTATGCCATCGTTCCGCCAAATGAAAAAGGCAGAGTGACCGTCTATCCTTCTGATATCACGGAAAATGGTGAATATGTAGATGATAAGAGTCATCCGTTATTTGAAGGAAAACCGGGAGAGGTGCTGGTACTGCGTTGTAATTTCAGTGAGATCTATTCCAATGTACTGGTTTCGGTGACAGATGGTGGCGGTGCTATAGAGTTTCACCCGTCGATTTCATTAATGGATGGTCATCTGGCGGAACTTGCCGGAGTCTATGATTTCTCAGTCTATGAGGAAACACCGGATGAACGTTCGGTTGAAATCGCAACAGAGATCCTGTTGGAGTATGGAGAGGTCAGACAGGGCTTGGAAAATGGAATGAAGCTTATGTATACAGGAGAATCAGAGATCATAAACGGAGGCAGCTGTATGCTCTTTGTATTAGGAACCGATAATGGAGAACAGTTCGTACAGGAACAGCTCTACGGCGTCTGCGACAATCTCATTTATATTTACGATGTTTTTACAGATACATGGAATGCCGCATATTAAACCGTGTTCTTCCGGGATAACCGGATAACATAGAGAAAGATCATTTCAAAAAGGAAAGGAGAAAATATTATGGGACTTATTAAAGCTGGTATGGGTGCTCTTGGAGGTACTTTTGCAGATCAATGGAAGGAATTTTTCTACTGTGAATCGATGCCAAAGGAGGTACTCGTTACAAAAGGACAAAAACGTGTCACCGGACGTTCCGCGAACACAAAAGGAAATGACAATATTATTTCGAACGGCTCTGGGATTGCTGTAGCAGACGGACAGTGTATGATCATTGTAGAGCAGGGCAAGGTCGTAGAAGTCTGTGCAGAACCGGGAGAATTTACTTATGATACTTCTTCCGAACCGTCTATTTTTGCAGGCAGCCTTGGCGAGAGTATCAAAGAAACCTTTAAAACCGTAGGAAAACGTTTTACCTACGGAGGAGATACCGGAAAGGATCAGAGAATCTATTATTTTAATACCAAGGAGATTCTGGAAAACCGTTTCGGAACGCCGAATCCGGTTCCGTTCCGTGTTGTGGATTCCAAGATCGGACTTGATATTGACGTATCGATCCGCTGTTCAGGTGTTTATTCTTACAAGATTGCCGATCCGCTTTTGTTCTACTCTAATGTTTGCGGAAATGTGGAGCAGGAATACTCCAGAGAGGAACTGGATGCTACTCTTAAGACAGAGTTTATCTCTGCTCTTCAGCCGGCATTCGGCCATTTGTCAGAACTGGAGCTTCGTCCGAATCAGATCGTGACACATAATACAGATCTTGAAAATGCGATGAATACCGCACTCTCAGAAAAATGGGGTGCACTTCGAGGATTGAAGGTTGTAAGTATTGCCCTTGGATCGGTGACTCTTCCGGATGAAGATGCAGAACTTATTAAACAGGCACAGCGTACAGCGATCATGCGTGATCCTACAATGGCCGCAGCAACGCTGGTCGGAGCACAGGCTGATGCAATGAAGACTGCAGCCGGTAATCAGGCCGGTGCAATGACAGGCTTCATGGGCATGGGCATGGCAATGAATCAGGGCGGCGGTATGAACGCACAGAATTTATTTGCAATGGGTCAGCAACAGCAGGAGCAGCAGGCACAGCAGATGGCAGCGCAGCAGGCCGCACAGCAGCAGGCCGTTCAGCAGCAGGCACCGCAGGCAGAGGGATGGAAGTGTAGCTGCGGAAACTTTGTTACCGGCAAGTTCTGTCCGGAATGCGGAAGCAAGAAACCGGAACCACAGCCGGCACCGGGTGCATGGAAATGTAAATGCGGAGCCACAGCAACCGGTAAGTTCTGTCCGGAATGCGGATCACCAAAACCGGTAGAGGAAGAAGGATGGACCTGTTCCTGCGGTTCAGTGAATAAAGGCAAATTCTGCCAGAACTGTGGAGCAAAGAAGCCGGAAGGTGCACCGCTTTACCGTTGTGATAAATGTGGATGGGAACCGGAAGACCCGACACACCCACCGAAATTCTGTCCGGAATGTGGCGACATCTTTGACGAGAACGACAGACAGTAATCCGAGGGAGAGGAGGGAATTCTATGTTTAGACTCCCATCAGAAAAAAAGGAACATAAGGACACAATCGGTGCTTTGATTTTAAGTATCATCATTATTATTGCCGGAATCGGCGGCATGATATATACGAAGCATGAAAGCAGTGAGTTTAAGAATTCTACGGATGTTCGAACGCTTCATGCAACCGTTTACAGTTGTGAACAAACGAACGAAAAAGATGATAAGGGAGACCGAAAAGAAAAATATAAAGTAAGGTTTACTTATGAAATCGATGGAACAACATATGATGATTTTGAATTTCGCAATAAAGAAATAAGGAGAGGGGATACTGTACTGATCACCGTTTACCGGAACTCAAAAGGAAAATATAAACTGGAACCGGGACCAACTCCGGTTTACTTCCTTGCATTTGCTGCAATGATTCCGCTAGGTCTCGTTGGTTTCGTGGGACTAAGTAAAGATCTTATCAAGTATCACCGGGAAGAAAAAGAGGGTAGAAGACTGTAAGTATGGAAGGAGGGAATTGCATGAAGATACTTTCAGATAAAGCACAAAATAAGGTGGCATGTGTGCTCTTACTGATTGGTTCGATTTGGCTCGTTGTATATGGAGTTACTCATATTTTTTCCAGTATAGAATATAAACTGTCTTCCGATGTTCGGCAGGTAACCGCCGTTGTAAAAGATTATCAGATAAGTGTTAAGACCCGTGAAAATGGCGATGAAGATGTAAAGTATCACGCAATTCTGTCCTTTGAAGTGGATGGAAAAACCTATACAGGAAAAGATGTGTTTTCCAGAGATATATCCCGGGGAGATGAAGTGACAGAGAAGGCTTACCGGGCTTTGAACGGAAAATACAAGCTTTATACAGGCGGTATAGGTGATAACATTACCTCCATTATGATGATCCCGGCAGGAATCATTATTTCCATATTCCTGATCTATAAAATATTTGGTAAGAGCAAAGAGAAGGAACAAGAGGAACATACATAAGTCAACCAGATAGAATGATAGATGAGGAGGAATGAATATGGGCTTGTCAGAGGCGATGCTGTTTGCTTTTGCAGCTACCATAATCTGTGCGTTTGCCATTGCCGAAAAAATCATTGATATAGACTTTGAACAATTTATGCCAAAGAATTTAAAAAAAGCAAAAATGAAAAGAATTCTTGCAAAGCGTGAAACACCGCTGCAAGGGGCAAGGCTTCAGAGGGACATCAAGGATTCCTTTGAAAAGGTGTTACTTCCACTTGGAAAAGCAGATAAGGGTTATCTTCCAAAGAGAATGGATCTTACATTTCGCAGAAAGATGGTTCATCAGGTGGAACTGCTAGGAAAGCGTAAGCTTTGTCGAGATATCCAGGTGACGGACGTTGTACCACTTCCGAAAAATAATTTCAAAAGATGGAATGATGACGGACGGGAGTGGAGGGAGTCTATCCTGCAATGTAGTTCGCTGGAACGTCTTATTTCTCCTCAAGCCGGTAAAACAGTACATCAGATCTATCGGAAAAACAGTTACCTTCGGATCCTTCAGTCAAGGCATATCCGTCATTCTGACCGCCAGGGCAAGAATAAGGAATTTTATTCCGATAAAGGGACGATCACCTGTCCATCCTGTGGAGCTGAGGTGGAACTGAGCAGCCAGCAAGTCATCTGTCCATATTGTGGCGGTGTGATACAAAGTGAATTCTACGACTGGCAGACAGAGGCATTTGAAATATATGAGAAAATGGGTGCGAACATGCAAAACGGATTGTTATTGCTTGCTTACTCGGTCATTATGTTCTTCTGTCTGACCTTGTGCCTTTACCTGATTAAAGACACAGATATTTCTTTTACCATAGGTGTAATTGCTACATTGCTTATACTTCTGGGAATTGCGAAAATTTTTCAATCCAAGAAAGAGAAACAGGAAAAGCTGTCGAAGGAAATCGTAAGATACTCGGAAAATTATCTGAGATCCTGTATCAATGAAGCACTTTATAAAGATGTAAATAAGCCGGATCTGATGGATTATGAAATCGGCTCGATCATACTTAAAAATGTTGTAAATACAGAGAAAACAACAGAAATCACCGCTACGGCATATGGAAGTGAAACCTATCTGCCTGAGAGCGGAAAACCGTATACAAAGAAAACAAAAACGACACTCGTTTTGCAGAGGGCGAGATATCCAGAAAGAAGGAAGACGGACGGAGCATTTTTCAAGGAAAAAGATTGCCCATCCTGTGGAGCCAATTTCATACCAGATGAACACAATTGTTGTTCTTTCTGTGGTTACAGCTTCCAGGCAGACAATGTCAAATGGGTCATGAAAGCAACAGGAGAATCATAAACAAGAAGAGAAGATGAAGCACTTGCGGAATTTGACCGACAGACGCATTAAGAGAGGAGGATTTTCATGGCAGGATTGCAGGAATATAAATGTCCCTGCTGTGGCGGTGCGATAGCCTTTGACAGTACGATCCAGAAGATGAAGTGTCCGTATTGTGACACAGAGTTTGAAATGGACGCACTGAAAGGATATGATGCCGAACTGCAGGACAAAGAAACAGACAGCATGGAATGGGAGACCGCGGCAGGCGGTGAGTGGGGAGAAGGAGAAACGGATGGTTTGCGTACTTATGTGTGTAAATCCTGTGGAGGAGAAATTGTAGGTGATGCAAATACGGCGGCAACCTCCTGCCCATTCTGTGATAATCCAATCGTTATGATGGGACAGTTTTCCGGCTCCCTGAAACCGGATCTGATCATTCCGTTCAAGCTGGATAAAAAAGCGGCAAAAGAAGGACTTATGAAGCATCTTGCAGGAAAACGTCTTCTGCCGAAAATTTTCAAGGATCAGAACCATATTGACGAGATCAAAGGAGTCTATGTACCTTTCTGGCTTTTTGATACCGATGTGGATGCAAAGGTCCGTTATAAGGCAACCAAGGTTCGTACCTGGAGTGACAGTGATTACAATTATACCCAGACCAGTCATTATATGGTTCACAGAGGCGGAAGCGTTGGATTTGAATATGTTCCGGTAGACGGTTCTACAAAAATGGCGGATGATCTGATGGAATCCATCGAACCGTTCAACTGTGGGGAGGCAGTGGATTTTCAGACTGCTTATCTTGCAGGTTATCTGGCAGATAAGTATGATGTGACTGAAGAAGAGAGCATTGACCGGGCGAATGAGCGTGTGAAAAAATCAACGGAGCAGGCATTTGCCGAAACAGTCATTGGTTACGATACTGTAGCAGCTGAAAATACCAGTGTACAGTTCCATGGCGGGAAAGCCAAGTATGCTTTATATCCGGTGTGGCTGTTAAATACCACATGGAATGGTAACAAATATACATTTGCAATGAACGGACAGACCGGAAAATTTGTCGGCGACCTGCCGGTAGATAAGGCGGCAGCAACCCGCTGGACACTGATATTAGCGGCCGCGTTCACTGCAGTAACCTACGGTGCAGCAACACTTCTGCACTTACTCGGACTGTTTTAGGGGGGGTGACGGAATGAAAAAGAAAATAATATCACTTCTGCTTATTCTGGCCCTTTGCCTGGGAATGACGCTTTCGGTTTCAGCCGAGGATACAGAAGGATTTGCAAATGATTATTGTCGTGTGCAGGACATGGCAGGACTTATGACGGATAGTGAGGAAGCAAAATTAAATGACATACTTGATGAACTGAGTATCCGACAGAAAATGGATGTTGTCGTTGTGACAACAAATACGCTGGATGAAAAAACGGTACAAGAATACGCCGATGATATTTATGATTACGGAAACTTCGGATATGGACCGGATAAGGATGGGATCCTTCTTCTCATTAGTCTGGGAGAAGAGAATGACTGTTATATTTCAACCTGTGGTTACGGAATCACAGCTTTTACCGATGCAGGGATCAAATACATTTCAAAAGAAATGACGAGTGATCTGAAGGATGGAAATTATTTCGCGGCATTTCAGACTTTTTCAGAGCTGTGTGACGAATTCATTACACAGGCAAGAAACGGAAAGCCTTATGACAGGAAAAGTCTTCCAAAGGAACCATTATCTCCGATCTGGATCCTGATCTCCCTCGGAGTCGGAGTTGTTCTTTCACTTATTATTGTCGGCAGGATGAAAGCGCAGCTTAAAACGGTGCGTTTCCAGGCGGCAGCAGGAAGTTATGTAAAAGACGGTAGTCTGGATATTACAGAAAGCCGAGATATGTTCCTCTATGAGACTACTTCAAAAACGGCGAAAGAAAAGAAGAGCTCTTCCGGCGGAAGCAGCACCCATACTTCTTCTTCAGGAAAAACCCACGGTGGCGGAGGCAGCAAATTCTAGGGAAAATACCTCCTGCCATTTGTTTCAGATTGGATTTTTGCGTTGACGGTATCAAGGGACATGTGCTATACTGTATCACATAATGAGCAAAGAAGGAGGATCTTACAATGAAACACATTAAAACATTGAATACACAGACTCTGAACAATACAGTAAAGAAGGGCGGATGCGGAGAATGCCAGACATCCTGTCAGTCAGCATGCAAGACTTCTTGTACAGTAGGAAATCAGACTTGCGAACACAGCAAATAAGAGATATTTGTAAGTGTAGTGAATAAGTATGACAAGCAGGCAGCGGCTTTAAAGCCGCTGTCATTTGACGTATGAGGAAAAATTTGAAAAATAAGGATAGAAAGGGGTACCGGTTGTGATTCATCAGTACCAGAACAATGGATATAATATTGTACTTGATGTCAACAGCGGATGCGTTCATGTAGTGGACGAGCCGGGGTACGAGGTTATTGCATGTCTGAACCGTATGAACGAGAATCAGACAGTGCAGACACTGAAAGAAGAAAGTACATGGAACCAGCTGAAAGATGAGCTGGAAGGGAAATATTCCGAAGAAGAACTCAGAGATATATTGGATGATGTGACAGAGCTGACTAAGAATGGACAGCTTTTTGTTGTTGATACATATGAACCTTTTATCGGGGAGGTTATCAAACGCAAGACGGTTGTGAAGGCTCTTTGCCTGCATATCGCACACGACTGCAATCTTGCCTGTAAATACTGTTTTGCAGAAGAAGGAGAGTATCACGGAAGAAGAGCACTTATGACTTATGAAGTTGGTAAGAAAGCCCTGGATTTCCTGATCGCCAATTCCGGAACAAGAAGGAATCTGGAAGTAGATTTCTTTGGCGGGGAGCCGCTTATGAACTGGCAGGTTGTAAAAGACCTGGTGGCATACGGAAGAGAGCAGGAGAAGCTTCATGACAAGCACTTCCGCTTTACAGTAACTACGAACGGAGTGCTTCTGAATGATGAAATTCAGGAGTTTATCAATAAAGAGATGGATAACGTGGTCATCAGTCTTGACGGACGTAAGGAAGTAAATGACAGAATGCGTCCTTTCAGAAACGGAAAAGGAAGCTATGATCTGATCGTTCCGAAGTTCCAGAAGCTTGCAGATTCACGTAATCAGGAACGCTATTATATCCGTGGAACATTTACCAGAAACAATCTGGATTTTTCAGAGGACGTGAAGCATTTTGCAGATCTCGGATTCAAGCAGATGTCGATCGAACCGGTTGTAGGGGATGAATCTGATCCGTATGCAATCCGGGAAGAAGATCTTCCACAGATCTTTGATGAGTATGACAAGCTTGCAAAATATATTATCGAGAAAGATAAAAAGGGAGAAGGGTTCAATTTCTTCCACTTTATGATCGATCTGGAAGGAGGACCGTGTCTGTACAAACGTCTGTCCGGATGTGGTTCGGGAACCGAATACCTTGCTGTTACACCATGGGGAGATTTCTATCCGTGTCATCAGTTTGTAGGCGATGAAGATTTTCTGATGGGAAATGTAAACGAAGGGATTACAAGACCGGAGATCGCAGATGAGTTCCGTTGCTGCAACGTATATACCAAAGAAAAATGCAAGAAATGTTTTGCAAGATTCTACTGCAGTGGTGGATGTATGGCAAACGCATACAAGTATGCAGACGGATTAAATGATTCTTATGATCTGGGCTGTGAGATGGAACGTAAGCGCGTGGAATGCGCGATTATGATAAAGGCTGCAATGGCAGACGAAAACTAAGAAAGGGACTTGGACATGAAGAAGAGTAAAGGAATAGTAAGCCTTGTTCTGATTGCTGCACTTTTAGGACTTCTTGGATTTACCTGCTGGCAGGGATTTGGTTCCTCCCACACAGGTTCCGCAAGAAATATCAATCTTGGTCTTGACCTTGCCGGTGGTGTCAGCATTACCTATCAGGCAAAGGACAAGAATCCTTCAGCAGAAGATATGAAGGATACCATCTACAAGCTGCAGAAGCGTGTAGAGCAGTACAGCACAGAGGCAAGTGTATATCAGGAAGGGGACGACCGGATCAACATCGAGATTCCGGGTGTATCCGATGCCAATAAAGTTCTGGAAGAACTCGGCAAACCAGGATCACTGATATTTCAGGATGCAGATGGCAACACCGTTCTTGAAGGAACAGATGTTAAAAATGCAGAGGCCCAGACGCAGGAGAACTCTACGACTAAGAACAAAGAATATGTTGTAGCTCTGCAGCTTACAAAAGAAGGAACAACCAAATTTGCAGAAGCAACAGCAGCAAATGTAGGAAAACAGATTTCCATTATTTATGATGGACAGACAATCAGTTCACCAAGAGTTAATCAGGCGATCGAAGGCGGAGAAGCCGTTATTACCGGTATGGAAAGCTATGAAGCGGCAGACAATCTTGCTTCTACCATCCGAATAGGTGGTCTTTCGCTGGAACTGGAAGAACTCCGTTCCAATGTTGTAGCGGCACAGCTTGGTGAAGATGCCATCAGAACAAGTTTAATGGCAGGTGCGATCGGTCTTGCAATCATCTTTGTATTTATGTGCATTGTTTACCTGATTCCGGGTCTTGCAGCAGGACTTGCACTTCTGATCTACACCGGACTGATCCTTGTTCTGTTAAATGCATTCAATATCACGCTTACCCTTCCGGGTATCGCGGGTATTATCCTTGGAATCGGTATGGCAGTGGATGCCAACGTTATCATTTTCGCACGTGTACGCGAGGAAGTAACAGCCGGCATCAGTGTCAAGACATCCCTGAAAAATGGTTTCCACAAAGCAATGTCAGCGATTGTTGACGGTAACGTGACAACCCTGATTGCAGCAATCGTACTGTGGTTCAAGGGATCCGGTTCTGTAAAAGGTTTTGCACAGACACTGGCACTTGGTATTGTAGTATCCATGTTTACAGCGCTTGTTATCACAAGAGTGATCATTTTCTCTCTGTACGCAATTGGGCTTCGTGATGTGAAGTTCTACGCAAAGAAGTTCAAGAAAGAGAGAAAGGTGATCGATTTCCTTGGAAAGAAAGCAATCTTCTTTGTGATTTCCATTGCTGTGATCGCAGCTGGTCTGATCACAATGGGTGTTCAGTCATCCAAAGGAAACGGCGCATTGAACTACAGCCTGGAATTCAAAGGTGGTACAGCGACAACTGTAACATTTGACAAAGATTATTCGATCAAAGAGATCGATTCCAAGATCGTTCCGGTTGTAGAAGAGACAACAGGCGATCACAATGTACAGGCACAGAAAGTAAAAGACAGCAACCAGATCATCATCAAGACACAGACACTGAGCCTTGACGAAAGAGAGGCGCTGAATAATGCACTGGCAGAGAACTTCGGCGTAGATGCATCTACGATCACAGCTGAAAATATCAGTTCTACCGTAAGTTCTGAGATGAGACAGGATGCGATCATCGCAGTTATCATTTCTGCAATCTGTATGCTGATCTATATCTGGTTCCGGTTCAAAGATGTACGTTTTGGATCCAGTGCGGTCCTTGCACTTTTGCATGACCTTTTATTTGTCCTTACATTCTATGCGATTGCAAGAACTTCTGTAGGTAATACATTTATCGCATGTATGCTGACAATCCTCGGTTATTCTATCAACGCAACGATCGTTATTTTTGACCGTATCCGTGAAGAACTTCGCACGATGAAGAGAAATGATGATCTGAAGGATGTTGTCAACAGAAGTATCACTTACACACTGACAAGAAGTATCTATACTACATTTACCACATTTGTCATGGTAGCTGTTCTGTATATTCTGGGCGTAAGTTCGATCAAAGAATTTGCTGCACCGCTTATGGTTGGTATTGCAGGTGGTGGATATTCATCTGTATGTATCACAGGTGCATTATGGTATGTAATGAAAACAAAAATCGGCGGCAAAAAAGCAGCGAAAAAGAAATAACTGACAGAAAATGAGGTGTCGGGGGAGAATCCTCCGGCATCTTTGTATTATCTGACTACCAAAGAAAGGAAAAGAGAAGATGGAGAACTGGGTACTTCTGAGAAAAGGAGCGGATTTTCAGCATATCAGTGAAAAATTCCATATCAGTCCGCGAGTGGCTTCTCTGATAAGAAACCGGGATGTGATCGGGGATGATGCGATCGAGAAATATTTAAACGGTACGATCGCCGATCTGTACGATGGAATGCTGATGAAGGATATGGACAAGGCAGTAGCGGTTCTTGGAGAAAAGATAAAAGAAAATGCAAAAATCAGGATCATCGGAGACTATGATATTGATGGAATCCAGTCAACCTATATTCTGCTGGAGGGATTCCGGATGCTCGGAGCTGATGTGGACAGTGATATTCCGGATCGTATGAAGGACGGGTATGGTCTGAACCGGAACCTGATCGACCGGGCGCTGGAGGCCGACGTGGATACGATCATTACCTGTGATAACGGGATTGCGGCGGCAGAGGAGATCGCCTATGCAAAAAGTATGGGAATGACGGTTGTGGTGACGGATCATCATGAGGTCCCGTATACGGAAATTGGCGGGGAACGAAGATATATTCTGCCGGAGGCAGATGCGGTTGTGGATCCGAAGCAGGAGGACTGTGCTTATCCGTTCAAAGGGCTGTGCGGGGCTGCGGTTGCTTACAAGCTGGTGGAGGCTCTGATGGAAGCTATGGGAAAGGATGCGGAAGATGCAGATTATCTGATGGAAAATGTGGCGATCGCAACGATCGGTGATGTTATGGATTTGGTGGACGAAAACCGTATTTTCGTAAAACAGGGACTGGATATGCTGAAACGGACGGAGAATCTGGGGCTGAAGGCGCTGATGGGATGTACCGGTGTGAATGTGGATAAGCTGTCTCCGTATCACATTGGATTTGTGATCGGTCCGTGTATGAATGCCAGTGGAAGACTGGATACAGCAAAGCGTGCCCTGGAACTTCTGGAGGCAAAGAAAGTGGCGGAGGCGGATCTGCTGGCAGGTGATCTGAAAGCACTCAATGACAGCCGGAAAGATATGACGGCGCAGGCGGTAGAAGAGGCGTTTATCCAGGTGGAGAACAGTGAACTTAAGGATGCAGACGTGCTGGTGGTCTACCTGCCGGAATGCCATGAAAGCCTTGCCGGGATCGTGGCAGGAAGGATCCGGGAAAAATATTACCGTCCGGTCTTTGTGCTGACGAAGGGTGCGGAAGGTTTAAAGGGCTCAGGAAGATCGATCGAGACATGGCACATGTATGAAGGACTGAACCGTGTAAAGCATCTGTTGTCAAAATTCGGCGGGCATAAGATGGCGGCAGGTCTTTCCATGCCAGAGGAGAATCTGGAACAGTTCCGTAAGGAGATCAACGAAAAATCCGGGATCACACCAGAGGATCTGAATGAAAAGATTGCCATAGATATGCAGCTCCCGTTTGAATGTGTCAATGAAAAATTTATCGGAGAGCTTGCGGTTCTGGAACCGTTTGGCAAAGGAAATGCACGTCCGGTCTTTGCGGAAAGACAGGTACAGGTGGACAGTGCGAGAATCCTTGGTAAGAATAAAAATGTGCTGAAGCTGCAGGTGAAGGATCTTCACGGTACAAGGATGGATGCCATGTATTTTGGAGATGTGAATACCTTTGTGGAATATGTGCGTGAAAAATTTGGAGATATTGCCTGTGAGTGTCTGCTGCGCGGACACGGGCATGGAATTGTTATGGCATTTACCTATTATCCGGATATCAATGAGTATCAGGGAGTCCGTACACCACAGATTGTGATCCAAAATTATAAATAATTTGAAAAACAGCAATTTTATGCTATACTAATAGATATTGTATATATTTGTAGGTAAGGTGGAGAAGAAAGATGAAAAAACTTGAAGAATATGTTGTCAGCATTCCGGATTATCCGGAAAAAGGAATTATTTTCAGAGATGTAACCAGCATTCTTGAAGATCCGGAGGGACTTCAGCTTTCCATTCAGGAACTGCAGGATAAGCTTGACGGTGTGGATTTCAATATCGTGATCGGACCGGAGTCCAGAGGATTTATTTTCGGAATGCCGATTGCATATAATCTGCATAAGGCATTTGTGCCGATCCGTAAAAAAGGAAAGCTTCCTTGCGAGACAGCATCAATCAAGTATGATCTGGAATATGGAAGTGCAGAGATCGAGATCCACAAGCGTTCGATCAAACCGGGAGACAAGGTTGTGATCGTAGACGACCTGATGGCAACAGGCGGTACGGCAGAAGCGATGATCAAACTGATCGAAGGACTTGGCGGTGAGGTTGTAGAAGTTCTCTGCCTGATCGAACTGATGGGCTTAAAAGGACGGGAAAGACTGAAAGGATACAAAGTAGACTCGGTGATCCAGTATCCGGGAAACTAATGAGAAGGAAGGGAAGGCTATGGCAGATGATATCGGAATCCAGCAGGAGATGCTGATCGAACCAACACATAAAAAACTGGAGATCGTAGATGGTCATGCGGTAAAGGATGTGGAAGATTATCAGAATCCGGAACTGCTCTATAAAAGTCTGATCGAGCGAGTCAGAAAGTACCATCCTTCGGCGGACGTCTCTATGATCGAAAAAGCATATCACATTGCAAGAGATGCACACAAAGGGCAGACACGGAAATCCGGAGAGCAGTATATTATCCATCCTCTGTGGGTTGGAATCATTCTGGCACAGCTGGAGATGGACAAAGAGACGATCGTTGCCGGCATCCTTCATGATGTGGTTGAAGACACGGTGATGACGGACGAAGAGATCCGTCAGGAATTCGGAGATGAGGTGGCGCTTCTGGTAGACGGTGTCACAAAGCTGGGACAGCTTTCCTATTCAGCGGATAAGCTGGAGGTCCAGGCTGAGAATCTTCGTAAGATGTTCCTTGCGATGGCAAAAGATATCCGTGTTATCATCATCAAGCTTGCCGACCGTCTGCACAATATGCGTACCCTGCAGTATATGCGACCGGAGAAGCAGCTGGAAAAAGCAAAAGAAACCATGGATATCTATGCTCCGATCGCACAACGGCTTGGTATTTCCAAGATCAAGACAGAGCTGGATGACCTGGCACTCAAATATTCCCAGCCGGAGGTTTTTAACGATCTGGTAAAGCAGATCAATGCAAGGAAAACGGAAAGGGAAGAATTTGTCCAGCAGATCGTGGATGAGGTTTCCACGCATATGAAGAATGCGAACATTGATGCAGAAGTGAACGGACGCGTGAAGCATTTCTTCAGCATTTATAAGAAGATGGTGAACCAGGATAAGACGGTGGATCAGATCTATGATCTGTTTGCAGTCCGTATTATCGTAGATTCTGTAAAAGACTGTTATGCGGCGCTTGGAGTTATCCATGAGATGTATACACCGGTACCGGGACGTTTTAAAGATTATATCGCAATGCCGAAGGCAAATATGTACCAGTCTCTGCATACGACTCTGATGAGTTCGATCGGTCAGCCGTTTGAGATCCAGATCCGTACAAAAGAGATGCATAAAACTGCTGAATACGGTATTGCGGCACACTGGAAATATAAAGAGTCTGAAGATGGAAAGAAGAGCGTTGAAGCGAAGGAGGAAGAGAAGCTGAGCTGGCTTCGTCAGATCCTGGAATGGCAGCGAGACATGTCAGACAACCGGGAATTTCTGAATCTTCTGAAAGGAGACCTGGATCTATTTGCAGAAGATGTATACTGTTTTACGCCGAACGGAGATGTCAAGAACCTGCCGAACGGTTCTACGCCGGTTGACTTTGCCTATGCGATCCATACTGCGGTCGGCAACAAGATGGTAGGTGCCAGAGTTAATGGCAAGCTGGTCAATATCGATTATAAGATCCAGAACGGGGACCGAATCGAGATCCTGACTTCGCAGAATTCCAAAGGACCGAGCCGTGACTGGCTGAGTATCGTCAAGAGTACCCAGGCGAAGAACAAGATCAACCAGTGGTTTAAGAAAGAATTTAAAGAAGAAAATATTGTCCGTGGTAAGGAAATGCTTGCCACGTACTGTAAGGCAAAAGGATTTGTACTCTCGGATCTGATGAAACCGAAATATATGCAGATCGTGCAGGAAAAGTACGGCTTTAAGGACTGGGATTCGATCCTTGCAGCACTTGGACATGGCGGATTGAAGGAAGGGCAGATCGTCAACCGTCTTGCGGAAGAATACAGCAAGGATCACAGAAAAGAACTGACCGATGAAAGCGTTCTGGAGAAGGTTGCGGAAGCGGCAAAGAACAAGGTGCATATCACCAGATCCAAGAGCGGCATCGTGGTCAAGGGAATCGATGATATGGCAGTCCGATTCTCCAGATGTTGCAATCCGGTTCCGGGAGATGAGATCGTCGGATTCATCACCCGCGGACGTGGTATGTCGATCCACCGGACAGACTGTGTCAACATCATTCATCTGTCTGAGGCGGAGAGAGCGCGTCTGATCCCGGCAGAATGGGAGAAGCCGGAAGAAGGCACAGACAGCGGAAGCTATCTGGCAGAGATCAAGATGTATGCGAATGACAGACAGGGACTTCTGATGGATATGTCCAAGGTATTTACGGAGATGAATATCGATGTCAAGTCTATGAATGTAAGAACCAGCAAGCAGGGAACGGCGACCATCGAAGCCGGATTTATTGTCCGGGGAAGAGAGGAGCTTGGAAAAGTGATCGGAAAGCTCCGGCAGATCGTCGGCGTGCTGGATATAGAACGAGCAGTGGGGTAAAAAGAAATGAAGATAGAAAAGTTTGTAACAGGGATTATCAGTACCAATTGTTACATTGTTACCAATGAAGAAACAAAAGAGACCGTGATTGTTGATCCGGCAAACCTGTCAAAAGCGATGATCGGTTATATCGAAGAGGAAGAGCTTGTAATTAAGGCAATTCTTCTGACTCATGCGCATTTTGATCATATCATGGGAATCGATAAAGTGATCGACCGGTATGGGAAAATGCCGGTTTATGTAGAAGAATCCGATCTGGAGCTTCTTCACACACCGTCTATGAATGAGTCAACGGTATATACAAATGGCTACAGCTTCCCGGGTGGAGATGTGATCCATGATGGAGATGTGCTTCATCTGATCGGAGAAGATTTCCGGGTGATCCATACACCGGGACATACCCAGGGCGGCGTATGCTACTATGTAGAAAAAGAGGGAGTACTTTTCAGTGGAGATACACTGTTCTGCTGTTCAGTCGGAAGAAGTGATTTTGCAACCAGCAGTACTTCTGCACTGATTCGTTCGATCAAGGAAAAGCTGTTCCTGCTTCCGGATGAAACAAAGGTATTCCCGGGACATATGGGCGCAACAACGATTGGCAACGAAAAAGTGAACAACCCGTATGTGTAGAGGAGCAGAAAAATGATTCGGATCAGCTGTAAGAATGAACGTTTCACCTACGACATGTATCATATCGTAAAGTCATTTCTTCCTGATGCCGAGATCAGCCAGAAGGTAGATCCAGAGCAGGAACTTCTGATCGAGATGACCGCAGAAGAGGAACCGGATCTGGAAGAGCAGGCATGTGATAAAAAGGTCCGGTGGACCTTTTTTAGTTGCAGGGAGGCTGAAATCGCAGACATCAGCGAAAAAAGAGAACAAAAGCGTTATATCAATAAAAAATTATATCAGACCCTGGTAAAAAAGGCCGGAGAAGAACATGCATGGGGGAATATGACAGGTGTCCGTCCCACAAAGATGATCATGGAAAGACTGGAAGAAGGTTCTTCTGAGGAAGAAATCATCCGGTATATGCATGATATCTATGTGGTAAGCGGGAAAAAAGCAATGCTTGGTATCGAGATCGCAAAGCGGGAAAAAGCCCAGCTTGACAAGCTGGATTATGAAAATGGATACAGTCTTTATATCGGAATTCCGTTCTGCCCGACAACCTGCAGTTACTGTTCCTTTACTTCTTATCCGGTTGCAAAATGGCAGGACCGGATGGATGAATATGTAGATGCACTTTTAAAAGAGCTTGCATTTATTGCGGAGGTTTCAAAAGAAAAGCATCTTAATGCGATTTATATGGGAGGCGGTACGCCGACAACCTTGAGTGCACAGCAGATGGATCGGGTTTTGAGTTTCCTGGAAGAACATTTTTCTTTTGAACATCTGAAAGAATATACGATCGAAGCCGGAAGGCCGGACAGCATTACTGAGGACAAGCTGCGAGTGATCCGAAAGCATGGAGTTGGCAGAATTTCCATCAATCCGCAGACCATGCAGCAGAAGACACTGGATGTGATCGGAAGACGTCACACAGTGAAAGATGTAGTCCGCATTTTCCATCTGGCAAGAGAACTTGGATTTGACAATATCAACATGGATCTGATCGCAGGTCTTCCGGGAGAGCATCCGGAGGATATGGAAGATACTTTAAGGCAGATCAAAGCGCTTTCACCGGACAGTCTGACCGTTCATGCGCTCGCAATGAAGCATGGTTCGAGACTGACGCGGGAACGGGCAGAAAGCACAGAAAAGCCAAATTACAAACAGATGGCAAGAGAGCTGGAAGAGATGATCGATATGGCGCGTAAGGCGGCTGATGAGATGGGACTTTTCCCATATTATCTCTACAGACAGAAGAATATTGCCGGGAATTTTGAAAATGTAGGTTACGCAAAGGTTGACAAAGCGGGAATTTACAATATACTGATTATGGAGGAAAAGCAGTCCATCGTGGCGGCCGGTGCAGGTGCATCGACCAAGGTGGTGCTTCCGTATGAGATTCCGGCGCCCGGAAGCAAGAACGGGCGGATGACGAATCTGATAAGAATAGAAAATGTCAGAGATGTGGGAGAATATATTTCCCGTATTGATGAGATGATAGAGCGAAAAGGAGAATGGTTATGGCATTAAAGAAAAAACCGGTTACCGGCATGAAAGACATGCTCCCGAAAGAAATGGAAATCCGAGACTATGTGATCCAGATGATCAAAGATACCTATAAGACATTTGGATTCACTTCGATAGAGACACCATGTGTAGAGCACATTGAGAACCTGTGCAGCAAGCAGGGCGGCGATAACGAAAAGCTGATTTTCAAAATCCTGAAGAGAGGCGAAAAGCTGAAAATCGCGGAAGCAAAAGAAGAGATCGATCTGGTAGACGGAGGACTCCGTTATGACCTGACAGTTCCGCTTGCAAGATACTATGCAAATCATGCAAATGAACTGCCGTCACCGTTTAAGGCACTTCAGATTGGCAATGTATGGAGAGCAGACCGTCCGCAGAGAGGACGTTTCCGTCAGTTTATGCAGTGCGATATTGATATTTTAGGTGAGCCGAGCAATCTTGCAGAGATCGAACTGATCCTTGCAACGACCACCATGCTTGGAAAGATGGACTTCCACAATTTTACGGTATGTATCAATGACCGTAATATCTTAAAGGCGATGGCTGCATTCAGTGGATTTAAGGAAGAAGATTTCGATGAAGTATTTATCATCCTTGATAAGATGGATAAGATCGGCAAAGAAGGCGTAGGCGAAGAACTGGTTGAGATGGGTTATACAAAAGAAAATGTAGATACTTATCTTGGACTCTTTGATGAGATCAGCCCGGATGTTAACGGAATCCGTTTCTGCAAGGAAAAGCTGGCAGGATTCCTTGACGAAAAGACAGCTGACAGCATGGAAATGATCATTTCCAGCGTAGAAAGTGCAAAAGAGGCAGATTTCAGAGTGAAATTTGATCCGACGCTGGTACGTGGACAATCTTACTATACAGGAACCATTTTTGAAGTCACCATGGATGAATTTGGCGGATCCGTTGCAGGCGGCGGACGTTATGATAAGATGATCGGTAAATTCACAGGTCAGGACACACCGGCATGTGGATTCTCTATCGGATTTGAGCGTATTGTCATGCTGCTTCTGGAAAATGGATATGAGATTCCATCTAAGCGCCAGAAAAAAGCATATCTTCTTGAAAAGAACATGCACAAGGAAGGTATCCTTAAAGTACTTGAGATGGCAAAAGCTGACCGCGCAGCCGGGAAACAGGTTCTGGTGGTCAATATGAAGAAAAACAAGAAATTCCAGAAGGATCAGCTGATTGCAGAAGGATATGAAGATATCACAGACTGCTACAAAGATTCCGTTATGGATTTATAAGGAAAGAGAAACGCAGGAGGATAAATTAGAATGGCAGAGTCAATGACAGGACTGAAAAGAACACACCGGTGTGCAGAGCTTTCAGAGGCAAACATCGGTGAAAAAGTAACCATCATGGGATGGGTACAGAAGAACAGAAATAAAGGTGGACTGGTTTTCGTAGATGTACGTGACCGTTCCGGACTGATTCAGGTTGTATTTGAAGAAGGAAGTACAGCAAAAGAACTTCTTGAAAAGGCTGCAAAGCTGAGAAGTGAATTTGTAGTTGCAATCGTAGGAACGGTTGAGAAACGTTCCGGCGCAGTCAATGAAAATCTTGCAACAGGTGCGATCGAGATCAAGCCGGAAGAACTCAGAATCTTATCCGAATCTGAGACACCTCCGTTCCCGATCGAAGAGAACTCCAAGACAAAAGAAGAATTACGTCTGAAATATCGTTTCCTTGATCTTAGAAGACCGGATATCCAAAGAAACCTGATGATGAGAAGCCGTGTGGCTACTCTTGCACGTCAGTTCATGGCAAAAGAAGGATTCCTTGAGATCGAGACTCCGTTCCTGATCAAGAGCACACCGGAAGGTGCCAGAGACTACCTCGTACCGAGCCGTGTACATCCGGGAAGCTTCTATGCACTTCCGCAGTCACCACAGATCTTCAAACAGTTGCTGATGTGCTCCGGATATGACCGTTATTTCCAGATCGTAAAATGTTTCCGTGATGAAGACCTTCGTGCAGACCGTCAGCCGGAATTTACACAGATGGATATGGAACTTTCCTTTGTGGATGTTGATGATGTCATTGATATCAATGAGAGACTGCTTGCACATCTGTTCAAAGAAGTACTGGATATCGATGTACAGCTCCCGATCCAGAGAATGACCTGGCAGGAAGCAATGGACAGATTCGGTTCGGATAAACCGGATATCCGTTTCGGTATGGAGCTGGTCAATGTAACAGAGACTGTAAAAGACAGTGAATTTGTCGTATTTAAGAATGCAATCGAAGCAGGCGGAACTGTCCGCGGTATCAACGCAAAAGGACAGGGCGGCATGGCAAGAAAGAAGATCGACAAGCTGGTTGATTTTGCAAAAGGCTATGGAGCAAAGGGACTTGCTTACATTGCGATCCATGAAGATGGAACGGTCAAATCTTCTTTCTCAAAATTTATGACAGAAGAAGAGACTGCAGCACTGATCAAAGCAATGGACGGAGAGAACGGAGACCTTCTTCTCTTTGCAGCAGATAAGAATAAAGTGGTATGGGATGTTCTTGGCGCACTCAGACTAGAACTGGCACGCCAGATGGAACTTCTCGACAAGAATGAATACAAATTCCTCTGGGTTACAGAGTTCCCGCTTCTTGAGTGGAGTGAAGAGGAGAACCGTTTCACAGCAATGCACCATCCATTTACCATGCCGATGGAAGAAGATCTTCAGTACATCGACAGTGATCCGGGAAGAGTCCGTGCAAAAGCATACGATATCGTTCTGAATGGTAATGAGATCGGAGGCGGAAGTGTCCGTATCTTCAATCAGGAGATCCAGAGCAAGATGTTTGAAGTTCTCGGATTTACACCAGAACAGGCACAGGAACAGTTCGGATTCCTTCTGAATGCATTCAAATATGGTGTGCCGCCACACGCAGGACTTGCTTACGGGCTTGACCGTCTGGTGATGCTGATGGCAAAACAGGACAGCATCCGTGATGTCATTGCATTCCCGAAGATCAAGGATGCATCTGACCTGATGACAGAGGCACCGGAGAGAGTAGATCCGAAACAGCTGGAAGAACTTGGACTGGAATTGGAAGAACAGACAGAGGAATAAAAAGATAAAGGTATGGTGTAATTACATCATACCTTTTTGGCTATAAGGAGAGTTTATGAAAAGGAAAACAGGATATTTCATAACCATGGCTTTGTTAGTAGGGAGTTTGCTCGGGAACAGTGCGGCTGTTGCTGTGGCGGCAGATCCGGAATATAATGAAACTGAAGATTGGGAAAATGAAAATCCGGACAATGCAGAGGCTGAAGAGACGACGGATGAAGTCATGGACTCTGATGAATCAACGGAAGAGCCTGAAAAAGAGGAGCCAATAGAAGAAGATCCAGATGTGAAAGATGAAGACACCCCCAAAGATTCTGAGCAGCAGGAAGAAAAAGAAATGACAATGCGGGAACGGCTGGATCTGCTTGCGGAAAAAAATAAAGGTATAATAACAGAAGGAAATACAATTATTACCACTGTACTGGATTCGTATATGGCGATGAATACAGAGGATGGTGGAATGAAAAAGGGGACGTCAATCTGTCTGTGGAACGAAAACCTTGTGAGTACCCAGCAGTGGGAAGTGAGTTATGACGAAAAAGGATATCTGACTTTTCTGAATAAAAAATCTGGAAAAGTTCTGGATGTGTCAGGCGGAAATGCAAAAAGCGGGACGGCAGTTCAGCTTTTTGATGCGAACGGAACTTATGCACAAAAATGGATTGCAACAGAAGAAGAGAATGGGATTCGTCTGGTATCAGCGCTGGATGAGAATCTTGTGCTGGATGTGGTGAATGGAAAAAGTGGCCAGGGAACGAAAATTCAGATATGGTCAGATAATGGTACACCGGCACAGAGATGGAAACTTCGAACTGTGGAAGATATATATACAGAGATGGATCAGAAAGCAGCAGAAAATACGGATGCTTTAGCAGATGGGATTTATGTGGTCCGTAGTGGTCTGAGCAGAAGGCAGGTACTGGATGTGTCTGGTGGATCAAAAGAAAACAGTGCAAATATTCAGATTTATGAATCGAATACGACTGTGGCTCAAAAATGGAAAGTCATGCATGATGAAAAAGGATATCTGACTTTTATTAATATGGGATCAGGAAAAGCATTAGATGTAGCGAATGGACTTGGGAATTCTGGAAATAATGTGGCACAGTATACGAATAATGGTACACGGGCACAGAAATGGATTGCTGAAAAACTAGAAAGTGGAAGATATTTGTTATATTCAGCTCTGACAGAAAATCTTGTAATGGATGTGGCAGGAGCTAATACAAAAAATGGGACCAATGTGCAGGTTTATCGTAAAAATGAAAGTGTTGCCCAGCAGTTTTTATTTACCAGCACAAGTGCAGGAATTGGTACATGTGAAGATTTGGGAATTAGTGAAAACTGGTATGAAATTGTGCCAAAAAGAAATGAACAGACAGCAATTGATATATTAGGTGCATCTTTAAATGATGGAGCCAATGCGCAGATTTACAGTAGAAATAAAACATATGCCCAATTGTTCAGGTTTATTTACGAAAATGGTTATTATCGTATTATGTGTGCTCAATCGGATAAGGTTCTGGAAGTTGCAGGCGGAGATGTTGTTCCGGGAACAAATATCAGACAGTGGAGTTCAACGAAAGACAAAAAAGATCAGCTGTTTTCAGTAAATGTTAATGAAGATGGAAGCTACACGTTTAAAAATGTGGCGAGTGGACTTACAGTTAGTCTGGCAAATGGAGAAACAGGTTCAGGAACCAATCTGCAGGGAGAAGAAAGCAGTGAAGGAGATGAACAAAAATTTTATCTGGTCAAACAGACAAATCTGATGCAGGAAGGCATTTACTCAATCAGTACATGTCTGGATTCTGGAAAATGGCTCGACGTGAAAAATGGTTCAACTTCTGAGGACGCAGGGATCCAGATCTGGCAGGGAAACGGAAGTCTTGCACAGAAATGGAAGATTATGGCAGTAGAAGGTGAAGAGAATACCTATACTTTTGAATCATTGGTGTCGGGGCTGATGATGACTGTGGATACCAATGGAAACGTTGTGCAGAAGAAAGAAAGTGGGGGAGCAGATCAGCAATGGATTCCGACGGTTTCAAAAGGATATCTTGTATTTAAAAATGCAGGAAACGGAAAGGTGCTGGATGTTGCAGGCGGAACGGATAAGAATGGAACAAAAATACAGACGTATGTTTCGAATGCTACGAATGCACAGCGCTTTCGGTTAGCAGGAACTCCGGTGCTTGGTAATGGAACTTATCTCATTCAGATCAGTAGTAATCGAAAACAGGTACTTGATGTGAGTTCGGGATCGAGAAAAGCAGGAGCTAATATTCAGATCTGGGAATCGAATAATACAGGTGCACAGAAGTGGAATATTACCCGGAATTCGGATGGAACATACAGTATTGTAAATGCGAAAAGTAAAAAATATCTGGATGTAGTCAATGCTTCTGGAACAGCCGGCGCAAATGTCCAGCAATGGGATGGAAATGGTTCAGGTGCACAGAAATGGAAGATTTCTTACATTGGAAATGGTGGATTTAAAATCAGTTCAGTGCTGAATGAGGCATTGGTTCTGGATGTCTCAGGTGGAAATGGTTATAATGGCGCTAATGTCCAGATTTATACAGATAATGCAGGTGATGGACAGAGATTTTCCTTTGTATCCACAACCTATACACCAGAGCCGGTTAATCTGGGAGTACCTTGTGTACAGCAGTATCCGGAACTTCCGACAGGATGTGAATCGGTTGCGCTTACAAATGTACTGAAATATTATGGATATAATATCGGAAAATCAACGATAGCAGATTCTTATCTGCCACGCAGCAGCTGGGATTTTGTAACCTGTTTCTGGGGAAATCCTCATAGCTCTAATGGAAACTGTACTTCGGCTCCAGGACTTACAAATGCGGCTAATAGTTTTTTGAAAAGCCATGGAAGTACAAAAAGGGCATACGATGTATCTGGAAGTTCTCTGCAGAAGCTGTACGATTATCTTGATGAAGGGAATCCTGTCATCATATGGACTTCTATTTACCAGCAACCTTTAGGTGCATGTTACGCCTCGCAGTGGTATAATGGAAAAGAATATAAAACTTATACGAATTCGCATACTGTAGTTCTAAAAGGGTATGATAAGAGTAAAAATGTAGTTTACCTCTCGGATTCTATTTCAGGATATCTGACAGAAGATGCAAACTGGATCAATATGCTCTATACAGGACGAGGTATGCAGGCAGTTGTAATACGGTAAAGGGGGATGAATGAAAGATGAAGAATAATGTGCTTAGAAAACTTCTTCCGGTAATGCTTACAATTACGTTGACAGCAGGAATTGCACCGGTATCTTATGCCGCGGCAGAAGAACCGGTACAGCAGACAGAAGATGTGGAAGAAGAACCGGTACAGGACCTTGAAAATACGGATATCGGTGAAGTAGTTTCAGATGAGGAAGAGCAGTCTGGTGAGAAAGAAGAAATGCAAGGACCTGATCAGGATATGCCGGAAGTGATTACAGAGGATGAGGCGCAGCTGGATGAATCGGAGAAAGCAGAAGTGTCATCTGAAGCAGACGATATGGATGAGCTGGCAGATACATACAGAGATGTGATTGCAGATGGCGAATATGTGATTGGGGAAAAAGGAAGCCGACAGGTGTTAGATGTTGCAAACGGATCAAAATCTGACGGTGCAAATGTACAGGTTTATCAGTCAAATATGACGGCAGCACAGAGATGGCAAGTAACACATGATGCAAAGGGATATCTCATTTTATCTAATACAGGATCCGGAAAAGTTTTGGATGTAAGTGGGGGAAATGCTACATCTGGGCAGAATGTACAGCAGTATACGAAAAATATGACAGCGGCACAGAAGTGGGTAGCTGTACCGGATGAAGACGGGAACATTACACTTTATTCAGCACTCGGAAAGAGACTGATCCTTAATACGGCATCTAATAGAAATGTAGAAATTTGTGAAAAGACAGATAGGAATGATCAGCGGTTTGCCTTTTACAATACAAAAACAGAGACAGTAAAAAGTGAACGTGCGATTGAAGATGGCACTTATCTGATTGTGAATGGAGAGCAGGCATTGGTTGTAAAGAGTGGTTCTGACGGAAGCAGAATTGAGGCAGGACCAAAAGAAGGAAAGTCTTCTCGAAAAGCTTTTTATATAGCATTTGATGAGAAAAAAGCATTATACACGATCAATTCTGTATATTCAGACAGGTATCTGGAATCGGATCTGGGAGATGTTGTTCCAGGAGCTTCTGTTTTAACATATGGAACAGAAGCAGGAAATGCTTTAAAGAGATATTGGAAGATAGAGATGGATGAAGCTGGTCAGGTGAGTATCCGGAATGCTGCAAATAATCAGGTCCTTGGAATTTCTGCAACCGGTGAACTGATCACTGTTCCTGCGGATGATGAAAGTGCAGTCAACTGGTCATTTGAGCAGTCAGGGCTGTATTGGAGTAAGAGTGAAATTGATGCTTTTGCAGCTACAAAAGCTGAGAATCCAGATCTGGTAGATGGAACTTATCAGATTACAACTGCGATAAAAACAAATATGACACTGGATGTGTCGAATGGATCGAAGGATGATCGGGCTAAAATTCAGCTATATGAGTCGAATAATACGAACGCGCAGAGATGGAAAGTAGAATCTGTAGGAGACGGATATGTGAGAATTGTAAATATCGGTTCTGGAAAAGTTCTGGATGTGAGCAATGGTACGGCAAAAAGTGGGACAGCAGTACAACAATTCCAAAGTAACAACTCCAGAGCGCAAAAATGGGTTCCTGTAAAAAATGAAAACGGAACTTACACCTTTTATTCTGCGTTGGGACGGAATCAGGTATTAGATGTGTCAGGAGCAGGAAGCACAAACGGAACACTGATGCAGATTTATGATGCCAATGAAACACCGGCACAGATGTTTAAAATCTACAATACAAAAGTGAATGTAGCATCAGAAGGGAAAGTACTTGAGGATGGTTATTATACACTGACCTCATTTGCGAATAATAAGATGGTTCTGGATCTGAGCGGTGCGAATTCTGCAAATGGTACAAAAATGCAGATGTATCAGTCGAATGGAACACCGGCGCAGTGTTTTGAGGTAAAGTATTGTAAAGATGGTTATTACAGACTGAGGATTGCTGCAACTGCAAAGACGGTAGATTTAAAAGGTGGGGGACTTATTCCGGGAACGGTTGTTCAGGAATGGCAAAATGATGATAATACAAAAAATCAGAGATGGGTTATCCGGCAAAACGAGGATGGCTCTTATAATTTGATATCGACAGCAAACGGTCTTGTTATGGATGCAGGAAAAGTTGTTTCCGGCGAAACTGTCACCACACAGGAAGCATCAGAAAGTGCAAGCCAGAAATGGCAGTTTGTTCCGTTTAAAGCATCGGTAAGCGAAGGCTGTTATGCTATTGAGTCTACGCTTGCCTCACAGAAAATGATTGACATTGCAAATGGAAGCGTTGCGGCAAATGCGAATGCGCAGTTATACTCTTACAATAAAACAATGGCACAAAAGTGGCAGGTTCGTACAACAGAAGATGGATCTATTACATTGCAGAATGTTGGATCAGGACTTTATTTGACAGAATCAGGAAGTAATGTGTGTCAGGCAGATAACTCAGGAGAAACAGAAGCTGCACAATGGAAGTTAGAGGTGCAGATGGGAGGCGGATATGTCCTCATCAATAAGGCTTCCGGAAAAGCTATGGATGTATCGGGCGGAAATACCGGGAATGGAACCAATATCGGAACCTATGCAGTGAATGGAACAAAAGCGCAGGCATGGAATTTCAACAGTGTCAGCATAGTCGAAACCGGATTTTATGAATTTGCACCTCTTACAAACACTGGACTCAGACTGGATGTGGCTGGAGGGTCATCAAATAATGGTGCGAACGTTCAGGTATATTCTTCAAATGAAAGCTATGCGCAGCGATGGTGGGTAAGAAGTGCAGGAAATGGATGGTACACGATTACATCCTGCCGTTCTGCAAAAATGTTGGATGTACTGAATGCATCTACAGCAGCCGGTGCAAATGTACAGCAGTATCAAAATAATGGAAGTAATGCCCAGAAATGGAAATTTGTTATGGGCGAAAAAGGAATTCAGATAGTCTCAGCACTTGGAAATGTGTTGGACGTCAAAGATGCATCCGGAAAATCTGGTGCAAATGTACAGGTATGGAGTAAAAATTCTTCCAATGCCCAGCAGTGGCGAATGTATACAGCAGTAAGACCGGATAAGATTGGCTGGCAGAATCCGTCAGGATATCCACAGGTAAGTCCGAAAACAGTTGTCCTTCCAAGTTACTGTACAGGCTATTTTACATATGTTTCACCTTCTACAATTGCGTATGATGCAACGCGTGAGGACTGTATCAATGCATTTATCAAGCGTGCATATGAATATATTGGTACACAATATATAGAGCCTTGGTCAAGCTGGCCGGGAGATGCAGTAGACTGTTCAGGTTTTGTGCTGCAGTGTTTATATGCAACAGGTATGGATATGGGAATTTATAATCCATACAACCACAGATGGCAGGCATGGCAGACATATAATTCTATGAACTGGTATAGAAATAATACTTTTAAACCGGTAAGTACCTCAAATATGCAGAGGGGTGATCTGATTTATTATAGTGGACATGTAGCTATTTATCTTGGAAATGGAATGATGATTGATTCGTGGCCAAATCAGGGGGTAGGAATACATCCGGTATCAAGCCGGGGGGCTGTGATTGGAGCGGCAAGACCATATGTGTAAGCAAAAGTAAGTGAAAATATTTTATTAAAGAAAAATGGAAAATGAAC
>CAKRFP010000033.1 GCA_934320645.1 uncultured Bariatricus sp.
TGGGGATGCACGGTGCATATGCATCCAATATGGCAGTGGAAGAATGTGACCTGCTGTTCTCGATCGGGACCAGATTTAACGACCGTATCACCGGAAAACTGCATGCATTTGCACCGAAGGCTACGATCGTACATATCGACATTGATACTTCCTCCATCTCACGTAATATTCAGGTAGATATCCCGATCGTTGCGGATGCAAAAGAAGCCATTGAAAAATTATTGGAATATGTAGAACCAATAGAGAAAAAAGAAAGCTGGATGGAACAGATCGAAGGCTGGAAAGAGGAGCATCCGCTTAGGATGAAACCAAAGGGAGACCAGATGCAGGCACAGGATATTCTGGAGACGATCAATGAAGTGTTTAAAGATGATGACAAGATTGTTGTGACAGATGTAGGACAGCATCAGATGTTCACATCCCAGTATCTGGAAGTGAATGAAAAGACCAGACTTTATATGTCCGGCGGACTTGGAACCATGGGATATGGATTCCCGGGAGCAGTCGGAGCGCAGATCGGCAATCCGGACAGTACGGTAATTGCAATCTCCGGTGATGGCGGTATGCAGATGAATATTCAGGAATTTGCAACAGCAGTGCTGGAAGAACTTCCTTTGATCCTTTGTGTATTTAACAATACCTACCTTGGAATGGTTCGCCAGTGGCAGAAACTTTTCTATGGAAAACGCTATTCTATGACGGATCTTCGTGCAGGCGCAGCGACAAGACGTGGAGAAGAGCATCCACCGAAATATACACCGGATTTTGTAAAACTTGCAGAAAGCTATGGGGCAAAGGGAATCCGTGTAACCGAAAAATCCGAGATGAAAGCAGCATTTGAACAGGCAAAAGCAAACCGTGCACTGAAGGTGCCGACTCTGATCGAATTCATGCTGGATCCGGAAGTGCAGGTTTATCCGATGGTACGTCCGGGCGGAACCCTGGAAGATCTTTTGATGGATTAATGGAGGAGAGATGAAGATGGATAATACAATGAAAAAAAGATGGATTTCCTTATATGTGGAAAATCAGGTTGGTGTACTTTCAAAGATTTCCGGACTCTTTTCCGGTAAATCTTATAATCTGGAGAGTCTGACGGTAGGTACAACAGAAGATCCGACTATTTCCAGAATGACGATTGAGACGAACAGTGATGAAGAGACTTATGAGCAGATCAAAAAGCAGCTGAACCGTATGGTTGAAGTCATCAAAGTCATTGATTTTACAGAAGTATCTGTTGTTATGCAGGAGCTGATGTTTATCAAAGTAAAAAACTGTACACCGGAAGATAAGACAGAGCTTTTCCAGATCGCGCAGACTTATCAGGCAAAGGTACGAGATTATGGAAAAGACAGTGTGCTTCTTGAATTTGTACACACGGCACATAAAAATACAGCGATCATTCAGTTTTTACGTTCTGAATTCAATTCGATTGAAGTTGTAAGAGGTGGAAGTGTAGGGATTGAAGCGATCACAATGCCAAAACGATAAAAAAATCAAAAAAAACAGAGCGCACTCTTGAATTTGAAAAACAGAAGTACTATAATAGCGATATGTAATCCGTAGGATTCAAAATACGGGAAGCAAAATTTATAATTTATATATATGTTACTGTAAGAAGCAACAAGGGAATGGAGGAATTACAATGGAAAAGAAACAGATTGACTGGTCAAGTATAGGATTTGGTTATATCCCGACCGAAAAGAGATATGTTTCAAATTACAAAGATGGAAAGTGGGACGATGGATGTCTGACAGAAGATGCCAACATTGTACTGAATGAGTGTGCAGGTGTTCTGCAGTATTCCCAGTCAGTATTTGAAGGTATGAAGGCATACACAACAGAAGACGGACGTATCGTTGTATTCCGCCCGGATATGAACGCAAAGAGATTTGCTGATTCCGCAAGAAGACTTGAGATGCCGGTATTCCCGGAAGACCGTTTTGTAGATGCGATCGTACAGGTAGTAAAAGCCAATGAGGCTTATGTACCACCTTACGGATCAGGAGCATCACTTTATATCCGTCCATATATGTTCGGAAGCAATCCGGTTATCGGAGTTAAACCTGCTGACGAATATCAGTTCCGTGCATTTGTAACACCAGTAGGACCATATTTCAAGGGCGGCGCAAAGCCGATCACAATTAAAGTTTCAGACTTTGACCGTGCGGCACCGCATGGAACAGGACATATCAAAGCTGGTCTTAACTATGCAATGAGCTTACATGCAATTGTAACAGCACATGAAGAAGGCTATGCAGAGAATATGTATCTGGATGCAGCAACAAGAACAAAAGTAGAAGAGACAGGTGGAGCAAACTTCATCTTTGTCACAAAAGATGGTAAAGTAGTTACTCCGAAGTCAAACAGTATCCTTCCATCTATTACAAGACGTTCTATTCTTTATGTAGCAGAACATTATCTTGGACTTGAGACAGAAGAAAGAGAAGTATATCTTGATGAAGTAAAAGACTTTGCAGAATGCGGACTTTGCGGAACAGCAGCAGTTATTTCACCGGTTGGAAAGATTGTAGATCATGGTAAAGAAATCTGCTTCCCAAGCGGAATGGATGAGATGGGACCTGTTATCAAGAAATTATATGAAACACTTACCGGAATTCAGATGGGACACATCGAAGCACCGGAAGGATGGATTCAGGTGGTTGAATAATGGATAAATTCGTTACAAAGCGAAATGATCTGCTCGCAGAGCAGGTGATAAAGAATCTGAAGTCCCGTCAGATGGAGGGACATTATGTACAGACCAAAGAAGAGGCACTTGCCCTTGCACTGGAGTTGATTCCGGAAGGAAGCAGCATCAGCTGGGGAGGGTCTATGAGCATTAAGGCAATTGGTCTTCCGGAAGCACTTCATAAAGGAAATTATAAAGTGCTGGACAGAGATCTGTGTGCGACACCGGAGGAAAAAGCAGAGATGATGCATCAGGCATTTAACTGTGATTATTTTCTGGCAAGCTGCAATGCAATCTCGGAAGATGGCATACTGGTCAACATAGATGGAAATGCAAACCGTGTGGCAGCTATTTCTTACGGACCGGAAAATGTTCTGATGATCGTTGGCATGAACAAAATCGTAAGAAGTGCAGAGGATGCATATGCCCGGGCAAAGTATGTGGCAGCTCCGATCAACGGACAGCGTTTTGAAGGACTTCCGTGTGCGAAGACAGGTGTCTGTTCCAACTGTAAATCTCCGAAAAGTATCTGCTGTCAGACACTGATTACGAGATTCAGCCATGTTCCAGACAGAATAAAAGTGATTCTGGTGAATGAAGAACTGGGATTCTAAAAAATTCGAAGAGAATCAGGGAATTTTCCCTGGTTCTTTTTGCGCCTGAAAAAGAAAATTCCGAAAGGGATAAAGTTCTCATCATAATATGACTTTTCTATGAGAAAATCCTGTGTTATACTATAGAATAATCTGGATGTCAGGATACGCAGCGGAGTATACCGCGGACATCGGTCAGTGCCGGCTATTGGACACTGGTGGCGAATCGAAAGAGAGGAACAGCAGAATATGGAAGCGTATACAAGTTTTGCACGTGTATATGATACCTTCATGGATAATATTCCTTATGAAGAATGGTGCGAATATCTCACCGGTCTTATGAGAGAATACGGTGTTATGGATGGACTGGTACTGGATCTGGGGTGTGGTACCGGGAATATGACAGAATTGCTTGCGGAGGCAGGATATGATATGATTGGTGCGGATAATGCGGAAGAGATGCTGGAGATAGCAATGGAGAAACGTGACAGATCCGGTCATGATATTCTGTATCTTCTGCAGGATATGAGAGAGTTCGAACTGTATGGTACGGTAAGAGCTGTCATCAGTGTCTGCGATTCAGTTAATTATATTACAGAGCCGGAAGAACTTCAGGAAGTATTTCGCCTGGTCAACAATTATCTGGATCCGAAAGGTGTTTTTATTTTTGATTTTAATACACGCTATAAGTATGAAGAGATTCTTGGAGACCGCACAATTGCGGAGAACCGGGAGGAATGCAGTTTTATCTGGGACAACTATTATTACGAAGATGAGAAGATCAATGAATATGATCTGAGTCTTTTTATTGAAACAGATAAGGACAGTGGGCTTTATCGCAAATATGAGGAGACGCATTATCAGAGAGCGTATACACTGGAGGAGATGAAGAAACTGATCCGAAAGTCGGGGTTGGAATTTGTGACAGCATACGATGCATTTTCAAAGAATGCGCCGACGGATACAAGCGAGCGCATTTATGTGATCGCAAGAGAACAGGGAAAATAGAACAGGAGAGAATTATTATATGAAAGATTATATTGTAAGAGCAACTGCAGGAGACGGACAGATCCGTGCATTTGCCGCAACAACAGGCAATCTGGTGGAAGAGGCAAGGAAGAGACATGACACAAGTCCGGTAGCGACAGCGGCACTTGGAAGACTTCTGACGGCAGGAGCAATGATGGGAGGCATGATGAAGAATGAGACAGATGTGCTGACACTTCAGATCAAAGGTGATGGACCACTTGGCGGAATTACGGTGACTGCAGATGCAAAAGGTGATGTGAAAGGATACGTCGATCATCCGGAAGCAATGATGCCGCCTAAGAATGGCAAGCTGGATGTTGGAGGAGCTGTTGGAATCGGTCTTTTAAATGTTATTAAAGATATGGGACTGAAAGAACCATATGTAGGACAGACTATCCTGCAGACAAGCGAGATCGCAGAAGATCTGACGTATTATTTTGCAACCAGCGAACAGGTTCCGTCTTCCGTGGGTCTTGGAGTATTGATGAATAAGGACAACACTGTACACTGTGCAGGTGGATTTATCGTGCAGGTAATGCCGTTTGTATCGGATGAGGTGCTGGATAAGCTGGAAGAGAATATCAAGAAGATCTCTTCCGTTACCAGTATGCTGGATAACGGACATACACCGGAGCAGATGCTGGAGCAGGTACTGGATGGCCTGAATGTGGAATTTACAGATACAATGGATACACAGTTTAAATGTAATTGTTCGCATGAGAGAATCGAGAAAGCCATCATCAGCATTGGAAAGAAAGATATCCAGGAAATGATCGATGACGGAAAAGAAGTAGAAGTAAAATGCCATTTCTGTAATACAGCGTATACATTTAGTGTAGAAGAACTGAAACAGATTTTAAAACAGGCAAAAAGATAATGAGGTAAACAACATATGAGACAGGGATTTATCAAGGTTGCAGCGGTCACAGTTGATATCCGTGTGGCGGATGTCTGGCACAACTGTGAGGAAATCTGCAAACGTATGAAAGAAGCTGAGAAGGCAGGTGCAAAGATCATTGTATTTCCGGAGCTTTGCCTGACCGGGTATACCTGCAGCGATCTTTTTACGCAGGATATACTGTTAAAAGAGGTGCGAAAAGCGCTTGCGAAAATTGCAGAAGAGACAAGACATACAGAGGCACTGGTATTTGTCGGACTTCCGCTTACTGTGGACGGAGAACTGTATAATGTTGCGGCAGCATTAAATGATGGAAAGATTCTTGGTTTTACGACCAAGACTTTCCTTCCGAATTATGGAGAATTTTATGAGATGCGCCAGTTCCGTCAGGGGCCGAAAAAAGCAAGACTGATTTCCTATGAAGGGGAAGAAATCCTGTTTGGACCGCAGATCCTGTATCAGGCGGCAGAGATGGATGATCTGGTCGTATCGGCAGAGATCTGTGAGGATGTCTGGTCACCAGTCCCGCCGAGTATTGCAGCGGCAAGAGAAGGTGCGGTCATCCTGGTTAACTGTTCAGCAAGTGATGAGACGATTGGAAAGGACAGCTACCGGGAAGAACTGATCAAGGGACAGTCTGCAAGACTGATTGCAGGTTATGTCTATGCAAATGCCGGGGACGGAGAGTCTACGACGGATGTGGTATTTGGTGGACACAATATTATTGCAGAGAACGGGACGATCCTGAAAGAAGCAAAGCGGTTTGCCAACGAGATGATCGTCAGCGAGATTGACATTTTCCGTCTTTTAAGTGAACGGAGAAAAAATACAACTTTCCAGACAACTGAAGAACGGCGGCTTCCAAAAGTAGTATTTCATATCAGCATGGAAGAGACTGAGCTTACCAGAGATTTTGCACAGACACCTTTTGTTCCGCAGAATATGGCAGAGCGGGAAAAACGCTGTGAAGAGATTCTGATGATCCAGGCAATGGGATTGAAAAAACGTCTGGTGCATACTCATTCGAGAACAGCGGTAGTCGGAATTTCAGGTGGTTTGGATTCTACACTGGCACTGCTTGTGACTGCAAAAGCATTTGACATGGCAGGGAAAGACCGTACGAATATCATTGCGGTAACGATGCCTTGTTTTGGTACGACAGACAGAACCTATCAGAATGCCTGTCTGATGTCAAAAAAACTGGGAGCCACTTTAAAAGAGGTGCCGATCGCGGATGCAGTCCATGTACATTTTCACGATATCGGACACGATGAAGCGGTGCATGATGTGACCTATGAGAATTCACAGGCAAGAGAGCGTACCCAGGTGCTGATGGATATTGCTAACCAGGAATGGGGCATGGTCATCGGAACCGGAGATATGTCGGAGCTGGCTCTTGGGTGGGCGACTTATAATGGTGATCATATGTCCATGTACGGAGTCAATGCATCCGTTCCGAAGACGCTGGTACGCCATCTGGTACAGTATTATGCTGATACCTGTGAGGATCAGGAACTGAAAGCGGTACTTCTGGATGTGCTTGATACACCGGTAAGTCCGGAACTTCTTCCACCAAAGGATGGCGAGATCGCGCAGAAGACGGAAGACCTTGTAGGTCCGTATGAGCTGCATGATTTTTATCTGTATTATGTTCTTCGGTTTGGATTTGAACCGTCGAAGATCTACCGTCTTGCAAAGCTTGCTTTTGAAGGAACCTATGACAGTGAGACAATCATGAAATGGCTGAAGACATTTTACCGGAGATTTTTTGCGCAGCAGTTTAAGCGCTCCTGCCTGCCGGACGGACCGAAGATCGGTACGGTAGCACTTTCTCCAAGGGGAGACTGGAGAATGCCAAGCGATGCGTGTGTGGCAGTCTGGATGCAGGATCTGGAAGCACTGGAAAAATAGAAGAGCAAAAGGGAAGTTTGTGTCTGAACGGATTTCCCCTTAAGTAGATAGGATAAAGAATCGAAAGCTACTTAAAGGGAAGCCTGTCAGATGCAAACTTCCCTTTTTTGTGTATACAATGAGCCAAATGCCCTGCTGATAAAATTGTCAATTTTAGAGCTTGATATTTTTAAACAGATCCCCAAGGCTGGTTCCGATTGCTTCTGCTTTTGGAATTTCTACGTGTTCCAGCTCTTCTTCCTGTTCTTTTTCAGCATCTTCTGCAAGAGCCTTGATACTGAGGCTGATCTTGCCATCTTTGATACCGATGACTTTGACATCCACTTCATCCCCGACATGAAGTACCTGGTCTGCTGATTTGATTCTCTGGGTACTGATCTGGGAAATGTGAACAAGGCCGGAAAGACCGTTCTCAAGACGTACGAAAGCGCCGTAGGACTGAAGAGATTCAACGGTACCTTTTACAACACTTCCAACCTGTACAGATGCAAGTTTTTTTGCATCTTCTGCTTTTTTCTGTTCTCTTAAAATCTCGCGTGCAGATAAGATCAGGCGTCCTTCTGCCTGGTTTGCTTCGATGACACGGACATCAATTTCTTTCAGAAGATAAGTTTCCAGATCTTCGATATAAGAAAGAGAAAGGCGGGATGCCGGGATGAATCCGCGAAGTCCTTCGACCATGGCGATCACGCCGCCATTTACGATTCCTTCTACTTTTACGTGAAGATTGGTTCCTTCTTCCTGATAACGTGCGACCACATTCCATGGATTGGCATCATCGAAATGTGCTTCGTAATCTGCCATGCTTTCTGTCTGTTCCTGTAATTTTTCGTTTTCCATCTTAACACCTCTGTTAGTTTATTTTTCTGAACGTATGCTCAATAATATTATTAGTATAACACATTTTTATATAGATAAAAAGTATAGATTCCAAATCGATAAGTGGATGATGCACTCTTGATGAGAAAAAATCGTTATTATGTACGAAAATTGTGGTAAAAATTTGTGTATATTTTGAATGGTAAAATTTGTGAAAAAAGTTGACAAAAGAAAAAATAAATTGTATATTACCAACATAAGGACATATTAAAGACGATGTCCCAAACTAAAAGGTAAAGGAGTAATTAAAATGAAGGGAAACGTGAATTATCTGGAACTGGCAAACAGCCCTCTGATGTGGGTGAGTGCCGCAATAGCAGTAGGAATCGTAGTTTTTCAGTCCGTACTGTTCTTCAGAAAGTCGCTCAAAGCAGCAAAAGAGATTGGAATTGAACAGGAAAAGATCAATATGGCAATTAAGAGTAGTGCCATTTCTTCAATCGGTCCATCTATCGTAATCCTGGTAACAATGATCTCTCTGATCGTATCAATGGGAGCACCTGTTTCATGGATGAGACTTTCTTTTATCGGATCTGTTAACTATGAAGCAATGGCAGCAGGATTTGGTGCCCAGGCAATGGGAGCAACACTGGAGAATCTGACACCGGTTGCGTTCGCATGTGGTGTATGGACCATGATCTGCGGATCACTTGGATGGCTGATCTTCACACTGCTTTTCACGGACAAGATGGATAAAGTAAATCATTTGATGTCAAAAGGAAATTCAAAAATGGTTCCGATCATTTCAGCAGGAGCTATGCTTGGTGCATTTGCAAACCTCGCATCAGGAAATTTCTTCAATGAAAAAAATCAGTTCGCATTTGGCGGAGCACCGGCGATTGCAACAATCGTAGGATGCATTCTTATGATGATCCTGACAAAGGTTGCAAAAGAAAAGAATATTGGATGGCTCAGAGAATGGGCATTTGCAATTTCCATGTTCTCAGGCATGCTCATTGGTTACATCTGGAACACTGTATTTTAATAGGAATGAGAGGATAAAGATATGAATAAAGAATACTACAACAAAGTCTATATACCTGGTATTGTCAAATGGGGAAAAATCACCATGTTATTAGGTATCATTACATGTTTTGGACCAGCACTTGTTATCTCAGTTGTATACGGATGTATGCCACCGGTATCCGCAATCATTGCAGGTACAATCGCACAGATCAGTGTAAGTGGAGCATTTTATATTGTAGAACCGATTTCCTATTTCCCGATTCTTGGAATCCCGGGAACTTATCTGACATTCCTTTCAGGAAATACATCCAACATGCGTGTTCCGTGTTCTTCTGTTGCACAGGAAGCAGCAGGCGTTGAAATGGGTAGCGACAAAGGTTCTGTTGTATCAACCATCGGTATTGCTGTATCAATCATTGTAAATATTGTGATCCTGACAATCGGAGCAATTGCAGGAAACGCAATTATCGGTATGATGCCAGAAGGATTCAAGCAGGCCCTCAACTTCCTTCTTCCGGCACTTTACGGAGCTGTATTCGGACAGTTCGCAATCACAAGACCAAAGCTTGGTGTAGTTGCAGTAGTTATTGCATTTGCGATGAACTGGCTGATGAAAAACGGATTCTTATCATTCTTCCCTGGAACACCGTCATACGTTGTTATCCTGGTAGCTGTATTTGGATCTATTTTTGCAGGAAAGATTATCTACAAGAAAGAACTTGAGGACTAAGTACGGAAAGGAAAAGTTATGTTATCGAGAGAAAGATTACAGGAAAGATTTATTGAGATGATCAAAATCTACAGTCCGTCTAAAGGGGAAAAAGAGATGGCGGACTGGATAGAGAACTGGCTGAGTGAGCGGAATATTCCGTTCCAGTCAGACAATGCCGGAGAAGCATATGGTGGAAACGGCAGAAATATCGTTGCATTTGTAAAAGGAAACACAGAGGAACGTCCACTTGGATTTGCTGCACATATGGATCAGATCGAACCATGCAGAAATGTAAATCCGGTGATCAACGGAAACATCATCAGTACCGACAAGACAACAACACTTGGCGGAGATGACAAAGCTGGAATTTCAGCAATCATGGAAGCGGTAGAAGATATCATTGAAAGCGGTGTACCGCACAGAGATATTTATCTGGTATTTACCTGCTCCGAAGAGATCAGTATGATGGGAACAAAGCACATGGATATGTCTATGCTGCCATGCAAAGAACTGGTTGTTGTGGATGCAACAGGAGGAGCAGAAACGCTCGCATACAAAGCACCGGCAATGGAAGCGATTGAGATTACCTTTAAAGGAAAGAAAGCACATGCCGGAATCGAACCGGAAAAAGGAATCAATGCGATCGTTGCAGCATCAAAGGCGATCAGCAAGATGCACATCGGACGTATCGACCATGAGACCACTTCCAATATCGGACATATTGAAGGCGGATCTGCGACAAATATTGTGACAGATGAAGTAACATTTACCGCAGAGATCCGTTCCCACAGTATGGAAAAGCTGGCAGCAGAGGTTACACATATGGAACAATGCTGTAAAGAAGCAGCGGAAGAAATGGGAGCCACTTATGAAATGAAGCATGAGATGGCTTACCCGACTCTGTCACTGGAAGAGGACTGTGAACTGATTCAGGATACCGTAAAGGCAATGGCAGAAGAAGGAATTACAGCAAATAAAATGATCATTGGTGGTGGAAGTGATGCGAATGTGCTTGCAGGACATGGATATAAGAGTGTCATTTTAGGATGCGGAATGATCAATGTACACACAGTAGAAGAAGCACTTGATACAGATGAGACCTGGAAGGTGACAAAAGTGCTGAGAAGACTGATGGGTGCAGAATAGGAGATGGACGACACAGATGGAAAAAGAAGAACTGAAGCAGAGATGTCTGGACGCGATTGATGCAAACAGAGATCTGATCATTCAGCTTGGCGATGATATATACAAAACGCCTGAACTTGGATATAAAGAATTTAAGACTACAGAGAGAATGATAAAGGCATTTCGAGAGCTTGGGAAAGAGCCAGAGACGGAGATCGCATACACTGGCTGTAAGATTTCAACTCCGAAAAAAGGGGATACAAGAATTGCCGTGATCGGAGAACTGGACTGTATCCAGTGCAAAGAACATCCGGACAGCACACCGGAGGGGAATGTTCATGCCTGTGGTCATCATGCACAGCTTGCAGATCTGTATGGATGTGCGATCGGTCTTTTGAAATCCGGAGTTATGAAAGAACTGGATGGCGCGGTTGATTTTATTGCGATCCCGGCGGAGGAATGTGTAGATTATGATTACCGTGACAGCCTGATCCGTGAAAATAAGATCAGCTTTTACGGCGGCAAGCAGGAATATTTAAAACGCGGTGGCTTTGATGATGTGGATATGGCATTGCAGTGTCACATGATGGAAATTGGAAATGGCAGACATTGCACGATTGATACCGACTGCAACGGATTTGTGACAAAGACGGTAACATTTATCGGAGAAGCTGCGCATGCAGGTTTCGCACCACATGAAGGAATCAATGCGTTAAATATGGCAGAGCTGGCACTCAACAACATTCATGCACTCCGTGAGACTTTTCAGGAGAAAGAAAAGGTTCGTGTAAGTGCGATCATTACAGAAGGCGGAGATCTGGTAAATGTAGTTCCTGCGGTTGTGAAGATGCAGATCATGGTACGTGCTTTTACAATCGAAGGAATGCTGGATGCAAGTAAAAAAGTGAACCGTGCGTTAAAAGCCGGAGCACTTGCAATCGGAGGAAAAGTCGAGATTGACGATAAGATCGGATATCTTCCGATGAATACCAACCGCGAGCTTTCAGCATTATATAAAGAAAATATGATCGAATATACAGGGGCGGAAAAAGATTCATTTGTAGAGCTTTATGAGACAGCAGGTTCTACAGATCTGGGGGATCTTTCTCAGATCATGCCGTGTATGCACATCTGGACAGAGGGAATAACCGGAGGACTTCACTCCAAGGATTACCGTCTTGCAGATCCGGAACTTGCTTATATCGTTCCGGCAAAGATGATGGCACTTACGATCATTGATCTTCTTTATGATAATGCAAAGAAGGCAAAACATATTCTGGATAATTTCAAACCGACACTGACAAAAGAAAGCTATCTGGAATTAAAAAAAGAATATTCTAAGCTTGTGGTTTTTGATGGCTCTGAGTTATAATAAAAAGGAATCCCGTTTGAGGGATTCCTTTTTTAAAATATAAGATCACAATATGGGGGACATTTTTGTGAAAATTGGAGTTATCGGATCAAAAGCATCTTGCGAGATTGTTAAGAAGAGTATAAAAGAAATTGACAGTTTAGTCGAAGTAGTTTCCTATGAAGAAGAGCAGGTTAATCGAAGCGACAGACTAATCGAAGAATGTGAACAGGAGTGCGATGCGGTGCTGTTTACCGGTCGCGCGGTCGAGAGTTTTGTCGGACAGAACTATCATTTTACCAGGCCGCATGCTTCGGTGGAAAAGTCGGTTGTCAGTATTGCCGGAGCTTTCCTGCAGATGCAGAAAAGTAATATCGAACTGGATGCATTCAGTATTGATATTGTAGAAAAACAGGTCATTGAGGATTTGCTGGATGCATTTGACATTCTGGCAAGAAATATCTATTCCTGCCCGTTTCAAGCAGGAGTAGAAGAAGAACAGTATGTGGAGTGGCACATGAAGCTTTTGGATGAAGGAAAAGTGAATGTTGCACTGACTTCACTGCGCTGGGTATATAAGACACTGAAAGAAAAAGGGTATCATGCCATTTATCTTCCGCCGACCAGGGCGAAGGTGAGAGTGGCATTGGAAAAATTAAAAAATGAATGCGCACTCCAGGAAGCGGAGTATGCGCAGGCAGCAGTTGAAATTTTTCAGCTTACAGACTATGAGAGCAGAGAAGAAAATTATTATTCGAGTATGCTCGCAAAAGCAGATATTGAAAAAGAAATCATTAAATATACAAAAGGGATTCAGGGAGCGATTTTTGCATCTGGAAGAAGAGAGTATATCGTATTTTCAAACTCGGGAGCTGTGCAGGAAGAGTTTAATCAGAGGAGACTTCTGAACCTGCAAAAAAAGGTTCAGGAAGAAAATAAGATCAGCCTGAATGTGGGAATTGGAACCGGAGGAACCATGAATGAAGCAGAAATGAATGCAAGGCGTGCATTGGATTCTTCCCTGAAAAATGAAAAGCAGGAGATTTTCTGGATTGATGCAAAGCAGACACAGCATGGTCCGCTTGGAAAAGAGATCCAGCTGGAATACCAGCTTATTTCTTCCGATCCAAAATTACAGGAAATTTCAGAGAAGACAGGTCTTAGTACAACATCAATCTTGAAGATCATTGCAATTGCAGATGTGAGAAAAAGTTATATTTTTGATGCACATCAGCTGGCAGAGTGCCTGGGAATTACGGTCAGAAGTGCCCGGCGGATCATGAATAAGATCATGGAAGCCGGCTATGGAAAAGTATATGCGAAGAAGACTGCGGCAGCAGGAGGAAGACCGAAGGCGCTTGTAGAGATATTGTTTAAAATTTAGTGTAAGTGGTCTTTTATCCATACAAGGGTTGACGAACAACGAAAAAAATGGCATTCTGAAAAGTAAATAACACAAGAGATAGTAATGGAGTTGTAATAAAATGGAACAGAAAAAACCAAAGAAAGTGTATGTGATCGGACACAAAAATCCGGATACGGATTCCATCTGTTCAGCAATCGCATATGCAAATCTGAAAAATCAGATCACAGGAGAGAGATACATAGCGAAGAGAGCAGGCGAGGTCAATGGCGAGACCGCTTATGTTCTGGATAAATTCCAGGCAGAGGTGCCGGCACTTCTGGACAATGTACATCTGCAGGTGAAGGATATGGATATCCGTCAGATCGAAGGAGTCTCTGGTCACATGTCCATTAAAGATGCATGGGCACGGATGAAGGATGAGAACATCAAGACTCTGCCAGTGACAAGAGGGGAGAAGCTGGAAGGGCTGATCACCATCGGAGATATCGCAACATCTTATATGGAAGTGTATGACAATAATATTCTTGCAACAGCGAGAACCCAGTACCGAAACATCGTCAAGACACTGGATGGAACACTGATCACCGGGAATGAACATGGCTATTTCCTGAATGGAAAAGTTGTCATTGCAGCATCCAGCCCGGATATGATGGAGAATTTTATCGAGAAGGATGATCTTGTTATTCTCGGAAACCGTTATGAGTCCCAGCTCTGCGCGATCGAGATGGATGCAAGCTGTCTGGTCATCTGTCAGGGAGCCAATATCTCCAAGACGATCAAGAAGATGGCAGAGGAGCGGGACATTGTGATTATTCAGACACCACATGATACCTTTACTGCGGCAAGGCTGATCAACCAGAGTATTCCGGTCAAATTTTTCATGAGCCGTGACAATCTGGAAACGTTCCATCTGAAAGATTATGTAGAACAGGTCAAAGAAGTCATGTCAAAGACGAAGTACAGAGATTTCCCAATTCTGGATAATAAAGGAAAGTTCTGTGGTTTCCTCTCCAGACGAAGACTTATGACTTCCCGTAAAAAACAGGTAATTCTGGTGGATCATAATGAAAAATCACAGGCTGTGAATGGAATTGAAGAGGCAGAGGTGCAGGAGATCATTGATCATCACAGACTGGGGGGTCTGGAGACCATTGGACCGGTCTACTTCCGCAATCAGCCGGTTGGATGTACGGCGACGATCATTTACCAGATGTATCAGGAAAGCGGTGTGGAAGTAGATCCGCAGATAGCGGGACTTCTGTGTTCAGCGATCATTTCGGATACCTTACTGTTCCGCTCACCAACCTGTACCATGGTTGATCAGGCGGCAGCAGAAGCACTGGCACGGATCGCCGGAATCAATATGGAAGAACATGCAAAAGAGATGTTCAATGCGGGAAGTAATCTGCGTGGTAAATCCGTAGAAGAGATCTGTTTCCAGGACTTCAAGGTATTTAATGTGAAAGATACGAGGTTCGGAGTCGGACAGATCACTTCCATGAATCAGGATGAGCTGGATGAGGTAAAAGAACGTCTGATTCCATATCTGGAAGAGGCAAGAAAGACGCAGGGACTGCATATGCTTTACCTGATGATGACCAACATCCTGGAGGAATCAACAGAGCTTCTGTGCTGTGGCGAGAATGCGAAGGAGCAGGTTCTTGAAGCGTATGAACTGTCAGGTGATACCGAAAAGATCCTTCTGAAGGGGGTCGTATCCAGAAAGAAACAGATGATCCCTGTTCTGGTCACTTACCTGCAGCAGAAACAATAAACAGATGATACGGGAGAGATGAAAGATGGCAAAGCAGATCTGGAAGCCGGGCAATATGCTGTATCCGCTGCCGGCAGTTATGGTCAGCGTGGCAGATAAAGAAGGCAATCCAAATATCATTACCGTGGCGTGGGCGGGAACCGTCTGCACCAATCCGCCGATGGTTTCTATTTCCGTGAGACCGGAGAGGTATTCTTATCATATGATTGAAGAGACCGGTGAATTTGTGATCAATCTGACAACAGAAAAGCTTGCGTATGCGACGGATTACTGTGGTGTGCGTTCGGGAAGAGATGTGGACAAATTCAAAGAGCTGCATCTGACTCCTGAAAAGGCAGAGCATGTGAGCGCACCGCTGATCGGGGAAAGCCCGGTCAACATCGAGTGCAGGGTGGTCAAAAAAGAAACGCCGGGATCGCATCATATTTTCCTTGCCGAGGTAAAAGCAGTTCATGTAGATGATGCCTATATGGATCAGAAAGGGCGATTTGCACTGGAAAAGACCGATCCGATCGTATATGTGCACGGACAGTATTATAGTCTGGGCAAGCTTTTGGGAACGTTTGGGTACAGTGTGAAGAAACCGGCGAAAAAGACGGTAAAGAAGAACGTGAAGAAAAAGAAAAAATAAAAACACAGATTCTCTTGACAAAGAAATGACAGAGGGTATATTCTGTGTAAGTGGAAACTCAAGGGCGAGGCTGCAATGGTGCGGTCTCGTTTTTTGTTTTATAGGAAATTCCAAAGGAACTTCCTATAAAATAAAAGGCACTGTGTGCCGGAGATGCGCACTCGCGCGAAGAGGAATAATGTCGCAAGTGACTGCGCTTGGCGCGAGAATGTGCCAAGGCACATTCTTTGTGTATACGATAAGGAAAAAGGAGTAGTAGATGATGAAAGATTTTGCATTCAATGTACCACAGGATATTATTTTTGGAAAAGGCAGTTTAAAAAGACTTCCGGAGCTTCTTGAGAAAAGTGGTTCCAGGAAGATGCTTTTGATCTCCGGACCGGTTTTGAAGAAGATCGGGATGGTAGAGAAGGTGGAAGAAATCGTAAAAGCTTCCGGTATTGAAATCGAAGTATTTACTGATGTAGAAGCTAATCCGTCTGTAGAAACGGTAAATAAAGCGACAGAGGCGTACAAAAAGGCAGGAGCAACCAGTATTGTAGCTTTCGGTGGCGGAAGCCCGATGGATGTGGCAAAGGCAGTTGGTGTTCTTGCAAAATACGGCGGAGAGATCGGAGATTATGAGGGAGCACATAAGGTGCCGGGACCGATCGTTCCAATCATTGCAATCCCGACAACGGCAGGTACAGGAAGTGAAGTGACCGCATTCTCTGTAATTACGGACGAAGCAAGAAACTATAAGCTGACCGTATTCAGTTATGAGCTGATCCCGAGCTATGCCCTTCTTGATCCGGAACTTGTCATGACTTCACCGGCATCTGTAGCCGCAGCCTGTGGTGTGGATGCACTGATCCATGCATGGGAGGCTTACACTTCAAGAGACGCTTCTCCATTTTCCGACGCGATGGCAGAAAAGGCAATGGAACTGATCGGTGCAAATCTGCGCAGATTCGTGGCAAACCGTCAGGATGAAGAGGCGGCAGCAGCCATGCTCTCCGGAAGTATGTTCGCAGGGATTGCATTTGCCTGGGCAAGACTTGGAAATATCCATGCTATGAGCCATCCGGTAAGCGCCTATTTCCATGTGGCACACGGTGTGGCAAATGCGATTCTTCTTCCAACGATCGTAGAATATAATGCACTTGCAGACCACGGACGTTATGAGAAGATCTACAATTATATCAGCAAAGAAAAAGATCCGGTGATCGATTTTGTACCGGAAATGCTGGTAGATGAAGCAAGAGATCTGCTTCGTGATCTTGGCATTCCGCAGCATCTTGCCGATGTTGGTGTAACGGAAGATAAGATTGAACTGATGGCTGCCGATGCCATGAAGAGTGGAAATATCATGGCAAATCCGAGACAGTCTACGATTAAGGATATTATTGCGCTTTATAAGAAGGCAATGTAGCGAAGAGATGGGATGAATCTGCAAAGATTAAAATGAAGTGGGAAAATCCAGAAAAATTTCTGAGAGAATGTATTTAACAGAAGAATAAAAAAAGACGGTTCAGGGGATATGAATCAGCAGGAGCTGGTTTGTATCCTCTGTTTTTGTATCTTGTAACAGAAAACTGGAAGAAGCAGGATTTTTGCCTATATTTTCATAACGCGAGAGTGCATGAGACAGGAAAGCATAAATGTGAGTACATAGGAAAAGAATCTCACGCATATAGTAAAAAGAGTAGAATGGAAAAAGAGGGATGTCCGGATGCTGCACCGGCTGTTTTATGGAATAATCAGTTTTTTATGTTTTACATGGCTTCTGGTGAGCTGGGGAGTGGTAAGTAACGGAAGGATCGAATTGATAAGAATGAATGAGAAAACGGTAGAAGCATCCTATAACACAGGTGGAACAGATGCACAGCATCAGGAAAAGCAAAAGATTGCCCTCACCTTTGATGACGGTCCGCATCCTTCTGCTACGCCTGTTCTTCTGGACGGACTTGCAGAGCGGAATGTGAAGGTTACGTTCTTTGTAATCGGGGAAAATGCAGTGAAGTATCCGAAGCTTCTGACAAGAGAGGCAGAGGAAGGGCATATCATCGGAAATCATACTTACAGCCACGTGGATCTCACAAAAATGTCCCAGGAAGCAGCGGAGTGCGAACTGGAAAAGACTAATGCCGCGATTGAAGCAGTCACCGGAAAAAAGACGGAATATATGCGACCGCCTTACGGGGCATGGAAAAAGGAGATGGAAGAGAAGACCGGGATGATGGCAGTGCTCTGGAATGTGGATCCGCTTGACTGGAATACGGATAACGAGACAGAAATTGTCAATAAAGTAGTGACGGAAACGGAGGAAAATGATATTATTTTATTACATGACTGTTATTTGTCTTCGGCGAAGGCGGCACTTCGTATTATTGATATCATGCAGGCAAAAGGATACGAATTTGTGACAGTCGATGAATTGCTGCTGGATTAAAGGAGAGGTTTTGATGGATTTATTTGATTATATGCGGGAGACGACAAAGGAGAAAGAATCGCCCCTTGCCTCCAGACTGCGTCCGACGACTCTGGATGAGGTAGTTGGACAGCAGCACATTATCGGAAAGGACAAGCTTCTGTACCGTGCAATCAAAGCGGACAAATTAAGCTCCGTCATCTTTTACGGTCCTCCGGGAACCGGAAAGACGACGCTTGCAAAGGTGATTGCCAATACTACAAGTGCAGAATTTACCCAGATTAATGCTACGGTTGCCGGGAAGAAGGATATGGAAGAAGTGGTGAACAAGGCAAAAGAGCTGAAAGGGATGTACCAGAAGCGGACGATCCTTTTCATCGATGAGATTCACCGTTTTAACAAGGGACAGCAGGATTATCTGCTTCCGTTTGTCGAAGACGGCACGATCATTCTGATCGGGGCGACGACGGAGAATCCGTACTTTGAAGTGAATGGAGCGCTTCTTTCCAGATCAAGCATTTTTGAACTGCGTCCGCTGTCGCAGGAGGAAGTGGAGACGCTGATCTTAAGAGCGGTGCAGGATGAGAAAAAAGGAATGGGAAGTTACCATGCGGTGATCGAGGAGGATGCCCTGCATTTCCTTGCGGACCTTGCCGGCGGAGATGCCCGGTCTGCCCTCAATGCAGTGGAGCTTGGAATCCTCACAACACCGAAAAGTGAGGACGGTCAGATCCATATTACGCTGGATGTTGCATCCGAATGTATACAGAAGCGGGTTGTGCGATATGATAAGACCGGGGATAACCATTACGATACGATTTCTGCATTTATCAAAAGTATGCGCGGTTCCGATCCGGATGCGGCGGTGTATTATCTGGCAAAGATGCTGTATGCGGGGGAGGATATCAGATTTATCGCCCGCAGGATCATGATCTGTGCATCGGAAGATGTGGGAAATGCAGATCCGATGGCACTGAATGTGGCCGTCAGCGCAGCGCAGGCGGTGGAGCGGATCGGAATGCCGGAGGCGCAGATCATTCTGTCGCAGGCAGTTCTTTACGTGGCGACAGCACCGAAGAGCAATTCAGCATGCAATGCAGTCTTTGCGGCGATGGATAATGTGAAAAAATATAAGACAACCGTTCCGGTACATTTGCAGGATGCACATTATAAAGGTTCTGCAAAGTTAGGACACGGAATCGGTTACAAATATGCGCATGATTATCCGAATCACTATGTAAAACAGCAGTATCTGCCGGATGAGATCCGGGATGCGGTGTTCTATGAAGCGAGTGACAACGGTTATGAAAAAACGATCAAAGCGCATATGAAACGGATCAGGGATGAGGCGTAAAGTGACCTGATGATTTCCGGCTGGCAAAAAAGAAGCGGCTACTCATGCGTCAACTGTAAAAAGGACTGACACGAAAGGGAACAACGAGATTCGCACAGAAAATCACTGCATTCACGCAGAAAGGATTGATTTGCCACAGACACTCTGCTACCATAACGGTAAGCAGAAAGGAGTGAAGAATATGGGAGCAGTTCAGGACAGCTATATCACAATTGCATGGCTGGTTCTTCTGGTAGTACTTCTGGTGATCGAGATCATAACAGTAGGACTTACAACGATCTGGGGAGCAGGAGGTGCGCTGGCGGCACTGATCCTGAATATTCTGGATGTACCGTTTGCCGGACAGGTGGTTACGTTTTTTGTTGTGACAATTTTACTGCTTGTATTTACCAGACCATTTGCAATGCGGTTCATCAATACCCGCCGTCTGAAGACGAACTATGAAGGAATCATCGGAAAGACAATCCGGATCAGCCAGAAGGTAGATAACATCGGGCAGACCGGTATGGCAGTGGTAAATGGTACGGAGTGGACGGTAAGATCCGAACAGGATGACGTGATCCTGGAACCGGGGACACTGGCGAAGGTCGTCAACATATCCGGAGTAAAGTTAATCGTACAAAAATATGAGGAGGACTAAAAGATGATGGGACTTATTATTTTAGTAATTATTATTGTGATCGCATTATTGCTTCTGACTTCCTGCATCAAGATCGTGCCACAGGCAAAGGCACTGGTAATCGAACGTCTTGGTGCATATCAGGCAACATGGAGTGTAGGACTTCATTTTAAACTGCCGATCATTGAACGTGTGGCAAGAAGAGTAGACTTAAAAGAGCAGGTAGTTGATTTTGCACCGCAGCCGGTTATCACAAAGGATAACGTAACCATGCGGATCGATACCGTTGTATTCTACCAGATTACAGATCCGAAGATGTTCTGCTACGGAGTAGCGAACCCGATCATGGCAATCGAGAATCTGACAGCGACCACCCTTCGTAACATCATCGGTGATCTGGAACTTGACCAGACACTGACATCAAGAGAGACGATCAATACGAAGATGCGCGCATCTCTGGATGTGGCAACGGATCCATGGGGAATCAAAGTCAATCGTGTAGAACTGAAAAATATCATTCCGCCGGCAGCAATCCAGGATGCAATGGAGAAACAGATGAAAGCAGAACGTGAAAGACGTGAAGCCATTCTCCGTGCAGAAGGTGAAAAGAAATCTACTGTCCTTGTTGCAGAAGGTGAAAAAGAATCTGTGATCCTGAAAGCGGAAGCTGAAAAACAGGCAGCGATCCTTCAGGCAGAAGCAGAAAAAGAAAAGAGGATCAAAGAGGCTGAAGGTGAAGCGGAAGCCATCCTTAAAGTACAGCAGGCAAATGCAGACGGTATCCGTTTCATCCGTGAAGCGGGTGCAGACCAGGCAGTGCTTACGATCAAGAGTCTGGAGGCATTTGAAAAGGCTGCAGACGGCAAGGCAACAAAGATCATTATTCCGTCAGAACTGCAGTCACTTGCAGGACTTGTAAAAAGTGCCAAAGAAGTGATCAAAGAAGATTAAAGCTAATCAGATAAAAGAAAAGAGAGGAAAGGTGACAAAAAGATGACGGAGGTATTGATCCTGGAAGATGAACCGGCTTCGCTTCAGGCGTTGTCAGAGATTCTTACCGCATATTCGGATGATATCCGCGTCCACAAGGCATCTTCCCTAAAAGAGGCAAAAGACCTGCTGGATCAGGAAATCCGGTATGGTCTTTTCCTTTTGGATGTAAACTTAAGCGGTGAGGACCGGGAAGATATTGGCGGGATCCTGTTTGCAAGAGAGGTAAGAGAAAAGTTTGAATATACCTTTACCCCGATCGTCATGGTGACTGCCATTGGAACTATGGAAATGCAGGCTTACCGGGAACTGCATTGCTATCAATATATTATGAAGCCTTTTCACCGGGAACAGGTAGAAGAGGTGATACAGAAAGTTCTGGAAAAAGAGAACAGGGAAAAGCCGCCGGTGATCGTTGTAAAAAAGAACGGGATCAATTATCAGCTGAAATGCGCAGATATCCGTTATCTGGAAGCGATTCCAAGAGGGACGAGACTGCATCTTGTGAATGAGAACTGGGATGTTCCTTATGTGACACTCAGACAGATGCTGCTTAAGATGCCAAAAGGGATGTTCGTACAATGCCACCGCATGTATGCGGTCAACAAAAATGAAGTTGAGTATTACGATACCGTCAACCGGATCATCCGGATCAAAAACTGCCCGGATACGGTGGAAATCGGTGTGACATACAAATCTGCGATCGGAGGGCTGATAAGTGGCTGACTGGGTACATAAATTTTTATATCGTATCTTCTGCGTGATGGCACTTCTGGTGTCTGTTTACCTGATCGTGGATTTCCTGATCAGCGGCACTTTCGACTATAGAGTGTTCATTATGTTTGTGCTGATGGTGATCGTTGTAATCTGGGGAATTGTGGACTGGAGAAGCAATTATGTGCTGATGCGCCAGAAAGAAAATGAGTTGCGTCTTTATCAGAATTACCTGATTCCACTGGAAGAACTGGTCAAAGAAATCCGTGCCAAACAGCATGAGTTTGACAATCATCTGAATGCGATCCTGAATATGCATCTGACCATTGACAATTACGAAGAGCTGGTAGCAAAGCAGTCCGCTTATATCACTGGAATAGCCCGGGAAGATGACAGCAGGAAATATCTTCCGCTTTTGAAGATTAGCGATAAAATCCTGGCAGGATTCATCTACAGTAAAATTGTCCGTGCGCCAGAGTATGTCCAGACCGATATCCGGGTATGGAATAAAGAGATTGTCTCCGGCATCTCCGAACACCACCTGATCGAAGTCGTGGGAACCCTGATCGACAATGCATACGAAGCCTGTACCAAAGAAAAGAACCAGGTTCTGATCGAAATTGATTCCCAGAACGATAAGCTCATCTTCACGATAAAGAATCCGGTGGAAGGAATCGGACTTGGTGAGATCAGTCATTTCTTTGAAAAAGGATTTACGACCAAGGAAGATGGGAAAAAACATGGACTGGGGCTGTATAATGCAAAGATGCTTGTGAAACGGTACCGCGGGGAGATTACGGTTGGAGTAGAAGAAATCGAAAATGAAGAGTTCATCACGTTTGTGGTGGTTATTTAGGCAGATCGATGAAGGGACGAGGGGACGGTCTGCTTTTTTTAGTTGTGGTCGGGCGCGGACAGAAAACAAATGGAATCAGCTGGGGTTATTTTGTATCCTTGCCAGATCATAACCTTGAATTGCGAACCGTATCATTCTCACTCTATCACAACAACTGAGCCATCAACCACGCATAGACAACCTGATTTTTCTTTTGCCAGTTGAGTGCGATTGCCGCCGCTTCTTTTTCGGTCGGCACGGAAAGTGTCAGATCGATCAGTGGTTCGTGATTTTCAAAGACCTGGCAGCGCACGGAGTATTCTTCTGCCGCATTTTTCTTGTAATCTGCTTTGACGGAAACCTCATTTTTCAGGTCATACTGTTTTGCCTGTAAAAAGTGGTCGATGTCATCTTGGATAGATTTTGAAATCTTATCCCGGAAGAGATGAACCGTCTCCGCACCATCCTCCGTCAGATGGAAAAAAGTGCGGTTGTGAGTGGATTCTTTCAGGATGAGACCACCGTCCGTAAGTTCAGAAAGAGCCTGCTGGAGTTTGAAATAATCGGTGTAGCCTTTATCGAGGACAAATTCAGAAATCTGAGAGTTTGTCAGAGGAAAATCAACTTTGTCCAGCATGTATAAAATGATGAGTTTGTAAAGTGTAAATGCTTCTGCCATAGGGATGCCTCCTTAAACTTCTGTATATTCTTTTCCCTGCCAGAGATTCTGCTCTTTTAAATAGCGCTGCATCTGATTGAGTACTAACCGTTTATTGCCGGTCCAGAGCGGTGCGATAAGAAGAGATTTCGGTCCGTCACCGGTCAGACGGTGAATGACAATATCCGGACGGAGCGAAGCGATACATTTTCCAAGAAGATGAAAATAAGCGTTCATATCTGGAACATAAAAAGGTTCCTGACTGTAAATGTCTGCCAGGTCGGTATGCTTCAGGATGTGAAGCAGCTGCAATTTGATCCCATCGATCGGGAGCTTGTTCAGATAATGGATGGTTGCAAGCATATCTGCTTCAGATTCTCCCGGAAGAAATAAAATTACGTGGGTGATGATCTGTACCCCAATCGCATGAAGGGAATGGACCGCCTGTTCAAAGACGGGAAGTGGATAACCACGGCGCATCCAGTTGGCAGTGCGTTCGTGGATCGTCTGAAGTCCAAGCTCTACCCAGACCGGTTTAATGGCATTTAGTTCGGCAAGCAGTGTAAGGATTTCAGGTGAAAGACAGTCCGGACGGGTTGCGATCGATAAAATGTAAACTTCCGGATCAGAAATAGCCTCGGTAAAGATCCGGCGCAGATGTTCGATTGGCGCATAGGTATTGGTGTATGCCTGAAAATAGGCGATATAGCTGTGACCGCTGTATTTGGGGCGCACAAGCTCTTTTCCGTAGGTGAGTTGGTCGGCAACAGAAAGAGAAGAGGAAGCGGCAAAATCGCCGGATCCGCCCTCACTGCAGAAGATACAGCCTCGTATGCCGCAGGTTCCGTCCCGGTTCGGGCAGGAACAGCCTCCATTTAAAGAAATCTTGTACAGCTTTTCTCCATAATTCTGTTTCAGATAGTAGTCCAGTGCATAGTAGCGCCGTTCTCCCCAGCGCAGAGTTTTCTCTTTTTTGTAAGTATGCCCGCAGGAAGTGTCCTGCGGGCGATTGTTTTCATACATATCAGTGGATGTACCAGATCCATTTTGATTCGCTGTAAGATCACGGGCATTCTTGCGGGAAGTACCCGGATCAGAATGTGTAACTGACTCCATAGAATTAAATCAGAGCCTTGACAGCTTCGCTTACAACCTGGGATACACGTGGGTCAAAAGCTTCCGGAAGAATATTGTTTTCATTTAATTCTTCATCCGGAACCAGACCTGCGATTGCTTTGGCTGTGGCAAGCTTCATCTCTTCTGTGATCTGGGTTGCACGACCTTCCAAAGCACCTTTGAAGATACCAGGGAAAGCGACAACGTTGTTGACCTGGTTCGGGAAGTCAGAGCGTCCGGTTCCGACAACCTTTGCACCAGCAGCTTTTGCGAGATCCGGCATGATCTCCGGTACCGGGTTTGCCATTGCAAAAAGGATCGCATCTTTATTCATAGAAGCAACCATTTCCTGAGAAACGATATTCGGAGCAGACACGCCAACGAAGATATCAGCACCTTTGAGGGCATCTGCAAGGGTACCTGTTTCATGGTCAAGATTAGTGACTTTGGTCATTTCCTTCTGCATCCAGTTCAGGTTCGGTGAATCAGAAGAGATGATTCCGTTGATATCACACATGGTAATCTTCGGGAAACCATAAGTGAGAAGCAGCTTTGTGATCGCAACTCCGGCACTTCCGGCACCATTTACAACGATCTTGCAGTCTTCTTTTTTCTTGCCGGTTACTTTCAGGGCATTGATGGTACCTGCCAGAACGACGATTGCGGTTCCGTGCTGGTCATCGTGGAAGACCGGGATATCAAGAAGCTCTTTTAAGCGGGATTCAATCTCAAAACAGCGTGGTGCTGAGATGTCTTCCAGATTGATTCCGCCAAAAGCAGGTGCGATATTGACAACGGTCTTTATGATCTCTTCGGTATCCTGGGTATCCAGACAGATCGGTACGGCGTTCACTCCGCCGAATTCTTTGAAAAGGACAGCCTTTCCTTCCATAACAGGCATGGCAGCCTTTGCTCCGATATTGCCAAGTCCGAGAACGGCGCTTCCGTCGGATACAACGGCGATTGTGTTGGCTTTCATGGTGTATTTGTAAGCGGCATCCGGGTCTTTGGCGATTACCTTGCAAGGCTCGGCAACGCCCGGTGTATATGCGATTGCAAGGTCTTCACGGCTGTTTACGTGTGACTTTGCGGTAGTCTCAATTTTTCCATTCCATTTTTCGTGCATCTCAAGTGCATGTTCAATTGCTGACATTTTAATACGTCCTCCTTTGATTACAGTTTTACTGCTTCTTTATGATAACATTCTTCCCACATGAAAGCAAATCAAAAAACTTCTTTCAATTTTGTGCAAAATGATGTATACTTGGGTTTATCAAAAGCAAATTAGTCGGTTCAGACAAGATTTCCCAACGTAGACAGTTTCATATTTATTATAAAGTGAAAATATAGGAGGAATATAGAACGCATGACAAGAGAAAAATATGAGTCTCTGCCTCTTGCTACATTAAAAGAGGTGGCGAAAACGCGTGGACTTCGCGGAATTTCAACGATGAAAAAAGCAGATTTGATCGATCTGATGCTGCAGGTAGATGAAAAAGATTCTGCAAAGGAAGCAAAAGAAGAAGTAAAATCCGAAAAAGCCGGAACTGCAGATATCGAGCAGCTTGACAGCGGACATACCGTAAATGGAATTCTGGAGGTTATGGATGGGTATGGGTTTATCCGTTCGCAGAATTATCTGCCGGGTGATGAGGATGTCTATGTATCCCCGTCACAGATCCGCAGATTTGGTCTGAAGACAGGCGATATCCTGACCGGAAATACAAGAGTAAAAACACAGTCTGAAAAATTCAGTGCCCTTTTGTATCTGACAAAAATCAACGGAATGTCACCGGCAGAAGCAGGACGCAGAATGAATTTTGAAAATATGACACCGATCTTCCCTAATGAACGTCTGAGACTGGAAGCGGGAAAGAGCAGCACAGCAATGCGCGTTATGGATCTGATCTCGCCGATCGGTAAGGGACAGCGTGGAATGATCGTATCTCCGCCGAAAGCAGGTAAGACAACTCTGTTAAAGCAAGTGGCACTTTCCATGAGAAAGAACAATCCGGAAATCCATCTTTTGATCCTTCTGATCGATGAGCGTCCGGAGGAAGTGACGGATATTAAAGAAGCGATTGAGGGAGATAATGTGGAGGTCATTTATTCGACATTTGATGAACTTCCGGAACATCATAAACGGGTATCAGAGATGGTGATCGAACGGGCAAAACGTCTGGTCGAGCATAAAAAAGACGTTGTGATCCTTCTGGACAGCATCACCCGTCTGGCAAGAGCCTATAACCTGGTTGTGCCGCCGAGTGGACGAACTCTGTCCGGTGGTCTTGATCCGGCAGCCCTTCATATGCCGAAACGTTTCTTCGGTGCAGCAAGAAATATGCGTGAGGGCGGCAGCCTGACGATCCTTGCAACCGCACTTGTAGATACCGGAAGCAAGATGGATGATGTCATTTACGAAGAATTTAAAGGAACCGGTAACATGGAACTGGTACTTGACCGCAAACTTTCTGAAAAGAGAATCTTCCCGGCAATCGATATCCCGAAATCCGGAACCAGAAGAGAGGATCTGCTTCTCACAAGAGAAGAGCAGGAGGCAGTAGATATCATGCGCCGTGCATTAAACGGAATGAAGTCAGATGAGGCGGTAGACAACATCCTGAACATGTTTGACCGCACGAAAAATAACGAAGAATTTGTCCAAATGGTCAAAAAAACAAAGTTTATTTAGAAAATCACTTGCATTCTGAAAAAAACTGTGTTATGCTAACATAGCTGTTTAAAGATATTAGCCGCGTGAAAGCGCGTAAAACGAATAAAACAAGAAGAGGTGAAAATCATGAAAGAAGGAATCCATCCAGATTACTATCAGGCAACTGTAACTTGCAACTGTGGGAATACATTCGTAACAGGTTCTACAAGCAAAGAAATCCACGTAGAAATCTGCTCTAAATGTCATCCGTTCTACACAGGACAGCAGAAAGCAACTCAGGCCAGAGGTCGTGTTGACAAGTTTAACAAGAAATACGGAATTCAGTAATAAGAGAATTC
>CAKRFP010000034.1 GCA_934320645.1 uncultured Bariatricus sp.
GCAGTACGCAGTTTATTTAAAGTTTCGATTTTCTGATTTGTATTACTCATTCTAGTATATCCCTTTCCTCTTTCTCCATATAACAAGAATTATACCCGTCTGTCCGAAAGAAGTCAATTTATACTCCATTATTCCGCTTGATTATCTTCGTATTTTCCTATATCATATGTGTTTAGGGGCTGTTTTTACAATGTTTTTACTCTTTTATCAGAGCAGAAAGGAATGAGAAAATGAATCAGGAAAATACATCTGCACCTGCAGAAAATAAAATGGGTACCATGCCCATCGGAAAACTTTTATTTAATATGTCTCTGCCTATGATGATTTCCATGCTGGTACAGGCTTTGTACAACATCGTAGACAGTATTTTCGTCGCCAAATTATCGGAAAATGCACTGACCGCCGTTTCACTTGCCTTTCCACTCCAGACACTGCTTATTGCAGTTGGAACCGGAACCGGTGTCGGCATGAATGCACTCCTTTCCAAATCACTTGGAGAGAAAAATTTTAAAAAAGCAAATGCGACTGCAAGCAATGCTGCCGTTTTATATTTTTTCAGCTATCTCGTATTTTTCATTCTTGGCTTTACGATCGTCCGTCCTTTTTACGCAAGCCAGATCGGAAATGCTGACCAGGAAATCATGGAACTCGGAATCGAGTACTTAAGCACCGTCATGATTTTCTCTTTCGGGCTGCTTGCACAGGTCTTCTTTGAGCGTCTTCTTACTTCAACCGGAAGAACCATCTTCAGTATGACTTCCCAGCTGACAGGGGCAATCACTAACATCATTCTTGATCCAATCCTGATCTTCGGACTTCTCGGAGCTCCGAAAATGGGTGTGACCGGAGCTGCTGTTGCAACCGTGATCGGACAATGCGTTGCCGCACTTGTCGCCGGATTTTGTAACCACCGGTACAATCATGATGTAAAACTGAAGTTTCATGGATTCAGACTCGATTTCCATATTATCGGCACCATTTATGCAGTTGGAATTCCAACGATTATTATGCAGTCCATCGGATCGGTTATGACTTACTGCATGAACCGCATCCTGATCGAGTTTTCATCAACCGCAACTGCTGTATTCGGCGTTTACTTTAAGCTACAGAGTTTCTTCTTCATGCCGGTATTCGGTCTCAACAATGGGATTACTCCGATCATTGCCTACAATTATGGTGCCGGTCAGAGAAAACGTATGCTCAAGACGATCAAGCTCAGTATGCTGGTTGCTTTCTGCCTCACCTTCATCGGATTCCTCTGCTTTGAAGGAATCCCACAGATACTTTTGGGTCTGTTCAATGCATCGGACGAGATGCACACCATCGGAGTTCCTGCCCTGCGAATCATCGGAATCCACTATCTGATCGCATGGTTCTGTATTGTATCAGGAACAGTATTTCAGGCTCTTGGAAAAGCATTTTTCAGCATGATCGTCTCCATTATGCGTCAGTTATTTGTACTGATCCCTGCCGCATATATCCTTGCAAAGCTTGGTGGTCTTCATGTAGTGTGGTGGTCCTTCCCGATTGCGGAGGTTATTTCACTTATGGTATCCTCCTTCTTCCTGGTACGGATCAACCGGACGATCATTTCCAGGGTTCCGGAGGGAAAGCTTTAATAGAACTGTGCTCGGATAGTTCCTCTGATAGCGAAAAAGAAGATTTTCATGAATCGGTTCTGATCCGTGAAAATCTTCTTTTTATTTTAACTTTATCTTACATAAATCCCTGTATGGATTCGTCCTCGCAAGCCCAATCTCAACCGCTTCACCTGTAAACGGTGCAAACTGGTTCTGCATCACAACAAATGCCTCCCGCATTTCCGCCTGGTTCAGTCTTTTTCCCAGTGTTGTATGCGGGAACCAGGAAAACGGCTGGTATCTGCTCTGGATCCGTACCTCCTCCAGATATCTGATCTTTGAGAAAACAGACTCTGACAGCTTTTGCAGATATGCATTTAAAACCGGTGACAAATAAATTGTATGTGGCAGAAACATCCCTACCGAACACCAGAAAATCTGTCCTTTTTCAAATTGCTGTTCCATTGCCGTAAAGCCGGCGATTGCTTTCTCTTCTTCTGCCATATCAAATGCCGACAAGGTAATATGTGGCGGAACCTTTCCGTCAATCATCGCCAAATTACCCGTTCTTTGCGCAATCTGTTCCATATATAACTGGATCTTCTTGTTTGTCCCTTCGTCAAAATAAAGTGATATCAGGTACATACTATCCTTTTAGTCCAGCTGACTGCCGGATCATATCTTCCACTACGATATCGTAAATCTCGCCAATACTGTTACAATATTCCAGAATCTTCCATGGCTCGTTTGTATGAAAATGAATTTTGATCAGATCTTCATCTCCTACCGCAATCAGACAGTTTCCTTCAAAATGTTCGGATATATATTCTGCAATCTCATCTTCATCCAGATCCTCATCTCTTCTGTCAATCAAAAGCTGCGTATCATAGCGGTAAGCGAACTGATCCTCTTCTACGTCTATACTGTGTATGTTATCCATCTATTGGTTCCTCCTTACTCAAAGTTCAAGAACAGTATAGCATATTTTTATTTGTTATCAAATGTAATATTTCTGACCATATTCCGGTTGATCAGCTGTATTCCCTTTTTCCCTGCATCCACTTTGATCCACTGGGAATCAGCTTCCATAAGTGTTCCTTTGATTGCACCTACTTCGTTAAAAAGACTTACTGTACAGCTTTTTCCCATATACTGATCTAACATTGAACCTTCCATAATCCGCTCTTCCTTTCCATTGCTTAAAATCGTAATTACATTCTGTCTCTGCTGCATGGTATGCATCATTGTCATCATATTCAGATTATTGATTGCAACCATTGTTGCAATGTCCATACTGATCCACCTCCTGCCTCTTGAATCTAATATACCGGTGAAATCTTTTCTTTATTCTACTTCATATTTTGGAATCCGTAAAGATAATAGTTCGTTCGATTGACGGGCGTACGCCTTGAATGATTTACTTTTGTCGCAAATTTACGGCAGTGCACAATCTCACGAACATAGTTCGTTCGATTGACGGGCATACGCCCTATAAATAACTCAAGCCGAGGTCAAATTCCTGCTAGCAGGATTTGATCTCGGCTTTCCTTATTTGCACTGCCTATTTTTGCACAATGTTTATGATCTTCTTCGGAACGTAAATTTCTTTTACGATATTTCCTGTAAGCTTATCTGCGATTGCTTCTTTTCCGGCTGCGATTGCTTCTTCTTTGGTTGCTTCTGCTGAGATTGTGATGACAGCTCTTGTTTTTCCGTTGATCTGTACCGGAATTTCGATTTCGTCATCTTTCATGGCTTCTGCATCGTATTTTGGCCATCCGGCATGGAATACACTGCCTGTGTTTCCGAGTTCTTCCCAGATCTCTTCTGCCATATGTGGTGCAAACGGTGCAAGTAATACTGCGAGAGTATCCAGAGTATCTCTGTCCACTCCACCTTCTTTCTTGGCGATTGCTACCAATGTGTTGGTGTGCTCCATGAACGCTGAAATAACCGTATTCAGGCTGAAGCTTTCCAGACGGGTTGTGATATCGTAGACCAGTTTGTGACGGATCTTGATCATCTCTTTGGTTGGCTTGATCTCTTTGTCCTTGCTGTCCATCAGAAGGTTCCAGAGTTTCTTAAGGAAACGGTATACTCCGTCGATTCCTCTGTCATCCCACTCTGCATCCAGTTCCGGTGGTCCTACGAAAAGTTCATACATTCTCAGGGAATCGCATCCGTAATCCCTTACAAGATCATCCGGCGATACGACATTTCCTTTTGATTTACTCATCTTGATACCGTTCTTACCAGTGATCATTCCCTGATTGAACAGTTTGATGAATGGCTCATCAAAATCAATGACTCCGATATCGCAAAGGAACTTGGTATAGAATCTTGAATACAGAAGGTGCAGTACAGCATGCTCTACACCACCGATATACATATCTACCGGAAGCATTGCATCTGCTTTTTCTCTGGATACAAGTTCTTCGTTGTTGTGGTTATCTACATAACGCAGGAAGTACCATGAAGATCCTGCCCACTGTGGCATGGTGTTTGTCTCACGTTTGGCTGGTTTTCCACAAACCGGGCAGGTTGTGTTTACCCATTCATCGATTCCTGCAAGCGGAGATTCTCCGGTTCCTGTCGGCTCGTAAGATTTTACATCTGGCAGTCTCAGCGGAAGCTGGTCTTCCGGTACCGGTACAGCGCCACAATCCGGGCAGTGTACGATCGGGATCGGTTCTCCCCAGTATCTCTGACGTGAGAATACCCAGTCTCGCAGCTTGTAATTTACAGTTGCACGTCCGATTCCTCTCTCTTCGATGATATGTGGAGCTTCTTTTTTCAGGACAGCACTTTCCATACCATTCCATTCTCCGGAATTGATCATGGTTCCAACTGCTTCTGTGTAAGCTTCTGTCATATTTTCGATTTCTTTTCCGTCTTTTGCGATGACCTGAATAATCGGAATGTTGAATTTGGTTGCAAATTCAAAGTCACGGTCGTCATGAGCCGGTACGCACATGATCGCTCCTGTACCGTAATCAGCCAGTACATAATCCGAGAGCCAGATCGGTACCTTTGCGCCATTCAGAGGATTGATTGCATAAGTTCCGGTAAATACACCTGTCTTTTCTTTGTCCTGCAGACGGTCTACGTTGGACTTCATAGAGGCATCGAAGATATATTTTTCTACTGCTTCTTTATTTTCCGAAGTTGCAAGCTCTGCTGCAAGTTTGTGTTCCGGAGCCAGTACCATGAAGGTTGCTCCATGAAGCGTATCCGGTCTTGTTGTATAAACAGTGATCTTTTCGTCTCTTCCTTCAACCGGGAAGTCTACTTCCGCACCGTAAGATTTACCGATCCAGTCAGACTGCATCTTTTTAACCTTTTCCGGCCAGTCAAGCTTATCCAGGTCATTTAACAGACGGTCTGCATATTTTGTGATACGGAGCATCCACTGACGAAGGTTCTTCTTTGTAACTTCAGCGCCGCAACGTTCGCATTTTCCGCCTACAACCTCTTCGTTTGCAAGACCTGTCTTACAAGACGGGCACCAGTTGATCGGGAATTCTTTTTCGTATGCAAGTCCTTCTTTGAACATCTTTACAAAGATCCACTGTGTCCATTTGTAGAAATCAGGATCTGTTGTATTGACTTCCATATCCCAGTCATAAAGAGCTGAGATCTCATTGATCTGACGTTTGATATTTGCAATGTTGGCTGCTGTAGATTCTGCCGGATGGGTTCCCATCTTGATCGCATAATTCTCAGCCGGAAGTCCGAATGCATCCCATCCCATCGGATGAATGATGTAATATCCCTGAAGCAGTTTATAACGGCTCCATACGTCAGAGATTACATATCCTCTCCAGTGTCCTACATGAAGTCCGTTTCCTGACGGATACGGGAACATGTCCAGACAATAATATTTCTTTTTCGGGTTGCCGTTCTCATCCACTTTTGGATTGACCGGATTCTCAGCCCATTTTTCTTTCCATTTCTTTTCAATTGCCTTATGATTGTAAGGTACTGCCATTTTTCTTTCCTCCTGGTATTGTTTCAGTATGAAAAAGTATGTGCCTGACATCTTTCAGATGTCAAAAAAAATCTCCCGCCTCTTCGGATAAATTCAAAGAGACGAAAGATTCTGTTCCGTGGTACCACTCTTCTTCATCACTTCCGGAAAATACTCCGGTGTGACGCACTTGTGATTCTATAACGGGAATTCCCGCTTCTGCCTATCTGAAAAATCTTTCAGCAGAAGAACTCAAAGGCGAGTTCAAAGATCTGATCTACTGCCTCACACCACCCGACAGCTCTCTGCATAGATTCCAATCTTTTACTGATCCTTATCTTTGTTTTTTCCATATACCTTGTTATTATAAAAATAAATACAACTTCCGTCAAGAGATTCTTGATTGTTTTTTACGAATTCTTGATTATTTTTATTTAATCGAAAGTCCTGACCAGGCTTCCTGTCCATTAAAACCACATTCTTTTTATAATTTTCTTACAAAAAATACATTTAGAACTGATTCCCATTATCTCTCAGCCATTTTCTGTATTTTTTATAATCCGGCATCCATGTCGCCACGATCTTCCAGAATGCAGCGGAATGGTTCATTTCCCGGCGGTGTGCCAGTTCATGCACTACCACATAATCCAGAACTCCCGGCGGCATCAGCACCAGCTTCCAGTTATAATTGAGATTCCCCATGCTGCTGCAGCTTCCCCATCTGGTCTTCTGCTCCCGAATAGAAATGCGTCCGTAAGTCACGCCCATTTTCCGGGCATAGTACTCGGACCTTGCACCCAGTACCTCTCTTGCCAGATTCCGGTAGTACTTTTTTTCTGCTTCTGGCATCTCTTTCTTTTCCTGCCGCTTCTTTGCATTTTCCTTCTGAAGTGCCTCTTTCTGCCGGATCCAATTCTCTTTTTCCTGAAGAAATCGGTCAATTCGCTTTTTCTCACAGGAATACGGTGCGCGGACCGTCACCTTTCCTTCCCGGTCAACCTCGATCCCGATGCTCCTGCGGTTTGAACGGATCAGGCGGTATTCTATGTCCAAGACCGGATCACCTCCAGAAAACATTCGCCATATTTGTCAAACTTAAATTCTCCGACACCGGATACTTCCAACATCCCCGCCTTATCCTTTGGCTGATCGATACACATCTGCACCAGCGTCTTATCGGAAAATACAATATACGGCGGAACCTTTTCTTCTCTCGCGATCTCAGCTCGAAGAGCGCGCAGGATTTCAAATGACTCTTCCTGTTCTTTGTTCAAAACCAGTCCTGCGGTCTTCTTTACCTTCTTCTTCGGTGCCGCTTTCGCCTCTTTCTCCGGTTCTTTTGCCATCTTCATGGAAAATGTCTCCTGCCCGGCGATCAGTGCTTCTGATTTTTTAGTCATCTTCACGATCATATAAGAATCCGGTGTGGTCTTCAGATATCCATCTACCAGAAGCTGGTTAAAAATCTGCCTGAGCTTCCACGAAGGCGTCTTAGAGAGTACCCCGTAAGCCGGACTGGCACTCATGCCATACTGCCGGATCTTCGCATTATTTGCCCCATGCACCGTATCCAGAATTACATTGATGCCATAACGCTGATGACTCTCTTTTACACACATGACAAGGATTCTTGCCTCTGCCGTCATATCCACGGTATCAAACTGTGTCTTACAGTTGGAACAGTTTCCACAGTAATTACTGCCGTATTCTCCAAAATACCGCAGAATATAATCCCGCAGGCACTCATTTGTAAAGCAGTAATAGGTCATCTTTTTCAGACGCTCCTGATCCCGCTCCATCACGATCCGGCGCGTCAGTTCATCCAGTTCCTGATTATCCCGGTTGTTCTCAATGAACATCTGGTTTGTGATCACATCCTGCCCACTGTATAAAAGCAGACATTCTCCCGGTTCGCCGTCACGCGCACAGCGTCCCACTTCCTGATAATAAGACTCCAGATTCTTTGGCATATTGTAATGCACGACAAAACGGACATTGGATTTGTCGATTCCCATCCCAAATGCATTGGTCGCTACCATGATCTGCTTCCGGTCATAGATAAAATCATCCTGATTATCGCGCCTTTCCTGATCCGTCAGTCCCGCATGATACCTGGTCACGGAAAATCCGTCCATTTCCAGGAGTGCACAATTTTCCTCCACCTGCTTTCTGGTCAGGCAGTAGACGATCCCACATTGATCCGGATGCTCCTCAATAAATGCTTTGAGCGCGACATATTTATTCTTCGGGGACTGTACTGCGAGAAAAAGATTCGGTCTGTCATATCCGGTCATCACGACTTCCGGATCCTCCAGCATCAGGATATCGATCATATCCTCTCTTACTTCTTTCGTCGCTGTTGCAGTAAATGCACTCACAACCGGCCGCCTCGGAAGACGCTCTACAAACTCTGTGATCTTTAAATAGCTTGGCCGGAAATCCTGTCCCCACTGGGAAACACAGTGCGCTTCATCGACTGCGATCATAGAAATATCCACACTCATAGCAAAATCCATAAACTCCGCAGTCTCCAGCCGCTCCGGTGCCACATAGATGATCTTATATCTTCCTTCTTTTGCAAAGGCAAGTGCCTTCCGGTACTGCCCCATAGTCAGGGAACTGTTCAGATAGGCTGCATGAACCCCTGCCTGGTTGAGGGATGCCACCTGATCTTTCATAAGAGAAATAAGGGGAGATATCACAAGTGTAATACCTCCCATCATCAGAGCCGGAATCTGAAAACAGATGGACTTTCCGGCTCCCGTTGGCAGTATGCCGAGTACATCCCGCCCGGACAGGATCGCATTGATCAGCTTCTCCTGTCCCGGCCGGAACCCGTCATAGCCAAAAAATTGCTTTAATACTTGAAATTTATCCAAGATATACTACCTCTTCTTCCGGTTTCTCTGCGGATTCCATCTCCAGCATATAAAGAACCGGCTGCTTTGGAACCATCGGACGGTACGCTTCGTACTCGAACTTGACAGTTACTTTTTTCCAGCTTCTCTGTGTGATCTGCGCTGCCCTTCCAAGATTACACGGATATCCATAGAAACGGATATCATCTGCGCAGCAGGTCATGATCTGTCTTCCCGGGATCAGCATATTCGCCGGCATTCCCTTCGGACGGAAAAGCTGTGCAAGGAAGGTGATCTTCTTGTGCTCGTAGCGCTCCGGATGCTCATATGCATCCACATACCAGGTACCAAAGTCCACATCATCAATGAAGATATGGTCTGCTTTCAGATCATATGGCAGATCCTCTTCTGTCTGCGGGATAATATTGCCATCCACGCCTTCAAAGATCAACTGTGCCTGTGGGTTCTGGATCTTAAGGGCACGTCTGAACGCACTTCGGTCTGTATTTTCCCCACAACGGTTGATGATGATCAGCTCAGATTCTGTAAGCTGGTTCATCAGCATATTCCGCATATTCTTCAGGTACATGTCCAGGGTTTCACCGCTAACCGTTGAGTACACACCCTGGATCTCCCAGTTGCGAGGAAAATCTTCATCCAGGATCTCCTGCAGATCCCAGGTTCCATTGTACTCAATGATCACCTGGACCGGATGATAGATCTTCTCACAGTTTTCAAAGAAAGTTTTATTTAACTTTTCTCTTTCTTCTATATTGAAGAGGAACATTCCGTTCTCATCCAGATATTTTTCCGAGTACTCTTCCTCTCCCTCTTCACACTGCAAAAGCAATGTCGGACCTTCTTCGATCCATTCCTGCTTCATCAGTGTGTCCTTGATAAATGTTGTTTTTCCACTGTCCAGAAATCCTGTACAGATATATACCGGTGTTGTCATCGCCGCTTGCTCCTCCTAGATATGGAATAACTTAACCAGGTCGTCTTCTTTGAGATCTGTTCCGATCACGCATACACGTCCTGTGTAATCAGCCTGTCCCTCACGGACTTCATATTCTTCCGGAACCATATCAAACTGCTTCCAGGAACCATCTGCCATCTGGATAATTCCTTTGGAACGAAGTACGGTTCCGTAAGCATCTGTCTCAGATAATGCTTTCAGCAGGTAATCCAGTTCTTCTTCTGTATACTTGTGGGCAGTCTCCTTGCCCCAGCTTGTAAATACTTCATCTGCATGATGATGTCCTTCGTGTCCGTGGTGATGGTCATGGCATCCGCAGGTGCAGTTCTCATCATGTTCATGATGATGCTCATGGTCCTCATGGTCGTGATCATGATGGTGTTCATGGTCATGATCGTGGCATCCGCAGGTGCAGTTCTCATCATGTTCGTGATGATGTTCATGCTCTTCGTGATCGTGATGATGGTCATGATCATGGTCATGTCCGCAGCCACATTCGTCATCATGATGATGGTTATGCTCGTGGCCGTCATGCTCATGTGCATGTTCTTCCAGGATACCTTCAATCTCAGCGCCATGCTGCAGGGCATGCAAAACGGCATCTTTTCCAAGTTCTTCCCAAGGTGTGGAAATAATGGTCGCCTCTGCATTTTTCTCACGCAGCATATGCACGCACTCTTCTACCTTTTCATCTGTCATCATCTGGGTACGGCTGATAACGATCGTAGATGCATGCTCTACCTGGTTATTGAAGAATTCTCCGAAATTCTTGAGATAGATCTTTGCTTTCTTACCGTCAACAACTGTAATTCTTCCGTCAATCTCAATATCTGCCTCATCTTTGACACCCTCGATTGCTTTTACAACATCAGAAAGCTTTCCAACTCCTGAAGGTTCGATGATGACACGGTCCGGTGTATAATCTGCAAGTACTTTCTGAAGTGCTTTACTAAAATCCCCCACCAGTGTACAGCAGATACATCCTGAGTTCATCTCTGTGATCTCAACGCCGGCATCTTTTAAGAATCCGCCATCAATACCGATCTCCCCAAATTCGTTCTCGATCAGGACCAGTCTTTCTCCCGGAAATACATCCTCGATCAGTTTCTTGATGAATGTTGTCTTTCCTGCCCCCAGGAAACCAGAAATAATATCAACTTTCGTCATTTTTCGTTCCTCTTTTCTTATTATTATAATTTCATAAATTAGCCTTTTCTAACTGCAAATTGTTTCCGAGCTATATCGTATCACATTTCTTTAAAAGATGCAAATAAATAGCTTGTTAATGCATTGTGATTAGTGTATAATAGTTTTATAAAATCTCGTACTTTTTTAGTACAAATTCATAAACAAAGGAGACTTGATAATATGGTTAATTTATTGACAGGCCCAAAAGGAAGCGGAAAAACCCAGCAAATGATCGAACGTGCTAACGAAGCTGTAAAGACATGTGAAGGAAACGTATTCTTCATCAAGAAGAGCCACCGAGATACATACAGCTTATCTTTCAACATCAGAGCGATCTGCATGGATGACTATGATGTAATCACCAATACCGATGAATATCTTGGATTTATTTACGGTATGTTAAGCGCAGACCATGATATCAAAGCAATCTTTATCGACGGTATTTTAAAACACGCCGACATCACACTTGAGAACATTCCTTCTTTCATCGAAACACTGAAAAAGATCTCCAAAGAAAATGATGTAGATTTTTATGTCAGCATCAGTGCAACGAATGAACAGCTTGGTAATGTAAATTTTGAAGATTGTACACTCCTTAACTAAGATAGACATTATCCAAAAGGAGGGATGAAGATTTTCTGTAAATCTTCATCCCTCCTTTTATGTTTTTCCAAATGTGACTAAGCACATTCTATGCTATTTCAAAGACAAAACCGTATTTGCCTTATCCCCTTTTGCATACTCCAGTTTTACATCATCTCCCACATTGTACTTGATGATCTCAATAAAATCGACTACCGATACATCAAAAATCTCATCTGATCCTTCCAGCATAATGTAGTAATGAGAATCTCCATCTATAACGCCCTGGGCGATTTTCGTGATCTTTCCTTCGATCGTGCCGGTATCCATCTTCACTTCTTCTTTTTCCTTGATTCCATTGGTAAGAAGCAGATTATTGTAGGATTCTTCACATGCACTTACCGTGTCCCCGATCGCAACAACCTGGTACTTCTGGACATTGACCATTGCATACTTTTTCACAAGTCCTGCATCATCCTTAAGTGCCATAAAGTAAGTCGGCTCCCCGGAAATGTTAAGCAGCAGCGGGAAAGTCGCCTGATACTTCAGGTTCTGTACCTGTCCTTCTGCCGATGCCATTGCAGAATCCTCGATCGCACCTGCCACCGGATAATACTTTGTCTCCATAGTTCTCTGGTTCATCAGAACAAATCCCACATTGGACTGGTCACTGTTTACAGAAGTTACTCCCGTGTACACCCATACATCATCATCAATTGCCAGATAATTGTATCCGTTTGTTGTCTTCAGACAATCTTTCTGGCTGAGCACACTGTTAAAATACCCATGTTTTAACGTGCCATAATAATCATAAAGCTGTACCAGAAGATCTGCTGAATAGGCACGGTCGATCCATTCCGGGACTTCATCGATCCTGTAGTCCTGCATTTCGCCGGTGATTGCATTGCAGAGCACCACACGCCCTACCGTTTCTCCTCCGAAAAGACCGATATTATACTTTTTGACCGGTGCTACCCAGTATGGAACACCATTATCATCAATTTCAAAACTAAGGTCTCCGTAAATATAAGTCGGATGCGCAAAACGAAGATGACGGTAAATATTTCTTCCAAAATGCTCGCTTGTCGAATACTTCATTCCCTGCTCCAGCTTTACCATCTCTGTTGTCTGACTTGCCATATCGATACGGATATATGCAGGAAGTCCATCTTTCCGATTGGTAAACCATTTGATCAGATTCGCATATTTCAAAGGTGACACACGGACCGGACGATCCTTGTAGTTGATCTGACTGTAGATATCGTCCACCTCAAACTGGGATACCATATCTGACATGCTTCCCATCTTCCGGTCTCCTAAAAGCTGCGCAGACTCCTTATCCAGAAGCGGGATCTGGTCAAAGGAAAGCTCCTCGATATCTTTTGTGAATTCGCCCTCTTCTACCTTCAGAAGCTGCTGATATTTCTTCGCATTTACAATCGGTGAAGAAAGAATGGTTCCGGCCAGATAAATCACTACCAAAAGGATAAAAAGACGGAAACACCATTTGAAACCTTTGGATTCTTTCATCTCCTTCAGATCAATCACTCCGTATCGCAAGCCTTTTTTTCCTGCAAACACAAGACCGAACGCAAGTACCAGAACCAGCACAAAATACCACACTCCGGAAGAATGGATATTAAAAGCCGGCAGTGATACATAATACCAGATTCCTGCTGCCACTAAAAGCAGCAGAAAACTGATCGCTATATTTTTCTTTTTCATAAATTCTCCTTTTCATTGTTTTGCCTATCCAAAGCTGTCTTAGAATTTTCTACTCCAAAGTGACGGCGAGAACAGCATCAGGAACGGGAAAATCTCCAGTCGTCCGATCAGCATATCCACACAGAACACGATCTTTGAGAAGTCTGAGAACTTCGCAAAATTTTCCACAGGTCCTACCAGATTCAGTCCCGGTCCTACATTATTAAGTGTAGTAAGCACTCCGGTAAATGAAGTAGTAAAATCAAAGTTATTGATTGAGATCAGAAGCACGGATACGATCAGGATTAGTATATACGCAATAAAGTACACATATACCCCCCGCATCGTCTCTTCTTTCACTTTTTTTCCATTTACTTTTACGATATTGACTGCTTTCGGATGGATCATAGTTTTCAGCTCCCGCCGGATGCTTTTTGCCAGGATCAGAAGTCTTGATACTTTGATACCACCGCCTGTTGAACCGGCAGAAGCACCGATTACCATCACAAGAAGCAGAACACATTTGGAAAGTTCCGGCCACTTATTGAAATCTGCCGTCACAAATCCAGTTGTCGTGATCACGGATGCCACCTGGAACACTGCATAGCGGAATGCCTTTAAAATGGAATGATAACCTCCGGCGATATTGCAGGTGATCACAACGGTTGCTCCTGCAATGATTCCCAGGTAAGCCCGCAGCTCCTCATTCTTAAATACACTCTTAAAATCTTTCAGAAGCAGAAAGAAATACAGGTTAAAATTGATACCAAACAGGATCATAAATACGGTGATCACACCATCAATGTAGGCACTGTTGAAGTGTGCCACACTTGCATTGTAGCTGGAAAATCCTCCGGTACCGGCAGTACTGAATGCATGTGTCACTGCATCAAACAGGTTCATCCCCCCTGCCAGAAGAAAAACTACCTCAATTGCAGTCAGTGCAAAATACATTCCATACAGGATCCTTGCGGTTCCTCTTGCCTTTGGAACCAGTTTATCCGCCTCTGGTCCCGGAACTTCGGCACGCATCAGATGCATGGAATTCTTCTCATCCAGAGAGGTAAGTACCATAACAAATACCAGCACTCCCATTCCACCAACCCAGTGTGTCAGGGAACGCCAGAAAAGAATTCCTTTCGGAAGTCCTTCAATCTCAGTCAGGATCGTAGAACCTGTCGTCGTAAATCCAGATACTGTTTCAAAAAAAGCATCCACATAGCTTGGAATACTTTTACTGAGTACAAATGGAAGTGCACCTGCAAGCGACCAGAAAATCCAAGCCGTTGCAACAATGATCAGGCCTTCTTTGGCATAAATCGTCATGTTCTCCGGGCATTTTCTGCCAAACAGCAGATAAATTGCCGTCAGGATCGCAGCTGTAATCAGAAAATAAACCGATGTATGCTCGCCATAAATAATGCCAACCATCATTGGAAGCAGCATCAGCAGTCCCTCTGCTCCCATCATCTTGCTGATGATATAGCGTATCATTTTCACATTCATTTCTTTTCACCCCTATTGCTCAGCCAGAATATCTGTGATATCCTGAACCTTCTTCTGGGTTGTAACGATTACAACACTGTCGCCCACCTGAATGGATTCATCCCCGTCTGGAATAATGATCTGCCGTTTTCTTCCGATACATGCGATCAGATTGTTCGGCTTCAATTCCAGATCCTTAAACGGAATATCTGTATATTCTGTTTTTTCTTTGATAATAAATTCCAGTGCTTCTACTCTTCCGCCAACCAGCTGATACATAGATTCAACATTGACATTCTTGAGTGAATTCTGGCGTGCACGCACATAACTCATGATCGCATCTGCTGTTGCAGCCTTTGCCGATACGATCAGATCGATCCCAAGTTCCTCGACAAGCTGGGCACGTCCGTCTTCGTTGACCTTTGCCACGATCTTGTCCACACCTTTTGTCTTTGCAAAAAGTGCAAGGATAATATTCTCCTCATCCATACCAGTCAGGCTGACCAGGGCATCTGCCTGTTCAATTCCTTCTTCGATCAGAAGATCATGGTCTGCGGCATTCCCACAAATGATCGTCGCTTTCGGAAGCTGATCGCAGAGATCTTCGCATTTCTTCCAGTCCTGCTCAATGATCTTCACCTGCATGCCAAGTCCTAAAAGCTGTTTTGCCAGATAATATCCGACTTTTCCACCACCACAGATCAGAATATTCTTCGGCTCTTTCCGCTTTCCGATCAGATGGAAAAATTCTTCAATATATTTGTGGGATGCAACGATATGAAGCCGGTCTCCATCATGGATGACAAAATCACCATTCGGGATGATCACTTCCGATCCACGTCTTACAGCACATACCAGAACTTTGATCTGGAACTTGCGGTAAAGCTCAGCAAGCGATACTCCGTCCAGATGGCTTCTTTCTTTGACAATGAATTCTACCATCTCGACTTTTCCCTTCATAAAAGTCTCTACCTTTGCAGTATCCGGAAGAAGGATCGATCTGGAAATCTCAAATGCAGCCGCAAGTTCCGGGTTGACAGCCATACTCAGTCTTAAGTCCTCTTTCAAAAGATCGATCTGCTGATAATAGATTGGATTCCTTACACGGGCAATCGTGTGCTTTGCCCCAAGTCTCTTTGCGAGCAGGCAGCTAAGCATATTCAGTTCGTCTGTCGATGCACATGCCACAACAAGATCAGCGCCCGGCACTCCTGCTTCTTTCTGCACTTTCGCATCTGCGCCATCTCCGGTAATGCAGAGAATGTCAAGCTGATTCAGTGCTTCTTTTAATTTTCCCTCATTCTGGTCGATCAAAACCACATCGTAATTTTCTTCGGATAACTGTATGGTCAGTTTATGGCCAACCTTCCCGTCCCCAATAATTACAATTTTCATTTTTCTTTTCCTCTACTTCTTCTCTTAATACTAAACTTTTAATACTAAAATTGTATAAAATACCAATGGGACAGCCGAAGCTGCCACCATCATAATATGTATACCACTTTTAGTACAAAAGTACAATAGAAAAAACCGGGATTTTCTCCCGGCTTTTCCTTATTCTTATTCTTCAGCTGCACGCTTTTCAATTTCCTTTTCCTGTATATCTGCCGGAGCCTGTTCATAACGGGCAAATTCATATGAATAACTTCCTCGTCCACCTGTCATAGAACGAAGTGTTGTGCAATATCCAAACATGCCTGTCATCGGTACATCCGCTTCAATTACCTGATATCCGCTTGACTGTGGATTCATTCCAAGAACACGCCCACGTCTCTTGTTCAGATCTCCCATAACGTCTCCGGTATAATCATCCGGAACAGTTACTTTCACAGATGCGATCGGTTCAAGAAGAACCGGTCCTGCTTCCATAAATCCTTTCTTAAATGCCTGGATCGTCGCAGTCTTAAATGCCATTTCAGAAGAATCTACCGGATGGTAAGATCCATCATACAGGGTTGCTTTCACGCCAACTACCGGATATCCGGCAAGAGGTCCCTTTAATACAGATTCCTGCAATCCTTTTTCAACCGCCGGGAAGTAGTTCTTCGGAACAGCACCTCCGACTACTTCTTCCTGGAATACATACGGTGTATCCAGATCTCCGGATGGTTCAAAACGCATCTTAACATGTCCATACTGTCCATGTCCTCCGGACTGTTTCTTATACTTGGTATCTACATCTGAGTTCTTGCGGATCGTCTCACGGAACGCAACTTTTGGTGTCTCCAGTCTGATTCCGACTTTGTAACGCTCTGCCAGCTTGCTTGCTGTCACTTCCAGATGCTGATCGCCCATTCCATAAATCAGTGACTGGCGGTTCTCACTGTCATTTACCACTTTCAGTGTCACATCCTCTGCCATCATCTTCGCAAGAGCCTGTGATACCTTGTCCTCATCACCTTTGTTATTCACTACATACTTCATATATGTATACGGTTTGGAGTATTCGGTCCTTCCATAAGATACCGGTGTATTTCTTGTTGAAAGGGTATCCCCTGTCTTTGTACTTGTCAGTTTTGCAATCGCTCCGATATCACCTGCAAACAGTTCCTGAACTTCTACCGGTTTGTTGCCGGATAAGGTGTAAATCTTGCCGATCTTTGCTTCTGCATCTGACTCCGGATTGTAAAGGACATCTTCTCCCTTTAATACACCGGAGCATACTTTTACGAAGGAATATTTTCCGATAAACGGATCTACCATGGTCTTGAATACATATGCGGTCTTTGCGGCTGCAAAATCATGATGTGCTTCAAAGATCTCATTGGTCTTACGGTTGATACCTACGCATTCGCGATATTCCGGACTTGGGAAAAATCTTACGATATCAGACAGTAGGTTTGCAACACCCTGTGCCTGAACATTGGATCCCATTGCTACCGGAACGATATCTCCGTCCATAACTTCTGTTCTCATGGCAGAGCGGATCTCTTCAACCGAGAATTCATCTCCCTCAAAATAACGTTCCATAAATGCTTCACTGGTCTCTGCCACTGCTTCAAGAAGCTTCTCTCTGTAAATCTGCAGGTTTGGCAGACAGTAATCCGGGATCTCGCACTCTTCTCTCTGTCCAAGTCCGGTGTATCTTCTACCTGCATTCTTGATAACATTGACATAACCTACTAATTTCTCGTTCTCACGGATCGGCTGGAAATGTGGTGCGATCACTTTACCGTATCTTGCGGTCAGATCTTCAACGACCTGACGGAAGCTGGCATCATCCACATCCATCTCAGTAACATAGATCATACGCGGAAGATTATACTTATCACAGAGTTCCCATGCTTTCTCGGTTCCTACCTGCACACCGGCTTTTCCGGAAACAACGATAACAGCTGCATCGGCTGCGCTGACTGCTTCTTCCACTTCTCCGACAAAATCAAAATATCCTGGTGTATCAAGGATATTGATTTTTGCTTTTTCCCATTCAATCGGAATCAGACTTGTGCTAAGTGAGAATTTACGTTTCTGTTCTTCTTTATCAAAATCACTGATCGTATTGCCGTTCTCAACAGATCCCATACGATTTGTTGCTCCAGATACATAAGCCATCGCTTCTGCCAGACTGGTCTTTCCGCTTCCCCCATGTCCTAAAAGGACCACGTTTCTAATTTCATCCGTTCTGTAAACCTTCATGCTTGCTGCCTCCTTGTTAAAGTTTCTCATGGGTATATTGTACTAAACTTTCTATAAAAACACAACTATTTTATAGAATTTCAACAAAAACTTTCACTTTTACACTTTAAAGTATTGCTTTATTGACAGATAGCCTGTTTTCCTATATTATGAAAGGTAGACTATCACGAAAGGACGAAAGATTATGAAACAGAAAAAAATCGGATTTATCGGACTCGGACTCATTGGGGGCTCTATTGCAAAGGCGATCCGGCGATATTATCCGGATTATGAGATTGTCGCTTTCGACAAGAATAGAGAAACTCTGGCACTTGCCACACAGGAATCCATCATCAATGTGGCATGTACCTCGATCGATGATAATTTCCGCGGCTGCAACTACATCTTCTTATGTGCCCCGGTTGCTTTCAATACTGCATATTTAAAGCAGATGATGCCTTACCTGCATGATGATATGATCCTGACCGACGTTGGAAGTGTCAAGACTCCGATCCATGACGAGATCATCCGGCTTGGACTGGAGGATTACTTTATCGGAGGACACCCGATGGCCGGTTCCGAAAAGAGTGGTTTTGCCAATTCCAAACCAATCCTGATCGAGAACGCTTACTTTGTTCTCACCCCTTCCGCCAAAGTAGCGAAAAAAAAGGTTGATGCATACGCATCCTTCATAGAATCCTTGCGTGCACTTCCGATCGTACTGGATTATCATGAACACGACATCGTCACCGGCACGATCAGCCACCTGCCACATATCATTGCCGCAAGTCTCGTCAACTTTGTCAGAGACACCGACACCAAGGATGAACTGATGAAAACCCTCGCCGCCGGCGGATTCAAGGACATTACGCGAATCGCCTCTTCCTCACCGACCATGTGGGAACATATCTGTGCACAGAATCAGAGTAATATTTCCCAGATCCTTGGAGATTATATCGAAACATTAAACGAAGCGAAAAAACTGGTTGATGCCGGAGACTCCCAGGGAATCTACGATATGTTCGACCATTCCCGGAACTACCGCAATTCCATGCCAAACGGTTCTGCCGGTCCGATCAAGCGTGCATTCGAAATCTACTGTGACATCCCGGATGAAGCCGGTGTAATCGCCACCATCGCGACCATCCTCGCTTCTAATGCACTCAGCATTAAGAACATCGGAATTGTCCACAACCGTGAATTTGAAGAAGGTGTACTCCGCATCGAATTCTACGACAGCATCTCCTGCGAGAAGGCAGTAGCCCTTTTGCAGAAGCATCGTTATATTGTTTATGAACGTTAATAATTAAATGCAAGACGGTCAAAAAACTCTTTTCAGAACTTTGTGTAAATTGACCACAATGCCTGAGAATAGAATTTTACGAATGAGAGGTTACTATATTATGCAAATCCAACCTGTTAAACAGCTTCGCGGGGAAGTATCTGTTCCCGGCGATAAATCCATCTCCCACCGTTCCATTATGTTCGGTGCACTGGCAAAAGGAACTACTGAGATCACACATTTTCTTCACGGTGCCGACTGCCTCTCTACCATCGGCTGTTTCCGTGCCATGGGAATCGATATCGAAGACACACCTGAGTGTATCCTGGTTCACGGCAAAGGTCTTCACGGACTTTCCGAACCTTCTTCTGTTTTAGATGTAGGGAACAGCGGAACCACCACAAGGCTGATTTCCGGTATTCTTTCCGGTCAGCCGTTTACCACCACTCTTTCCGGCGATGCTTCCCTGAACTCCCGCCCGATGAGGCGGATCATGGAACCCCTTGGCATGATGGGTGCTGATATTTTAAGCCAGAATGGGAACGGGTGTGCACCACTTCTGATCAACAGCCATCTTCTTGCCGGTCAGAATCCATCCCTGCACGCAATCCACTATCACTCAAAAGTAGCTTCTGCCCAGGTTAAATCTTCCGTACTCCTGGCAGGACTTTATGCAGACGGATTAACCCAGATTACAGAACCTGTACTTTCCCGTAATCATACAGAACTAATGCTGAACGGGTTCGGTGCAAACGTGCAGACAGAAGTACATTCTGATGGCAGTGCAACTGCATCTATTCTCCCATGTGAGGAATTATACGGACAGAAGATCCAGGTTCCCGGAGATATTTCTTCTGCTGCTTACTTCATCGCTGCTGCCCTTCTGGTTCCGGATTCTGAACTTCTGATAAAGAATGTAGGTACTAACCCGACCCGTGCCGGAATCCTTGAAGTATGCAGGGCAATGGGGGCAGACATTACCTATTTAAATGAAAATTGTGACAGTGGTGAACCAACTGCCGATCTTCTTGTACGTACAAGCACTCTTCACGGAACCACCGTAGAAGGTGCAATCATCCCTACACTGATCGATGAGATTCCGATGATTGCAGTGATGGCTGCTTTCGCCGAAGGAACTACGATCATCAGGGATGCTGCCGAATTGAAGGTCAAAGAGACTGACCGTATCAAAACAACTACAGAAGGACTTCTTGCCATGGGCGTTGATGTAACACCAACTGACGACGGCATGATCATCCGTGGCGGTAATCCGGTTCATGGGGGACAGATCAACAGTTATCTGGATCACCGGATCGCAATGGCCTTTTCCATCGCAGCCCTTGCCGCCGAGGGAAATACTGAAATCCAGGATGGTCAGTGTGTAGCTGTATCTTATCCTTCATTCTTTACGGAACTTCATTCTCTTTCCCTGTAATTCCAGGAAAAAATACAAAAAAAGAAAGCCGCACACTACATAGGTAGTGTACAGCTTTCTTTTTTATGCGCCCTGTCCCTGTTTCTCTAATCCGTGAATCCAGTCTGTCTTAAGAAACAGAATCAAAAATATCACCGAACTGATAAACCAGGTAAGTGGATATGCCCAGTAGATTACATTGATCACCGGAATAATCCTGATAACAATACTAATATAAGTTACCCGGACTCCGCACCATACAATCATCATAACAAACATCGGAACAATACTTCTTCCCGCCCCTCTCTGAATTGCTGCCATACAATGCGAGAATGCAAGCAGACAATAGAAAAGAGCGATCGTATGTGCCTCTGCAATTCCATATTCAATTGCTTTTTGATCTCCTCCAAACGCAGCGATCAGATATGGTGAAAAGAAAAAAACTGCTATCCCGATCACTTCTGCTATCCCGATTCCACAAACGGTTCCAAACAATGCCCCTTTTTTTGCCCGGTCATACTCTTTTGCTCCCAGATTCTGTCCGATAAACGTTGTGAGTGCCTGTGAGAAGCAGGTAACCGGAATAAATCCAAATCCTTCAATTTTGGAATATGACCCACACCCGGCCATTGCCAGAGCCCCAAACTGATTAATATTCGACTGTACAAATACATTTGCAACCGCAATAATGGAATTCTGGATTCCTGCCGGTATTCCGTTTACTACGATCAGCCGCAACATCTTCCCATCCATCCGAAGTTCACGAAAAGATAACCGGAACGCCTCTGGTTCCCTACGCAGTTTTCTGATACACAGAACCGCACTTAATATCTGTGAAACAATCGTTGCAAAAGCTGCTGCACCTACACCAAATCCTAAACCTCCGATCAGCACCAGATCCAGAATCACATTCAGACACGCTGAAATGATCAGATAGATGACCGGACTCTTACTGTCACCAAGTGACTGCAAAATCCCCATTCCAAAGTTATAAATTACAAATCCAAGTGAACCTGCAAAATACACCCTGAAATAAACCAGTGATTTCGGCAGTACCTCTTCCGGCGTACCAATCAGTTTTAAAATCTGCGGTGCAAGGATCAACGCGGCAACCGTAAGAAAAATTCCACATACGCCTCCAAATGCCAGTGCCGTATGGATTGCTTTTTTCAGCTTCTTATATTCTCTGGCTCCAAAATACCTCGCAATGACAACACCGGCTCCCACGCCAATTCCCCCAAAAAATCCTACCATCAGGAATATCAGATTTCCTGATGAACTGACAGCTGCAAGTGCATTGTTTCCAAGAAAATTCCCCACGATCAACGAATCCGCCACATTATACAACTGCTGGAATAAATTCCCCCATAGAAGCGGAATCGCAAACATAATAATCTTTTTCGGAATAGATCCCGTTGTCAGTAGATTTTCGTTTAATGTTTCCCCCATAATTAAACTTGTCCTCCTATAATATTTTAAGTCTATTATACTCCTGATACGGTTAATTCACCAGCAAATATATCGGAAGCAATATTTGATTCTTTTTTAATAAATCTATTTTTCATCAATTATTCCAATTGTTATAACCTTTTTAAATTATCCTTCAATGTATATTGCATTTTCCATCCTCTTCCATTAAACTATTATGATATATACTATAAATTTTTTTGGGGGAATTTTCTATGAAAAACTATCTTGATTTTATCGGAAATGAATTGAAAGCTTTAACTTCAATTCCCAGTCCGTCTGGTTACACAAAAAAAGTAACCTCTTATCTGATGGAAACATTATCTGATATGGGCTATGAACCTGAGCTTTCCAACAAGGGCAATGTATTTGTAACCATCGGCGGAGAGGGGAATCCGCTGGTACTTGCAGCACACGTTGATACCCTCGGTGCTATGGTGCGTTCTGTCAAAGCAAATGGAAGACTGCGTCCGACTACTCTCGGTGGACACCAGTGGAGTACCGCTGATGGGGAAAACTGCACGATCCACACACGCGACGGACGCGTTTATACCGGTGTAGTACTAAATACAGAACCTTCTGTTCATGTTGCAGATTCTGCTGTTGAGACAAAAGAAGAAAATATGGAAATCCTTCTGGACGAAAATGTGGACACTAAAGAAGGAACTCTTTCACTTGGCGTACAGCCTGGAGATATCATCGCCATGGACCCGCGTACCCAGATCACACCGAGCGGTTATATCAAAAGCCGTTTCTTAGATGACAAACTTTCTGCTGCCATCCTTCTCGGTCTGGCAAAATGCGTAAAAGATGAATCTCTTGCGCTTTCCCGCAAAGTTTCTCTTCTTTTCACTGTATATGAAGAAGTCGGACACGGCGGAAGTTTTGTTGCCGAAGATACAACAGAAATGATTTCTGTTGACATGGGCTGCGTCGGATCCGATCTCGGATGTACCGAACGCATGGTATCTATTTGCGCAAAAGATTCCGGCGGTCCTTACAACTACGACGTAACATCCGCTCTTGCCGAAACTGCAAAAGAAGAAGGATTGGATTATGCGATCGATGTGTATCCGCATTACGGTTCTGATGTAGAGGCAACTCTCCGGGCAGGATATGATATCCGTCATGGTCTGGTTGGACCTGGGGTGTATGCATCACATAACTATGAAAGATCCCATATGGATGGGGTAAAGAATACGCTTTTGCTGTTGAAGAAGTATATTCAGAAATAGAAAGTATAAATAGCTAACGGTCAAAAATAAAACATCTGCGGTATGCATTCCGCAGATGTTTTATTTTTTTCAATATTAGTTATATTTTTCTTAAGTCCGGTAAATGCAAGTGCCTCTTCTACCAGTTCTTTTCTCTTTTTCTTATCTTGTCATGATCTGGATGATCGTTTTATCCGTCTCACGCATTCCCTTCTTTGCAAGCTCTCCGATATTACGAATCGTGTTTTCTACACCTTTTTCAACAAGTCCGTCTCCGCCATAGAACTGCTTTCCATTTTTCTGCATCTGAAGTCCCAGAAGACCTGCTTCTACAGCTGATGCGATTTTTGCCGCGCAGCTTGCCTTCGCTCCATCACACACAACACCTGAATTAATGGCAACTGCATTTACAATTACATGAGAAATCTCATATGCACGTCCACCATACAGATAACAGATTCCTGCACCTGCACCACATCCTGCACTGATCGCGCCGCAATATGCAGACAATCTTCCGATTCCTGTCTTCATATGGATTGTGATCAGATTTGACACAACCAGCGCGCGGAGCATCATCTCTTTTGAGACATTCAGCTCTTTTGCATAGACGATCACCGGAAGAGAAGTTGTCATTCCCTGGTTACCGCTTCCCGAATTGATGACAACCGGAAGTTCACATCCGTTCATTCTTGCATCCGATCCGGCCGCTGCCATCGCTTTCGCACGGTTATGTACACTGTTTCCATATGCTTCCATCAAAGTCTTTCCAATGGCAGCTCCCCAGTTTCCTGTCATGCCCTCTTCGGCAATTGCCCAGTTATAATCGATCTGTCTCTGCAGAACTTCCTCTACGTCTGCAACGTCTACGCAGTCTGCGAATTCAATGATCTTCTCCACAGTCAGAAGAGAACGGTCCGTCGCACAGCTGGATCCCTGCTCTTCATATGCTTTTTCTCTGATGATCTCATCATCTTTCTTTACACAGATCACATTGGTGTGAAAACCTGCGATCTCTACGTATCCGCTGTGTCCGCCTGCACATGCCTTGATCTGAATGTCGAAAATATATTCTTTATCGGATTCCCGGATTGTCATCGGCATGGTATCCAGCATCTTTTTCATTTCTACTTTCTGTTCCCCTGTGATCTCTTCCAGAATTTCCAGTTCTTTTTCCGGACATCCGGCTACAATCCCTGCACAGACTGCTGCACCGATTCCGCGAAGTCCTCCTGTGCACGGTACAACGACACTTTTTACATTCTTAATAATATTTGCACTGACATTTACTTCTACAGATTCCGGCTTTTCCCCAAGAGCCTGAACTGCAACTGCTGCCGCGTAAGCTACTGCGATCGGCTCTGTACATCCCATCGCAGGAAGCAGCTCTTCCTTTAAAATTTCCACATATTCATTGTATATTTTTTGTTCCATCTTTTATCTCCTTTGTCAGATGACACCCCATTCATCTTTTTATTGTTCCCTGTTTATTTTATAATATTCCTGCCTTTCCCACAAGCTTTTTCTCTCTATTTTTTCAGGGTTTACAGAATTACCATGATTACATTCCAAAAACATTCTTTTATTTTTGTTTAATGCCTCTTAAAATTTTCCCGTAACATTTTTTAGTCAGATTTCTCTGTTACATCATCACAAAATGCCGGGCAACATTTTGTGATGTCCGGCATTTTTCTATCCTGTAGCAATTTATTTTCCAATCTCTTCTCTAGTCTCTTTAAAACATTTGATAATGAAATCAATATCTTCTTTTGTATGGCTCGCACATACCTGTGTGCGGATTCTTGCTTTTCCTTTCGGTACAACCGGATAAGAGAATGCAACCACATATACCCCTTTTTCCATCATTTTCTTTGCATATTCTCCGGCAAGTCTTTCATCATAAAGCATAACCGGTACACATGGATGGGTTCCTTCGATGATATCAAATCCGTTTTCTACCAGCTGCTTGCGGTAGTATGCGGTTACTTCTTCCAGATGGTCACGAAGCTCGGTGCTTTCTTCCAGCATATTGAACATCTCAATACTTGCTCCTGCGATCGCCGGTGCAAGAGAGTTGGAGAATAGGTACGGACGACTTCTCTGACGCAGCAGATCGATGATCTCTTTTCTTCCGGATGTATATCCACCGGAAGCCCCACCGAGTGCTTTTCCGAGTGTTCCTGTAATGATATCCACTCTTCCTTCTACGCCACAGTATTCGGAAGTTCCTCTGCCGTGCGCTCCTACAAATCCAACTGCATGGCTGTCATCCACCATAACCAGTGCGTTGTATTTATCAGCAAGATCACAGACACCTTTTAAATTACAGATGATTCCATCCATTGAAAATACACCGTCTGTAGCGATCAGTTTGACTCTTGCTCCTGCTGCATCTGCAGCCTGAAGCTGTGCTTCCAGATCTTCCATGTTGTTATTTTTATAGCGGTATCTTTTTGCCTTACAGAGACGAACTCCGTCAATGATGGAAGCATGGTTCAGTTCATCACTGATCACTGCATCCTCCGCAGTCAGGATTGTTTCAAAAAGTCCACCATTTGCATCAAAGCAGGAAGAATATAAAATCGTATCATCTGTTCCCAGAAATCCGGAAATCTTCTTTTCCAGTTTTTTGTGGATGTCCTGTGTTCCGCAGATAAATCTGACAGAAGCAACCCCATATCCTTTTTCATCATAGGTTTTCTTCGCTGCATCGATCAGTCTCTGATTGTCTCCAAGTCCAAGATAGTTATTGGCACACATATTAAGAAGCTCTCTTCCGTCTTCCATTACAACCTTTGCGCCCTGCGGAGATACGAACGGTGCTTCCCCTTTGAAAAGGCCATCTGCTTTGATCTGTTCTACTTCTTTTGTATAAATACTTAAAATATCATTTTTTCTTGCCATTTTATTCTCTCCTTCTTCTGCTTTTCCTAATCGTTAATATGTGCCCAGTCAAGGATCACCTTTCCTGACTGTCCTGAGATCATTGCCTCAAATCCTTTTTCATAATCGCGGATATCAAAATGGTGTGTGATGATCGGTGAAATATCAAGTCCCGCCTGGATCATCGTAGACATCTTGTACCAGGTATCCCATACTTTTCTTCCATAAATTCCGCGGATATTCAGCCCATTGAAGATCACTGTCTCAAGATCTACGGTTGCATCCTGTCTCTGCAATCCGAGAAGTGCGATCTTTCCACCATGTTTCATGTTATGGATCATATCAGAAAGTCCCGGCTGGCTTCCGGACATCTCAAGTCCGATATCAAAGCCTTCTGTCATTCCGATCTCATGCATCACATCCGTCAGTTTTTCCTGTGTCAGATTAACACATCTGGTCGCACCCATTTTTGCTGCCAGATCCAGACGGTACTGGTTCATATCCGTGATTACCACATGTCTTGCTCCTGCAAATTTTGCGATCGCCGCTGCCATGATCCCAATCGGCCCTGCACCTGTGATCAGCACATCTTCACCAAGCATGTCGTAAGATAATGCAGTATGGGTTGCATTTCCAAATGGATCAAAGATCGCATATAATTCTTCATCAATTGCCGGATTGCACGGCCATACATTCGAAGCGGGAATAACCAGATATTCTGCAAACGCACCGTTCCGGTTTACTCCAACACCTTTGGCATCTTTGCAGTTCTCTTTGTGCCCTTCCAGACAGTTTCTGCATTTTCCGCAAGTGATATGTCCTTCACCGGATACCAGATCGCCCACCTTGAATCCCTGTACACCTGCACCGACTTCTACAACTTCCCCGACATATTCATGTCCTGCGGTCAGTCCGATCGGAATGGTATGCTGTGCCCATTCATTCCACTGGTAAATATGTACATCGGTACCACAGATTGCATTTTTATGGATCTTGATCTTTAC
>CAKRFP010000035.1 GCA_934320645.1 uncultured Bariatricus sp.
TTAGATCCTACCATTTTCAGAGCACGAAGTCCTTTTACTGCATCTTCCAGTGTGCTGTTGTCAACTTCAAATGCAAGGTAAGCATAATCCAGTCCAAGGTAAGCAAATGCTTCGTTGTGCATTGCCGGTGAGCTTGAATGTCTGATCGGATAAGCCATAAGTCCAATAAGTTCTGTGTGTCCTGTAATTCTCTCTGCCATGATTTGTTCTCCTTTTCTTCTTCCATAGAAATTTGTTTCTTTGTTCTTTGAGAATGTTTTTAACGTTTGCCCAACTTTTGTTAATTTTTAAACAACCTCTTGATAGTTAAATTATAGACGATATCCTTTGATAGTTCAAATACATCTTATATGCATTTTTGATAGCTTTTTAGCATCAGTTATGTTACAATCTTTTTATATAATATAGAAAGGATTTTTTATCATGACCCTCAATCAGCTTGAATATTTCCAAAAAGTAGCAACCCTGCAGCATTTCCGGCAGGCTGCAGAAGTACTTAAGATCTCCCAGCCCAGCCTAAGCCGGTCCATGTCGCTTCTGGAAGAAGAACTCAGACTGATGCTTTTTGAACATCAGGGACGCAATGTTGTCCTTACCAAGTCCGGCCGCGTCTTTCTGGAACACGTCAACCGGATCCTCGAGGAGGTGCACATTGCCGAACATAAGATGAAGCAGCTTGCCGGAAGTGGCGGACACATCGATATTGCCTATGTATTCCCGCTGGCAAACTACTATATTCCGCATACGGTGCGATCCTTCCTGGATATGGATCGCAACAAGCATGTAACCTTCAATTTTAACCAGACACATACCGCCGATATGATCCAGGGACTCAAATCCGACCGCCACGATGTGATCTTTGGCTCTTTTGTCGCGGATGAACCTGATATCTCTTTTATCCCGATCCTGCATCAGGACATGGTTGTGATCACGCCGAAAAATCATCCACTGGCGCAGAAAGATACGGTATCCTGCAGTGACCTCACCGAATACCCTCTGATCGGCTATGACCGCTATTCCGGACTCGGTGGATTTACACGTAACTTCTATAAAGAAAAGAAGCTGAAAGTAAACATTGTCTGTGAATGCCCGGATGAAAATGCGATCGCCGCTCTTGTTGCCGAAGATTTTGGGATTGCCCTTGTTGCAAAGGTAGACGCAGTAGACCAGGCAAACGTAACGGTTCTGCCGCTTGCCGACGCCGATCTTACCCATACGGTTTATATGGGCTACATCCGCGACAAATACCAGATCCCCGCTGTCAAACGTTTCATTCAGTTTGTCAAAAGAGATGGGAAGGCCTATTAAAGTGCCTTCCCATTACTTTCTTTTACATATTCAATAAATTCTTTTACAACCGGCGCCAGATACTTTTCTTTTAGTTTTGCCAGATAAATATAACGCTCATATGGTGGATTCTCGATATCCAGTACATCCACATCCAGATTCTTAAGGATCGGGATCTCCGGCATCACTGCAATTCCGAAATCTTCTGCCACAAGCCCCGCCATGGAAGCATCTTCCACGATCTCATAAGCGATCTTCGGTGTCCCTCCGGTCTGTTCAAACAGCTGGTCGATCACCGGTCTGAGTCCGCTGTTCTTGGTGAAATACACCTGCGGATAAGGAAGTGTTTCCTTCAGATCAATGGATCCCCTTCCTGCCAGTTCATGCCCTTTCGGTACAACCACCACCAGCTTTTCCTTGGCGATCGGTACAAAATCAATCCCGGATTCTTTTTCTTTTCTCGAGCAGAAAGCGATGTCATACTTTTCCTCTTTCAGTCCCTGTATGATCTCCGTCGTATTTCCAACCGAAAAGCGGAAATTCACATCCCAGTCTTCGTGTTCCTTCAAAAACCCGCCTACAAGCTGTGGAACAAATACACTTCCAAGCGTAAAAATATATGCGAGATCGATCACCCCACCGGTGTCACTTGTCAGCGCCCTTGTCTTTTTCACACCACTGTCCAGAATCTTTAAAGCTTCTTCTACATATTCCAGAAATACTTTTCCGTACTTTGTCAGTACAACGTTACGCCCTCTTTTTTCAAACAGGTTTGTCTCCAACTCCTGCTCCAGCATACTGATGGCATGGCTGAGACTTGGCTGCGTAATGGACAGCATTTCCGCCGCTCTGGTATAGTGTTCTATATGTGCTAGTGTTACAAAGTAATGCAACTGATTCAGATTCATAAAACCATCACCCTCTTTCCTGTTCTTATATTAAACATAGCATAAATTATTTAATTATTCTATAGTTTTGTTTAAATTGTCTATCTTTTTCTATTTTCCGTCTTTCCACTATAATTTAATCTTTATCTTTTCCATTGTTTCTATAGTTAAATTCTATTATTTTTCTATATATTTTCAATTTGTATTTTTCAGTTTTTTGTGGTTATAATGGATTTAACAAAAGCTGGTACGCCCAAGCCAGTATAAGACAACCTCGCGTGACTAAGATTTTTTGATTCTATTTTATTTTGATTATTAAGTCATTTTTACGGAGGAATTTCTAATGAAAAGCAAATACAAACACATTTTCGAGCCATTTACCATCAAACATATGACGGTCAAGAACCGTATCGTCATGACTCCAATGGGAACCAACTACGGTGAACAGAATGGTGAAATGAGCTTTCTTCATATCAATTATTATGAGCAGCGTGCAAAAGGCGGTACAGGACTTCTCATCGTAGAGAACGCCAGCGTTGATTCTCCACAGGGATCTAACGGAACCACACAGCTTCGTATCGATCAGGATAACTACATTCCACGACTTTTCAAACTTTGCGAAACAGTACACAAGCATGGATCCTGCATTGCAATCCAGATCAATCATGCCGGTGCTTCTGCACAGTCAGCACGTATCAATATGCAGCCGGTTTCTGCTTCTGATGTTCCTTCAAAAGCAGGCGGTGAAATCCCGCGTCCACTGGAAAAAGATGAGATCATGCATATCGTGAAAAAATACGGTGAAGCCGCAAAACGTGCTCAGATCGCAGGATTTGACGCTGTAGAAATCCACGCAGGTCATTCTTACCTGATCAGCCAGTTTCTCTCTCCTCTTACTAATAAGAGAACAGACGAATTCGGCGGATCTCCGGAAAACCGTGCAAGACTTGCAAAACTTGTTATCGAAGAAGTAAGAAGACAGGTTGGTCCATTTTTCCCGATCTTCGTTCGTATCAGTGCAGATGAATTTATGGAAGGCGGAAATACTCTGGATGACTGTCTGGATTATCTTCAGTATTTCCAGGAAGAAGTTGACGTATTCGACGTATCTGCCGGTCTGAACGGATCCATCCAGTACCAGATCGATGCCAATTACCTTCCGGATGGATGGCGTTCTTACATGGCAAAAGCAGTAAAAGAACGTTACGGCAAACCATGTATGACAATGGGTAACATCCGTAACCCACAGGTTGCTGAAGATATCCTTGCAAGAGGTGACGCTGACTTGATCGGTATGGGACGTGGACTGATCGCTGATCCGGAATGGGTAAACAAAGTAGAATTCGGTGATGAATGTGATATCCGTAAATGTATTTCTTGTAACATCGGATGTGCCGGACACCGTATCGGAATCAACCGTCCGATCCGTTGTACTGTTAACCCATCTGTAAACGGTGGCGAAGATTATAAGAAGCAGAAAGTCAACAAGCCTTGCAACGTTGTTGTGATCGGTGGTGGTACTGCCGGACTGGAAGCTGCATGTACAGCTGCCGAGGTTGGATGCACTACTTTCCTGATCGAGAAGAAACCGGAACTCGGCGGACTTGCTGCCCTGATCTCCAAGATCCCGGACAAGAAGAGACTTGCTGACTTCCCGAACTATCTGATTCATCGTGCAAGCAAGCTGAAAAACCTGTTCATCTTCAAGAACACGGAAGCTACGATTGAAATGATCAGAAGCATGAATCCGAACATTATTGTAAATGCTACCGGTTCTAATCCGCTCCTTCCACCGATCAAGGGTCTTCATGAGAACATTGACAAAGAAGGCGGAAAAGTTTCTTCTATTACAAACATGATCGACCATGTTATGGAATATCCGGAAGATCTGAAAGGTAAGAAAGTTGTTGTTATCGGTGGTGGTGCCGTAGGTCTTGACGTGGTAGAATTCTTCGCTCCACGTGGCGCTGATGTAAGCATTGTGGAAATGATGCCGGTAATCGGTAACGGAATTGATCCGGTATCCAAAGTCGGAACCTTTGCACTGATGGATAAATATGGTGTAAAACAGTGTCCGAATACTGCTCTTCTTGAAGTTAAAGCGGATTCTTTCCTTGTTAAAACACCAGAAGGAAATGAAGAAGAAATGCCATTTGATTATGGATTTGTATGTCTTGGTATGAGAGCAAACGCTCCGATTCTTGATGCAGTCCGTAAAGAATTTGAAGATGAAGATGTTGAAATCATGAACATCGGTGACAGTGTACGTGCCCGCCGTATCATCGAAGGTACAGAAGAAGGACGTAACATCCTGAATGTTCTTGCTAAACATGACTACTTATAAGATTTTGTAAATATAGTATCCCCCCTGATGTCCCCTGGTTCTCGTTATGAGAGCCGGGGGATTTCTATTTGCTTTACCAAATAAAAAAATGCCCTGCCTACTTGCAGGACATTCTCTTTTCGTTCTCTTTTTTATAGAAATATAATACGATCTTCTCCAGATATCTTTTCAGCACAATCTGGATCTCTTCTTTTGGATGGATCGGCTTTACCAGAATACTCTTCATCCCGGTACGCTTCGCTCCCCACACATCCGTAAAAAGCTGATCTCCGATAAATACAGTGTTTCCTCTGTCCGTGTGCATCAGCTCCATGGCTTTTATATAATTCTTCGTAGAAGGCTTATGCGCGTTAAACACATACTTGCTCTGCACCTTTTCGGCAAAAGGCTTTACACGTGGTTCCTGGTTATTGGAAATCAGGCATGTATCAAACCCGATGCTACGCAGCCTGTCAAAAAGACGGATTGCTCTCTCATCTGCCGGTGCTCCATGCGGAACCAGTGTATTGTCAATGTCAAATACCAGTCCACGACAGCCTTCCCGATACATTTTTTCAAAATCCAGTACATAAGTGGACGCTGCATATTCGTCCGGATAAAAGGTCTTAAACATGATTCTCATCCATTTCCAGAAGCTTCTGAATCAGATCTTCACAGATCTGCAGAACTGTCTTGTTGTCTGTATCTACGAAGATATCTGCAGCTGCTTCGTATTTCTCTCTTCTTGCTTCCATCAGCTGTTCGATATACTCTACGTTCTTGTGTCCGTTGAGAAGCGGTCTGTCATCGCTGTCTTTTACACGGTCAAGAATCGTCTGTGGATGCGCAGTCAGAAGTACTACCCGTCCATTCTTCTTCATCTCTGCAACGTTGCGTTCACGCATTGCCACACCACCGCCGCAGGAAATGATGACATTCTTCTTCTCCTGCATCTCGATCAGAAGGTTGGTCTCCATATTACGGAAATATTCCTCCCCATAGGTTTCAAAAATATCGGAAATACTCATACCTTCGCGTTCTGCAATCAGCTGATCCATCTCAACCACTTCCATGGCAAACATGGTACTTAGATAATCAGAGATCGTACTCTTTCCAGCTCCCATAAACCCGATCAGGACAATGTTGTAATCAAAAAGCTTTCTTGCCTGGATCTTCTTGCTATTGCGCTGGATACGCTCAAATACATCATAAATCTCGTCTCTGTGCTTATCATTGTGAAGACTGAACATCAGTCTCTTCTTCTGCTTTTCTTCCTGTTCCGGCTGCAGGATCGGCATACCATACTCTTCTTTGTATGCCATGATCTTTTCAATGATCGCATATCTTTCTTTTAATGCCTCTGTGATCTTCGCATCACAGTTTGCAAGTTCTTCACGGTATAATTCCAAATCGTTCATCTATCAATTCCTCGTTTCTCACTCTACTGCTTTCCGGACACCTTTAATTGCCCGTTATACTAAGACATTATAGCAGACTCTTTGGAAGTGAATCAATAGATATTTTTTATTTTGCGTTATCCAGGGCCGCTTTTACATCACTTTTAAACTGCTTCCAGGCATCTTCATTTTCGACAAAGTATTTCGGACAGATTTTCCCTGTAATATCATAATGTCGGATCACATCTTCTTCTGTCAGAGAAAACTTTTCACACAGCCATGCTGTAAGTTGTACCATGCTCTTATAAGTTGCCTCGTTGAACTTTCCGGTCTCATCCGGATGACAGCACTCAATAGACACTGTATCAAAATTCCGTATATTGGATGCATAAGCAACCTCCCAGGTTGGTACGCATTGTACGATTTCCCCGTCCAGTCCCACTACAAAATTGCTGCTTGCCTGCGTAATATGACTGTCCTTCAGTCCCTCAAAATAGTCTCTGTTCTCCATCGCTGTCGAACCAGGGTTGGCGGTGTAATGAATGACTATCCCGGTAATCTCATTGGTTGAAAGTCCCGGTCTTGAATATTCATTCACAGTTAACAGTTCTACATCAATATCCGGCTTTTGGGCACTGATCACTTCATCAGAAAGCTCACTGTATGCTCTCTGCGCGAAGATTCCTCTTCCACTGATCTTCATAATAGAAAGTGCAAGAAGCAGTGTGATCAGGATCGTACTCCCCACCTTTATATAACGGCTCATTCTGCGCCTCTTATTCGCCTCATAATAGCTTTTTCCATTGCCACCCCTGTACAGGTTGGCTCTGGCGTTTTTCTTCTTTCTTCGGTTCATTTCGTCATCTCAATCTTTTGTGTTTTTTGCAAATTTTCTGTTGGAATTCCAACTATATCTAGACTATCACAAAATGGTGAGAAAATGTTGAAAAAAAAATTATTTTTTTATTAAGGTGGTGGGAAGGGGACGTGTACATCTGCGGAAAATCAATTGCTGCCGGATTCCGTTGTGCAAACCATTCCAGTGAACCACTTAGGGCGAAAATCGTGTTCAGCAGAGGCTTCCACGATTTTTGTGTTTCACTTCCATTGCACAACAATCGAATCTGGCAGCAATTGATTTTCCTCCGACGCACACTGGTTTTCCCTTTAACCCAGTCGTTCGATTGACTGTTGAAGGTTTGAGCGAAATTTGAAAATAGATGTATAGTATAAGAGAGAAGAATCATCTTCTGATAAAATGATTCTTCTCTCTTGATTAATTTTATATCTTATTCATCTACGCTGTAGTTTGGTGCTTCTTTTGTGATGTGGATGTCGTGTGGGTGGCTTTCTTTGAGGGATGCGGAGGAAATCTTTACGAAACGTCCTGTTGTCTTGAGGGTTTCGATGTCTGGTGCTCCACAGTAGCCCATTCCGGAACGGAGACCGCCCATTAACTGGAATACGGTATCTTCTACAGATCCTTTATAAGCAACTCGTCCTTCTACGCCTTCCGGTACAAGCTTCTTTGCATCTGTCTGGAAGTATCTGTCTTTGCTTCCGTTCTCCATTGCTGCAATAGATCCCATTCCACGATATACTTTGTATTTTCTTCCCTGATAGAGTTCGAATGTTCCCGGGCTCTCATCGCATCCTGCGAAGATGCTTCCCATCATACATACGTTGGCTCCGGCCGCGATCGCCTTTGTCATATCACCTGAGTACTTGATACCACCATCTGCAATAATCGGAATTCCCGACTCTTTTGCTGCTTCGTAGCAGTTCATAACAGCTGTGATCTGTGGTACACCGATACCGGCTACGATACGGGTTGTACAGATGGATCCAGGTCCGATACCAACCTTAACTGCATCAACACCTGCATCGATCAGCGCTTTTGTTGCTTCTCCTGTTGCAACGTTACCTGCGATCACCTGAAGATCCGGGAATGCATCCTTGATCATTCTTACGGTACGAAGTACATTTGCTGAATGTCCGTGTGCCGAATCAAGTACTACTACGTCTACTTTTGCTTTTACAAGGGCTTCTGCTCTTTCAAGACAGTTCGCTGTAATACCGATCGCTGCACCACACAGAAGTCTTCCCTGCGCATCTTTTGCTGACAGCGGGTATTTGATCTGTTTCTCAATATCTTTAATTGTGATCAGACCTTTTAAGTTAAAATCTTTATCTACGATTGGAAGTTTTTCTTTTCTTGCTTTTGCGAGGATCTTCTTTGCTTCTTCCAGGGTGATACCTTCCTGTGCTGTTACAAGACCTTCGCTTGTCATGGATTCTTTGATCTTCTTGGAGAAATCTTCTTCAAACTTGAGGTCACGGTTCGTAATGATACCTACCAGCTTTCTTCCTTCTGTGATCGGAACTCCGGAAATACGGAACTTCGCCATCAGTTCATTAGCATCTGCCAGTGTATGCTCCGGTGACAGATAGAATGGATCTGTAATAACACCATTCTCAGAACGCTTAACCTTGTCTACTTCTTCTGCCTGCTGTTCAATCGACATATTCTTGTGAATAATACCGATACCTCCCTGGCGTGCCATAGCGATCGCCATACGATGTTCGGTAACAGTGTCCATTCCTGCACTCATCATCGGTATGTTAAGCTTAATGCCCTTTGTAAGATAAGTTGATAAATCAACCTGATTTGGAATTACTTCTGAATAAGAAGGTACCAGAAGTACATCATCGAAGGTAATTCCTTCTCCAATAATCTTTCCCATGATTTTTCTTCCTTTCTCTCTCGTCTGTAATTTTGATTTTCTGCTATGATAACGCATAAATCTATACTATGTCAAGTCCTTTATCGAGTACATTCGTCCGTCCGTGACAATCACGTTTCTGCAGATCACTGATAATTTTACATAACCGTCTTTCCGGATACAATTGTCCCCCGGAACCTGCAAGCTTTTCTACACATCTTTCGGGAATTATTTACAAAATACTTTTCTTGGTGCCAGCATCTTCAGTCCTTCACAGACTGTCTTATTTGGCTCAAAAATAATCTTTTTCTTTTCCCCGTTATTTACAACGATCAGCTCATATGTATCTGCCCCCGGCATACCTGAACTGTAATCGGTTCCTTTCAGTCCCTGATAAGGTCTGAGTTCCGGCGAACCGGAAGGTGCCATCATCTCAAGATCCGTCATCTCCATAGAAAACATATTTTTCCGACGGGATTTTGCCATAATCTTATCAATATCAAGACTCCCATTCACAAATAAATACTCATATTCAACATCCATACTCCGGAACAAAAAAACATCCAGTGCAATCATGATCACCGGACCAATTATTCCGAATGGGATCATAAATATAAGTACGACCGACAGAACAGTAAGTATGATAAGTATTGCTTTGATCAGCGTCGTCGAAGATGCTTTCTGCCTCTTCACCAGCTGTTCTGTGTAAAAATCACCCATATCCTAACCTCCAAATTTATATATTAAAACTATTGTAACACTTTTATAATAAAAAGAAAACTCCTCTTCTGAGGAGTTTTCTAAAAATCATATTTTTAGCTTACATCATGCCCATTCCCGGAGCTCCGCCTGCCGGCATAGCCGGTACATCTTCTTTGATGTTAGCAACAACGGATTCTGTTGTAAGGAGTGTAGATGCAACACTTGTAGCGTTCTGCAGTGCGCTTCTTGTTACTTTTGCAGGATCGAGGATACCTGCTTTCACCATATCTACATATTCTTCATTGTAAGCATCAAAACCATTTCCCGGTTCAGCTTCTCTTACCTTGTTGATGATAACTGCACCTTCAAGACCTGCGTTAGCTGAAATGTGGAATAACGGAGCTTCCAGAGCTTTGAGAACTACTTTTGCTCCTGTCTTTTCATCACCTTCCAGAGTTTCTGCAAGTTTGGCAACTTCTTTGGATGCATGGATGTATGCAGATCCACCACCTGCAATGATTCCTTCTTCTACAGCAGCTCTTGTTGCGTTAAGCGCATCTTCCATACGCAGTTTTGCTTCTTTCATTTCTGTCTCAGTAGCAGCACCTACACGGATAACTGCAACTCCGCCGGCGAGTTTTGCAAGTCTTTCCTGAAGTTTTTCTTTATCGAAATCAGATGTTGTCTCTTCGATCTGGGCTTTGATCTGTCCGATTCTTGCTTCCAGAGCAGCTTTGTCGCCCATACCGTCAACGATAACTGTATTTTCTTTCTGTACTTTTACAGATTTTGCACGTCCAAGCTGTGCCATGGTTGTATCTTTCAGATCCAGACCAAGTTCTTCAGAGATTACCTGTCCGCCTGTTAAGATTGCGATATCTTCCAGCATCGCTTTTCTTCTGTCACCATATCCAGGTGCTTTTACAGCTACTACATTGAATGTTCCACGCAGTTTGTTAACGATCAGGGTTGTAAGAGCTTCTCCTTCGATATCTTCTGCAACGATGAGAAGTTTGGCTCCTGACTGTACGATCTGTTCGAGCAGTGGAAGGATTTCCTGAATGTTAGAGATCTTCTTGTCTGTGATCAGGATGTATGGATCATCAAGATTTGCTTCCATCTTCTCCATATCTGTGCACATATATGCTGAAATGTATCCACGGTCGAACTGCATACCTTCTACAAGGTCAAGTTCTGTCTTCATGGTCTTGGATTCTTCGATTGTGATAACACCGTCGCTGGACACTTTATCCATAGCTTCTGCTACCATCTCTCCTACGCTGTCATCGCTTGCGGAGATTGCAGCTACTCTTGCGATCTGGTCTCTTCCTGTAACTTTGCTGCTCATCTTCTTGATGGCTTCTACAGCACAGTCTGTTGCTTTCTTCATACCTTTTCTTAATACGATCGGATTTGCACCTGCTTCCAGGTTCTTCATTCCTTCGTGTACCATGGCCTGTGCAAGAACAGTTGCTGTTGTTGTACCATCACCTGCAACATCGTTGGTCTTAGATGCAACTTCACGGATCAGCTGTGCTCCCATGTTCTCAAATGCATCTTCCAGTTCGATCTCTTTTGCGATTGTTACACCGTCATTTGTGATAAGCGGTGCTCCGAATGATTTATCCAGAACTACGTTTCTTCCTTTTGGTCCGATTGTTACTCTTACTGTATCAGCAAGTTTGTTGACACCTGCTTCCAGTGCCTTTCTTGCGTCTGCTCCGTATTTAATTTCCTTTGCCATTTCTATCACTCCTGATTCTTAAAAATAAAATTCTGTTCTGATCTGAAAATCTGATTTTTATCTGTATATGATATCCTGCGAAATTATCTGATCACTGCAAGAATGTCATTCTGTTTTACGATGATGTATTCTACATCGTCAAGTTCTACTTCTGTACCTGCATATTTGGAATAGATAACTTTATCACCTACAGCTACGTTCATCGTAACTTCTTTTCCATCAACAACTCCTCCAGGTCCTACAGCAACAACTTCTGCCTGCTGTGGTTTTTCCTTTGACTGTCCCGGAAGTACGATTCCTGACTTGGTGGTCTCCTCTGCGACTAACTGCTTTAATACAACTCTGTCAGCTAATGGTTCTAATTTCATTATAAATTCCTCCTAACTCTATCTTGTTAGCACTCAACAAAATCGAGTGCTAAAAACTTTCTAGGTATAAGATAGCACTCTCTTTCTTTTTTGTCAACATTCGATTTTGAATTTTATAATTACTTTAGATTTATTTCATAAAATCCATTCATTACCTGCAGAACCAGAATCATCCCTGCCCGGTTCTCATAACGGTCTTTGATCATCCCTGTGCAGACGGTCTCACAGGTCATGGTCTGAATCCTGCATTCGTATACCGCATCCAGGGAAATGTCCGAAAGACTGCCGGAACGCAGGATCAAGTGCACCTGCTCCATCTCCTTCTGATATTCTATGACTGTTGCCTCATAAGTATTCTCATCTTTTTCCTTATCTTCTTTCAGATACTGTACCATCGTAAGTACAGCTTTATCTCCATCATACATGCTCTCTTCTCTCCTTTTTACAAATATAGTCCCCCGTTAAAGAAAAGGGCATCAGATTTGTCTGATACCCCTCTTTTACTTTTATCCTTAATTCATTTTTTCTTTTTTGATCTTATCCAGTTCTTTGAACACGTAATCATTCACGACCTTGATGTAAGTTCCTTTCATACCGGATGAACGGGATTCGATCACACCCGCACTCTCAAATTTACGGAGTGCATTAACAATTACAGAACGGGTGATTCCCACACGGTCTGCAATCTTGCTTGCCACCAGAATGCCTTCCATCCCGTTAAGTTCATCAAAAATATGGATGATTGCTTCCAACTCAGAGAAAGAAAGGGTGCTGATCGCAGATTGTACGATCTGCTCTTTTCTTGTCTCCTCTGCGCTTTCTTCATTGACCGAACGGAGCATCTCCAGTCCTACAACCGTAGTTCCATATTCACTGAGGATGATATCATCAATCTCATACATGGATTCTTTTCTGTATAAGAACAACGTTCCAAGTCTCTCTCCTGCAATATTGATCGGAGTGATGATTGCCTGATATCCCTGGGATACTTCTGCAGTAAATCCAAGTGTCTGCAGATTGACATTCTCCTTTGTGGAAAGAATACTAAGCAGACGCTCATTCAGCATCGGATCGATATGTTCTCCTACCTCATCCTGTAAAAGTTCGCTGATCTCCGGAACACCCGGACAGGTGCTGACACCAAGGACTTTTCCCTTCTTACTTACTACCAGCACATTCGAAACCAGAATCTCTGTCAGAACTTCACAGATATCTGTAAACACAACTTTGCTCGAATTATTATTGTGCAGCAGTTTGTTGATTTTTCTTGTTTTATCCAATAATTGTACGCTCATATCTGCCTCCATATATTTTTTATTAAAAATGTGCGTTTCATTCCGCATTTTTCGCGAATATAAAATATTGTTGAAATTTCGCACACAAATTAGTCAAAAAAATGTGTACACAAATATATTATCATACAATTCTGAATAGTTCAACGAAATCTGATTTATTTTTCATCTTTCTCTTTATTTTTTACAAATCCGCACTGTTCATTGCCGCAGACCAGTTTATTTCCCTTTTCTACCATGTAGCTTCCACATTTCGGGCACTTTTCTCCTGACGGTTTCTGCCATGACATGAAATCACATTCCGGATTATCCTCACATCCGTAATAACGTCTGCCCTTCTTGGTTTTACGCAGCACAATGTCTTTTCCACATTTCGGGCAGGCAACCCCGATCTTCTCCAGATACGGTTTGGTGTTGCGGCATTCCGGGAATCCAGGACATGCAAGGAATTTTCCGTGCGGTCCATATTTGATGACCATGTTTCTTCCGCATTCTTCGCAGATCACATCAGTCACTTCATCTTCGATCTTGACCGTCTCCAGTTCTTTCTCTGCTTTTTCAACGGCATCTTTCAGATCCGGGTAGAAGTTGCTGATAACAGATTTCCACTCTACCTTTCCTTCTGCGATCATATCCAGAAGACCTTCCATATAAGCCGTAAAGTTAACATCCACAATGCTTGTGAACGACTGCTTCATAATATTGTTTACAACTTCTCCAAGCTCTGTCATGTACAGGTTCTTGTTCTCTTTTGCCACGTATCTTCTTGCAATGATCGTAGAAATCGTCGGTGCATACGTACTCGGTCGTCCGATTCCAAGCTCTTCCAGTGTTTTTACCAGAGATGCCTCGGTGTAATGTGCCGGCGGCTGTGTGAAATGCTGCTTATAGTCAAAAGATTCCTGTGTCAGTTCCGAATCTTTGTCGATACTCTTGACCATCACATTTCCGCTCTGCTTTTCCTCATCACTTTCCACATATGCCAGACGGAAACCTTCAAACACAATCTTGGATGCTGATACGGTAAAGCGGTAATCGCCTGCTCCGATCTTCACCGAAGTTGTCTCGTATTTTGCCGGCTGCATTCTGCTTGCCACAAAACGCTTCCAGATCAGCTGGTACAGACGGAACTGGTCTCTTGTCAGAGACTCTTTGATCTCTGCCGGAACCCGGGTCACATCCGACGGACGGATGGCTTCGTGTGCATCCTGGATATTTTTCCCGTCATTTTTCTGCTTCTGCTCGGAAGCTGCTTCAGCCACATATTCTTCTCCGTATGCTTTTCCAACGTAAGCTCTTGCATTTGCATCTGCTTCCTCAGAGATACGGGTTGAATCGGTACGCAGGTACGTTATCAGACCAACGGTACCGCTGCCCTTGATATCCACACCTTCATAAAGCTGCTGTGCGATACGCATAGTCTTTGAGGTTGCAAAGTTCAGTGCTTTGGATGCTTCCTGCTGAAGGGTACTGGTTGTAAACGGAAGCGGTGCTTTTTTGCTTCTCTCACCACGCTTTACATCGACCACTTTATATTCTGCATCTTCCAGTTCTGCAAGAATCTTATTCAGTTCCTCTTCATTATGGATCGTAATCTTCTCATCCTTTGTTCCGTAGAATTTCGCTGTAAGAGGCTTCTTTTCTCCCTTTATCTTGAAATTGGCGTCCAGTGACCAGTATTCTTCCGGAATGAACGCTGCGATCTCGTCTTCCCGGTCCGCAATAATGCGGAGCGCTACCGACTGCACACGTCCGGCACTGAGTCCTCTTTTGACTTTTGCCCAGAGAACCGGACTGATCTTATATCCCACGATACGGTCCAGCACACGGCGCGCTTGCTGTGCATCTACCAGATCCATATCGATCTCACGTGCATTTTTCAGGGATGCCTTTACCGCACTTTTGGTAATTTCGTTGAAGCTGATACGGTACACTTTTTTTCCTTCCAGCTTGAGTGCCTTCATCAGGTGCCAGGAAATTGCTTCTCCTTCGCGGTCCGGGTCAGTTGCGAGATAAATCTTATCTGCTTTTTTTACTTCTTTTCTAAGCCCTGCAAGGATCTCACCTTTTCCTCTGATTGTAATGTATTTTGGCTCAAAGTCATTCTCAAGGTCTACTCCCATCTGACTTTTCGGCAGATCTCTTACATGTCCGTTGGATGCCATTACCACGTAATTGCTGCCGAGAAATTTCTTTATGGTCTTCACTTTTGTCGGTGACTCTACAATCACAAGATAACGTGCCATATATTATATTCCTCCATATTAACAGTGTCAGATTACTTTGCTCTGACATAATAATTTTTTGATCTTTCCTGAATGCATCCTTTTAACTGGAGTGACACACAGATTCCCATCACCTCCTGTGGAGTAAGTCCGGTTTCTCTCTGTAGATCATCCAGCCCCCGCGGATACAAACCGAGCTTACTATACACCAAATTTTCTTTCGTTTCAAGCTTTATTTTGTTTTTCATGTCTGACATCTTTGCGATTTTCTTCTTGATCATCCCTTTTATGATCAGTTCTTCCAGCAAATCCTCCTCTCCCAGAAGGATCCCCGCCCCCTGCCGGATCAGGCGGTTACATCCACAGCTTAAAGGCTCCGTCACCATTCCCGGAAGGGCATAAATATCTCTTCCCTGCTCCAGTGCCATGTCCGCCGTGATCAGGGATCCGCTCTTTTCTTTTGCTTCCATGACCAGCACCACATCGGCAAGTCCGCTGATCAGACGGTTTCTTGCTGGGAAATGCCAGGCGACCGGTGGCGTTCCGGGCGGCTGCTCCGACAGAACCCCTCCCCTTTTTACCAGATCCTTGTAAAGTCCTTTATGTGCTCCCGGATAACACACATCCGCGCCGCCACCCAGAACCGCAAATGTCTTTCCTCCCACATTTAATGCCCCCCGGTGTGCCATCCCGTCAATTCCAAGTGCCATTCCGCTGATGATCTGGATTCCATTCTCCGCCAGTCTTTCTACAAAGCGGAGTGTCATTTTCTCTCCATAATTGCTGCATCTTCTAGCTCCGACCACCGCTACAGAAGCAATTTCTTCCTGCGGCATCTCCCCTATAAAAAAGAGGGCATAAGGCATCCCCGCCAGTTCTTCCAGCCGTTTCGGATAATTTTCCTGTCCACGGACTGCCATCCGAATCCCCTGGTCTGCTACTCTTTGATACGCTTCCTTCCAGTTCCTTTTCTTTTTACTTTCTTTCAGGATTTCCCACTCTTTTTCTGTGATTATAAACTCACTGATTCCTTTTTCTTCTATATAATAGACTGCTTCCGCAGATCCTGTTTTTCTGCATAATTCCCACTTTCTGTCACCTGTGATCCCTTCCACACATGCCAGCCAGTACGCATACCATATCTCACTCATTTTTCCTATCCCCAGTATTCTTTTTCCATAACCCGATACCCCAGTGCCTCCCGAAGCGCCGCAAGATCGATCTCCTCTTTTTCTTCCAGATCCGCAATCGTCCGCGCTACCTTCAGCACCTTATGATAACTCCTTACTGTCAGATTCATCACCTCATACGCCTGACGCATCATCCGTTCTTCTGCTCTTCCGAGATGGCAGAATTTTTCGATTTCATTTTGCCCCATCTGTGCATTTTTTGTGAGCTTTTCTTCCCGGAACCGTTCCCTCTGGCGCTCTCTTGCCAGCAGCACCTTTTCCCGCATGGATCTGGAATCCATCCCGGCACCTTTCCCGTTCAGTTCTTCATACTCTACCTTTGGAGCCTCCATACAGATATCGATCCGGTCAAGAAATGGCTGACTGATCTTTCCCTGATAATTGCGAATCTGTCCGGACGTACAGGTACATTGGGGGCCTGGCGCCATCCCACAAGGGCACGGATTAGATGCGGCAACCAGCATAAAGTCTGCCGGGAACAGATACGCCCCCTGCTGTCTTGCCAAATGAATGCATTTTTCTTCCAGCGGCTGACGGAGTACCTCCAGTACACCTCTTGGAAATTCCGCCAGTTCGTCCAGAAAAAGCACACCTCCATGCGCAAGCGTTGCTTCTCCCGGTGACGGTACCCGTCCGCCTCCGATCAATGCCGCCCGTGTCACTGTGTGGTGGACTTCCCGGAATGGCCGTTGCCAGATCAGCGGGTTCTCTCTTTTCAGCAGTCCTGCGGTACTGTAAATCCCCGTAATCTCCAGACTTTCTTCCCGGTCAAGGGGCGGAAGGATCGTTGGAATCCGCTTCGCAAGCATTGTTTTCCCCGAACCTGGCGGACCGATATAAAGCAGGTTGTGTCCGCCTGCCACAGCCACCATCGTCGCCCGCTTTACAGCTTCCTGCCCCTGGATGTCACTATAATCTATGTCCCACTCCCCGCTTCCATGCGTCTCTTCCTGATCTGTACTCTCCATTGGAAGCACATAGTCGCCTTTCATCCACCGGCACACCTCTTCCAGTGTTTCTGCACCGAATATCCGGATGCCGCGCGCAAGCCTTCCCTCGTCTTCATTTGCCTTTGGAATCACACAGCACCGGAAGCCTGTCTTCTTTGCTTCCAGAACAACCGGAAGGATTCCTTCCACCGGCTGCAGCTTTCCGTCCAATCCCAGTTCCCCTGCAAACAGCACATCCTCCGCTGCTTTTTTCGGAAAAATTCCCATTGCGCCAAGTACTGCAACTGCGATCGGGAGATCGAAGACGGAGCCTTTTTTGCGGACGCATGCCGGTGACAGATTGATCACAATCTTTTTTGCCGGCATCGCATAGCCTGCGTTGCGCATTGCTGTTCTTACCCGTTCTGCGGCTTCTTTGACTTCGGAGGACAGATATCCCACCATATGAAACATGGGGAGACCGTTTCCGGCGTCTGCTTCAACCTGCACGGGTTCTACTTTCAGACCCAGTATGGTTGCTGAGTGTACTTTATAAAATCCCATATGAAATTTACCCTTGCCTTTCCCGGCAAAAGTTCAGAAGTTTTTATTTCAGAAAGTGTATGGCGAAATGCCATGAGTGATTTGCTAAAAGAAAACCGATATCTTTTAGAAAATGTATCCTTATGATAGTATGGGGAGGGGATTTTGTCAAGATGAGTTGAAGGAAAATTTTATGTGAGTAGGTTGTGAGGTCGTCAGGGCAGAATTATCTTCTTCGATTCCATTGTGCAAATCATTCCGAGGAACCACTTAGGGCGAAAATCGTGTTCAGCAGAGGCTTCCACGATTTTTGTGTTTCCTCTCCATTGCACAATAAGTGAATCGAAGAAGATAATTCTGCCCTGACGACCATTGTACTTTACTGACAAAACTTTACCTTATTGTATCATAGAGATGACAAAATGCCTCTGCACAGATGGGGTGAGAACCCTGTGTGCGGAGGCATTTTGCTAAAAAAGTTATTTACTTAAGCGTTGTTTCATGTATTCGTTGGCGTTTAATTCTAAGGTGTCGTCCAGTGGGGCGAGTGGGGCTATTTGACCGTATTTGCGTTCGAGGGCGGTTTGTAATATAAAATCGCAGAGTACCGGGTTCTTTGGTAAAAGGGAGCCATGTGAATAGGTGCCGAAGACGTTTTTGTAGCGGGCGCCTTCGGTGTGGTCTTCTCCGTTGTTACCGTAGCCTTTGAGCATTTTGCCAAGCGGGGATACGCCTTCTCCGAGGTAGGTTTTTCCGGAATGATTCTCGAAGCCGACTACGACGGATCCACTGCTCTCTGGGAGGGTTTCAAACATGTAGTTGCCGATCATTCGCTCTTTGGAGCCGACGGTGTGGATGTTGATTGCTCCGGTAAAGTCGAGTTGAACACCATCCCAGGTCTTGTAGTACTGGCCAAGCATCTGATAACCTCCGCAGATGGCAAGGAAGATTTTCTCGTCGTCTACTGCGGCACGGATCTCGGCTGCTTTTCCGGTTCCAAGGTCTTTCAGAAGGACTTCCTGCTCAAAGTCCTGACCTCCACCGATGAAGAAGATATCATATCGATTTGCGTCAAGTGCTTCTCCGATCGAGCAGCCTTCTACATTAACCTTGATTCCACGGTCTTCCATGCGGCGTTTCATCGTGATGATATTGCCCCGGTCTCCATACAGATTCAGGATGTCCGGGTAAAGATGACAGATATTCAGTTCCATTATTCCCTTTCCTCCTTATTCGTAGAATGCCTTGATATCGGTATGTTTGCTGATCTCACCGCGCAGGTCAAACATGGCAGTGTAGGTCGGCATGATAAATGTCGGTGTCTCATCGGATCCGATTGCCTCTAAAAGGTTCTCATAGTCACGAATCACTTCAATTCGTCCGGTGTCAAATCCTGCGTATTTCAGGCGGAGTGCCATATCATCCGCACGGACTCCGGATACCAGAATCCGGGTAAACCGGCTGCTCTGACGTGCCAGTGCTTCAAAATCTACATCCCAGATCCAGCTGATATCGGTTCCATCTGCATAACGGTCGTTCAGAAGGAACGCAATCTTGCACTGCTCTTCATCATTAGAGATCTGGTTGATGACCTGATTGTATCCTGCCGGGTTCTTGACCAGCATCATACGTGCTTTGGACTTGCCAAGGTCAAACTGCTCGGCACGACCGAATCCGCACTCAAATCTGCCAAGTGCGTCAACAGCTGTATCTTCATCAATTCCGACAATCTCAGAAGCCGCAACACAGGCAGCTGCATTGTAAATATTGTAGCCTCCCGGAAGGTTGATGTGTACATCATGGCTGTGTCCGAATGCATCCAGCACGATATCTGAAGAATCCGCTCCGGTACGGACAATCTGCGTCACCCCAACCTGCGGTGTCTGACGGTGGTATCCGCATTTTGGACAGCGGAAACCGCCGAGATGGCTGTAGGTCCGATAGTCGTATTCGTATTCTGTCTTACAATGGATACAGTACACTGCATCAGAGAGCTCAAATGCAGTCTCTTTGTAGATCGGTACATTCACGCCAAACCAGACAACCTTGTTCGGTACATCATCTGCAAGGGATGCAGTCAGTGAACAGTCTGCATTCAGACAGAGCGTTGCATCCGGCACATGGGTAATTCCTTCACGGATTGCATTCAGTGTATGGGTGATCTCCCCATATCTGTCCAGCTGGTCACGAAAAATGTTGTTAACCACCAGACACTCTACCGGCAGCATCTCACTGGTCTTGCGGAAAGCCGCCTCATCACACTCGATCAGTGCATGTGTGTAAGAACATTTGCCAGAAAGACTGCAGTGCTGTGCAAACACCGTAATGATCCCGGTCAGAAGATTGGCACCGGATTTATTTGCAAAGTACTTATATCCGGCTTCTTCAAATGCCTGCTCGATCATACGGGACGTGGTCGTCTTTCCATTGGTTCCGGTCACTACCGTAACCTTCACCCCACGTGATAATTCCTTTAAAATATCTTTGTCAATTTTTAATGCGATCTTGCCCGGCAGGTTCGTTCCACCGCGTCCCATCCGCCGCAGGACTGCGTTGGATGTCTTACAGGCAAGTACCGCTAATCTTGTCCTTATTCCCATAATTTTTCCTTTTCTCTCGTAATCTTATTTCTTTTGTAAACCGCGCATACTACTACATGATTCAACGCTCATTATAACGCATTTTCAGACGTACCACAAGCGCAAAATATCCCGAATGGAAAAGCACAGAACGTTTCGCCTTCACATACAATGTTAGTAACTCTATTTTGAGGTAATCGTATTGAAATCCTTTCCTCCGCCCCTCACTCCCAAAGAGGAATCCGAGCTTCTGAAGTGCAGCGCGGACGGCGATCAAAACGCCCGTCATACCCTGGTTGAACACAATCTCCGCCTGGTCGCCCATGTCATAAAAAAGTATCAGCATCTGGAGGACGATACGGAAGATCTTCTCTCCATCGGAACCATTGGTCTTATCAAAGCTGTCTCCACTTTTAATCCGGACAAAAAAGCCCGGCTTGCCACTTACGCCTGCCGCTGTATTGAAAATGAACTTCTGATGATGCTGCGCACCAAAAAGAAAAGCAGCCGGGAAACTTCCCTCTACGAACCGATCGGTACGGATCGGGAAGGAAACGAAATCCGTCTGTATGATATCATCGAATCGGATGAAGAAGATGCCTGTATGCAGCTGGCACTGAAAAACGATATTTCTCTTCTTTACGAAAAACTGGAATCGGTTCTCACCGACCGCGAACAGCTGGTACTGAAAAAGCGCTATGGTCTTTATGGTGAAAAAGAATACACCCAGAAAGAAGTGGCATCCTTCCTGGGCATCTCACGTTCCTATGTTTCGCGCATCGAAAAAGGGGCGATCCAAAAACTCCGCCCCTGCTTTCTTCCTTCTCATTTCTGATCTCTTACCGGATCCTGTCTGTCCATTTTTATTCATGCTTTCTCTTTCATGCCGACAGACAGGAGGCTCTACTCAAACATTCCAAGTACAAAAAGCAGAACACCCAGTCCCAGAAATACCATGCTGACCAGCACAAGTCCCAGAAACGTCTTCTTTTTCTCCTTTGGCAAAAGTCCCCTGTCGTATCCCGTCTGTCCTTTGTGGATCAGATAATTTCCGGCATAAAGAAGAAACGGTCCTGCCGATGCATAGAGAAAATACACTGCCACCGTCACAAGCGGTACGCCTGTCTGTATCATGGACTCTGCACTCTCCATCTGACTGAAAGTGAGCTGCAAAAGCAGCATCGGCAGTGCATTGTTAATCAGATGAAACAGCATATTGTAAAACATATTATCGGTCTCGGCAAGCAGATATCCCATCGCGATCCCAAGCATCGCGGTCGGCACGAACCGCCAGAAGCTTCCGTGAAATGCGCCGAACACTACGGCACTGATCAGGATTGCCGGCCATGGGCTTTTAAAGCCCCGAAAGCAGCTGAAAAGTCCGCCCCGGAATGCCATTTCCTCAAAAATTGCAGGTGTCACACAAATCAGAAGAACTGCAAGTGCAAACGGCAGTCCGCCGGATAATTCACTTACACTTTCCGTTGCCCCACTCATCTGCTCCGGAAATACATAGAGCAGAATGGAGGTCGGGATCATCGTGATCAGAAGCGTTCCAATCCACACTAATACCGTTCCGACCGTCTTTGCCAGTGTCGGTCTGTGAAATGGAAACGCACGCCTTACATCTTCCCGGAAAAGTGCCACGGTTCCAACTGCCAGCACTGCAAGAAGTCCTTCATAAAGCAAAATTCCCCACTCACCGAAAAAATAAACACAGTATCCGGAAAGCACAAAGATGTCCACGCCGTACAGAAAAATCAGCACGATCGCCACATATGGCTTCCACGTTTTTTTATTCATCTGCTTCCTCTTTTCTTCTGAGAATGTCGTATTTATCTGCCATGCCGGAAAGCTCAACATAAAGCACCTGTTTCGGATGTGGTGCGCTCTCCTGCTCCCCGCCATCCTCATTGACGATCCGTTTTACCTGAACCTCTACGTTCTCTCCGTTCGGTTTCATAATCTCAATCGTCTCGCCTACCGAGAATTTATTTCTCTGCTCGATTTTTACCATGCCATCTTTGATCTCTTCTACGATTCCAAGATAAGTATATTCCCGGATGTAGGTGTTACTGTCATAAATCTGAGCCTCTTCCGATGGCTTTCCAAAGAAAAATCCGGTTGTGAACTGACGGTAAGTGCAATTTGAAATCTGATCCAGATACCAAGGCATATTCTTCTTATAAAGCTCCGGATCCTTCTGATAATCATCAATCGCCTTGCGATAGGTTCTCGCTACCGTTGCCACATAAAGGGCGGTCTTCATTCTGCCCTCGATCTTTAGGCTGTCGATTCCGGCATCCAGGATTTCCGGAATATGCTCGATCATGCAGAGATCCTTGGAATTGAAAATATAGGTCCCTCTCTCATTTTCGTAAACCGGCATATATTCTCCCGGACGGGTTTCCTCCACAACAGAATATTTCCAGCGACACGGATGGGTACATGCCCCATGATTTGCATCTCTTCCTGTGAAAAAGTTACTCAGAAGGCATCTTCCCGAATAGGAAATACACATTGCTCCATGCACAAAGGTCTCGATTTCCAGATTATCCGGAATATGCGCACGGATCTCTTTGATTTCACGCATCGAAAGTTCTCTTGCAGATACCACTCTGCTTGCGCCCTGTTTGTACCAAAACAGATAAGTTGCGTAGTTGGTATTATTTGCCTGGGTGCTGATGTGGCGCTCAATCTCCGGACATACTTCCTTCGCAATCTCAAATACGCCCGGATCTGCGATGATCAGCGCATCCGGCTTAATCTCTTTCAATTCTTCAAAATATTCCCGCACACCTTCCAGATCATAGTTGTGTGCCAGAATATTGGCGGTTACATAGACTTTTACGTCGTGCTCATGTGCAAACTGAATGCCTTCGATCATATCTTCTTTTGAGAAATTCTTTGCCTTGGCACGAAGTCCAAATGCTTCTCCTCCGATATAAACTGCATCTGCGCCAAATACAACTGCAGTCTTCAGTACTTCCAGGCTGCTTGCCGGTATCAATAATTCAGGATGTCTTGCCATTGTTCTTTCCTTTCTGTGTTCCTGCTTTTTCTCTGCTGACTGTCTATTTTCGCACGCTCAGCGCCACTCCGTCTCCCAGTGGAAGGATGGAGGTCTCCAGCTGCGGATGATGCTTCAGAGTATACAGATACTCCCGCATCCGGCTGTGGATTGTACGGTCTCTTCTCTCTACTGCAAACCGGGATTCAATGATGTCCCCGTCCTGCAGGACATTGTCTGTGATCAGGATCCCTCCCGGTACCAGAAAACGCATCACCTGCTCTAAATACGCCGGGTACTGTCCCTTTGCCGCATCCATAAAGATGAAATCAAAGCCGGCATCATCCGGCATCTCTTTCATCAGTGCCAGTGCGTCTCCTTCCAGCAGGGTGATTTTATCTTCTAATCCCGCTCTTTTAAAATTTGCTTTTGCGATCGGGATTCTTTTTTCGTAATTCTCTATCGTTGTGATCTGACACTCTTCCGGGGAATACTTTCCCATCAAGATCGCTGAAAATCCGACTGCGGCACCGATCTCCAGGATCTTTACCGGGCGCTTGATCTCAAGCATCACTTTCAGGAAGCTTTTGGTCTCTTTCCGGATGATCGGAACCATATCTGCGAGGGCTTCCTGCTCGATCTCGTCAAGAACCGGATAATCTGCGCTTTCCAGAGAGTGAAGGTAAGCTGTCAGACGTTCTTCTACTATCATATCTGCCTCTTTTCTGGAATTTTTCCCTCAAGGTTACTGGCTAAAACTATTTTCGCCACATAAATGCTTTTTTCAACCCTTTTTCTTCTTCCAAAAGGGAATGAGCAGATAATTTATATCTGCTCACTTTTGCAAAGATGCTATATACATCTTTATATTATACATCCATAATAATCGGAAGGATCATTGGTTTTCTCTTGGTTCGTTTCCAGATGAAGTCGTTCATGGTGTCGCGGATGACAAGTTTGATCTTGCTCCAGTCGGCATGGCGGCTCATCAGGCATTTTTCAACGGCTTCGGTGACCACCTTGCGCGCTTCTTCCATCAGACTTTCGGATTCACGGACGTAGACGAATCCACGGGATACGATATCCGGTCCGGCAAGGAGCTGGTTGGTGCGTTTCTCCAGTGTCAGGACTACGATCAGGATTCCGTCTTCTGCAAGATGCTGACGGTCACGCAATACGATATTGCCCACATCTCCGACACCAAGCCCGTCTACCAGGATCTCTCCGGTGTGTACTTTATCTACCACTTCTGCACTTTCATCATCCAGTGCAAGGACATCTCCTGACTTGAGGATGAAAATATTATCCTTCGGAATACCAAGTGATTTGGCGATTCCTGCGTTTGCTTTCAGGTGACGGTATTCTCCATGAACCGGAATTGCATATTTTGGTTTTACCAGAGAATAGATCAGCTTTAACTCTTCCTGGCATGCATGTCCGGATACGTGTGCATCCTGGAAAATAACGTTGGCTCCCTTTTCAGAGAGTTCGTTGATAATATTCGATACCGCTTTTTCATTACCCGGAATCGGATTTGAGCTTAAAATAATCGTATCGCCCGGCATGATCGAGATCTTCTTATGGATATCTGCTGCCATACGCGACAGGGCTGCCATAGATTCTCCCTGGCTTCCGGTCGTGATGATCGTGGTCTTCTCACGCGGATAATTCTTCAGCTGGTCCGTTTCGATCAGGGTGTTCTCCGGTACATTTAAGTAGCCAAGTTCAGAAGCAACGGAAATAATATTTACCATGCTTCGTCCTTCCACAACAACCTTACGTCCATACTTGTAAGATGTGTTGATGATCTGCTGTACACGGTCTACGTTGGATGCGAAAGTTGCTACAATGATTCTTGTATTGGAGTGTTCGGCAAAAAGCCTGTCAAATGTAGCTCCTACAGTTCGCTCTGACTGTGTAAAGCCCGGTCTCTCAGCATTGGTACTGTCTGACATCAGAGCCAGTACCCCTTTCTTTCCAATCTCAGCAAAACGCTGCAGGTCGATCACATCACCGAACACCGGTGTATAATCCACCTTAAAGTCTCCGGTATGCACAACGATACCTGCCGGAGAATAGATTGCCAGTGCGGATGCATCCTGGATACTGTGGTTGGTCTTGATAAATTCGATCCGGAATTTGCCAAGATTGATCGACTGACCATGGCGCACAACTTTACGCTTGGTAGAACGGAGAAGATTATGCTCTGAAAGCTTCTTCTCAATGATTCCCATGGTAAGTTTGGTTGTATAAATCGGTAAATTCATCTCTTTTAACACGTAAGAGAGTGCTCCGATGTGGTCTTCATGTCCATGTGTGATCACGAACCCTTTTACCTTCTCGATGTTGCTCTTCAGATAGCTGACATCCGGTATTACAAGGTCAATTCCCAGCATGTCGTCTTCCGGGAATGACAGTCCGCAATCCACTACAATAATACTGTCTTCGTATTCAAAAGCAGTGATATTCATTCCGATCTTTTCAAGACCTCCGAGCGGAATGATCTTAAGTTTTGAGTTGCCTTTTTTCTTCAATCTCACACCTCCATATATTTTTATGTATCTTATCCGTACATTTAAATCGCAAAAATGAATGCGCTCGGCACATAACCGCACAACAGCCGCCATCCTGCATAACTACAGACCACACCCTGCTGTCCGCGTATATCGTAAAATTCGGAGTCCGCCATCTACCTGCGAACCCCGCTCAGTCTGTCAGGATCTTCTCTCTGACAGTTCCCGTCTACACTTCAATCTCCACGTCTTCCAGAAGTTCCTCAAACACTTTGAGTACGGCATTCAGTTCAACTTCCTCTTCTACCATCTCATAAACGCTGTCCTTCTCTTCCGGCGCACTGGTATCCTTCAGGATCAGGCACTCTGCATCATCCTCTTCCGAATCTGCAACCAGAAGGTAAGTAACTCCATTCAGTCTGGTCTGCTCCACAACAAAAAACTCTTCTGCTTCGCCGCCTTCTCCGCATGTAAACGTTAATTTTTCATTCTTCATATACTTTCCCCTTATCGTCTGATTGTATGCTCGGATCCGTCTGCTCTACAGCCCCGGAACTGCCGTTACTGACAATCCTTGCCGGATGCACCGTAGCTCAGAGAATCCAGATATCCCTGCAATATAAATACAGCCGCAATTTGGTCGACATACTGCTTGCGGTTCTCCCGTCTCACGCCGGATTCCATAAGTGTCCGTTCCGCTTCCACCGTTGTAAGGCGCTCGTCCCACATCACTACTTCAATGCCGGTACGCCGCTTCAGCATCTCACCAAATTCCAGTGCCTTCTCTGCCCGTTCTCCGATATCATTATTCATATGCTTTGGAAAGCCGATCACAAACTTCTCCACTCCATATTCTGCTGCAAGGCTCTCAATCCTCGCCAGCGTCTTCCGAAGCTTGTTCTCGTCCTTTCTCGTAACCGTCTCCACTGCCTGTGCGGTGATTCCAAGCGGATCACTTACTGCAACGCCCACGGTCTTCGTACCATAATCAAGTCCCATTATCCGCATCATATCATCAACCTACAGTTCATGTCTGATATAAGCTTTTAATAATTCTTCTACAATCTCATCCCGCTCAACCTTCATCACAAGGCTTCTTGCTCCGTTATAGCTGGTAATGTATGTAGGATCACCGGACATAATATATCCTACAATCTGATTCACCGGATTATATCCTTTTTCCACCAGAGCATTATATACAATTTCCAGAATATCTTTTGCCTGGATCTGTGGTCCTGTCTCTACCTGAAAAAATTGTGTATTCGTTATATCTTTCATCTTACGACCTCCAATACTTCATATCCATTTTAATATAATCTATACAAAAATTCAATGCATAATTTGTGAAAGTGAAGTAAGTTCTATCTCTTTTAACTGATTG
>CAKRFP010000036.1 GCA_934320645.1 uncultured Bariatricus sp.
TGCTGTGCCCATTCATTCCACTGGTAAATATGTACATCGGTACCACAGATTGCATTTTTATGGATCTTGATCTTTACATCATTTGGTCCTACTTCCGGAATCGGTACTCTTTTCAGCCAGAGTCCCTGTTCCGGTTTTTCCTTTACAAGTGCCCACATTTTATTATCATTCATTCTCATTACCTCCGCGTGACACACTTGTCCGTTTATCACGGACTTTTTATTGTCTTTGTCTTCCTACGCTTAGAATACCTTATTTTCCATAGCTTTTCAACCCATTTTCCGCGATACACAAACATTTTACGCATTCATGTTTTTGTATCAGATACATACACATGTGTATTTCCGTCACACGCACAATTGTTATATATAAACAAAAACAGACAGATAAATCTGTCTGTTTTTCACAATGCCCCACTGGCAATTTTCACAATTTCGTTCTGTTTGTAACAATCTTTTTATCCATGGTGTACCTTTTTTCTCACGAAATAGAAACATACAACCTGTAGCACAATGGTAATGATCCATGATACCGGATAGGACACAAAAAGTACGGATAAAGATCTGTGTCGCGGGAAAATCCCGAATACCCACACGATTCTGGTTCCTACCGTTCCGATCACAGACAGCACCATAGGAACTGCCGAATATCCCATTCCACGCAGTGCGCCGGGAAGAAGATCCATAATTCCGCACAGGAAATACGTAATCGATGTATAAGCGATAATTTCCATTCCACAACTGATGACTTCCGGATCTGAGGTGTAAACCGTCAGGATCTGCGGACCGAAAATATAGGCAAGACCACCAAGTACTGCCGCGATCGATACGGACAGAATCGTGCAGTCAAGAAGCACTCTGTCCATTCGTTTCAGCTTTCCCACCCCATAATTCTGACTGGTAAAACTCATACATGCCTGAGTGATCGAGTTGACCGACATATAAAGGAAACCGAGCATGTTATTTGCCGCTGTATAGCCTGCCATCGCGATCGATCCAAACGAATTGACCGATGACTGCAAAAGCGCATTAGACAGGTTGATGACTGTACTCTGGATTCCTGCCGGAACTCCCACCTGAAAAATCTGTTCCATATAAGCTGTGTTAATCCTCAGCTTTGAAAAACGCAGCTGATAGCTTCCTTCCGACCGGTAAAGACAGGTCAGTACCAGAATGCAGGAAATCAGCTGGGAGATGATCGTTCCGATCGCGACACCCGCCACACCCATATGGAAAATAATAACCAGTGTCATATTGAGTGCTGCATTTGCAATTCCGGAAATAATCAGGAAGATCAGCGGTCTTTTCGTATCCCCGACTGCCCTTAAAATCGCCGCACCATAATTATAAAGCATAAAAAATGGCATTCCAAGAAAATAGATCCGCATATATAAGGTGGACTGCCCAATGACATCATCCGGCGTTCCCATAATTTCAAGTGCCCACTTTGCAAGAAGCACTCCGATAACCGCCATCACAATTCCACTGATCAGCGCAAGTGTGATCGAAGTATGTACGGTTTCTGACATCTCCCGGTCTTTTCCCGCAGCATAAAACCGGGCAGCCAGAACATTTGCCCCAAGCGAAATCCCGATAAACAGATTTGTGAACACATTGATCAGTGCCGTCGTCGATCCAACTGCCGCAAGTGCCTGACTTCCGGAGAATCTTCCTACTACGATGATATCCACTGCATTAAACGCAAGCTGCAGGATCCCAGAAATCATCAGTGGCAGAGAAAATGAAATCAGTTTGTCCATGATCGAGCCATTGCACATATCAATTTCAAACTTATTCTTTTTCAAATAATTCACCCATCCTTTCATCAAAAGTAAGTCTCATCTGATTCCAGACCACATTTCCATGTACCGATTCGGAAACGCCTTCATTTACAAAACCAAACTTTGCATAATAGTGGATCAGCCGGTCTTTACAGGTCAGGACAAGCCCTTTCCTTCCCTGCGCTTTCGCATCCGCGATCGCCCGTTTGATCAATGTTCCTGCATAACCATGCTCCCGGTAATCCGGCAGTGTATTGACACCAAAGATCATCTGCCATTCTCCGTTTTCATCATGCATTTCCGCTTTTTCGTACATCTCATCTGTCAGATCTTTCCGGTCTGTTACCATGCCGTCCACAAATGCGATCAACTTCCCGCCCTCAAACATCAGCCAGAAATGATCTTTATAATAAGCGAGCCGTTTTACAAACTCTTCCTTTGTTGCCGCTTCTGCTGCCGGAAAGCACGCTGCCTCCACCTTTGCAATCTCTTCCAGGTCATCCATATTTGCTGTCCTTATTACCATCTTTACGCTTCCTCTTCTTCCAATACTTTCCGCATTTTTTCTACATTTTCTTTCGTCCACGCCGGAAATTCCAGTACTGCATCCGGGATATCCTGTCTTCCGGAATCCGGATTGTGGAACCAGACACATTTCATTTTCGCCGCTCTTGCAGCTCCTCCGCCATTGGTCGAATCTTCTACCACCAGACAGTTTTCTGGCTTCATGCCAAGCTTTTCTGCTGTTACAAGAAAGATATCCGGCGCCGGTTTTGGATGTTCCACATAATCCCCGCTCATGACCACGGTAAAATATTTCTCCATATCCAGAGACCTCAGGGCATCTTTGATCGCATACGCCGGAGAAGAAGATGCAACTGCCAGCAGATACCCTGCCTCTTTTAACATTCTCAGGACATCCTTAATGCCCGGCATCTCCGGGAATCCTTCTGCTTCTGTGATCTGCGCTTTCTTTTCTTTCATAAGCGCATTCATCTTATTCACATCATCGAAAACCGGTCCGTAATTCTCATTGATCAGATCCATGAAGAATCCACGGGTGGAGCCGATGCATGGTAAATAAATATCGTAATCCAGATCAATTCCGTTTCTTTCTTTTAAAATTTCTTTCCAGCAACGGTAGTGTAAGGGTTCTGTGTTGATCAGAACACCGTCCATATCAAAAATAACTGCTTTCATATCTTTTATCCTCGATTAAAATTATTTAAATTTTCTTACCGTTCTTATTTTGAATGACGTTTTTGAAGATGTCAAGACAGAGAGTCATGGATTTATCGAATAAATTACGCTTCCTCTTACTTTTTCATCTGTTGCTTTTTTTCAACTGCCTGACAAATGCTTTTTTGTCAGAGAGAGCGCCTGCACGATTCAAAACCGCACAGGCGCTCTCTCAGGCTTTTATGGATTTTTCTTAAGGTCTCTGTCCCATTCCACCTTCTAAGGTGATTGTCTCTCCGTTCATATATTTGAAATCCGGGGATGCAAGCTGTACGCATGCACGTCCGATTTCTTTCTCTACATCTCCGTAATGTCCTGCCGGCGGCATCTTTACATTGGCTTTGAATGCTTCTGGATAAGCTTTCTGGAAATTCTCAAGCTGTGCAGTCCATGCGAGCGGGCATACGATGTTGACGTTGATTCCGTCCGGTCCCCACTCTGTTGCAGCTACTCTGGAAAGTCCACGGATTCCTTCTTTGGCTGCTGCATATGCGCACTGTCCGTAATTTCCGAAAAGTCCGGCACCTGAAGCAAAGTTGATAACAGATCCCTTTGTCTCTTTCAGGTACGGATAGCATGCCTGCATATAATAGAATACCGCATATACGCCGGAATACATTGCCAGATTGAACTGGTCTGTTGTATGATCTGCGATCGTAACACCGGATGCGGATGCCTGTGCATTGTTGATCAGGACATCAATTCTTCCAAATGTATCGATTGCCTGCTTTACTACGTTCTGTACTGTTGCTTCATTATCAGCCCCCGCGCTGACATCAGCCTGTACAGGTAATACTTTGATACCATAGAGTCTTTCCAGTTCTTCTTTAGCATCTTCCAATTTCTTTACATTACGTCCTGTAATGACTAAGTTTGCCCCCTCTTTTGCGTAAGCTGTTGCAATTCCATATCCAATAGATCCGCAACTTCCATCACTTAATACGGCTCTTCCTCCGCCTGTGATAATTGCAGTCTTTCCTGTCAAAAATCCCATATTTCATTCTCCTTCCTGCTGTCATTCGACTGGCATATGATTATAATAGCAGAGTTCTGGTCAGAATTCAACATGAAATTGTGTTTATTTTCTGACAATATAATTAAACTTTTGATTATCAAGAATACAGTTAGGTAAGTGAAACTGCAAAGAATGAAGGTTGTGTCAAGGGTATTGATTCGGATATGGTGAATATCCTGCGTATGTCTCGCTACAACATGTACAATAGAGCATTGCAGATGCAGGCTGCGATATTGCTGCCACCTTTGCGTCCTCTTGCCACAATATAAGGAGTATTTTTTAGTGAAAGAATTAACTCTTTGGACTGAACGACATTCACAAAACCTACTGGAACTCCGATGATGAGTTCTGGACTTATTTTACCGTCCTGGATCAGTTCGTAGAGTTTTACAAGAGCTGTCGGGGCATTTCCGATGGCGAAGATGATTTTTCTATCGAGGGTGGCTGCTTTTTCCATGCTTGCCACGGCGCGGGTGGTGCCGTTCTTTTTGGCAGCTTCTGCGACATCTTCATCGGACATGAAGCAGAGGACTTCGCTTCCATACTCAGCCAGCTTCCGTTTGTTGATTCCGGCTTTTCCCATCTGGGTGTCAGTTACGATGACTGCACCGCCACAGATGGCATCCAAAGCCTTTTTTACGACGCCTTCTGAAAACATCAGATTTTTGGCATAATCAAAATCTGCGCTGGTGTGGATGCAGCGTTTGACGATTGGCTCTGTGCCGGGGATCAGATACGTGTCACCCAGTTCTTCGGTTATGATTTCAAAGCTGCGCTTTTCGATTTCTGCAGGTTTTACATTTTCCAGTTCGATTTTCACTTTCTGTCTCCTCCTTTGATCGTCATGCCGATTCCGCATATTACCCGGTCTACCTGATCCGACTTTGCAGATAATACTGTACAGATCCTGCCGGTCAATTCTCTGTATTTTCGTTCAAATGCATCTACCGGGACCAGTCCGTATCCAACTTCCTGTGTTACAATGATCAGATCCGGGTTGCTTCCTGCCAGTTTTTCTGCAAAGCTGACTGCTTCCTGCTCTGACCAGTCTTCTTTTTTTATCATTCTCTGGATATATTTTTCAAATTGGAAGATTCCTTCTGCCTCAAAAATATCGTCTTTTTCACACTGCTCCCCATCTGTCCAGCTGACTTGTGGGTTTTGCTCTTTCGCATATGCAAGCTTTCCCTGATATGCACCGCCGATTATCATCTTCATCTTTTTCTGCCTTTCTTATGAACCGGGATTCCATACACCACTTCTGTCACCTGATCTGCTATCTGCCCTATCCGTACATTTACCGAACCAAGAAGTTTCAGATACTTTTCCATCTCCGGGTTGTCTGTCATGCTGTCTGAAAAGACCTCATTTGTCACAACTATCAGATTGTCACAGACTGTGAGCAGCTTTTGAATGCCTGCAAGAATTGCCTCTTCCGCTTTTTCTCCTGCTCCTGACGAATCATACATTTCATTGGCTGCAAGATTGGACATGCATTCCAGGAGAATACTTCCCGGCTCTTTTTTCTGCAAAACCTCTGCTGCTTCTTTCAGATTCGTATAGCATTCAATTGTTTCAAATCCTTTGCCTGCACGAAGCCTTCTGTGACGGGCGATTTTTTCTTCCGTTTCTTTTCCAAAAGGCATCATGGTTGCTATATAGTAGCGTTTTTCGTTTCTTTTTGAATGACTGGCATACTCCATCAGCTTCTGCTCCGCATATTCAGACTTGCCACTTCCACTGCCGCCTGTGATCAGATGAAACATTCTGCTGCATTTCCCTTCTCGATGATCTCGTATATTTTCTTCATATCCATATTTTCACGGACCGCATCCGCAAGGATCTGATACTGCTTTTCTTTATAGGCATGGTAGTCCATGGAATGCAGTTCTTCTTCCCCATACCCCTTTTCTTTCAGGAGCGCTCCGATCAGTGCATCCGCCACTTCCCGGTCATCAAATACGCCATGGACATAGCAGCCGTATACGTTTTTATGCTGTGCTCCGTCCCAGCGTACATCTGATGTTACCTGATCCTGAATCCGGGCGAGCATTCCGTCACTTTTTTGTTTCTCACCTGTAAAAATCGTCTCTCCCATATGGATCTCATATCCGTCCAGCTTTACACCTGACAGTTTTTTCAGGATTCCTTTTATCTCTCCGAAAGTTCCGGACACACGGGTTCTTCTCTTGGTATTTTCAAATACCGTGATCGTCGGAAGTAGTCCCATTGCTTTTACCGTGCCGCCGCGCTCTACACCTTCCGGATCCTGGATCTCTTCTCCGAGCATCTGATAGCCGCCACAGATTCCAAATACCGGCTTTCCGGATGTAGCATGGCGCAATACTTTCCCTTCCAGTCCGCTCTGACGAAGCCACAATAGGTCTTCCATCGTATTTTTACTTCCCGGCAGAATTACCAGATCCGGATTCCCGAAATCTCCTGCCTTTGACACATACCGAAGAGAAACTTCTTCCCTGCATTCCAGCACTGCAAAATCGGTAAAATTAGAAATACGTGGCAGACGGATCACAGCAATATCCAGAAGTGCCACCTTTTCTTTCCGGTCAAACCGCTCCGAAAGGCTGTCTTCATCATCAATATCTGCATAAATATAAGGCATCACGCCGCATACCGAAATCCCAGTCTTCTCTTCCAGCATCTGGATCCCCGGTTCCAGGATCTTCACATCTCCGCGAAACTTATTGATGACCGTGCCTTTGATCCTTGCCCGTTCCTTCTCTTCCAGAAGCATGACCGTCCCTACGATCTGCGCAAATACGCCGCCCCGGTCAATATCTCCGACAAGAAGAACCGGCGCATCCACCAGCTCGGCAAGCCCCATATTGACAATGTCATTCTGTTTGAGGTTGATCTCTGCCGGACTTCCAGCCCCCTCGATCACGATCACATCGTACTTTTCTTCCAGCTTGTGATACGCTTCTAAAATCGCCGGAATATAATCTTTCTTTTTGCGAAAATACTCCATCGCCGGCATCACACCCGCAACTTCTCCGTTTACAATCACCTGACTTCCCACATCAGAAGTCGGCTTCAGGAGAATCGGATTCATGTAGACTTCCGGCTCGATCATTGCCGCTTCCGCCTGCATGACCTGTGCACGCCCCATCTCCAGTCCGTCTGCTGTGATAAACGAGTTGAGTGCCATATTCTGTGATTTAAAAGGTGCAACTCTGATCCCGTCTTCCCTTAAAACACGACAGAGCCCTCCCGCAAGAAGGCTCTTTCCAACATTTGACATGGTTCCTTGAATCATAATCGATTTTGCCATTTTAAAATTCTCCCTGACCCGCATAGAGAATTTCTCCCAGCGCATCGATCAGCTTCTGGTTGTCTCCTCTCTGCCGCATACAAACACGATAATATCCTTCTCCGAGACCTTTGTAATTGCTGCAATCCCGAACCAGGATCTTCTGTTTTTTCAGTTTCTCATATAAATTTATACCGCTTCGCATCAGAATGAAATTGGCATCTGACGGATAATGGGTAATTCCAAGCTTGTCCAGTTCATTTTCCATCCAGATTCTTTCACGGTTCGTAAAATCACAGGTCCGTTTCACACGCATCCTCTCTTTTAAAGATGCCATGCCTGCCGCCTGTGCCGGTATCGATACACTCCATGGCTGTCTGGACTGTTCCATCTTCTCCAGAAATTCCATATCCGAGGTAACAGCATACCCGATACGGATTCCCGGAATCGCGTGCATCTTAGTCAGTGAACGGAGGATAAATAAAGTTCTCCATCTCTTGGTATCTGCAAGAATAGATGCCGTAGCTGCATTTTCCGCGAAATCAATAAAACATTCATCCAGCACCATACGGATTCCGTAAGTCTCACATCTTGCAAGAATCTTCCAGAGCATGCTCCGGTCGATCAGCTTTCCGGTCGGATTATCCGGTGAACACAAAAATACCATATCGATATCTTCATTCAGAAGATCCAGAAAATCTTCCTCCAGTTGAAAACCGGTCGCTTCTCTTTTCTTATAATAACAGATCTCGCACCCGGTCGCACGCAGTGCCTGTTCGTATTCCGCAAATGCAGGAACCGGTATCAGCGCTTTCCTTGGGCAGTCCGCAAGCACTGCCGTAAAAATCAGATCTGCCGCCCCATTTCCACAGATAATATGCTCAGCCGGAACTTCCAGTCTTTTCGCCAGAGCACTTTTCAGTTTCCTGCAGCTGGCATCCGGATAATTTCCAATCTGGTCCATTGACTTTCTTGCAGCTTCCACAACAGCTCTTCCCGGTCCAAACGGATTCAGATTCACGGAAAAGTCTGTCATTCCTTTGTGTGTGTAAATATCTCCGCCATGTACATATTCCATTTTTTCTTCCCCTTACATCAATATCAAACAGTATTTTATCAGTCCAAAAATGAGAAGTGTCAGGAGTGCAGTTCCATCCATCAGATTACCGGCTCTTAGAATATCTTCCGGCTCAATTGGACGTACATCATCCCCGATTGTCTCTTTCGGATATAATTTTCCAAAATAACAGGCATCTCCGGCAAGCTGCACCTGTAGTGCACCTGCACACACTGCCTCTGTCTGTGCGGAATTCGGGCTGGCGTGCTTCCGTCTGTCTCTCTTCCAGACCATCCATGCCCTCTTATAATCCATCCGGAAGATCCAGGCACTTGCAATCATCAGAAGTGCTGATACCCTGGACGGAATATAATTCCATACATCATCCATTTTAGCCGCAAACCGACCAAAATGTAAATACTTTTCATTCTTATATCCTACCATAGAATCCATTGTATTAACAGCCTTATAAAAAAATCCAAGTGGTGCCCCACCGATCAGCATAAAAATGAGCGGTGCGATCACTCCGTCCGATGTATTTTCGGCTACCGTTTCTACCGCAGCCTTTGTCACTCCGGCTTCTGACAGGTTCTCGGTATCTCTTCCCACGATCATCGATACCGCACATCTTGCTCCCTCCAGGTTGTGGTTCACAAGCTGTACATAAACCTTCCTGCTTTCGTCTTTCAGACACTTTCCGGCAAGAAGTTGGTAACACCAGAAGGTTTCCAGTGCAAATTGAAACCAGAAGCTGACCTTTCCGGCAAGATACAAAAGTCCCCACGGAATTCCAACGGACACGATCACCACACCAAACCACAGAACGATTCCACAGATTCTTTCTTTTTTCTCATCATTTTTGCAAAATCTGCGCAGCCATTTTTCCAGTACCGAAATCCAGTTTCCAATCATCCTCACCGGATGATAGAGCCATACCGGATCTCCGAAAACTGCATCCAGCGCCATTCCTGCGATACACGCCATCAATGAACTCATATTTCCTCAATCTCCTCAAATTGTCTTTTTCCCTGCTGCCATTCTTCTTCCCGGATCTGAAACCGGAATCCATTCCCATTCTTCACCTGCCAATGGTAGAATTCCTGTTTTCCCGGATCAAACGCTTCCATCACCGACATGATCGTCCCCCCGTGAACCACAACGCCAACCTTCTGCCTTTTCTCCTCAATCATCTTCTCCATCATTTCTTCAAATCCACAGATGCACCGTCTTCGGAAGTCCATCGGATCCTCACCGCCCGGAAAACTTTCTGTTCCACCAGAATCAATCCAGCTCTGATACGCTGGATCCCCGGTCAGCTCCAGATAATTCTTTCCCTCAAACAGACCAAAATCACACTCCCGCATCTTCTCACAGACAATCTGCTCCGTCCCTGGAAAAAGAATCTCCGCCGTCTGCCTGCATCTCTTAAGCGGACTTACAATCACAAGCTCCGGCTCCCATTTCTCACGTCCATTTCCCTTCCCGTATTGTCCGTTTTCTTCTTTTTTTAGAGCGTGTTCTGGAATGCACTCTGTTTTTATTTCTTCATCCGTCACCCCTATATACCGCTTCTCCAAATTTCCTTCCGTCGCAAAATGCCGAATCAGTCTGACTTCCATCTTCTATATGTCTCCTCTTCCTTTCCCTGCTTTTCATTGGATTCCCTGCACAATCAATCCCCCGACTAATAATGCCAGCTCACAAATCTGCAGAAAGTATCCCGCCAGATCCCCGGTAACGCCTCCAAACTGTTTCCTGCTCATCCGGTAATAATATCCAAATACTACTCCTGCAATTATAAAAAGTACCACCATACCAACCGGCGAAAAGATATACAAATATACTGCCGCCAGAACCAGATATACGATCATCGTGATCCTTACTGCCTTTTTCTGTGCTCCATCCTGAAAAGTCTTTACAAGACCGCTTCCTCTTGCTGCCGGAAATGTCACTACAGCAAGCCCACTGAGCGCTCTTGAAATTACATATCCTGCTGCTACTACCGGAAGCATCTCCGTCCGGATTTCACTCCATACACCAAGACTCCCGATAAAATAACAGCAGATTCCGATGACCGCAAAAGCACCGTTATGCGAATCTTTCAGGATTTCCAGTTTCTTTTCTTTATCTCCCCAGGATCCAAGTGCATCCATCGTATCCATAAATCCATCCAGATGGATTCCTCCACTTACAAAAACCGGTATCAATGTCATGACCGCAGCAAACATCAATCTTCCACTGCTTACTTTCGGAAAAATATTTCCATCAAGAAACATTCCTGCCAGATAAATGAGTGCTCCGGTCACAACACCGATCAGCGGAAAGAAACACATCGTATATTTCATATTTTCCTTGTTCCACTCAATGCGCGGCATCGGTATTTTGGAATACATAGAAAACGCAATGATCATCGGTTCTAAAAACTTCATCTTTCGTCCTTCCCATCCAGTACTTCATACTGCTCTACATGAATATCATCAAAAGTTCCCATTTTGCGGTACACCTGAAGTCCCATCTCAAGAAGCGGCATTGCTGCCACTGCTCCTGTTCCTTCCCCCAGACACATACCACATGTAAGAAATGGTTTTTTTTCTAAAGCATCTAAAATCTTTCTTGACGCAGGTTCATCAGACAAATGGGACGGTAAAATATATCCTGCACATTCCGGAACCAGCCGTACTGCCACAAGTGCAGCCACCGCAGAAATAAAGCCATCTATCAGCACCGGAATCCGGTAAATCGCCCCACCGAGATATACACCTGCAAGTCCTGCTATGTCAAGTCCTCCAACCTTGGAAAGTACATCGATCGCATCTGTTTTGTCCGGCTGCATCCGCTCAATCGCTTCCCGGATGACCTGTACCTTCTTTTGCAGACCTTTTTTCGTCAGACCTGCTCCCTTTCCTGTCATGACCTTCGGATCCTCTCCGAGCAATACAGAGGCAACCGCACTGCTGGTTGTTGTATTCCCAATCCCCATTTCGCCTGTCGCAAGGATTTCGTATCCTGCTTCGGCGCACTTCTTTACCATCTGAATCCCAACTTCTATCGCCTCAACTGCTTCTTCTCTTGTCATTGCCGGTTCTTTTGCAAAATTGTGTGTGCCATACATCACTTTATATTCTTTCTTTGTCACAGACGGCACATCTGCTGCCATCCCTACATCCACCGGAAAAAGATCTACCTTTGCCTCTTCTGCCATGATACAGACGCTTGTCTCTCCTCTTGTAAAATTATCTGCCACGATTGCTGTCACTTCCTGGCCGGTCTGTGTCACGCCTTCTTCTACCACACCGTTGTCTGCGCACATAATAATCAGCCCGCGCTTTCGCAGTTCAAAATCTGAAGTCCCCTTGATCCCGGCAATCTGAATCACCGCATCCTCCAGACTTCCCAGACTGAACAGCGGCTTCCCTACCGTCATCCAGTGAGCCCGCGCCTCTTCCATTGCATTTTCATTAAGTGGTTTTATTTTCTCTTTCCATCTGATCTCTTCCATCTGTAAGTCTAATCTCCTGTCTCTTTGATCTGTCTTTGTCAGCTTTTTACTTGTTTCTGTAAGTTCTACACGCTTCTACAAAGCGTTCGGCCACTTTTGGGTTGGAATAAAAGTATAAATGCGGAAATCCTGCAAACAGATTTCCTTTCATATGAACAGCCTGCCATTTTCTCACACCATCCGGCTTTACGGCAAGTGTATCCTCTCCGTTTTCCGTAGAATCCCAATAATGGAACTCATGCGCCCGGATCTTCTCCCCCTTTTTCATATACACTCCGTTCATTTCTGCAGTCAGCTCAATGTATCCGAATCTGGTAAGCCGTCCTTTTTTGATCCCTTTTCCCAGAAGTGCACCCACCATCGGATAGTGCTTTCCATCTTCCCCTTCCAACTCTTCTGTCAGATATAGAAATCCTCCACATTCTGCAATACATGGAATTCCATTTTCAATCTGCTTTCTTACATCTTTTCGCATAGCTCTGTTTTCTGCCAGATGTTCCGCACAAAGTTCTGGATATCCACCACCAAATAAAAGTCCGTCTAAATGTTCCGGAAGTCTTGTATCCTCCAAAGGACTAAACGGAATGATCTCACATCCAAGCTCTTTTAAAAGCTCAATATTATCCTTGTAATAGAAACAAAAGGCCCGGTCACGCGCTACACCGATACGCACCTTTCGTCCGGTCTCTTCCTGTTTTGCCTTCACCGGATGACACTCTATTTCTTTTGCTTCCCAGGCAATTTCCAGCACCGATTCCATATCAAGTGTCTCTGTCAGAATCTCTGCTGCCTGGTCAATCTGTTTTTCCAGATTTCCTATTTCCTCCGGAAGCATCAGCCCCAGGTGCCGGCTCTCCAGATGAAAAGCATCCTCCTCCGGCACGTAACCGACTACCTGAACCTGGAATCCCATTCCCTGCAATCCCTCTTCGATCATCTTCTTCATCTTCGGATACAGCATCGGGGAAATCCGGTTCAGAATGATTCCCCGGATATTACTGTCATTCCGGTATTCAATCATTCCCTTCAATACTGCCAGGATTGTCGATGCCATACCTCTTGCCGGAACAACCAGGATTACCGGAAGCCCCAGGGTTCTCGCAACGTCATAAGTACTCGCCTGATCCGAATCCAGACTGATCCCGTCATAGTACCCCATCACACCTTCTGTCACCACAAGCTCCGCACCTTCCGCATGATGCATAAACCGCTCTTTCAAGCGCTCCCGGTCGCAAAAATACAGATCCAGATTCTCGGAATCAATTCCCAGCACCTCCCGGTGAAACATAGGATCAATATAATCCGGTCCGCATTTGCAGGCGCGTACCTTCTTTCCGGCATTTTTAAATGCTTTCATCATTGCCATTGTCACCGCTGTCTTTCCACTCCCGCTGGCAGATGCCGCGATTACAATTCCGGGAATTTTCATTCTGTATCTCCTCCGTCTGAAATAATATAAATCGGATTTAATCCGGTCATCATATGATATCTTCCAAGCTTCTTTGACTTTGCCACATTCAGCTGTATGATTTCCGGATCTGCAAGCAGTCCTTCCTCCATCGCCTCCATCACTTCCTTCACGGTTTCCAGTGAAATTGCATTGATCACGATACGGACGTCCGGATTTTTTTTCTTTATACACTGAATAATTTCTTTTAACTGTCCTGTGCTGCCTCCGATAAAAGCATGGGTCGGCATTTCCAGATCTTCAAATGCTTCCGGTGCAACTCCTTCTATCACCTGAATCTGGTCTGTCCTGAATTTCTGCATATTCTTCCTGATCAGCTCTGCGCCCTCCGGATTCTTCTCGATTGCATAAACGCGGAGATTCTCTCCCTGAAGGGCAGTCTCTATAGACACCGAACCGGTTCCGGCCCCCACGTCATATATTACTGCATCCTTTGTAAGCTTCAATTTTGCAATGCTGACTGTCCGCACTTCCTCCTTCGTCATCGGAACATTTCCACGGATCAGCTCCTCATCTGCAAGATGAATTCCTGTTCTCTTTTCCGGCTTTGGATTCTCGATCAGAATAGTGGTAAGATCACCAAAATCTTCTGCCTGAAGCTCGTTTCCTTTTTTGATCACAATCTCTTCATCCGGATAAGACAAATGATTTCCAACCCAAACGGTTACCTGTTCCAGATGGTAATATTTCAGTTTATCGCAGATCTCTTTTCCCGCACTTTTCCCAAGGATCAGAAATGTCTTTTCATGGTTTGCAACTGCATGGATAAAATTCTGACTTCTTCCATGCATGCTGATGATCTTCGCATCCTCCCAGCTCTTTCCTACCCTTGCCGCAAGATAGATTACCGAGGAGATTCCCGGAAAAATCTGCACTTCATATCCGTCTTTTTTCAGAATATCCGCCAGCTTTTTTGCCCCGCTGTAAAATCCGGTATCCCCGGAAAACAGCACCGTACATCTGGTCTTTTCCTCCTGCTCATCCAGGATCGCTCTGATCTTTTCCGGCAGATACTCTACATAGCAGTATTTCTTTTTTTCCCGGAATCCTTCCAACATCCGCGTGGCTCCGATCAGCACATCACTTTCCGCAATGATCCTTCTGACCTCTTCTGTAAGCGTTCCTTTGCTTCCCATCCCGATCCCGACAAGATTTACCCGGCATTTTCGGTTTTCCACAGTTATTCCTCCAATCGATAGCCTCTCGGTGTCACCATTTTCCCATCCACATTTCTCGTCTGGCTGTTGCCGATATAAACGGTTGTAAACATATCAACCTCCGTATCCTTCAGCTCAGATAATGTCAGAATATGTGCATCTTCGCCTTCACGTCCGATGTTCCGCACATAACCGCAGACTGTATCCGGGCTCTGGTACTCCAGAATATACTCACAGGCCTTTTTCAGGTAATCTGCCCGTTTCCGGCTGGACGGATTATACAGACAGATCACAAAATCCGCCATCGCAGCTCCGCGGATCCTCTTTTCAATCTTCTCCCACGGTGTCAGAAGATCACTCAGACTGATCACTGCAAAATCATGCATCAGAGGTGCACCAAGAACTGCCGCACCGCCATTTGCCGCCGTGATTCCCGGCACGACCTCCAGCTCCACCTCTGGATAGCCCTGTCCCATCTCATAGAGCAGACCTGCCATTCCGTAAATTCCGGCATCCCCACTGCATACCATGGCTACCGTTCTTCCTTTCATCGCCTCATCCATTGCCATCTCACAGCGGACCACTTCCTGCCGCATTGGTGTGGAAAGGTACTTTTTATCCGGAAATCTTTCCCGTACCAGTCCTGTATATACGGTATACCCGATAATAACCTCACTTTTTTCCAGTGCCTCGGACGCCTGGTATGTCATTTCTTTCTCAGCACCCGGTCCAAGACCGATTACATAGACTTTTCCAATTTTACACATTTCCTGCACCTTCTTTTCTTTTGCCCTGTCTGAACTCTGTTGTAAACTCCGGATGATATAAAAGTGACCGTTCATACTCTCCGCCAAGCACCTCACCAACCACGATCAATGCTGTCTTTGTAATTCCATTCTCCTTTGCTGTCACCGCAAGCTCCTTCACCGCACATCTGCACACCTTTTCATCCTCCCAGGTTGCCTTGTAGACGATCGCCGCCGGAGTCTCCGGCTGATAACCGCCTTCGATCAGACGCTTTGACAATTCTTCCAGCATCCCGGTACTTAAAAAGATTACCATCGTTGCCTGATGCGCTGCGAAACTTTCAATAGATTCTTTTTCCGGAACCGGCGTTCTTCCTGCCATCCGTGTGATCACCACAGACTGTGAAATTCTAGGAAGGGTGTACTCCGCATTCAGTGCAGATGCCGCTCCGCAAAAGGAACTGACTCCCGGGCACACTTTATAAGAAATATTCTCTTTTTCCAGAAGATCCATCTGCTCTTTGATCGCACCATACAGACACGGATCCCCCGTATGCAGCCGGACAACTTTTTTCCCCTGCTTCTCTCCGGAAATCATCACTTCCATCACTTCTTCCAGCGTCATCTTCGCACTGTTGTAGATCTGACAGTCCTTCTGGCAATTCTCAAGAAGCTCCGGATTTACCAGCGAACCGGCATACACCACAATATCTGCTTCCTCCAAAAGCTTCTGCCCCCGTACTGTGATCAGATCCACAGCACCGCTTCCTGCTCCAACAAAATGAATCATTTTTCCTTCTCCTTTGCTATTACAATCGAAAAATATCCCGCATCTTCCGGTATTTCTTCTGTGCATTTGTAAATTTTTTCTCCATCCAGTCCGCAGTTCATGACCATTTTCGCCTGCTGTCCTTCCTCTTTCAGAACAGCTTTGACCTGCGCCATCTTTTTCCCGGTCTTCATAAGAACCTTCGTCCCCGGAAGCTTCAGCTTTTCTTCAATCCCGTAGGACGCCGGAAAGACATGCAGCTCCTGCCGGTTCTCCGCAAGCGGGATCTCCAGCCTTGCTGCCACAGCACAAAAAGACGGAATCCCGGAGAATATCTCCCCCTGATATCCCATCTTTTTCAATCTTTTATAAATATAAATTCCTGTCGAATACACGGTCGGATCTCCAATCGTCAGAAAGACCAGATTCTTTCCTTCTTCCAGAAGCTCTGCCGCCTTTCTTGCACCCTCATCATGTATCTCTTTCAGGAGCTTTTTTTCCTTGATCATTGGCATGGGAAGATAAAGCCGTAGCTTCTTTTTCGTCTCCGGCTCTGCCTCACACGCAATTCGATATGCCAGACATTCTTTTGCAAATGTCTCTTCTTCTCCCTCTTCCAGTTCCGGTTTCTTTAAATCCGGACTGCCGATTGGGAGAACCAGTACCTGACACTCTTTAATCGCACGGATTGTCTTTATTGTCACAAGTTCCGGATCTCCCGGACCTACTCCTGCAAGATCAAATCTTCCTGCCATTTTTCGTCATACCTTTCTTTTATCCAATCTTCTTCCTCAATTCATCTACAAGCGACGTCTTCCCCAGAACCCCAAGCTCATCGGAAAACATCAGCGCCCCTACCTTCATCTTTTCTCCGGCACGCTTTGTCAGGTGATACTCGATCTTCTCCATCACGGTCCGCATCGTTTCTTCCAAAAGCCCTTTTGCTTTCAAAATTTCCAATGCTTCCTTCGTCGTAAAACACTCCATCAGAGCACAGACTGTCTCCCGGTCTGCCCCTGCCATTGCCGCATGGACGGCAAGCACTTCCATTCTTGCATCTGCCTGTCTGGAATGAGTATTCATTACACCTGCAGCGATCTTGACCAGCTTTCCGATATGTCCTACAAGCAGCAGACCATCCATCTTCAGCCGCACGCCGTCATCAATCGCATCCCCGATATAATTGCTGCACTTCACCGCAAGCTCCTGGTCATATCCAAGCGTCTGCCTTAGGAAATCATTTCCATAATTTCCCGGTGTCAGATAACAATACCGGTGACCTTCATCACAAAGCATCTTCATTTCCAGGAAAATAGTCTGCGTCAGTGCCTGTTCGCTCATCGGTTCTACGATCCCGGATGTTCCGAGTACCGAAATCCCGCCTTCGATCCCAAGTCTTGGATTAAACGTTTTCTTCGCAATCTCCACGCCCTCCGGAATATAGATCAGAATGTCCGCACCGCCATCCCATTCATATTTCTCAATCTGGCTTTGCACCGCTTCCCGGATCATCTGCCGTGGCACTTTGTTGATTGCTGCCTCTCCGGCTTCCTGCTCCAATACCTTCCGGGTAAAGCGCCCGACTCCGATCCCACCATCTAAGTTCATTCCTTTTTCCTTTTTTTTCGTGACCTTGGCGTAAACGAAGATCCCGTTCGTCACGTCTGGATCATCTCCGCTGTCCTTCTGGATTGCACAGCTGACAGATTCATTTTCTTTTTGGATCTCTTCCACTTCCAGATACAGCTCGATCCCTTTCGGCGTCATAAGAGATACCTGGCGGACTTCCTCCCCGGAAAAGAGCATTGCCGCTGCCGCCTTTGCCGCTGCCGCAGCACAGCTTCCCGTTGTGTATCCGTACCGCAGTTCTTTTTGATTTTTCCACACGACCTGCATCTTGTCCATTTCCATTTCGTCTCCTTAGTATTCGATGCCTTTCCTTGCCCGGATTCCTTTTTCAAAAGGATGACGTACCATCTTAACTTCCGAAATATAATCTGCCAGCTCCAGGATCTCATCTGACGGATCCCGTCCGGTCAGAACCACTTCCAGATTGTCCGGTCTGTCTTTTAAAAACTGCAACGCCTCTTCATTCGGGATCAGTCCATGCCGGTATGCCGCCATAAATTCATCGATCACAAGCATATCATAATCCCCTGTGCTGATTTTTCCCCGGATCGTATTCCACAGCCTGCCATACATCTCTCGGACTTCTTCCTGTTCCTTTTCGGAAAGTGTCTTAAAAAATCCATAGCTTTTTTCCAGATGAAGTACCTCGATCTCCGGGATCTGATCCAGAATCTTCAATTCTCCTGAAAATTCATTTTTTAAAAAACGGGCAAACAGAACCCGCATACCGCTTCCAGCTGCGCGAACTGCAAGCCCCGTTGCCGCCGTCGTCTTTCCTTTTCCATCTCCACAGTAAATGTGCAAAAGTCTATTTTTCATATGATTCCAGCTTCCCCATTTCTTCTGCAAATACAAGCAGTTCTTTCATCTTCCGGTTGGTTGTCCCAATCACAATTCCTGCATTTATCACCTTTTTACACTGCCTGATCATCTGCTTTGCCCGTTCAAATGCACGGTCGCTTACCGGTTCAAATGGCTCTTCTTCTATTACGCTGACCGCCAGATGCTTTGCCAGATGATAGTCGATATCATTAGTATACAGGATTCCTGCCGAAAATGGAATCTTTGCTTTCTGAAGGTTCCGGTAAACAGGAATTCCACTGCCTCCGGAAGAGATTACAAATACTTCTGTCTCTCCCTCCGCCTTTGCAAGCTCCACGCTTCCGAACACCGGATCAAAATGCCCGTTGTCGATCTCATAAAGCTTCTGGATAAAATCTTCTTTAAAAATCGCCTCCGGCTCTCCATACCCGAAAATCGTATCTCCTTTAACGCAAAGGATCTTGTCCGAAATCTTCTGTGCCAGATCGATCTCATGAAGTGACATAATGACCGTGATCTGCTTTTCTTTCGCCATATTTTTCAAAATAGTAAGCAGTTCCAGCTTATAACGGATATCCAGAAAAGAAGTGGGTTCATCCAGGATCAGCACCTCCGGTTCCTGACAGATTGCTCTTGCCAGAAGGATCCGCTGTCTCTGCCCGTCACTGATCGCCTCAAAACTTTTTTCTGCGTATTCTGTTGCATGGACAATTTCCAGTGCTTCCCGTGTCTTCTTTTCATCTTCACGGGCTAATATCCCGAGCCGTCCTGTATAAGGATACCGTCCTGCTGCTACGACCTCATAGCAGGTCATCAGCTCCGGCTTTGCCCGCTGTGTCAGCACCACTGCCATCCTGGTTGCAAGCTCTTTGTAAGATAATTCTTTCAGATTCTTTTCACCGATCGTTACCTTACCTCCAATGAGCGTAAGCTGCTTGGTAATACTTTTTAAAATCGTAGATTTCCCGGAACCGTTTGGTCCGATCAGTGTCAATATCTCACCTTTTTTAATCTCTGTACAGATATCATGGATCAGTACATTTCCATGATATCCGACAGAAAGATCTTTCATCTGAAAATAGCTGTCACTCATATTTATTTCCCTTTTCTTCCTTTTATCATCATGAAAATTACGATCGGTGCACCAAAGATCGAAGTCACGGTACTGATATTCAGCTCCAGTGGTGCAAATGCCATACGCGCGATCAGATCACATCCCATACAGAATACCGCCCCGCCAAGGAATGTTGCCGGTATTACGACCAGCGGTTTTGCCGTCCCGAGAAGATGCTTGATCAGGTACGGAACTGCGATTCCAACGAATGAGATCGGTCCTGCAAATGCGGTCACACATGCGGAAAATACACTTGAGAGCAGGATCAGAAGCACCCTGAACACACGGATATTGACACCCATGCTCTGCGCATACATTTCCCCAAGCTGATACGCTCCGATCGGCTTTGACAGGAAAAAGGTAAGGATCAGAGTGATTCCTACCATAAGCGCTGCTACCTTTACATTGCTCCAGCTCATACCGGAAAAACTTCCCTGTGACCAGCCGTGCAGATTCACGATATCTGAATCCTCCGCAAAAGTCACAACAAAATCAGTTACCGCAGAACAGATATAACCGATCATGATTCCACCAACCAGAAGGGTTGCCATATTCCGGATCTTCCTTGCAAGAAGCAGGATAAATCCGATAGAAAGCATGGATCCGGTAAATGCTGCAATGATCAGTACATAGGATGATACAGAGGTATAATATTTTAAAAAGATGATCATCGCCAGAGCGACCATCATCTTTGCTCCCGAAGAAATCCCCAGTACATAAGGGCCTGCGATCGGGTTGGAAAAAAATGTCTGCAATAAAAATCCGGAAAGGGCAAGCGCCCCTCCCAGAATCGCTGCCATCAGAACACGCGGAAGACGGATTTTCCAGATAATATTCATCTGCACCTGTGTTCCTTTTTTCAGAAACAGGATCCGTAAAATCTCAGGAACCGAGATCTGTACATTTCCGGTATTGATGTTCAGCACTACGATCATACAAAAAGCTGCTGCCAGCACCGCAAATACTCCCACATATCTTGTATTCCTTTTCCAGTTATTTTTCATTCCTGCCTGTCCCATTTTCTTCTCCGTTTTCTATTTTACATGGTATAAAAATGTCATCTTGCTTTCATCGCCGCCTGTCAGCATCAGATTCATATCCGTGATCAGTTCCCCGACGATATCGGTTGCCTGATACAGATATTTACCGGTACACCATACATTTCCTTCTTTGACTGCTTTGAAATCAGAAAAAAGTGCATCTTTTTCTTCCAGATCCTTTACACTGTTGATTGGATTATCAATACTTGAATTATAAATCAGATAATCTGCATCCGCTGCCTGTGCGTAAAACTCTTCCATTGTAAGTTTTACTGCCGAGGTATTACTATCATCGCCGGTCAGATCATCGAATACATATCTTCCACCGGCAAGTTCGATCATTTTCGGAATATAATCATCACTTCTTCTTACTACCACCGTTCCGTCACTGCTTACATAGAAAAATGCAACCGTCTTCTCGGTATTCTTAAAATCTTTGAGCGCATCGACATTTTCCACCTGCTTTTCAAAAAATGCATCCGCTGCATCTTCTTTATTCAGCATTGCTGCATAAAGTTTGATCCATTCCGTTCTTCCAAGAGGATGCGATTCATAGCTGGACCGGTCGATCATCACCGGGATATCCAGAGATTCGATCATCTCCTGTACCTTCGGTGTGTGAAGGATCATGGTCGATTCGATGGCAAGATCACAGTCTTCATCCACCAGCATCTCATAATCCGGTTCACTGTATTTCCCGGCAAATTTCATTTTCCCGTCTTCCATCGCTTTCACCGCATTCTCAATATACCATCCGGAAGCCTGGGTACCTGTCATTGTGATATTATCCAGAGAATCTATCGCATTAAAAAGTGCCATCGCAGATGTTGCCGCAAGATAAATATGATCCAGCGGCTGCTGAAGGATCACGTAATCTTCATCAACTCCATCCGGCACATCCTGATTCTCCGGGACGACCAGAAATTTTGCATCGTCTTTGATATCGATCATCTTATAGCCGTCTTTGTAGTAATATACCTGAAAACCTTCGGCATATTCCAGATCCATCGCGGATTCATAAGTGAGTCCACCAATCTCCGGACCTTTTTTTCCTTTGGCGCTTTCTTTCGTACTGCTGCTTTCTGTTTTTTTTGTATCTGTTGTATTCTTTTTCGTCTGCCTGCATCCGGTCAGTGCTGCCGTCCCAAGCAGCACTGTACTTAAAAGAATACACCCCAGACGCATCGTTCTCTTTTTCATTTTCTACCTCTGTATCAAAAAAAGAATCTGCCTAGTTTTTTGCAGAAGAATCTGCACTGTCTGTCTGCGCGAAAATTGCCTCGTAAACCTTGCTCCATTCTTCTTTCGCATCATCCTTTTCCTCATCTGCTGACCGGTCAACGATCATCGGAATATCCAGAAGGACAAATTTTTCTGCCAGCTCTTCGTATCTCTTCTGCTGATCTTCTACCGACATTTTCTTCTCATTCTTTTCATCCGGAAGAATTTTATTGGAAAGGATTGCAAGATCACACTTACTCTTCATCAACTTTTTGTTTTCCGGCTTCTTATAGGTTCCTGCGTATGTGATCTTTTTCTCTTTCATTGCTTTTGCAATGCTTTCTACCTTACAGTTCTTCTGTTTTACCCCTACTGATGTAATATGGTCTGTTGCATTCAGCTTATCCAGGATTTCCAGTACTTCCTCAGAACCTACATATGCAGACTTCTTTGGCTTCTGGATCACGATCATTTCTTTGTCCAGACCTGCCGGAATTTCTGCGTCTTCCGGGACGATCAGATAACGGGCGATCTTTGCTTTGTAAAGCGCAAGCTGTTCTTCCTGTGCCGGTGTCAGTCCGGAATCTGTATCTTCTTTTGTATCCTTTGTCTTGGTCTCTTTTGTATCCTCAGCTTTTCTCTGATCGATTTCTAAAAGAGTGATTCCCTGCTCATAATGATAGATCTTGAAGTACTCTGCATGCTCTACCTTTGTCTCAGACTGATAAGAAAGTCCCATGATTTCCGGCGCTTTCTCATCCAGTGTATCTACACTTAAATTGGTCTCCCCACTTACTGTAGTTCCGTCTGCTTTTGCTGCAGCACTTAGGTAAATGAAAATCGAATAGCTGATTTCATGCGCTGTTGACATCTTGGTTGTCATACCGATGATCGTATTGTTCTTGTTCAGTTCTACCGGAATGACAAATGTAGACGTACTTCCGGTTGCTGTCGGATAATAGGTATTTCCATTCGCCTTTACATAGCCATAAGAACCACTGCTAAATACAATGGTAGCATATGCCTGACCGCCTGTCACGGTAATCTTGGTACAGCTGATGCTGACCTTTCCGGTTCCGCCTGACCAGGAGAATTTGTCCGGTGTGTAGACACCGTCTGTAAGTGTTGTTGCACTGTTTACACGAGCAGTTCCACCATTTAAATCTGCCTCGTATTTTGATTCTTTGTCCGGGGTCTGGTTTGTGCCTGTGCCTCCGGAAGTGATGCCTGTTCCGGAGTTGGTGTTCTGGCTGGTGTTATTTCCCTGGTTGGTGTTGCCATTATCTCCATTTGTGGAATTGCTATTGTTCAGGTTCTTCATGCCTGCTGAGAAAAATGTCAGTGTACGGTCATACCATAACTTCCTTTTATTTGAAAATGCTGCCACTGAAATTCCTGTGTCTAATAAAGAAACCGGAATCGTGTAAGTATACATACCGTTTTCATCCTCAACATAAGGAATCCATTGGGACTTATCTGCAAGCGCTGCTTCTGCACTCGTTCCTACATACAGATAATCATATCCTGTTCCACTTAAAGTAAGTTTTGCAGTCATATTTCCATCTTTTGATGTAAGAACACAATTCGTAACCTTAAACATGGATGAACTTGAAGTTACATTTACTTTATAAGAACCATCACTTACCTGAACATATTTGCTCATTCCTTCTGTTTTGAATGTTAATGTACGATCATACCATTTTTTACTCTTGAAAGCATGCGCCGCGAATGAAATTCCTGTATCCATACTTTCTACTGGTACTGTAAATACATATTTACCTTCTACCGTTTCTTTATGACTAATCAACTGATCTTTCGAAGCTTTTTCAGCATCTTGCGCGGTTCCCACATATAAATAATCATATCCTGTACCACTGAGTGTAATCTCTGCCTGCATTTTTCCCCCGACAGAAGTCAATACACATTTTACTACTCTGAACATTGATTCTGCACAAGAAACATCTACCACATACTTTCCAGTATCCAGTACGTTTTTATTCTCATTTCCCGGCTTCTGATCTTCGCCACTTCCTGTTCCCGGTTTGTTCTCTCCAGAAATACCTCCCTGTCCAGGATTTTCTGTATCATCTTTTCCATTTTCTGTTGGCTGTGGAATTGTAAGAAAACAGTCTTTTCCAATATACCATGTGTATCCAGATTCATTTTTATTTCCCGGAACAAATGAAATCTTCTGTCCTGCCTCTTCAATCGGGCATTTAAAAACAAATTCATAACCTGAATCTTTTTTCGTTCCCTTTACAACTTTATCTTCGTCTACTGTTCCATTTTCATTAGATACAGCTTCTTTTTTTCCAAAATAAATTACTCCATAATTAGCACTTGCAGTTGTCAGCGTAACTTCCAGTTGATTATCCACAACTCTAACTGATGAATTTGCAACACTGAACATTTTGAAATTACTCTCAACACCACCTGCTTCCTGCGCCTTCACTTCCCCGGCATTTCCCGCAGCTTCTTCCGACTTAACCTTCTGCTCCTCTGCAGCCTTCTCTTCACTTTTTCCGTCTTCGCCCGCTTCTTTCTTCTCTGCCTCGGTTACATTCCCTGTTGTCGCATTTTCTCCTGCTTTCGGCTCTTCCTGACTCTTCTGATTCTCGTCCGTTCCCTGCCCGACAGTCGTTTCTTCTTCCTGTCCAGTCACTTCTTCAGCCGGCTGCCCTGCTGCGTTTGCCGCACCAATTTCCCCGTCCGTTACTTCTACGGTCTGCTGACCTGATTCTGTATTTTCTACTCCTGCTACTGCACTGTCGTCAGCGTAAGCATAAGAAACCGGTGTAACCGACATTGCAACTGCCATGAAAAGTGCAAGAAACTGTTTGGAATTCCTCTTCATAATCTAACTCTTCCTCCTGATGTCCTGATTTTTTGTCGCTTGACAGCTCGATGATGTACATTCACCAAATTCAGCTCCTTGTGCAAGCACAAATATGCACTTGACTCATCGTATGCACAAAAAAATCTGCTTCCTTTTTCCTGAAAGCAGACTTCACCTACACCCTCTGCCACTGGAATTATTCTCCGTATATATGGCAGCACAAAAATCCTGCTTTCATACTCTGTATGAAGCAAGATAACATTTCTTTGTGTATGTAAACGCGCTTTCATCGGAAGCAATTTACTCTCTTTCAGCAGGTCTCCTGGCTTATGGATCTTAACAAAGCTGCACCTTCTCACATTTTTATGCAATGGCATGCCGCCGCTTTGCTCCTCATTTACAGTGACCGGATCGCTCAGGACTTTCACCTGATTCCCTTTTAAGCCGACCAGAAATTCTTCTGTCGGGCACTGAAAAAGTTCCTCTATTTTTTCTTACTCACTATAACAGATATGTTTCTTCTTGACAAGAGTCATCTTTCCTGGTTTTTTCCCCTGTTTTTTCCGGACCCCATTAAAAATCCCGGAAGTTTTTGTTTCAAAATCGGCACCTTAATGACTATATGTTTATAATAATTTCATACCTCTCTTTTACATATTTATATATAGAAAGTGAAGGGTATCAAAATAAGCAAAAAGTGCCAGTGAATGTATGGAAATTCTGTGAACTACTCGGCAACTAAGTTACCAGAGCATCTGAATTCTGGCGGGATACCGCCTTTTTTCAGGGTGCGTCCAT
>CAKRFP010000037.1 GCA_934320645.1 uncultured Bariatricus sp.
CCTCTTCTATAGCAACTTCAAAATCATTGGTCATCCCCATTGAAAGAATACTCATGTTAACATTATCAACTTTTTCCGCTGCAATGTCAACAGATAATTTTCGTAAGTTTGCAAAATGTATACGATTTTCTTCCGGGTTCTCTACAAACGGGGCAATTGTCATAAGTCCCTGCACTTTTATATGCTGAAATCTGACAATTTCATGAATAAAATCCATAACTTCTTCTGGAATCAAACCAAATTTTGTATCCTCTTTTGCCATATTTACCTCAAGAAGTACATTGGCAACAATACCTTTTTTTGCCGCTTCTTTATCAATCGTCTCCGCCAGGCGGATGGAATCAACCGAATGAATCAGTTCTGCTTTATCAATAATATATTTTACCTTATTGCGCTGCAGATGACCGATCATCTGCCAGTGAATGTCCTTCGGCATCACCTCATACTTTTCATCCAGTTCCTGTACTTTATTTTCGCCAAAATAACGGCAGCCGTAAGCATATGCTTCTTCCAACATTTCTACCGGTTTGGTTTTGCTTACAGCAATCAGTGTCACATCCTCACGCTTTCTGCCGCAACGTTCGCATGCAGCACATACACGTGCTTCCACATCCTTTAAGTTCTCTGTGATCATTTCTTTCACTCCATTTCTTATTGACTTACTATTTGATTATCCCGAACAGAATCTCCATTCAGGGCAATGTGGTCATAATTGGAAAGACTGTAGCTACTTCCTTCTGCAATAATATAATATTCATCACTTTCACTCAGTATCTGAACCTGCCGGAATACAGCATAGCCTTTATTGACATTATATACGCCTTTGATACTTTCGGTTTTTCCAAGAGTCACCGTGTCCGAGGATTCCGGCATCAGGATCGTATCTCCTTTTTTCAGATTCTCCGGATCGAGATATGCGATTCCTTCTTCCGTATTCTCATTGATAATAGTTACCGGTACAAATTCTGTTGTCGTCTTTCCTTTTTTTGTCGTCTGTTTATAAACGCCCTCGTTCTGGGAAGCTCCTCCACTTGTAATATAATCCACAGGTACGGCAAAACAATCCTTTTCCGTTACAGAAGTTTTTGGTATTTTGAGTCCTGATTCATCTTCCAGGATCAGTTCAATATTCTCAAATCGTTCATCTGCATAACGGATCATTGAATTTTGAAAAGTAATATTGGCATAAGGATCATTTTTCCCTCTGTCGATGATCCGCATCGTTCCCCAGAAGCTCTTATTGTCTTTTAAGAACTTCACTTCAACAGAAAGTGTATCCTCTCCATTCATTTTCTTCTGGAAAGTCTGTACCAGATCTGACGTCAACGGTACCGTCACTGACCATTCTTCGTCTGTGACCAGGCGGTATACAGGCTGTCCTGCATCAACTTTCTGATTACCGGAAAGTTCTGTAACACTGTAAGCTGCTTTGTCAAACATCGCATCGGTAATATCTTCAAGCTGCAGATTTTCATAACCGTCGACCGAAAGTTCCACTATCCCGTCATCCTGACTTTGAAAAGCATCTACATTTCCGGACTGCAAAATTGCATTCAGCTGCGCCACCCTGCTCTGGGTTGTATTGTTCTGCAAAATTGCCGTCACTTCGCTTTTCAGATTGGATGCCGTCTTAAATTCCTCCGGTGAATAAGATTCATTAAATCCCTGCGCCTTCAGCAAAATGCTGTTCCATTCATCTGCATTCAGGGAAACTTCCTCATTACTGTCCTGATTCGTCTGTGTCTCAAGCTGCGAAGAAGTGATCGTATAAATATTGGTTCCGAGCGCAACCTTCTGTGCATCATCTACAAAATAATTGACGTATCCGCTTTTTTCTGCATTTACCACATTTTCTTTTCGCAGAACCATTCCGGTAAGGCTGCGGTCTTTTAAAATACTGCCCTCCCGCACTTCATATACGCTCACTCTGTCCTTGGTAAAGTAGATCAGAACAGTAAAAACAAGATATACGAAAATAATTCCAAACAGGACCGTACCGATATTTAACTGTCCTTTTCGTTTATATTTCTGGAGGCTGACAACCTCCGCGTTTTTCTTTTTTCCAGCCAAAAAATCAAGCCTCCAAATCTATTCGGATTTTAACAGACGCAGTGCTGCGCCATTCAGATAATCACAACATACGCCTTGATGCCTGCCTTCTGCTTCCATCTTCTGAAGCAGTTCATCCCGCAGTTTCCACCAGCTGCATCCCCAGTTGCAAAACGCTGCATCTTTCTCAGGGATTCTTGAAAACATACGTTCTACTGCTATCGTTTCCGGAATCTGTTCAAGGAATGTAACCACTCTCTCAAAATACTCTTCTTTTGAACACACCGTTATTTTACCATTTTCATACCATTCACACAACCGTGTATTTCTGGCAATATAAAGGGAATGCAGCTTTACAATATCCACACCAAGTGCAGTAAGGATCCTTGCAGTTTCTTTTGCATCCTCAAGCGTATCCCCCGGAAGATTGAGGATTACATGCGTACAGATAGAAATACCGGTATAGTTTTTGATCTTGAGCACGGCATCAATAAATTCTGCAAGACCATGTCCTCTGTCAATCTTCTGCAGGGTATGATAGTTTGCCGTCTGCAGTCCAAGCTCTATATTCATCTGGATTCCGGTCATCGCGCGGATATCTCTCATAATATCAAGATAGTCAGCCGAAACACAGTCCGGTCTTGTGGAAACAGATATCTCCACGACACCCGGAATCCGGGCAGCTTCCATCAGATAACTACGAAATCGGTCCGGCGGAAGAAAGGTATTGGTATAATTCTGAAAATACGCAATGTACTTCTTGGCATGATACTTTCTGGTAATCATCTGCTTTGTCCGTGTCAGCTGTTCTGTCACAGAAACGGCAGCATCCATCGCTTCAAATCCGGTTCCTGCACCGGCACAGAATGCACATCCATCTCCGTTAAGACGGTTCGGACATGTGACCGGAAGATTCACCGGGAGCTTATATACCTTTTCTCCATATTTGTTTTTCAGATAATCCGAATATTTGTAATATAACATATTTTTCCCCTTTTTTATGAATAAACACAAAATTTTAACACATACTAACCACATAGAATCATATAAGGAGGATACTTACATGAAATGGTTTGATAATACAGCGCTCACCCTTGTAATCATTGGTGCTGTCAACTGGCTCCTGATCGGTATATTCCGTCTGGACCTTGTAGCCTGGCTCTTTGGAAATATGTCATGGCTCTCAAGGATTGTCTATACGATCGTCGGACTGTGCGGTCTTTACCTGATCAGTCTCTTTGGAAGAATCGGATCTATGTCTGAATCTTAATATTCTTCTGTCGAAATCCTAACGCTGTCTGACAAAAAAGAAAGGGTATCCCCAGACAAGAGATGCCCTTTTTGTCGTATATTTACAGTCCATATCTACTGCTGACCTGATGGGATCGCTTCGATCAGTGATGTCATGTCTTCATACAAAACCGGTTTATCTGAAGCTCCCATTACGATGGATATATACGGATTGTCGCTAAAATCTTTCTCCATAAGAATCAGACAGTAACCTGCTTCATCTGTCGTTCCTGTCTTTCCACCTACAATCGTAACATTTTCCGGGACTTCTGCTTCTCCCTGTGCGTAAAGATTGGTAGGCAGGAACTCTGTCTCCTGACTGTTACCGTACGCATCTGTATAGTGTGCGGTATATAATTCACTCTGTATAATATCTACAAATTCTTCATGTTTTATACATTCATTAAAAATCAGATAAAGATCATATGCAGTTGTATAATGATTGTCATCATGTAACCCGTGTGGATTCATAAAATGTGTATCATTCGCCATCAGCTCATGGGCTCTGCGATTCATCATATTGACAAATGCTTCCTCTGATCCACCTACATATTCTGCAATCGCAGTTGCAGCATCATTGCCGGAATATAAAAGCAGTGCGCCCAAAAGATCTCTGAGTGTCCAGACTTCTCCTTTTTCAAGACCACACACCTGTGCATCTGCTGAAAAGCTGGAAGCATCTGCATTCCCACTGATCGTCACCAGATCGTCCAGATTTGCATTCTCAATCGCAAGAAGCGCGGTCATGATCTTTGTCGTACTGGCAGGATACAGTCGTTCATGCGCCTTATAAGCATATAATACATTCTCTCCTGTCAGATCAAACAATGCAGCACTGTGCAGATCGGTATCTTCTGTATATCCTTCCAGCAAAACATCATTCTGAGCTACGCATAAATCCTCTGCATAAAGCTTTCCCTGATACAAATTCTGATTGTAATTTTTCAATTCATACTCTGTTACAGGCGTTGCACCTTTTCTACCGATGCATCCGCCTGCAAACAGACTTACTGTTGTCACACCTATCAGTGCGACACTTCTTGCTCTACTTATACATCTCACGCCAATCCAAGTCTCCTCTGTCTAATGCAAGTATAATAATCTCTGCCGTTGCAAGATTGGTAGCCATCGGGATGTTATGCATGTCGCAAAGACGAATGACATCATTTACATCCGGTTCATGTGGCTTAGGATTCTGTGGATCCCGAAGAAAGATCAGAGCATCAATTCCATTCTGCGCAATCTGTGCCCCGAGCTGTTGTTTGCCGCCCAGCGGTCCCGCAAGATATTTGTGAATAGAAAGATTAGTAACTTCTTCGATCAGCCGGCCGGTTGTACCGGTCGCATACAACTCATGCTTGCTCAAAATCCCACGATATGCAATACAGAAATTCTGCATCAGTGTTTTCTTAGAGTCATGCGCAATAAGTCCGATATTCATTTTCTCAGCTCCTTTTACTGATATTTTTTTGGCTGAAGCCCTATATTTAATACAATGCCGATTCCCATATATAAGCTGACAAGTGAAGTCAGTCCGTAACTAACAAACGGAAGGGGAATTCCTGTATTGGGTAAGATCCCTGTCGCCACGCCGATATTGATAAATGACTGAAATCCTATCTGTGCGGCTACCCCGCAGCAAATAATCCGCCCCGCCAGATCTTGTGCCTTAAGACCTATCAATATGCATTGTACTACAACTAATAATAACAGACCAATCACGATACAGCAACCCACAAAACCTAATTCTTCACCTACAATTGCAAAAATAAAGTCTGTCTGTGGTTCGGAAATGAAATTTCCATTTTTTACAGATGTGGTTGTATTATTATTCAATCCTTTCCCGGTCAGCTGCCCGGAACCGATTGCCATGATCGCATTATTCTGCTGATACGCTTCATCACTTGCATATTTTTGTGGTTCCAGCCATGCCAGAATACGTTTTTGCTGGTAATCATGCAGAAACGGCTGATTCGGCTGTACAACAATGCTGATAAAAATGATTGTAACCGGAACCAGAATTGCGATCAGTGTACCGATAAAACGGTAACTTAAGCCTGCCAGATACATCATCGCACAGAAAACCAGTGCAATGGATAAGGTTGTCGAAAGGTCCGGCTGCAGAACGATCAGAATCAGTGTCGGTGTGATCAGCCCCACGGCTTTCAGAATCGTCACTGCACTGTTCAGATCATCCTCATGATTCATCAGAAATTTTGCAAAAAATAAAACAACCAGTATTTTGCTCAGCTCTGACGGCTGAAAGTTCGTAAAACCGATATCGATCCAACGCTGTGCACCATTTACATTGGTTCCGAACAGCTTTACACATACCAGTGCGATAATGTTGATTCCATATAAAATCCAGTAAAAATTAAGTAGCCATACATAGTCTATCATCGAAAGAATGATCATCAGGATCACTCCGGCGATGAACCCTATGGTCTGTCTTCCCTGCACCGCCTGCTTTGCACTTCCGATTACCATAACTCCAATAATCGAAATAGCAAGAACAGAAATGATCAGACCGAATTTCACATCTTTTAAATGATAAGGTTTTGTCTTTTTTGGTAATCTCACGATTTCTCTCCTGTCAAGTTGATTCTAATCTGTGAACGTGTTATTTCCACTTCGAAATCATCTTCTGTTATCTTCATGTATTTTGAGATTGTATGGTATAACTCTCCACACAACAGATCATAAGTATCCGGCTGGCACTGCACCCGGTCTGAAACAAGAAGACTTTTCAGTCGTTCTTTTGCAACACAGACAGAGGAACGGCGCAGACCACTTTCAAATACATGCATGATACATCCTCCTAATTTCTTTTAAACATATGGGAAAGTTTATGGAACAGACCTCCCTGTTTGTCCAGATCAAGGAACGGTACCTCTTCACCGGTTATACGCCGGCAGATATTGGTATACGCTTTTCCTGCAAGCGAATCCATATCCACAACCGTTTCGCCCTGATTGGTTCCGATCACGACCTGCTCATCATCCGGGATCGCACCGATCAGATCAATTGGAAGAATCTCCGTTACATCTTCAACAGACATCATCTCTCCTCTTTTCACCATATCCATCCGAATACGGTTAATGATCAGATTCAGCTTTTTCATATGATTCTGTTCCAGGAGTCCGATAATACGGTCTGCATCACGGATAGAGGATACTTCCGGTGTTGTCACAACAAACGCCCGGTCAGCTCCGGCAATCGCATTCTGAAACCCCTGTTCAATTCCTGCCGGACAGTCCAGCAGAACATAATCGAATTCCTCCCTAAGTTCACTGGTCAGTTTGATCATCTGCTCCGGCGTAATTGCTGATTTGTCTTTTGTCTGTGCTGATGGCAGCAGATATAGATTTTCATGGCGCTTGTCACCGATCATTGCCTGCTTCAGACGGCAGCCTCCTTCGATCACATCAACCAGATTATATACGATCCGATTTTCCAGCCCCATAACAACATCCAGGTTTCGCAGTCCAAGATCGGTATCGATCACCAGTACCTTTTTCCCGAGCTTCGAAAGCCCCGCACCTATATTTGCTGTCGTTGTTGTTTTTCCGACACCGCCTTTTCCCGATGTCACTACAATAATTTCACCCATGTTTCAGATCCTCCTACCACTCTAAATTCTCCAGTGGATCGATATAAATGCGCTTGTCGTCAAGACGGGCGATACTTGGTCCTGCGACTTCGTCCTGAAGATATGTATGTGTTGAAACAATATCTGCAATTTTCATCACATGCGGTTTCATCGACAACGCCGTGATAAACGCATTCCGATCTCCTGTTGCCCCGGCATGTACGGTTCCGCGGACTGCACCAAGTACGACAATATTTCCCTTTGATACTACCGTCGCGCCAAACTCTACATCGCCAAGTATGATGATACTCTGTTCTGTTTCCAGTACCTGCCTTTGTCTGAGCGTACCTTTGTAGAACTGACCTTCTTTTCTGGATAAACTGTTAAGAGAGTCTTCTACTGCTTTTTTGTATAATCTTTCTGTATTTTCATTGGTATCGAAAATACAGACAATATGGATATGAGCGACATCCGTGATCAGACTGATGACCTCTTCTTCCTGTGGTTTTGTAAGAATCCGTCCTTCAAATGTAACTGCCATGGTTGCATCTTTGAAAAACCGGGCGGATTCCATAAATTTTTCTCTCAATTCCTTCAGAATCTCTGCATATTCTGCATCAGGATCCATATGAACAATCAGACCGTATTTATTACTCTTAATGATAACTTTCTGTTTCATATCTGTGATCCCCCTCATTTTAGTCTCCATGTGTCGATGATGATCCGGCTGCTGACGCATGACCTGTAATCAGCTTGTCACGACTGGTTTCGCCATAATAATAGCGCATCAGATCCCGTCCAATCTCGGATGGATATAAAGATTCATAACCATTTTTGATACGGATTGCAAATGCAATCTCCGGATCGTCACTTGGTGCATAACCAACAAACAGACCGTGATCCGGATGTGTCGTACTCTGCTGTGCCGTACCAGTCTTACCGGACATGGTAATATCTCCCAGTGAGGAATAGGTGCTGTTGCTGGTTATAACCGCCCGCATTCCTGCCTGGACTGCATCCCATGTATTTTCAGAGATGCCCTCTACCTGATTCAGTACATTCGGTTCGTATGTCTTTGTCACCTTTCCATCCTTATCCTCTACATGATTCAGAAGAGAAAGATTGTAAACAGTTCCTCTGTTTGCAATTGCTGTAACATATCTTGCAAGCTGGGTTGTTGTATAGTTGTTTGTACCCTGACCGATCGCAGAACGCACAGAATCCTGATCCGATACCTGTGGCGATGATTCCGGAATCTCAATTCCCGTTGTCTGATTCAGCCCGAACATCGTCGCATATTTCAGAAGGGTCTCACAGCCCTGATCTGAGGAATATCCTGACTCACTGCTCTTTGCATTACTAAACATCTGGTTGGCAAGTCCAAGACGGTATCCCACTTCATAAAAGAACATATTGCAGGAATGCTGAATCGCACCCGTCACATTCAGACTTCCGTGAGAACTCGGATAAATCCAGCAGCGCGGACTCGGTGAGACTTTCTCATAAAGGCCACCACAACTGATATAGGTACTGGTGTCAATCACACCTTCCGTCAGTCCTGCCACAGCAACAAGCGGTTTGTAAGTAGATCCCGGTGCTGTCTTCTCCTGTGTTGCATTATTGTACAGCGGAGCAGACTGATCATTTAACAGTTTGCTGTAATAATCCGAATCCATGGTATTCGCCAGCCGGTTATTATCGTATCCCGGATAGGATACACAGGCAAGCAGCTGACCGGTTTTCGTGTCAGTGACTACAACAGAACCTGTAGATGGTTCCAGTCCAAGCTGTCCCGGCGTGATTTCCAGATCTTCAATCTTGGAATACATGAAATCATATGCGGTCATGGTTCCATCTGCAAGCTGATTATAGACATCTTCGTCATAATCCAGAATGCCCTGTTCATAAAGCATCATACCGATCTGGCTTCCGGTGATCTCTTTACTGCGAATCATATATTTGTAGATCAGTTTATCAAATCCGGAATCCTTTGGAAGATTGGCACTGATATATCCAAGAATTCCCTGATATACTTCATTCTGATCCGAATATTCACTGTCACCATTCATATAATCCGTCAGTTTCGATGTATCCACCCAGTTCTTGGAAATCGCATAATTCAGATAAGTATAAAGACTGATACTCTCATCATTTTCCCATGCATTATAAGTAGAATCGCTGGTATCGATCGAATCTTTCTGGATGATCGCTGCATTTTTTGTAAGCACCGTACTTATAATATAGCTGAGATATGCCTGTATATCTTCTTCACAGTCTTTATATGCCGGTGCACCTGAATCACTCAGCTGCGCCATTACTTCTGCAAGAACCGCTTCCTTTCTGGAAGAAAATGCAGCGTATACGCTTTTTTCTGTCTCTCCGGCATTCGGATTTTCAAAATGTCTCACATTCAGAATTTCATTGGAAATAAATGCATTATAAACATCTCCGATCGGGATCTTCACATCACTTCCTTCTTCTGCCTGTGTACGGTCATAAGTCAGAGAGGTTGTCAAATTGGAAAGGATGATTCCTGCAAGCTTTTCTTCCAGCAGATCATAGGCTGCCTTCTGAAGATTCGCATCGATCGAAAGGTAGACATCATTTCCAGCCTTTGCCTCTTTCCCCTGCTTTGACTCAATGACCTTTCCCACACTGTTGACATAAAGCTTGATCTCACCTTTTTCACCCTGAAGGGTTTCATCGAGTGCCTGCTCAAGTCCCGCTTTTCCAACTACATCAGTAAGAGAATAGGAATCCTGTTCTTTCTCATCCAGTGCATCATATTCATCCTGTGAAATCACACCTGTATAGCCGAGGATGGATGCAAAATATTTGCTGTCCGGATAATACCGGATCGAATCTTCTTCGATATTGACACCCTGAAGTGTATCCAGATTCTCCATAATGGCAGCGGTTGTATTTTCACTGACATCACTCGCAATCGTTGTTGCCATATATTTCTGATAACGGTTCAGCCCCATCGAATAACGGATTGTTACCAGCTTCAGGATTTCTTCTTTGGACAGTTTCTCTTCATTCAGTCCATATCCATAGGTCTCATCTGTACAGAGATAATGCATCAGATCTTCCGCACTGTATGCCTTCTGCTTGTCACTGAGCTTGTCAATCGTTGCCTTTCCAAATACATCCGCAAGGAATCGAAGGCGCTGTACCTCATTCGTCATAGAATAAGCGTATTCCCCATTATCATTGAGAACGATCTTAAAATCATTGACAATCGAATCTCCGTTCGTTTCCACAATGTTGATTACTTTTTCGATCGTCGCATTGATAATCTTATTTTTTTCTTTGACCGTGTCATAGTCACCATTGTCTTCGATCGTAACCGAATAGGCAAGTTTGTTATCTGCCAGAACCACTCCGTTCCGGTCAAGAATACGTCCTCTGGTTCCTTGTACCTCTTTTGTCTTCTGAATCTGAAGTTTATAATCATCCAGATACGTCTGTCCGTTCACAATCTGCAGAACAAACACACGCTGTATAAGGATTACCGAAAGAACAATAAATACAAGCATCAAAACAAATACTCTTGATTTTACCAATTCGATAAACCATCTTTTCAGGCGATTCAATAAATCAAACAAATCTGCTAGCACTCCTTTTTTCTTCTTCTTCAAGTCTTCGGTTAATATGCAGGATAATCTGGTACAAAACCAGTGTTACCAGTATTGTATAAACCAGTTCCGGCATAATCACATGTCCCAGGTAATACAGAAAATGGAAATCACTCTTAAGCAGGAATAAAAGGACATAGATCACCATACCATATACAAACTCACTGCCAGCAATCAGCACGAGTGGAAGTTTGATATCTTCATCATAGAATACCCTCTTGAAAAATCCGTTCCCGTATCCGATCAGCATATAGATTAATGCGTAAAAACCGAGCAGATCTCCGCCAAGTATGTCTTTTAAAAGTCCACAGAAAAAACCAATGATCATTCCTTCTTTCTGCCCCCGCATAAATCCGAATGCGGAAGTCACAATAATCAGAAGATTCGGAATGATCGAAGCAAATGCCAGTTTCTGAAATACCGTTGTCTCTAACAGAAAGCACACAATAATGAGTACTGCACAGATCAGAATCCGCTTAATCTTCTTCATGTCTACTCGCCTCCATTATCACTGCCATCTGTTCCATCGATCAGATCCTGTTTTGTTGTCGTAATAACAAGAACCTCCTGTAACTCTTTAAAGTCAGTTGCCGGAATAATATAACCTGATCTTGTCAGATTATTGGAATCCACATTGACTTCTGAAATATATCCAACCAGAAGTCCCTGCAGATATTTACTACTGATATTGGATGTTACAACCTGCTCTCCAACTGCTACTTCATTGTCATTATTGGCAAGCTGTTCAAATTTAAGCAGCCCGTCCTGCACTGTTTGCAGATCCCCACTTACGATACATTTATCAAAGGTTGTCAGGATCATGGCACTTACATTTTTGTCATCAATAATCGAGCTTACGGTTGCCCAGTTTGGTCCGACTTCTGTAACAATTCCAACCAGCCCGGTTCCCGAAAGAACATTCATATCTTCCCGGATACCGTCATTGCTTCCCTTATCGATTGTAAATTTTGAGAACCAGTTGCTGTTTTCACTGGCAATAACATTTGCTGCCACTTTCGGATAATCTGCAGTATTCTGATCCATCTTGTATAATTCTTTATATCTCTCCAGAGTTGCTGAATTCTGCTGCAGCCGGTTATTCTCAGTTGTCATTTCTTCCAGCCGCGATTTCAGTTCTTTGTTCTCTTTTTTGACTTCCTGAAGCGTTGCAAAATTCTCTGACACATCACCGATCCACATTCCAACACGGTTAATTCCTTTTTGCATCGGTACGATCGTGTAACCTGCCGCCCAGGAAAGCGGGCCTTTGCCAGACTCAGCAAATCCGGACATTCCCATCAATACGATGCATATAATCGCAAGGATCAGCAGCCAGTATTTATTTGACATCGAAAATTGATTCTTTGTTCTCATCTATCTTATCCACCTATAATTTTCATCCAACATTGAATATGAAAGTTGCTTTAGTTCTTTGGAATCGGTCATACGATGCAGTCCTTCTACTGCACACAGATCCGGTTTCGGCGCCACATGTACCCGATGCCCTGTCCTTGCTTCTATGTAACGGGCAAGTCCTGGCAAAACCGCCACACCACCTGTCAGATAAATCCCATTCTCCTGGACCGCACGCGCAACCTCCGGCGGTGTCCTCTCGAGAAGAAAATCAATCTGCGTAAGAATTGTTTCCAGTGATTCTTTCATTGCAGTCCGGACCACACTGCTTGGAATTTCCTGATACCTCGGTACACCGGCCACAAGATTTCTTCCTGCAACCACCATGGACGTATTGTTTTTTCCAGCTGAAATTCCAAAACGTTTCCGAATGCGTTCAGCCGTCTGCTGTCCAATCAGGAAATCATACTTCCTGCGAATCAGATTCATCACGGAAACATCAAATGTGGTGCCACCTATTTTCAACATCTTATTGAGCAGCATTCCGCCTGATCCCACAATCGAAAGTTCCGTTGTTGCAGCACCGAAATCGACGATCAGAACCCCTTTTGTTTTCCTGACATCTATTCCAATCCCAACACACTGCGCAACTCCACGCTCTATAATATTGACTTCTTTTGCTTTTGCTGTCGAATGCACAACCAAATCAAAAAAGGCACGTTTTTCGACTTCTGTGATATCGGTAGGCACTGAGATCAGATATTCTGCTCCCCGTGCAAAACGATGTTCTTTTTTCAGAAGATTCTGAAGCAGATACTGCATATCTGTAAATCTGCTGATCACACCCTCTTTCATCGGAAATACCACCTGGATATTCTCAGGTGTCCGTTCAAACATCGCATACGCTTCATCTCCGACAGCCAGAATATTCTTCCCATCTACAATCGCAATTGCACTCTTCTCTTTCCACGTACTGTCCTGCTTTTTATCATACACCTTGATCTCATAGGTTCCGAGATCAAGGCCGTAAATACTTCGCGCCATAATTTAAAGTTCCTTTCCATACTACTTTTCCTTAAGCAGCTTCTGCTCTGCAAGTGATACATAGCAGTTGTCACCAATAATGATATGATCCAGAAGTTCGATCCCAAGAAGGCTTCCGCCCTCCCGGATACGCTGCGTCACAAGAATGTCTTCCCTGCTCGGCATCGGATCCCCACTTGGATGATTGTGCAACAGTATAATATAGACTGCGTTCTTTTGCAATGCCTCTATAAAGAGTTCTCTCGGAGAAATTACGGACATATTTACTGTCCCTGTTGAAATTTCACTCTCTCCGATCAGCCTGGAACGTGTATTGAGCATCAGCAGTTTTAAATGTTCCTGCCTGTAATAGCGCATATCTTCCATATAATATGCTGCAATTGTATCCGGTCTTGAAAAATCCAGATTTTCTCTGGTTGAAAGCTGTGACATCCTTTTGGAAAGTTCGCAGAGGCATAAGATCTGAATTGCCTTTACTTTTCCGATCCCGCTGATCTTCATCAGTTCTTCTTTTGTCCAGCTTTGAAGATGGGCTTTGGCTTGTGGCTGTGTACCTCGTTCGGGATAAAGAAGCCTCCTGGCAAGATCCAGTGCACTCTCTCCCTTTGTTCCGGTCCTTAACAGAACAGCGAGCAATTCAATATCTGTTAAACTGCCCGCTCCAAAGCGTTCACATTTTTCATATGGCCGCTCTTCTGATAACATTTCTCGAATGGTATTTTTTTGATTCATCCTTTTGCAGGATTTGTTGACTCACACCAGACTCTCCACCCTTGTATATGGGATGCATCTGCATCCTATAAGAAACGATAAATGAATATGGAGATCACTACTCCAATAATGCTTGCGATCGTGATCTTAATCGTAAGACCAAATGTAATAACGATAAGTCCGAGGTTCAGAACGATCGGTGTCTCCACCCCGAATGTCTGTCCATAAGAAAGCCAGCTAAGTGCTGGAACCCCTTCTGCAAGCACACCGATAAAGCCACCCAGAACAATTCCTGCCAGGATCAGCAGTAATAAAGCCCAGGCATTCTTACTTCCGGCTCCTCTCATCTGTACTCCTCCTCTTTTGAATCACAAACTGGTATCATTTTAGCATATTTTAAAAAACGTGTATAGACTTTTTAAATCTTATTTTTTTCTTAATATAGCTGTTCTCTATAAAAACGGTGCATATTTTTGTCGAATTTTTTCTGCAATTTTGATACCGTCTGCTGCCGCTGACGTGATGCCGCCGGCATATCCTGCACCTTCTCCGCAAGGATAAAGCCCGCCAATTTCGCTCTCCAGCGAATCACTTTCCCTCACGATCCGCACTGGCGAAGAGGTTCTGCTCTCCACCCCGGAAAGAAGTGCCAAAGGATGCGAAAATCCACGAATTTTCTTGTTAAAATCTTCCATCCCATCGACCAGAGCATTGCAGATTTCTGCCGGCAGCACAGAAGTCAGATCCGCTTTCGTATAATTTCCCTTCATGCACGGAATATGTTCCTCATACCAGCCGTCTGCTTCGGTTTCTTCTTTTTCTTTCCCGGTCACGCTCTGGTAAAAATCCCCATATCTCTGTACCGGGATCTTTCCATTTCCGGCTTCGTAAGCGGCCTTTTCCAGTTCTCTCTGGAATGCGATCCCGGCAAGTGGATGACTACTTCCAAAATCCTCCGGCGTCACCGTCACAACGATCGCACTGTTGGCATTTTTGCTGTTACGGGCATGATAACTCATTCCATTGACTGCCAGGTATCCCTCTTCCGAAGACGCATTAACCACATAGCCTCCCGGACACATACAGAACGAATATACCCCTCTTCCATCCGGAAGTTTCGCCGTCAGCTTGTAAGCCGCAGCCGGAAGCTCTGCCTTTGCATTCCCGTACTGGGAATGATTGATCAACGCCTGAGGGTGTTCCGCACGCACACCGACTGCAAAGGATTTTGCCTCCATCGGAACCTTTTTCTCAAAAAGCATTCCGAATGTCTCCCGTGCACTGTGTCCCGGTGCCAGAACCAGCATCTCCGTCTGCATTTCCCCTTTTTCCTTTTTCAGAAGATCTTCATATGCGATCCCACGGATCTTCTTTGTATCCTCCGTAAAAAGTATCTCCGTCATCCGGGTGTGGAAATAAATCTCACCACCCCAGGAGAGGATTTTCTCACGCATATTTCGGATCACAGTCCGCAGAATATCCGTTCCAATATGTGGCTTGTTCACATAAAGAATATCTTCTGGTGCTCCGTTTTCCACGAAGATTTCCAGAACCTTATGATTTCGTCCCACCGGATCCTTGATCAGTGTATTTAATTTCCCATCTGAAAATGTCCCTGCTCCGCCTTCTCCAAACTGCACGTTGGAATCCGGCTTCAGTACGCCGGTCTTCCAGAACTCTTCCACATCCTTCTGCCGCTCTTCCACCAGCGCCCCCTGTTCCAGAAGAACCGGCTGGTATCCATACTCCGCAAGAAAATATGCACAGAAAAGTCCGGCTGGTCCGCATCCTACAACCACAGGATGCGACTTTGGCTTTACACTGCCGCTTTCCGGGAAAATATAAGGTGCCGCCTCATGCATCTGCACATTCCCCGCACGTTTTTTCCGTGTAAGTGTCTTCAGAAGCTGTTTTTCATTGTCTGCTTTCACATCCACTGTATAGACATAGAACAGTTCCGGTTTCTTTCTGGCATCCAGCGACTGTTTGACAATCTCATAGCTCTGTACTGCTTCTTCCCTGCACATCAGAGTGTGTGCAATCTTTTTCTTTAACTCGGCTTCCGTATGTGTAACCGGAAGCTTCAACTGACTGATCCTAAGCATTTGCCGCTCCTTTCCCTGCCAGAAACCCACTGGTCCATGCCCACTGCAGATTGTAACCTCCGCAGATTCCATCCACATCCAGGATCTCTCCTGCAAAATAAAGTCCGTTCACAAGCTTTGACTCCATTGTGTCCGGATCGATTTCTCTTGTGTCCACACCGCCTGCACAGATCTGCGCCTGCTCAAATGGATTGGTCTTATCGATGTAAGTCCGGAAATGTTTGCAGATCCGGCACAGTTTTTCCAGATTTCCCCCGTCCAGTTCCTGCACCGGCATCGTTCCGGAAATTCCAATTCTTTTCAGAAGTGCACTGGCAAGCTTTTTGTGGAATAATCCGTTAAAATACTGTTCCATCGTAAGACCGTTTAACATCTGTTTCCGTGCTTCCAGCATATGTAGAAATGCCTCATCCGTAAGATCTGGCATAAAATCCAGTTCTGCCAGGACTTCTCTCTTCTCATACAGACCTCTTGCCGCATACCGGCTGACCTGAAAGACCGGAATCCCGGAAATGCCATAATCGGTAAGCTGCAGCTCTCCTGTATCGGAAGCGGTTTCTTTTCCATCGATAAAAACGGTCACTTTTCCATGGGTGCGCACACCCGCAACCTGCCGGTACAGTTTTTCCCTGCACCGAAGCTGCACCAGAGCCGGAACCACCGGAACCAGTTTATGACCAAGCATCTTCGCCAGATCATATCCGCTTCCGTCACTTCCAAGCTTTGCCGCTGCTTTCGATCCGGTCGCAAGGATCACTGCATCCCCGGAAATCATTCCCTTTTTCCCGTCTTTGGAGAAACTGACCTGGAACCCATTTTTCTTCGGAACAATCCCGAACACATGAACACCCGTATGGATCCGGATCTTTGCCAGTTCCAGTGCCGCCTCGAGCGCTTCCCGTACTGACGATGCCTGTTCAGACCATGGGTACAGATATCCGTTCTTATCCTTTGGGCAGATCCCGAGCTTTTCAAAGAATGCCGTTGTCTCCGGTTCCGGGAACTTTCCAATCACTTCCCATGGAAATCCGGCATTCTCGCTCCGGTAGCAGGACGGATCCTGAAAACGGTTGGTAAAGTTGCATCTGCCGTTTCCTGTTGACAGGATTTTTCTGCCGATCATTTCATTTTGTTCCAGGATCTGCACCTCTGCGCCACTACCTGCCGCTGCAAGTGCCGCCATACTACCTGCTGCTCCGCCGCCGATGATGATGACTCTTTTTTTCATTCTATAATTCCTTTACAATTCCTTTTTCATATAACTTCTGAAGGGACATTAAAATACCAAGCTTTGCATGTGCCCAGGTAAGTCCGCCTTGGAAATATACCGCATACGGTTCTTTGATCGGTCCATCTGCACTCAGTTCGATCGAAGATCCCTGTACAAATGCACCTGCCGCCATAATGACGTCACTGTCGTATCCAGGCATTGCCCATGGCTCCGGTGTGACATAACTGTCAACCGGCGCTGCCGCCTGAATGCCCTGACAGAATGCAATTACGCCTTCCGCGCTTCCAAGTGTGACTGCCTGGATGATATCGTGGCGTTCTTCCTTTCCATCCGGCACAACTGCATAGCCAAGTTTTTCATATACATTTGCCGCAAAGATCGCACCTTTTAGCGCACCTGCAACCACAGTCGGGGCAAGGAAGAGTCCCTGATAAAAGGATTGCATTACACCAAGAGAAGCACCGACTTCTTTTCCGAGTCCCGGGGAAGTCAGACGGTAAGCGCACTGTTCGATGAGATCCTTTCTTCCTGCCACATAACCACCGATCGGGGCAAGTCCGCCGCCCGGATTCTTGATCAGGGATCCGACTACCAGATCTGCTCCCACATCACTTGGTTCTTTTTCTTCTACAAATTCACCGTAACAGTTATCTACCATGCAAATGACTTCCGGTTTGATCTTCTTGACAAATGCGATCGCCTCTCCGATCTGATCTACAGAGAAGCTTGGTCTTGTCTGATATCCCTTGGAACGCTGAATGGTGATCAGCTTGGTTTTCTCCCCGATTGCTTTTTCGATGGATGCAAAATCAAAACTTCCATCCGGCAGCAGATTCACCTGATTATAGGTGACTCCATATTCTGCAAGAGAACCTGTAGACGGGCGGATTCCGATGACTTCTTCCAGTGTGTCATACGGCTTTCCTGCAATGGAAAGCAGTTCGTCTCCCGGTCTTAAATTCGCAGAAAGGGTCAGCGCAAGGGCATGGGTTCCGCAAGTGATCTGAGGTCTTACCAGTGCATCCTCGGTGTGAAACACATTGGCATATACCTTTTCCAGTGTATCTCTTCCAAAATCATTGTATCCATAACCGGATGCGTAATTGAAGCATTCCGCATTTACCCTTGCTTCCTGCATGGCATGGATGACTTTCAGCTGATTCAGCTCTGCCATCTTATCAATTTTATCAAAACGTTCCTTCAGTGATTTTTCAATCTCTTCTCCAAAGGCAAGGACTTCCGATGAAATTCCGGTCTGTCCGTATAATTTCTGTATTTCCTGACTGATCTCCATTAGTTTATAATCTCCTTTTCTCTCAATATCTCAAGCATTGCCTGCAAAATTTTTTCTTCATCGTACCCATATTCTTCTTTCTGAATCCAGCGTACATCCCGTTCCCTTCGGAACCAGGTCAGCTGGCGTTTTGCAAAATGACGGGTATCCCGTTTAAGAATCGTTACTGCTTCTTCAAGCGTATCCTTTCCATCCAGATAATCCAGGATTTCCTTATATCCAAGTCCCTGCATGGAAACCATTTCTCTTGTGCATCCTCTGTTCTTTAAAGCAGTTACCTCATCCAAAAGGCCCTGCTCCATCATCAGATCCACGCGGTGGTCGATCCGTTCATACAAATGGCTTCGTACATCATTCAGCACAAAATATGCGAACTGGTACGGGGACTCTTTCTCCCGTTCCGCTTCATTGTGTTCTGAAATCTGTGTGCCTGTCTCATGGTAATATTCCAGGGCGCGGATCACCCGTTTTACATTGTTCGCATGGATCGCATCTGCCGACTTCGGATCCACTTCCCGCAGCCTGTCATGAAGTGACTGTGCACCATGATCTTTTGCATACGCTTCCAGTTCCTTGCGATAATCGGTATTCTCTTCTCCTTTTTCAAAATCAATATCATATAAAAGTGCCTGGATATAAAATCCAGTACCACCTACTACGATTGGAATGTGTCCCCTCTCATAAATACCTTGCATCGCTTCTTTCGCCATCTTCTGAAAAACAGCTACGTTAAATTCTTCTTCCGGTTCCAGTACATCGATCAGATGGTGGCAGACGCCGTTCATCTCCTCCGACATGATCTTTGCCGAGCCAATATCCATATAGCGGTATACCTGCATCGAATCTGCCGAAATAATCTCTCCGCCAATTGCCTTTGCAAGTCCGATGGAGGCTGCCGTCTTCCCGACTGCCGTAGGTCCGGTCAGTATGATCAGTGGCTTTTTCTTTTCTGTCGCCTGTGTCATGTTCTTCTCCTAAACAATACGCTTAAATTTCTTTTCCAGTTCCCGCTTCGTCATCGCAATGATCGTCGGTCTGCCGTGCGGACAATGATACGGGTTGTCAAGGGACAACAGCTCATTAATGAGCTCATCCATCTCCGCATAAGACAGCTTCATATTCCCCTTAACTGCCGCCTTGCAGGACATAGACGCGATTTTCTCATCGATCGACTCCGGTTCCAGACTGGTAGAAAGTCCATCCGACAGGGAATCCAGCATTTCAAGAAGCAGTTCCTTCTTGGCAATTCCAAACAAATTGTCCGGCACTGCGCGGACCGCATATTCGTCACCACCAAATGGTTCAATCTCAAATCCGATTGCTGTAAAACGGTCTTTATATGTCTCCAGCACATCGATCTCCTGCATGGAAAGACTCAGAATGATCGGCGGGCTCAAATACTGTGAAGTATACTCCCTCTTCTTCATTCCCGCAAGGGTTCTTTCATAAAGGACTCTTTCATGTGCGGCATGCTGGTCTATAATATAGAGGCTGTCCCGATACTGGATCAGCCAGTAAGTCTCAAATACCTGTCCGACGATCTGGTATTCCTGCCTTGCCTCTTTTTTCAAAATCTGTTCTTCAAACAGGTCTAACTGCTTCGGTTTTTCTGCTTTTAACTCCTTTAAAAACAGATCTGGCTCTGTTTTTTCTAGATCGCGCTCTGTTTTTTCTTTATTTTTATCAGAATGTGCTCTGTTTTCTATCTCTTTGTTTTGGTTTATTACAGCTGGTGTTTCATTTGAAATAGCTATTTTAGACTCTTTGTCATTGGCATTCTTCTGCTGCTCTTCTTTTGCCTCTGCAAGATGACTGGCATATACCCGCTCCCGCATTTTCTGCATAAAATAGTCCAGCTTTTCATCACCAGTTGAGACTGATTTTTCTGCATTCATCTGTGTCTGAAGTTCCGCAGACTGCATCTCTGTCTTCGACCGAGATGCGGTCTGGTCTAAACCTTCCTGGGCGGAACTCTTTCCCATCTGAGGTAAAGTTCCACCTGTCCGATACGGATTCCCAGCATCCCTTATAACAGACGGTTTATCAGATTGTACGTTTTCTGCCTTTTGTACCTGTGCAGCTGTCGAAGCATTCATCGGAACATTTTCAACCGCCGGTGAATTCTGTTGCATCCACGGCTGCCTGCTGACAGTTTTCTTTTCCTGTCTTTTTTCAGGCATTCCCGGCACTTTGATCTCCGACATTTCCACTTCCGGAATCAACTCCGGCTCATGCAGTCCCCTACTGATCGCTTCATATAATAAATTATAAATCCCCTGCTGGTTACTGAATCTAAGTTCCATCTTGGACGGGTGCACATTGACATCGATTTTTTCCGGATCGATCTCAATCTGAAATGCAACAAACGGATAGCGGTGCTGCATAGTAAAATCTTTGTATCCGTCTTCGATCGCTTTTGCAAGAATACTGTTCCTTACATAACGCCCATTGACAAAATAATTTTCAAAATTCCGGTTTCCACGGTTAATCACTGGTTTCCCCAGATATCCGGAAAGTCTCACACCATCTTTTTCAAATTCCAGAGGAATCAGATTGTTCGCAATCTCCCGTCCGTAAATATGGTAAATGACGTCTTTCATCTTCCCATTCCCGGAAGTATGAAGCTTTGTCTGTCCGTTATTGATAAACCGGAAAGAAATATCCGGATGCGAAAGAGCAAGTCTGGTCAGCAGATCGCTGATATGGCTTGCCTCCGTCATCGGCGTCTTCAGGAATTTCCGCCTGGCAGGTGTATTGAAAAACAGCTGACGCACCAGAAAAGTCGTTCCATCCGGTGCACCGGTCTCCTCCGGCGTTCTTCCCTTTCCGCCCTCTATCATATATTTGGTTCCAAATACGTCTTCTCTTGTCTTGGTGATCAGTTCTACTCTTGCAACTGCCGAAATACTTGACAGTGCTTCCCCGCGGAACCCGAGAGAAGACAGATGCGTCAGATCCTCGGCGCTGCGGATTTTACTGGTTGAGTGGCGCAGGAATGCATTTTCCACGTCCTGCTTTGCGATTCCACAGCCATTATCCGTAATCCGCATCAGAGAGATTCCACCCTCTTCAATTTCCACAGTCACTGCCGTAGAACCTGCGTCAATCGCATTTTCCACCAGCTCTTTCACAACAGAAGCCGGGCGTTCGATCACTTCCCCGGCTGCTATCTTATCAATTGTAATCTGATCCAGCAATTCTATATGCGGCATTCGATTTTTTCCTTTCTATTCATCAGGCCTGCCATCTGTTACGCAGCTTGTTCTGCAACTGATACAGTTTGTTCATGGCGTCCATCGGCGTCATATGGCTGATATCCAGTTCTTTTAACTCATTTAACACGTCATCATCTTTTACGGTATCAAACAGAGAAAACTGTGTCAGATCCACCTCGTCCAGCTTCTTCTGCGGCTTTTTCTTTGTATCATTGCCCTGTACCGCAATATCCTTGACCTTTCCGGTGATATCTGCCGTTACCAGCTCTTCCACGATCTCTTTGGCACGGTTAATAACCGGTTCCGGCACTCCTGCAAGCTTTGCAACCTGGATACCATAGCTCTTGTCTGCTCCGCCCTTTACGATCTTACGCAGGAATACGATATCGTCGCCCTTTTCTTTAACCGCGATACAATAGTTATTAACATTGTTGATTTTTCCCTCCAGCTCGGTAAGCTCATGATAATGGGTGGCAAATAAGGTCTTTGCTCCCAGAAGCTTACTGTTGCTGATATACTCGACAACCGCCCATGCGATACTCAGTCCGTCAAAAGTACTGGTTCCTCTTCCGATCTCGTCCAGAATCAGAAGGCTCTTGCTTGTGGCATTTCGCAGAATATTCGCCACCTCGTTCATTTCCACCATGAAAGTACTCTGCCCGCTTGCAAGGTCATCCGACGCCCCTACACGGGTGAAAATACGGTCCACAAGCCCGATATTTGCCGAAGATGCTGGCACAAAGGAACCCAGTTGCGCCATCAGTACGATCAGTGCCGCCTGGCGCATGTAGGTGGATTTTCCTGCCATGTTCGGACCGGTGATGATGGAAATCCGCTGCTTTTTATCATCCAGATAGGTATCATTTGCGATAAACATATCATTCGGGATCATCTTTTCCACGACCGGATGCCTTCCGTCGCGGATATCGATCACACCCTTTTCGTTAATCTTCGGGCGCACATAATTATTGCGCTCAGCAACTAGTGCAAGAGAAGCAATCACATCCAGCTTCGCAACTGCTTTTGCTGTTCTCTGGATTCTGGTCAGCTCCGCTGCAATGGTATTTCTGACTTCACAGTAAAGCTCATATTCCAATGCACAGAGCTTGTCTTCTGCCCCTAAAATCGTATCTTCCAGCTCTTTCAGTTCCGGAATGATATAACGCTCTGCATTGGCAAGTGTCTGCTTTCTTGTATAATAATCCGGAACCAGCTCCTTGAAGGAATTAGTGACTTCCAGATAATAACCAAATACTTTATTGTAACGGATCCGCAGGTTCTTGATTCCAGTCTTTTCCCGCTCCTTGGTTTCCAAATCGGCAAGCCAGTTCTTTCCTTCGGATTTGGCCTTCCTTAAGCGGTCTACTTCTTCGTTATAACCATCTCTGATGATTCCGCCTTCTTTCATGGCAAGTGGCGGTTCTTCCAGAATTGCCCGTTCAACCAGGTCACAGAGTTCTTCCAGAGGATCCAGTTCTTCGTAGATCTCTTTTAAAAGATCGCTCTCCATGTCTTTTAATATGTATTTCACGGATGGCAGCATGGAAAGAGAGTTCTGAAATGCGATCAGATCCCGTGGATTTGCGGACTGATAGGTGATTTTTCCAACCAGACGTTCCAGATCGTACACCGGATTCAGATATTCTCGGATCTCTTCTCTGCAGATAGCGTTGTCTTTCAGTTCCGCAACCGCATCCAGTCTTTTGACAATGGACGCCTTGTCGATCAGCGGCTGCTCCACATATTTGCGAAGGGTTCTTGCTCCCATTGCCGTCTTGGTCTTATCCAACACCCACAGAAGGGAACCTCTTTTCTGCTTTTCACGTAAAGTCTCAACCAACTCCAGATTCCGTCTTGTGGCACTGTCCAGAACCATGTAATTGCCCGTTGCATAACGTGTCAGGCGGCTCATATGGGACAGGGAGTTCTTCTGTGTCTCTTCCAGATATTTTAAAAGCGCACCGGACGCAATCGTTCCACATTCACAGTCTGCGAGACCAATTCCTTCAAGAGAAGCCACCTTAAAATGCTCCTGCAAAGTTTCCCGGCAGAGTGCATCATCAAAATACCAGGCTTCCAGTGAATAAATCGCCATATGCAGGCGGTTCTTTAAGTCATCCAGATCCAGCCCGCTCATATAAAATGCTTCGTTACATACAATTTCCGACGGCATAAATTTGTAAAGCTCATCCATCAGTTTTGTCTGGGAATCCAGTTCTGTCACCAGATATTCCCCGGTTGTAACATCCGCAATCGAAAGTCCGTACCGGTCTGCCATATAGACAATACACATAATGTAATTGTTCTTTGTTTCATCCAGTCCCTGAGTATCCAGGTTGGTTCCAGGTGTTACTACACGGATAACTTCCCGTTTTACAATTCCTTTTGCTGTTTTCGGATCTTCTACCTGCTCACAGATTGCTACCTTATAACCTTTTGATACCAGACGGTTCAGATAGCTGTCAACTGCATGGTACGGGATCCCGCACATCGGTGCCCGTTCTTCCAGTCCGCAGTTCTTTCCGGTCAGAGTGATTTCCAGCTCTTTTGATGCTGTGAGAGCATCATCGAAGAACATTTCATAAAAATCTCCTAAGCGGTAAAAGAGGATACAATCCTTGTATTCCTCTTTTGTCTGCATATATTGCTTCATCATTGGCGTAAGTTCACCAGTCATATCAAAATCTCCTTATTTTACAAGGGTTTCAGCACTTTCCACTTTTTTCTACACGGTTTTCACACGATTTTCAAAATTTTCGTACTTTCTTCCCTAATATTTCCCTGCATATTTATCCACGTGTTTGTATAATTATTCGCTTCATTTATTTGTCAGCCTGCGAGACAACCATAGTATCTTTGTTTTCTCGCTGGTTCATCTGTTTTCATTCGTATCTTCTAACTATTTTACATTTTTTCTCGCATTTTATCAAATTCTTTATTCACAAATTTCTCATCCAGGTGTGTATAGTATTTCATCATTTTTATATGCTTATGACCGGAAATGCGCAGGATCACTGACGTATCCATCCCGGCTTCATAGCAGAGACTTATGAATGTATGTCTGAACATATGCGGATGAACTCGGACATACTGACACTCCCGACTTTCTGATTCGGCTACTTTCTTCTCTTCAACATTCATTTTTTGTGCAATTCTTGCACATTCTTTACCTGCTACACTCGGCATATAACAGTTGCCCTTTTGGGTTGTAATCGATCCAATGTTATATGTTCTATATAAGATTTACATCTTTCATACTCTCTTATATAGTTTTGCACAGTCCTAGGTTTCACTTTTCCAACCACATATAGTTCCATCCGCTCATCAAACCAATCATTTACTGGATGCATATATAGGTTTGTCATTGCCTTAAATAGACACACGTGCTTGATAAGTTCCATTTCTCAGTTGAGTAATTCCTTTTCCCAACTCTTTCCCATTTAAAGCTTTGGCCATGATAATCATCCATCCTTTCTTTTCTTTCTAACAGACAGATGACTACCTATTTGCTTACCTGTTCCATCTTAACAAATTTTTAAATTCATTTCAAGACAAGCATTACATGCACAGCTAATTGAGCGAAAATCTACAGGAGAAGTTCCTGTATCATAATTTTTATCTAATTATTCTTATACAAAAAGGTTAGGAAACTCCCTTTCGGCTGTTCCCTAACCCTTTTTGATAGTATCTTTTATATTTTTTCAATTCCTATTCTAACCATATAACCGGCTTATTTTTTTCTATATTTTAACGGAGAAACTCCATATGTTTTTTTGAAACTTC
>CAKRFP010000038.1 GCA_934320645.1 uncultured Bariatricus sp.
TATGGAAAAACTGCCGCACAGACAGCTCTTCGTTTCCTTCTTCAGAGTGATGTGGTGATCATTCCGAAGTCTGTCCACAAAGATCGTATGCAGCAGAACTTTGACCTCTTCGATTTCACACTGACTGCAGAAGAAATGGCAGAAATTGAAGCTCTGGACGGCGGAGAAAGCTTATTCTTCTCTCACTATGATCCGAAAACGGTAGAGTGGTTTATGTCGATTTTATAAGATGATGTAAGTGTCAAAAACACCTACACTGGTATTTTTGTAAGACCTTTTAGTGAGATATAATGAAAACTTTAGACCTTCTGACTCTGGGGGAGATTATGCTGCGTCGGAGCGGAACCGAAGCACAAGAGACGATCAAACAGCTTTTGCCATACGTGGACTATTTCTTCTGTTCCGAAAGCACTGCACACCTGATTTTTCTGAATCAGAAAAAGAAAAGCTTCGCCAAAAATATCGGACTGCTTCAGGGAAAAATAGCATGCAGTAGATGGAGGAAACAAATTTCTGTTCTGACACACAAAAAACCAGAGATATTCCTGGCTTCCCTTATTTAACAACAGGGTTGCCAGGTCTGCTCTGGCTTTTTTCTTATCTTCCTTTCATCTTGACAACATCAAGGACATCCTTTTCAGCGACCCAAAACGGTCTGAGCTCCTCTTCTTACAGAATCTTATCTCTTATTCCCCATACAGAACACAGCCACAACCCCCGGACCTGTATGTGATCCGATAACTGTTCCGATACAGTTGATCAGAATATTGTGGACTCCCATCTTCTTTTCCACCTGTCTTGCCACAAACTCCGCATCCTCTTTGCAGTCACCGTGTGTGATCATCACGATATCATTGTCCCATCCTTCGGACTGTTTCACTGCCATATCTACAATATGTGTCAGTGCTTTTTTCCTTCCACGCTCTTTTCCGATAACCTTCAATTCGCCATGCTCATCCATATGAATAATCGGCTTGATCTGGATCATCGTTCCAACGATTGCGGAAGCCTTAGATACTCTTCCACCTCTATGTAAATGGAATAAATCATCAATCGTAACGTTATGCATGATGTGAAGCTTGTTCTCCTCCACCCAGGCAGCCACTTCTTTCAGACTCTTTCCCGCACGCTTTAACTGAACAGCTTTGTACACAAGAAGTCCTTCACCCAGGCATGCGCAGAGCGAATCAATTACAATCAGCTTCCGCTCCGGATACTCTTCCTGCAATTCTTCTGCTGCCATCCGGATACTGTTATAAGTTCCGCTAAGTCCTGACGAAAAAGCAATATATAAAATATCCTTTCTCTCTTTCAGATACGGTTCCAGTGCCTCTTTTGCCTGCTCCGGATTGATCTGGGAAGTCGTCGGTATGGATCCTGCCCTGACCTTTGCAAAAAATTCTTCTCCGGTAAGTCCACTCATATCCTCATAAGACTGTCCATCAATCAGATAGGTAAGAGGAATATACGGAACGCCCAACTCTTTGGTCAGGTATTCCTTTGGTAAATCTACTGTACTGTCTGTCATAATCATATATTCACTCATAAGTGTGCCTCCTTCACCCTCTCGGGAATTCATATTACTTATAATTATGTACAGTATACCCTCTTTTTCTACGAATAGCAAAATCTTTTTCCCTTACTAAGACAATCTTAACATTCCAGTCATTTGTAAAATTAAATTCCACTCACCCGCTGAACTTATCCACTGCAAAAAGTCCTTTAACTTTTTTAAAACATTTGTCATATTCCGGTATATTTTCCTCTTTTTGTGAAACCCTAATCTATACAGGATTTTATATAACAAATCCTTGCATAAACTATGAAAAAATCTGGTACGGGTGCTTTTCTGTGGCACACCGCATCCTTCTTCCTGTCAGGAAATTCCACAAAAATCTCCTGACAAAATAACCAACCTGGAGGATTGAACATGGATAAACGTATCGTCAGCGCTTCGCTGACCGACAACAGGACTTATATCAACCGGGCTCTTCCTGTAAAAAAGAGCTTTGATATTATCGAACGAAATCTGATCATCGGTGGTCAAAACAGTACCTTTTATTTTATTGATGGTTTCACCAAGGATGAAACCATGCTGAAACTTATGGACTCCTTCCTCAATATCTCCGCCGATGATATGCCAGAGGATGCAACTTCCTTTTCTGCAAGCTGTATCCCCTATGTAGAAGTCGATATTCTCGGTGACTTTGACAGCATTTTCAAAAATCTTCTGTCCGGTGTCACCTGCCTCTTTATTGACGGCTATGAAGCCGCTATTGCTATCGACTGCCGTACTTACCCATCCCGCAGCATCGAGGAACCGGATAAAGACAAATCCCTGCGTGGTTCCCGTGACGGTTTTGTGGAAACCATCGTCTTCAATACTGCCTTGATGCGCCGCCGAATCCGGGATCCCCATCTGATCATGGAAATGTATGAAACCGGCGCTTCCACCCGTACCGATGTAGCTCTCTGCTACATGTCCGACCGCGTGGACAGGGAGCTTCTGACTACCATCCAGAACAAGCTGGGTGAAATCAAATCCCAGGATCTGAAAATGAGCCAGCAATCTCTTGCGGAAGCTCTCTTTCAACGCAAATGGTACAATCCATTTCCAAAATATAAATTTACCGAACGGCCAGACACAGCCTGTGCCTGTCTGATGGAAGGAAAAGTGATCATCCTTACTGATACCTCCCCATCTGCACTGGTCCTGCCAACCTCCATCTTTGATATGATCGAAGAGGCAAATGATTACTATTTTCCACCGCTCACCGGAATCTACCTGAAAATATCCCGTGTACTGATCACACTGCTGACAGTCTTCATGGTTCCTCTCTTTCTGCTTTTTATGCAGAACCCGGCATGGATCCCGGATATCTTCCGTTTCGTGCTGATCGAAGATACCGTCAACATCCCCCTGATCTTCCAGATCCTGATCCTGGAGCTTGCCATCGACGGACTCCGCCTTGCCGCCCTCAACACTCCAAGTATGCTCAGCACCCCGCTCAGCGTTATCGCCGGTATCGTCATGGGGGAATTCTCCGTCGAATCCGGCTGGTTCAACAGCGAGATCATGCTCTACATGGCATTCGTCTCCATCGCCAACTACACCCAGCCCAACTTTGAACTAGGCTACGCATTAAAATTCATGCGCCTCCTGCTCCTCATCCTCACCGCCATCTTCAACCTCCCCGGCTTTGTTATCGGATGTCTCATCGTCGTCCTCTGCATCACCTTCAACAAAACCCTCTCCGGTCGTAGTTACCTGAACGTAAAATTAAACTAATCCCCTGTAGCCTGCAACAAAATTGCAAGCTACACCTACATAACCTCCCCCTTCCCACCACTCCCCCTTCCCACCACTATCCAAATCTCCTCAACCGGTTATCAGTCCAGCCTTGTAAAAAAGTACCCTATCGATACAGTAACGTCGGCGACCGGGATTAAAAAATGGTGTCCAATTCACTTATTGTGCAATGGAGATGAGACTCAGGAAGCGTGGAAGCCTTTGCTGAACACGCTTCCCGCCCTAAGAGGCTCATCGTAATGCCCTTGCACAATGGAATTGGACACCATTTTTTAATCCCGGTCGCCAACACAACCTATACCATAGTCACTCTTTTTTACAACCCTACTTCGTCGTACTTCCAAATCCCCCGTTTCTGACTGCTGTCGCATCGTCATCCACAGTAATTCCATACTCAACAAAAATCCCCTGCATAAAGCCTGTTCCTTTTCCAAGCTCTACCGTTTTATTCTCATTGGTATCATTCGTCAGTTTCGCAAAGATATGACCTTCATTATCAGAATAGAAATAATCACTGTCAATAATTCCTACCGTATTATTCAGCTGCAGACGGAATTTGAATCCAAGTCCGCTTCTCGGGTAGCATTTGAGTACCCAGTTTTCTTCCATTTCCACACGGATCCCTGTCGGGATCTTGATCGTCTTTCCCGGCTCGATCACAAAATCATCCGGTGCATAGAAATCATATCCGGCACTTCCTGCCGTTGCACGCTTCGGCAATTTGACTTCTTCATATAAAACCTTGATCTGATCCTCTGTATACTGCTCACCAAAGGTATCTTTCCATCCTTCCATAAACTGTTCCAGACTTACTTTGTGAAATTTAGCAATTCTCTTCATGTAATACAATTTCTCCTTTTCCTAATGTCTCCGGTACGTTAATGACCATCTGGTTCGCGCTGCCTTTCCAGTGCAGATCCAGTTCTTTCTTATCAACCTCGAATTCTCCGTCCACCAGAACGTCCAGATAATTTACAATATCCATATTCTTGATATCTTTCCATTCATAACCGGTGTAAAGCCAGATCGTCTTTGACGGAAATTTTTCTTTAATCTCTCTTGCCAGCATCATGACCTCATAGGCATTTGCCGAATGCAGCGGGTCGCCTCCACTGAATGTGATCCCACTGATATAATCCTTCTCCAGTTCTTCAAAAATCTCTGCCTTCGCCTTTTCATCGAAGAAAATCCCACCATTCGGATCCCAGGTCACCGGATTGTGGCATTCCTTACAGCAATGGTCACATCCTGCAACCCAGAGGACAACCCGCAGGCCATCCCCGTTGAGCATATCATCTTTTGTTATATTATGGTAACGCATTTACATACTTTTCCTTTCCGCAATTTCTGCCATCTTGGCATCATTGAGTCTGGTATCTCCCTTAACTCTCGAATAAGACAGATATCCGTTCATACGGTCAATCTTCGTCAGATTCTTGCTTCCACATACCGGACACACATCCATAGACAGCTCTTCATGACCACAGTCATCACAGTAGGCAAGTGACAGATTAACGCCCTCATAAAATCCCATATCCATTGCACGGCGTACCAGTGATTTGATAGCCTCTTTGTTATAATTGATCGGGTATTTTACATACTGGATCTTTCCACCGTTACACAGATCCCAGAAACGGTTTTCCAGATCCTGCTTTTCGATCGGTGTAATATCCTCGGTTACATGGCAGTGGAAACTGTTGCTCACATACGCCCTGTCCGATACATTTTCCACGATTCCATATTTCTTACGGAACTGCTGTACCTGCACACCGCACAGATTCTCAGCCGGTGTTCCGTAAATCGCATACAGATAGCCGTCCTCTTTTTTAAATTCATTGACCTTCATGTTGATATATTCCATGGTCTTGATGGCAAATGCTCCATCCTCTACCAAAGACTTTTTATTGTAAAGCTGCTGGAATTCATTGAGCGCCGTAATTCCAAAGGAAGCGGTTGCCGATTTCAGCACCGGTTTGATTTTGTCATGGATCTTCAGATGTCCGCCATAGAAACCACCCTCACAGTAGGCAAGCGGATTCGTAGACGCACGCAGCTCTCCGAGGTATTCGTAAGTACGGATATGAAGCTTCCGGATCAGTTCCAGGTAGTAATCCAGTACCTCAAAGAAATCCCGGTTCTCCTGTCTGGATTTGGCAAGGATCATCGGAAGATGGAGACTGACCGCACCGATGTTGAACCTTCCGACAAATACCGGCTCGTCCTTTTCATCCACCGGATTCATACCGCCTCTTTCATACCATGGAGATAAGAATGCACGGCATCCCATCGGACTGATGACCTTTCCGTAGCGCTTGTAAATACTCGGCACATAGCCTTTTCCGGTAAGGCTGAGCCAGTCCGGATACATAGTTTTTCTTGAGCACTCGATTCCGGCTTCAAAAAGATCTTCTCCAGGCTTTCCAGGTCCATGTAAATTTTCATCATAAAGGAACACGATTTTCGGGAAAAGTACCGGTTTTTTATGTCCCGGCTTTCCCTGTCCTCCTGCTCTTACTTCCAGCATTGTCTTTGTGACAAGCTTTCCGTATTCGCTGATATTGGTTCCGCTGGTCATGGTAATAAATGGATAGTCTCCGCGGCTTGAGGATACGGAGTTGAACTTATACTCCCATCCCTGGAATCCCTGCTCCATCTCTTTTTCCAGATCCTTCCAGGCAACCTCCTGTGCTACTTCTTCCGAAAGTCCGAGGCTTCTGTATTTGTTCAGATGATTTTCATGGGAACGCTTCGCATAAGGCTCCAGGATCTCATCTACGCTCGGCACGGTAAATCCTCCGTACTGCTGGCTTGCCGCACTCAGTACGATATCTCCGATCACATCAAATGCCGTATCCAGTGTCTTTGGCTCATTGTACCAGAGATTTCCCATCTCAAATCCACCGGTCAGTACGCTTTTCACATCAAAGAGACAACAATTCATCGTATCTCTTCGGGCTGACATATCATGGATATAAATATATCCTTCCCGGATTGCCTGTAATTCTTCCACCGTCAGGAAAAATTTCTTATATAATTCTTTGTTCAGTTCATTGAAGATCAGGCTTCGCTTGGTCGACACCAGTGCACTGTCTGTATTACTGTTCTCTTTGTCCCCGATATACATGATCGACTGGCTTTTCTTATAAACCTCGTCCAGCATCTGCACAAAATCCTGCTTGTAATTCCGATAGTCCCGGTAACTTTTTGCCACGATCGGATTCACTTTCTCAAGCGCACCCTCTACAATATTGTGCATCTCCGGAATCCGGATCTCATTCACTCCGAGTTCTTCTACCTTTTCTTCTACAAAATGACAGATAAAATCAATATCTTTCTGTGAAAATTTGATCAGTGCACGATATGCAGACTTATTGACTGCCACAACAACTTTTTGCACGTTAAATTCTTCTTTTGTCCCGTCTTTTTTTACAACTTTCACATTGTTTAAGCTCATCTTGTTCTCCTTTCTGATAACTACAATATATTGTATTCTATTTAAAATGCATACTATATCTTGACCGTTTTCCTCTATTCTAGCACTATCACAATGAGAGCGTCAATCTGTGAAAATGACCAATTTTCCGGCAGCCAGACAACCAAATCTTCTACAGGCATATTCCCGAAAATCCATTGACATTTTATACAAGATAGGCTTCTCCTTCTGTATTCAGACAATAGCCTTTCATTTTTGAAAATCCTCGAATAATTCCCCCAAAACCTTTGAGGATACAAAAAGAGATAAGCCGAAACTGTTTCCTTTCTGCTTATCTCTTCAATTCATAATCTTGTATTTTTTAGTTTCCACACTCAATACTGATCTCATTGAACATCGTCAGGATCTCATCGATCGAGGTATCTTCTTTTTCTTTTCCTGCCTTATCCATCACACAATGTCCCTGATGCATCATGATCAGACGATTACCGTATTCTACTGCATAGCGGAGATTGTGTGTGACCATAACCGTTGTCAGATTCTTTTCTTTTACAATCTTATCGGTCAGCTCCATGATCAGTTCTGCTGTCTTTGGATCCAGCGCAGCAGTATGCTCATCCAGGATCAGGAACTCGATCGGTGTCATCGTAGACATCAGCAGTGCCATCGCCTGACGCTGTCCTCCGGAAAGTGATCCGACTTTGACATGAAGCTTATCTTCCAGTCCAAGACCAAGCTGGGCAAGCTGTTCTCTGTAATAATCGATCCGTGCCTTATTGGTTCCTCTTCCAAGTCCGTAGAATTTTCCTTTGTTGTCTGCAAGCGACATATTTTCAAGGATCGTCATGGACGGGCAGGTTCCCATGGATGGGTTCTGATAGACACGTCCGATCTTCTGATTTCTCTTATACTCTTTCACCTTTGTAATATCTTTTCCATCGATCAGGATCTGTCCGGATTCTACCGGAATACTTCCGCAGATGATATTCAGCATTGAAGTTTTACCGGAACCGTTACTTCCTACTACGGATACAAATTCGCCCTGATTGATTGTCAGATTGAAGTCCTCAAAAAGACACATCTCATTGACTGTACCCGGATTATAATATTTGTGGATATTTCTAAGCTCCAGCATTCTTCTTCACCTTCTTCTTTCTCTCCATACTAAGCACCAGAATTACCAGGAATAACACGGCTGTGATCAGCTTCATATCCTGCGGTTCGAAGTTCTTCAGTGCGATTGCCACACAGGCCTTGTAAATGATCGATCCGATCAGTACAGCTGTCGTTGTCTTTACAAAACTGATCTTCTTAAAAATACTGGTTCCGATGATAACACTTGCAAGACCGATTACCATCGCCCCTGTACCACTGGAAATTTCAAATACACGTTCTTCCTGGCAGAAAATACATCCTGCAAGCGAACACAGCCCGTTTGCGATTGCAAGTCCCAGGATTTTTACATTTCCTTCATCCTTTGCCATTGCAGTTACCAGTTTATCATTATCTCCGACTGCGCGGAGCAGGTATCCTGACTTGGTATTCAGGTAAAGGTCCAGAATGATTTTCACAATTAACGCAATGATCAGAATGATGAGCAATGTAGAGTAAGCGGAAAATCCTGACGGAAGCAGCTTATCCAGTGTATCATTTTTAAAGATTGTCTTCTGGGAAAACAGCGGTACATTGGCTGTTCCTGCCACGCGAAGGTTGATCGTCCAGAGCGCTGTCATCATAATGATACCGGAAAGCAGATCTCTTACCTTGCATTTGACATGGATCAGTCCGGTACAGATACCAGCTGCCACACCTGCCGCAAATGCAGCCGGAAGTGTCAGATACGGGTTCGCTCCTTTTGTGATCATAAGCGCCGTTACGGCAGCTCCCAATGGAAAGCTGCCATCTACGGTCAGATCTGGAAAATCCAGAATTTTGTATGTTATATAAATTCCCAATGCAAGGATTCCGTAAATCAGTCCCTGCTCCAAAATTGATACTGCAAAGCTCATTGCATTGCTCCTCACTTTTCTAATTCAAATTTAGTTTTCGCTGATAGAATCGTATGTCTCTACCGCGCTGTTTTTCAGATCATCTTCCACTGTGATTCCAAGATTTTCTGCTACTTTTGTATTCAGGTAAAGTCCTGCTTCTGTGATCGTCTCAAATGGCATTTCAGATGCTTTCTTTTCTCCTTTGAGAACCTTTGCTGCCATCTTGCCTGTCTGTTTACCAAGTGCTACATAATCAAGACCTTCTGCTGCCAGGCATCCAAGCTTCACCTGTTCGATCTCACTTCCGAATACCGGGATATTTGCTGAATTTGCCTTATCCAGAATAGTTGCAAGTGAGCTTACTACCGTGTTATCTGTCAGGTTGCTGATGCAGTCTACCTGTGACAGAAGATCGTCTGTTGCAAGTGCGATTTCTGATGTATTTGTAATTCCCTTTTCTACAAGTTCAAATCCATAGTCACCGACTTTTTCTTTGTATTCAGCAATTGCAGATACGCTGTTTGCCTCACTTGTTGTATAGAGGATACCGATCTTCTTTGCATCCGGAAGAAGTTCACGGATCATTTTCAGCTGTGCTTCAATCGGAAGCTTATCACTGGTTCCTGTGACTTCTCCAACCGGGTTCCCTTTATCATCTGCAAGCTCTGCTGCTTTCGGGTCTGTAACTGCAGTGTAGATAACCGGAATATCCGTATCCATCGCAGCATTGTATGCTGTCTGTGCACTTGGTGTTGCGATTCCGCAGATCAGATCTACTTTATCGGATACAAAGCTACTTGCGATCTGTGATGCAGTTCCCATATCTGCTGCCGAGTTCTTGTATTCAACCTTCAGGTTCTTTCCTTCCTCGATACCTTCTTCTTTCAGTCCCTCTAAAAATCCTTCACGGCAGTTGTCTAAAGATCCGTGCTCTGCGAACTGGGAAATACCGATTGTATAGCTCTTTTCTCCGTCTGCTGTCTTGGAATCTGACTTGCTTCCACATCCTGCCATCATTGCTGCTGCCATTGCCATTGTTAATAATACTGCGATTGTTCTCTTTTTCATAATTTTGTTCTCCTCTTCTTGATAAATAATTTTCTTTGTTAGCTTTCAAGAGAAGGTGTTTCCTGATTCCGCGCCGTACCACAACAGGAATACATATGTAACATCCTGCCGGAGGCTTTTTATTTATCAGGAAAGGTTTCCCCGGTAAATAAAAAACGCCCCAATCCTTCTACGGATTGAGGCGACTAATATCTTCTACTAACGCGGTACCACTCAACTTTAACAGTTTCCTGTCCTCTTTTATGTACTAACATACATCCCTTATTGATAACGGGTTTGGTTCCCGACAAACCATACTCTCATTCGTCTGATTTCAGGCTGCCCTCGAAAGTCCATTCAATTATCAACTCCATACAGCAATCCCACCGCCTGCCGCTCTCTGTGATATCGTTCGATAACTTACTCCTCTTTCTCAACGGTTTTACAATCTATGGTTGATATCTTACCCCTTTATTCTCTGTTTGTCAACTGGATTTTTTGAATTTTTCAGATTTTTCTATTCTTTTTGCTCTTCTCCCTGAAAAATATCATGATAATCCGAACCATAACTGTTCAAAATCAGTCTGAAGACTTTTTTATTCTTCTCATATGCCATTCCAAGCTCCAGATATGCCTGTAAATGAATCAGTGCACCCAAAAGATAAACTCTGTCTTCCTCTGTCTTATAAAATTCATATAAACGGTAGATACTGGTTATCAGGAGATCCTCCTTATCAACTCCAAGTCTCTCACACTCATTCACAGCAAGCTTAATTGCCTCCAGATCTGTTCTGTAAACTTCCCAATCCATTTCATTTCCTCCCTTTCCTCCTTTCTCTTATCATAAATCAACAAGGCGTTTTTGTAAAGTTAACTTGCGTATAACATCATTCTTTTTTCTAGTTGAAATGCTACACTACTTTTATGAAGGAGAGATACACAGCATGGAAAAGAATTTTGGTGCCCGCGTTCGGCAGGCACGTCATAACGCCGGTCTTACACAGGCAGCATTAGCAGAAAAACTAAATCTTGATGAGACAACGATAAGCCGGATTGAAAACGGCAGCCAAGCAACTTCCTTCGCTACAATGCTTAGTTTTTCCGACGCATTAGATGTCAAGTTTGATTATCTGATCTGTGACTATCTGGATGATTCACTTCATTCAAAAGATCCTGTCAATGCTGAGATCATGGATATGATCACACCACTCCCGGATAATTATAAACGGTTGATCCGGGATAATATCCGACAGTTGTTAGAAAAGATTCCGCCAGAGATGGGCGAACAATAAACGGAGAGTGTATTGACACCCCAGCAGAAAATAATAATCCCGCAGATTCAGGTTGCACAAACCATTCCGATGAACTTCTGAAAGTGGGAATCGTGTTCAGCAATAGCTTCCACGATTCCTGAATTTCATCTCCATTGTGCAACAAGTTGAATCTGCGGGATTATTATTTTCTGCTGGGACGCTCAAGGTTACTGGTGATAACTGTTCGCCCACTTATGTCTGGTGTTAGTTCTGGCTTGTGCGGGCGGCACGGAGAACGTGGGATGCCAGGGCGGACGTTGTGACACTTCCGACTCCACCTGGGACTGGGGTGATGTGGGATGTTTTTTCCTGTACCCGTTCGTAGTCTATATCTCCACAGAGAGTTCCGTCTTCCAGTACATTGATTCCGACATCGGCTACAACTGTTCCGTCTGCAATCATGTCGGAAGTGATGTATTTTGCTTTTCCGATCGCAGCTACCACGATTTCTGCCTCACGGCATCTGTCTGCCAGATCTTTTGTGTGGGAATGACAGATCGTTACAGTCGCATTCTCACCAAGCATCATCATGGAAAGTGGTTTCCCGACAACCATGCTTCTTCCGACGATCGTCACCCGTTTCCCCTGAAGCTCAATTCCAAAGTATTTCATGATATGCATCACTGCTTCTGCGGTACACGGTGCATACGCAGTCTTGTCACCTTCAAACAGTTTTGCAAGATTTGCCGGACTCATTCCATCCATATCCTTTGCAGGACTGATCATCTGCCGGATCTTTTCCACATCAAGCTGCGCCGGAAGTGGTTGGAATAAAAGGATTCCGTGAACCTCCGGATCTTCATTGACCGCACGGAAAGCTGTTTCAAATTCTTCCTGCGAAATTTCTTCCGGCAGTTCAACGATCCGGCATTCAATTCCGATCATTTCCATTCTTTTTTTTGCTCCGCGCTCATAAGCGAGATCACTTTCCTTTGCTCCTACCCGGATAATTGTAAGGCATGGATTCACTCCTGCCGCATTCAACTCTTCTCTCTCTCTGATCAGCTGTTCTTTCATGGCTTTTGCCACTTCAGTCCCTTGCATCTGTATACTCATGTCTTCCTCCTGCCTGTCTTATCTGTTACAGTCTGATACTCTTAAGTACCGCATCATACGTGATTCTTCTCAGTTCATTTCCTCTTTCGATCAGTTCAGCGGCGCGGCTGTTCAGTCTCTCTGCCTCCTCCTGATCCTGCATCATCTTTGTATTGATAAAAATATTAAGAGAAGCACTCTCCAGAGCTGCCTGCGCAAACAGAATGGCACATCCGGCATCACTGACTGCAAGCCTGCTTCCTTTTTCTCCGAGTACCTGAATCAGTTCCATTGATTCTGCAATGGTTTCCATAAGTTGAAGTGGTGTTTCTGCAGCCTGTTTCAGCGCTGCTTCCATCACTCTTGCTTTCTCTTCCTTTTCTTCTTCTGTCTCTTTTGGCAGTCTGTATGCCTTAGCAAGCGGCTCAAATGCTTCCGCATCTGCGTCTACCATCCGGATCAGCTCCTGCTTTTTCTGTTCCAGTTTTTCCCGGATCGCTATGATTTCTTCTTCAACCTCTGCGTATTTCTTCTTTCCGACTGTCAGATTTGTAACCATGAGCCCGAGTGCTGCCGCAAAAGCTCCGACTGCCGCAGAAGCTCCTCCGCCTCCCGGAATCGGTGCTGCAGACGAAAGCTGTTCTAAAAAATCCGTTGTTTTCTGTTCTAATAACATCTTGTTCCTCCGTTCACTTTTTCGTTATCCCATTATAACGAAAGTTCCTGTACTTTTCAATTCTGTTTTTTGACTTTATCTTCCATTATCTGACAGATAGTCCGCAATAATACGAAGCAGCTGTTCCTTTTTCCGGCGTCTTTTGCTTTCTCTTCATAAATTTCAAAAGAAATGCGGCATTTTCTGATTCTTTCATTGTAACATACTTCAGGTAAAAACTGACAGAAATTTAACTGGTTTTCAAATAATAAATTTTCATCCGGCAGCAGTGGGATAAAGTTGTATAAGAACGTAAAAAACAGGCATACCGGAGGTACTTTTAAACCTGACCGATATGCCTATCGAAAACGAAAGCCTCTAAAAAACCCGTAAAATCAATGAAAATCCGGTGTTCCAACCATATCATACGGAGTTGCCTGGTAAACATAATAGTTCAGCCAGTTCGCATACATACAGTTACCATGTGCTCTCCAGGTAAGAAGCGGCTTCTGGCTGCTGTCATTATTCGGATAATAATTCTCCGGCATTTCAATCGGAAGTCCCTTACTCAGATCACGCTTATACTCCTGATCCAGTGTCACCCGGTCATATTCCGGATGTCCCATTACGAAAATCTGTCTTCCATCCTGTGCCATCACAAGGAATGCCCCTGCCTTCTCAGATTCTGCCAGAATCATCAGTCTCTCATCGGCGCGGATCTTCTCGATCGGCACATCTGTATGTCTGGAATGCGGCGCATAAAATACATCATCAAATCCACGAACCAGCGGAATCTTGCGGTTCATAACTTTATGTTCAAAGATCCCAAAGAGCTTTTTATCCAGCTGTACTTTATTGATTCCATAATGATAATAAAGTGCTGCCTGCGCGCCCCAGCAAAGATGAATCGTAGAAGTCACATGCGTCTTGGTCCACTCCATGATCTCTACCAGTTCATCCCAGTAATCCACTTCTTCAAACGGCATCTGCTCCACCGGCGCTCCGGTTATAATAAATCCATCAAATTTCTGATCTTTTACCGTATCGAAAGTCTCATAAAAACGATTCAGATGGTTCGCTGAAGTGTTCTTTGACACATGGCTTTTGACCGTCACAAAGACGATATCCACCTGCAGTGGTGTATTGGAAAGCGAGCGCAGAAGCTGAAGTTCTGTGTCCTCTTTCAGTGGCATCAGGTTCAGAAGTCCGATCTTGACTGGACGGATATCCTGATGCACTGCACGGTTCTCATCCATTACAAATATATTTTCTTTCTCCAGTATTTCTTTTACCGGAAGATCATTCTGTACACGAATTGGCATGTCTGGTTACTTCCTCTCTTTTTTATTTTCCCCATTTTTGATTGCTGTCTCATCTGCTTTTGGATTCTCTTCAACAAATCTTCCATAATCATCCACATAACTCTTTTCCCCATACTGTGAAGTCAGAAGTGGAAGCTTTTTCTTCTCCAGCATATGATTGATCAGCATTGTAATAATATAATAGATGACTGCAAATGTAGGAACACCCATGATCATTCCTACAAATCCGAACAGTCCGCCTCCGACCAGGATTGAGAATACAACCCAGAAAGCAGACAGTCCCGTCGAATTGCCAAGAATCTTCGGTCCGATTACATTTCCGTCAAGCTGCTGCAGCACAAGAATGAAAATCAGGAAATAGAGTCCCTTGATCGGATCATTCAGTAAGATCAGGATTGCACTCGGAATCGCACCAATATACGGTCCGAAAAACGGAATCACATTGGTCACACCGACAATTACACTGATCAGAAGTATGTACGGCATCTTCAGGATCGTAAGTCCAAGGAAACAAAGTACCCCGATGATCATAGAATCAATGATCTTTCCGATGATAAATCCGCCAAAGATCTCGTTGCTTTTCTTTGTCAGATGCAGAATCATATTGGCATGATTGGTACGGAATACTGCATAAACGATCTTTTTACTCTGCGCGGAAAATGTCTCCTTGCTGAACAGAATGTAAATCGATACGATCAGACCGATCAGGAAATTCAGAATCTCATTGACAAAACTGATCACTCCGACGGTCAGATTCGACATCACTTCATTGACCTTGGTCAAAAGATCCTGTTTGATCCAGTTCTGCAAAGCATCAGAACCCTGTTCTAAAAGATTCCGTGCCATAATGCCTGCCGGACTCTTGTCGGTCTGAATACTGGTAATCTTCTCTACCACATCGCTGATCTGTCCCGGCAAGGTATAGACCATATCGCGGATACTCTTATAAAGTTCCGGGATCAGCATATTGCACAGCGCCAGGATCAAAGCAAGCAGCATAACAAGTGATGCAAGAACACCGACACTCCGCGAAACTTTCCTCGCTTTTTCCAGCGTCATCTTTTTTTTAAGCTGTGGAATCAGCCACCGGTCTATCTGCTTTACGACCGGATTCAGCAGATAGGCGATCGCAAGTCCGTATAGGATCGGTTTCAACACATCAACCAGTTTGCTGATGCCCGCCGATATATCGTTAATCCTAAGCAAAGCAAAATAAAAGATCACACAGGCCGCAATGACTAGAAAAAAGGTAAGCCCCTTCCTGAAATGCAACAAAATCTTCGATGGTCCTCTATTCCCAAATTCCGGACGCTTCTCATAATACGCCGCCGATTTCTTCTCTTCCGGCTGCTCCGAAACCCCTTCCTTTACATTTTCTTCTTTTTCCATTTAATTTCCCTGTCTTTCTTCAAAAGTCTAATTTATATTATACCTTCTTTCCAACTCCCTCGTCAACCTTCCCAACCATCCTTTTCTCTCTATCTCCCTACCTTTTTCGAATCACACTCCCCACCTGCAACTCCACACCCCAAAGATGGCTGTGGAAACCGTTCTCCTCCCAAATCATTCAACTCTCTTTTGTCTTGAAAAGCCAGAAGAAAATGAAGTCCAATCGATTTGTTTTCCATTTCCCTCGTCCCTTCCTCACAAACAAAAACAGGTGCAGGAGAAACTCTCCCACACCCATCACTTTCATTTACGCGCATCCACAACTGAAAGTTGCACATTCTGTTTCATCACAGCTACCTGCCTGGCTGCCCTCCACACTGATCTTTCCTGCATGGCACTGGCATTCCTTATTGTACTGGCACTCAGTCGCCTTACAGTCGATCTTGCTTGTCGGACTCGCCTCACCGGTCACATTGCTGTAGGTACCGCTTTTTCTTTCTTCAAAGCTGTCACAGCTTGTCTCTGCAGCTTTCCGTGCAGATTTTCCTCCCACCGTAATTGCGTTCAGATCACAATAAAAATCTTTGTTGTGCATACATGTCTGTACTGTACATTTTAATTCAGGCATAATGTTACCTCCTTTTTGAAAATCAGTATCATTATGCCCGAAAATTTTATTTCTTATTCAGATTTTATTTGAAGCTCTATTTATCGTCTTCTTTTTTTACTTCTCTTGCTGTCTTGGCCTGAATCTCCATCTTGATTGCCGCAAGGAAGTCAACCAGTGTCTTCTGTCCTTCATCCCCTTCAAAACGGCTTCTTACAGATACCAGTCCGTCCTCTTCTTCTTTTGCTCCGACAACCAGCATGTACGGGATCTTCTTCATCTGTGCTTCACGGATCTTGTATCCGATCTTCTCTGCACGTGTATCAATCTCTGCACGAACACCTGAATTGTTCAGTTCATCCAGAACCTTCTGTGCATAATCCATATATTTGTCTGAAATCGGAAGTACCTTAACCTGTACCGGTGCAAGCCATGTCGGGAATGCTCCTGCAAAATGCTCGATCAGGATACCGATAAATCTTTCGATCGATCCGAAGATTACACGGTGGATCATGATCGGACGATGCTTCTCACCATCTGCTCCTGTGTATTCCAGGTTAAATCTAAGCGGAAGCTGGAAATCAAGCTGGATTGTTCCACACTGCCATGTTCTTCCGATAGAGTCTTCCAGATGGAAGTCGATCTTCGGTCCGTAGAACGCTCCGTCTCCTTCATTTACCACATATGGAAGTCCCAGATCGTCTAATGCCCCACGGAGAGCTTCTGTAGCCATATCCCAGTCTTCATCGCTTCCCATGCTGTCTTCCGGTCTTGTAGAAAGTTCTACATGGTATTTAAATCCAAACAGACTGTAAACTTCATTGATCAGTTTTACAACGCCTTTGATCTCATCACGTACCTGCTCTGGTGTCATGAAGATATGTGCATCATCCTGTGTAAAGCATCTTACACGCATCAGTCCATGAAGCTGTCCTGATTTTTCATGACGGTGAACCAGTCCGAGTTCTCCCATACGAAGCGGAAGGTCACGGTATGAACGTGGTTCAGATTCATATACAAGGATTCCTCCCGGACAGTTCATCGGTTTGATTGCGAAATCTTCATCATCGATCACGGTTGTGTACATGTTATCTTTGTAGTGATCCCAGTGTCCGGATGTCTCCCAGAGATGACGGCTTAACATGATTGGTGTTGAGATTTCAACATATCCTGCTTTTTTGTGGATTTCTCTCCAGTAATCAAGCAGCTGATTCTTCAGTTCCATTCCTTTTGGAAGGAAGAACGGGAATCCTGGTCCTTCTTCTCTCATCATGAAAAGTCCGAGTTCTTTTCCAAGTTTTCTGTGGTCACGTTTCTTTGCTTCTTCCATCATGTGCAAATATTCATCCAGTTCTGCTTTCTTTGGATAAGAAGTACCATAAACTCTCTGAAGCATCTTATTTTTTTCACTTCCACGCCAGTAAGCTCCTGCAAGGCTTGTAAGTTTGAATGCTTTTACCGGTTTTGTGCTCATCAGGTGAGGTCCTGCACAAAGATCTGTAAATTCTCCCTGTGAGTAAAAACTGATAACAGAATCTTCCGGAAGGTCTTCGATCAGTTCTACTTTGTATGGTTCATCTTTTTCTTTGAAATATGCAATTGCCTCAGATCTTGGCATCGTATACTGCTTGATCGGAAGATCTTCCTTGACGATCTTCTTCATCTCAGCTTCGATCTTCTCCAGATCTTCTGCTACAAGCGGAGTCTCACGATCGATATCGTAATAGAATCCATCCTCAATAGAAGGTCCGATCGCAAGCTTTGTATCCGGGTACAGTCTCTTGATTGCCTGTGCCATAATGTGGGATGTTGTGTGACGGAATGCACCTTTTCCTTTTTCATCATTGAATGTAAGAATGTTCAGCTCACAGTCTTTGTCGATCACAGTTCTTAAATCAACAACTTCTCCGTCAACTTCTCCTGCTGTTGCAACCCTTGCAAGTCCTTCACTGATATCTTTTGCAATATCAATTACAGACATGCTCTGTGCATATTCTTTGCTTGATCCATCTTTTAATGTGATTTTCATAGTCTTTTTGTTCCTTTCTTTATTTTATAATTTCTGATTATACAACATTTTTCTGTGCAAGCTCCGGATCCGGATGTTCTCCTGACCATCCTGCCTGTGGCATAGTTGCCAGTCTCGATACATCCTCTTCGCTGATCTCAAAATGGAACAGATCCATGTTCTGTTTCATCCGTTCCATCGAAGATGACTTCGGAAGCGGAATGATGTCATTCTGAAGTAAAAATCTCAGACACAGCTGTGCCGGTGAAACCTGATATTTTCCTGCAAGCTCCAAAATCAGCTTATCTTCCAGAATCCGCCGTCTTCCGATCGGGCTCCATGCCTGCATCTGAATACCATGCTCTTTGCAGTACTGCACAGCAGCCTGCTGCATATAACCCGGATGCAGTTCCAGCTGGTTGACAACTGGTTTTACAGTTCCATTCTCCAGAATGTTCTTAATATGGTGCGGAAGAAAGTTGCTGAGTCCAAGTCCCCGGATTTTTCCTTCTTTCTGAAGTTCTTCCATCGCCCTCCAGGTCTCAAGATCCAGTTCTTTCCAGTTCTCACAGTCAGCCGACGGTCTTGGCCAGTGGATCAGATAGATGTCCAGATAATCGGTACCAAGTCTTTTCAGACTCTTTTCTAATGCATCCTTTGTCTGCTGATATCCCATTTCATCTTTCCACATCTTGGATACAAGGAAGAAATCCTCTCTTGGAAGATTACTTTCACGGATCGCCTGTCCTACAAATTCTTCGGTCTGATAAAAGGATGCGGTATCAAAATAGCGATATCCTGCTTCTATGGCAGTCTTTAAAATCTCCACGTTATTCCCTTCTGCTGCTTTGTAGGTTCCAAAACCAACGCAAGGGATTTTCATATCATTGCTTAGCGAAAAACAATCGTAAATACTTTCCATCAGATCATCCTTTCTGTAAAAGCTACTGTCTGTAATTCAAGACCGCATATTGCACAAAAGAGTTTCATCTCCATTGCGCAAAAAGTGAATTGGCTGAATTTCTTTTGTGCAATATGCTCCTTCAAATTTTCTAATGCATCTTTTCCAGACAACTTAACTTTTAAAATAAAAAACCTCTGCAACAGAATATCTGCTGCAGAGGACGAGTTACTTTGTATACCCGCGGTTCCACCCCGCTTGTCCTGATCTTTGTCAGGACCTCTTTGTGGATGATAACGGTATCCAGCCGGGCTGTTTTACAGCCACTCGGAGGTGGTCTTCAAACGCTTCGGTAATAAGAGGCTCTCAGCCTAAGACCTCTCTCTCTGGGATTCTTCCCGCGCCTTACTCTTCTCTTCATCGCATTTGCTAACATTATACCATGGGATTTTCATTTGTCAACACGTTCAAAAAAATGTATTGAAAATTTCTATCAGAACTTATTTGTTCTTACCACAGCATTTTTTATATTTTTTACCGCTTCCGCACGGACATGGATCGTTTGGATAAACTTTCTTTTCTACGTGGATTGTACGTGCGTTTTTCTGTTCTTTATAAAGGACTCTCTTCTTTTCTTCTGTAAAGATCTTATCCCACTGTGGCAGTTCATACAGCCAGTCAGCTTTTGCATCTACCATGTTCTTGTAAAGTAGTTCTTTATCAAAAGCAAGACTTACTTCCGTGTCCTCATCCATTGTCTCAATTGGGTTTGCCACTTTCAAACTGTCGTTGATTCCATCCAGAAATCCTGTCATTGTAAATACATTGATGCCATATTTTTCAGCAAGTTCCTTTACAGTTCCTTTTACTTCTTCGTCTGGATTCTCAAGCAGTTTTTCATAAATCTCTTTTTCAGTCTGGAAATAGGTTCCCCAGAATTTCTGCAGAGAAGCTTTATCCATCTCTTTTGAGTAAGCGGTATCTCTCCACTGTTCTAATAATGTACTCATACTGTAAATTCTCCTTTTTGTTCTTTATCACTCCATATATCATACAGCATTTTCCGCCTGTTTGCAAAACATTTTCTTGTAGAAATTGTTTTTTATCTATATAATAGAGATAAAGTACAGTACGAAGGTGGTTGTTATGAAAAAATTCAAACGTTTTGCAGCTCTTATATGTGCAATTCTTCTGTTCCTGATGTATGTCAGTACGCTGGTATTTGCCTTTATCGACAAGTCCAGATCATTGGGACTTCTGAAAGCCTCCGTTGCCTGCACGATTCTTGTGCCGGTTATGAGCTACGCCTACATTCTGGTTTATCGTCTGATCCACCGGAATGATGACGACTTCCACAGCGAATATTAACATCTCATACATAGAGCTCTGCCAGCATCCAGGCAGGGCTTTTTTCTTCGCCGAATATGCCGCCAAAACGCTTTTTCTCCTGCTCTCTTATCTTTTGTCGTTTATTCAAATATTCTTCCATAGAAATAACTTCCTGTACGTGTCTGTTCTTTTCTTTCTGCATATCTTGTTACCTCCTGTTTACAGTTTTTTCGTCTGTCTGCCTTCCGGACTTAACTCCCTTCCGGCATTTCCCCGACATCTTTAATATATGTTCTGGTTTTCTGATTTATGACTATTTTTTATATATTCTGATGTAAATACGAAAATGTTTGCGTCTACACAAATAAGCAATTTCTGCTTTTTGCCTCTCACATCTTTTATATTTTAAGAGTATACCCGTGTTCTGTGACCGTAATATGGCAATTCTCTAAAAAAATCATAAGTTGTTTCTTAAGAAAATAAGCTGTTTCTTAAGGAAATATGATTGACAACACCACGTCAATTCACTAAACTAGACATAGTGAGTAGTAAGAAAGGAAGAACATCATGAACAATTTGCAGATACCGGAGAATTATCATTCTCCACTTACGATCCGCGAGACCGAAGTGGCAATCAAAGAAGTAAAAGACCACTTTGAACGCGCACTTGCCAAATCCCTGCATCTGACACGTGTATCCGCTCCTCTTTTCGTCCGCCCGGAATCCGGACTGAACGATAACCTGAACGGAGTAGAACGCCCGGTTGCTTTTGGCATCAAAGAACAGGAAGACCGTGAAGTAGAAATCGTCCACTCCCTTGCAAAATGGAAACGCTACGCGCTGAAGCGCTATGGCTTCCACTCAGGAGAAGGACTTTATACAGATATGAGTGCTATCCGCCGCGATGAAGATACCGACAATATCCATTCCATCTATGTTGACCAGTGGGACTGGGAAAAAGTCATTTCCAAAGAAGAACGCAACATGGAGACACTGGAATACACCGTAGGAAAGGTATACAGCGCACTCAAAGAAACAGAATCCTACATGGCACGCCGTTATAACTACATCGAAGAATTCCTCCCGGATGAGATCAGCTTCATCACATCCCAGGAACTGGAAACCATGTATCCGGATAAGACACCAAAAGAACGCGAATACCGCTTTGCCAAAGCAAAAGGTGCCGTATTCATCAAACAGATTGGTAAGACACTTGCCTCCGGACAGCGTCACGACGGCCGTGCACCGGACTACGATGACTGGGAACTGAACGGCGACATCATCGTCTACTATCCGGTACTTGACATTGCACTGGAACTTTCTTCGATGGGTATCCGTGTCGATGAAGATGCTCTCCGCCGTCAGTTAAAAGAAGCCGGCTGCGAAGAACGCGCCGAGATGGATTTCCAGAAAGCATTATTAAAAGGAGAACTCCCGTACACAGTCGGTGGCGGAATCGGTCAGTCACGAATCTGCATGTTCTACCTCCGCAAAGCCCACATCGGAGAAGTACAATCCTCCATCTGGCCAGACGACGTCCTCGAAGAAGCCGCATCACGCGGAGTGTGCTTACTGTAATACATAGTCAACCATTATCACAATTTGATAATTCGCCATAAAAATGAGGCAGGACTTAAAAAGTCCTGCCTCATTTTTACATTCCTATTTATTTCTGAAGATGATATCATGTCTTCCCGGTCCATTAGAAACCATTGTGATCGGATATCCGATCTCTTTCTCGATAAATTCGATGTAGTTTCTGCAGTTTTCCGGAAGATCTTCGTATTTCTTGATTCCTCTGATGTCACATTTCCATCCCGGAAGTGTCTTGAGAACCGGTTTTGCTTTCTCAAGAAGATGTGTTGTCGGGAATTCTGTTGTAACTTCTCCGTCGATCTCGTATCCTACACATACCGGAATTTCATCCAGGTATCCAAGTACGTCAACAACAGTAAATGCTACATCTGTAGTTCCCTGCATACGGCATCCGTATTTGGATGCTACACAGTCAAACCATCCCATACGTCTCGGACGACCGGTTGTTGCGCCAAATTCTCCGCCGTCTCCACCACGTCTTCTGAGTTCATCTGCTTCTTCGCCAAAGATCTCACTTACAAAGGCACCTGCTCCTACTGCACTTGAGTATGCTTTACATACTGTAACGATCTGTTTAATCTCATACGGCGGGATTCCGGCACCGATCGCACCGTAAGCTGCCAGTGTAGAAGAAGAAGTTACCATTGGGTAAATTCCATGATCCGGATCTTTTAATGTTCCAAGCTGTCCTTCAAGAAGAATTTCTTTACCTTCTTTAAGTGCTTCGTTAAGATACCGAGAAACGTTACATACATACGGTGCTACCATTTCTTTGTATTCCATCAGTTCGTTATATAAATCATCAGGATTGATTAACGGTTTGTGATACAGATGTTCCAGCATGACATTCTTCTGCTCTGCTACACGGTTTACCTTTTCTCTAAGTTCAGCTTCGTCTTCAAAAAGCTCGCTGATCTGGAAACCGATCTTTGCATACTTGTCTGAATAGAACGGTGCAATACCAGACTTTGTAGATCCGAATGACTTACCGCCCAGTCTTTCTTCCTCATATGCGTCAAAATTCTTGTGATAAGACATCACCATCTGTGCACGATCTGACACCAGAATCTTCGGCATCGGAACATCTCTGTCAATGATTGACTGGATTTCCTTGAAAAGAACCGGGATATCTACCGCAACACCATTACCGATGATACTGGTTGTATGTCCGTAGAAAACTCCTGACGGTAATGTATGAAGAGCAAATTTGCCGTAGTCATTGATAATTGTATGTCCGGCATTTGCTCCACCCTGGAAACGAATGATAATATCTGCTTTTTCGGCAAGCATATCTGTGATCTTACCTTTTCCTTCGTCTCCCCAGTTCGCACCTACTACTGCTTTAACCATAATAAATCCTCCTGCGTGTTCTTGGCTATCTGTGAAATATCTCCACAGTGTCATCCCTCTTTTCATCGGGATAACTCCTACTTATAAATATAATCAATGTCCCTTATAAAGACACCGATTGAATTATACTACATTTCAAATAAAAAGTACACTCTTATTTTCAGCTACTTCCCGAAAATTCCGCATTTTTCTTGATTTTACTGCTCTCTGAGTGTTTTTCTACATCAGCGGTGCCACAAGCCTTAAAACCTGACCATATATTTTCACAAAAGTGCTCCGGTTTCTGACCTCTGTCATCGTCATTTTCTGGCATTTTGCAAGGGTCTCCTGGAAATCTTTTTCAATATTACGCACCACCGGATTGCGGTAAATGAAAACACCGCATTCAAAATGCAGATAAAGACTGCGGTAATCCAGATTGATACTGCCTACTGTCGCCGTATCATCGTCTGAAGTAAATACTTTTGCATGAACAAATCCAGGCGTATATTCATAGATCTCTACCCCACCTGCAATCAGTTCCTCATAATAAGTCTTCGCAAGATAAAATGCATACGGCTTATCCGGAATATGTGGCATAATAATCTGCACTTCTATTCCACCTTTTGCAGCTCTTGTCAGCGCATCAATCATCTCATTGTCCAGGATCAGATACGGTGTCATAATATGCACATACTTCTTCGCATGATTCAGAATGTGGAAATACACTTCTTCTCCTACATTTTCATGATCGAACGGACTGTCTCCGTATGGGATGATATAACCATCTTTGCGGCTGAATCCCGGCTGCTTTTCTGTCAGATACTTTGCATAATCCTCCGGCTGTCTCTCCGTAATATTCCACATCTGCAGGAACATCATGGTAAAACTCTGCACGGCATCGCCTTCGATTTTGATCGCTGTGTCTTTCCAGTGTCCGAAACGGACTTTCTTGTTGATATATTCATCTGCCAGATTGACACCTCCGGTAAATGCAACCTTTCCGTCAATCACACAAATTTTCCGGTGATCCCGGTTATTCTGGCTGGTAGAAAGGATGGGTACGATCGGTCCAAATTCCTTGCACTGGATTCCATATTCCCTGAGCTGCTTCGGATACTCATACGGCAAAAGGCTGATACTGCAGGTTCCGTCATACATCAGGCGTACTTCCACGCCCTCTTTCACCTTTTTACGCAGGACATCCAGGACAGTGTCCCACACATATCCTTCTCCGATAATAAAATATTCCATGAAAATAAATTTTTCTGCCTTATTCAATTCCTCGATCAGAACCGGAAATTTGTCATCTCCCAGTGGAAAATACTGTGCCTGTGAGTTCCCATAAGTCGGAAATCCCACCTGGTTATAAAGGAAATGTGACAAATTGGCGTTTGCAACCCTTCCACCTTTCATCGCATGGACGACATATTCATTCTGCTGCATATAAGGTTCAGTCTCCACTCGAAGCTTCTCCAGTCTGGCACCCAGATATTTGGTTCCGATCCCTGCTTTTGTAAACAGATAAAATCCAACTCCGACCACCGGGACAAGGAACACAAACAGGATCCACGTCATTTTAAACGCCGGATTCCCTTTTTCATTAAAAATATAAATCGCTGTGATAAAAGAAAGAAGCGATATCACTCCGTTCATATAGGTACTGTAATTTCCCAGATATGTAAAAGTGAGAACCATAATACCAATCTGAAGAAGAATCAGCAGAAGAATAATCGCGGTATGACTGTACACTGCACCAAATACTTT
>CAKRFP010000039.1 GCA_934320645.1 uncultured Bariatricus sp.
TTGAAACCGCCGTGTACCGAACGGTACGCACGGTGGTGTGAGAGGACGGCGGTTAGTCACCGCCTCCTACTCGATTTAAAAAAATTAAAAGTAAATGGAGAAATGATTATGTATGTAATTAAAAATGGAACCATTCATACCGGAACGGGTGAAGTGCTTGAAAACTATGATATCTTAATCGAGGGGGAAAAGATTAAGAAAATCGAAAAGAATATCTGCGAAGCAGATGCAGAAATTATCGATGCAACCGGAAAACAAGTTTTCCCTGGTTTCATCGATCCACATTCTTCTATCGGAGCTATGGGGATTCCGACTCGTTACAAAGATAATGCAGAAACTACAAATGTAATCAATCCGGATCTGAGCGTGAAGTATGCCATCGATCCAGATGAAGTGAATGCACAGGAATTCTACAAATCAGGAATTACATCTGTTGGATTTTCACCGGATCACTGCAATGTGATCGGAGGACAGATTACAGTGTGTAAGACAGCTCCGGATCATATGGCGAACCGTATTGTAAAAGAGCATGCAGCAATGAAAGGAAGCGTATGCTCAACCGTTAAGGATGTATATGGTGCAAGCAACCAGATGCCGAAAACAAGAATGGGAATTTTCCATTTGCTCAAAGAAGCAATCAGAAAAGATGACCTTTTGAAGAAATATCAGATGCCATTTGTCATCGCTGCAGAAACTGCAGGTGAGATTCAGTGTCTTATGGAGCTTCTGAAAGATGAAGATATCCAGCTTACAATCGTAGACGGATTTGAATTCGGCGATGCGATCGAAGAACTGAAAGAAAAGAAAGTTGGAATTATCTTTGGTAATTTCAGCAACCTGTCACAGATTTCAAAACATGAAATCGACCTTTCCAGATTAAAAGAACTGGTAGAAAACGGAAACCGCATCGCATTTACAAACACATGCAAAGGTGCTTCTGAAGGTAGAGAAGTATTCATCTGGAGTGCAATCGAAGTATATCGTGCAGGAATCGATGCCGAGGATGTAGTAAAAATGATGACGATCCAGCCAGCCGAGATGCTTGGTGTTGCAGATCAGATCGGAAGTATCGAAGTTGGAAAAGACGCGGACATCACAATTTACAGTGATCATCCTGTAAAATCTTATGCGGCACACGTACAGTTTTGTATGATAAATGGAAAGGTGGTATTATCGTAATGCAGACATTAATCAAAAATGGTATTTTGTATACAATGACAGAGGATAAGGGCATCTTTCAGGGGGATATTCTCGTCGAAGGAACAAAGATCAAAGAAGTAGCAGAACATATCAGTGAAGACTGCTTAGAGGATGGAGATAAGCTCATTGAGGCAGAAGGATATTATGTTCTTCCGGGACTTATCGATGCACATTCTCACATCGGATTGTTTGATTTCAATGTGGATCCGGGTGTAGACGATGCCAATGAGATGACAAATCCGGTTACTCTTTCGGTTGATGCACGTTTTGGAACAAATCCAAAAGCAAGAGAATTTAAAGTAGCTTATGAGCACGGAATCACAACCATGCTTCTGACTCCGGGAAGCGGAAATGTATTTTGCGGACTTCCGTTTGCACTTAAAACTTATGGAAACAATGTGTTTGATATGACAATCAAATCTCCATGTGCTGTAAAGATTGCTCTTGGCGGTAATCCGAAAAATACATACGGAGATCAGAGAAGACTTCCGATGACAAGAATGGGAATCGCTAAGGTTCTGGATGATACCTTTGCAAAAGCAAAGAAATACATGGAAGACAAAGAACAGAATAAAGAAGTGGAGTATGATCCGGATATGGAAGCTCTTTGCCTGGCTTTAAAAGGAGAAATTCCATGTAAGATCCACTGTACACAGTATGATATGCTCACAGCAATCGAGATTGCGAAAAAATACAACGTACACTTCTCATTAGAACATGCATGGGGAGCAACCGATTATCTGGATGAAATCGTGGAAAGCGGATGCGATATATGCTACGGACCGATTGCAACTTACCGTAGTCCTGGAGAACGTAGAAAAATCGATGTGGAAGCTGTAAAAATGCTGGATGACAGAGGGGTGAATGTGGCGATGATCACTGATTCACCGATTCTGAGTGAAGAATCCCTGTATCATCATGTGGGAGAAGCAGTGCGTGAAGGACTTGCACAGGAGAGAGCAGTAAGAACGGTTACGATCAATGCTGCAAAAGTGCTGGGTGTAGAAGACCGTCTGGGAAGCCTGGAAGAAGGAAAAGATGCAGATATTATTGTAATGAAAGGAAAACTCGGACTTGATACCGATGCAATGGTATACTATACGATGATTGAAGGTAAGATCGTATATCAGAAATAGAGGACCAGAGCGATAGATAAAAAAAGAGAGATCAGTGAATTTTAACATTCACTGATCTCTTTTTATTTCATAGGAAATTCCGAAGGAACTTCCTATGAAATAAAAGGCACTGCGTGCCGGAGATGCGCACTCGCACGAAGATGAAGAATGTCGCAAGCGGTTTACGCTCCGCTTCGGTCGTTGCTTAACGAGCGCCTCTGGCGCTCAGCAACGCGCTTGGCGCGAGAATGTGCCGAGGCACATTCTTTCTTATTGTTCTAATCGGATGATGGATTCTTACTGTCCATTGCTAGAATCTGTGCCGCCTGGATTGCCGCCATTACCAGAGTCGCCACCAGTGTTACCTGAATTATTATTACCAGAATCCGATGAACCGTTATTATCACCGGTTGAAGGATCCGTTGTTGAATTGGAATCTCCATCTGTAACATCTTCATCTTCATCTTCATCTTCTTCCTCGTCTTTTGTAGATTTGGAAGGAGTTTTTGTTGTTACATGACCGGTACATGTCTCAGTAGGAGCTGTACTCGGATCAAACCATTCTGTCTGGGAAGGACAGCTTGAAGTTGCCAGCTTACCGGTTTGTGTGCAGACCGTTTTCTGAACAAGAGAACTTGGCATTTCAAATTCTTTGTAAGTAAGTCCGAATGCTTCGTCAATCCGGTTCATGATCTTAGCCCAGATCTTGAAGTGATAGTTCCAGCTTCCTTCTGACATTTCCTGATTGCCGTCATAGCCCATCCAGATACCACAGGTATAGTAAGGGGTAAAGCCTTCAAACCAGAAGTCGCGGTTGTCAGAGGTTGTACCGGATTTACCGGATGCTGGCATATTATTAAGCTGTGCATCGGTTGCAGTACCTTTTGTGACAACGTCCTGCATGGCATTGGTAAGAAGTGCTGCCGTTGTATCCTTGATCACTTCATAGGTTTCCGGATTGGAATTGTCGATCAGGACATTTCCATCATGATCCAGTACTTTTGTGTACAGGGATGGTTTGGTATATACACCGCCATTTGCAATGGATGCATAGGCAGCCGTCAGTTCATAGTTGTAAACACCATGGGAAATACCACCAAGAGCCAGGGATTCGACTGCATCATCTTCAGTCAGTGTGGAAAGACCGAATTTCTCGCAGTAATCAAATCCAAGATTGATACCAATTTTATTCAGTGTCTTTACGGCAATGATATTCATGGACTGTTCGATTGCCTGGCGGTATGTTACAGTACCTTTGTAGTAGTCGCCCCACCAGTTGTGAACCTGGTGATGTTCTAGATCATGCTGATAGTAGTATTCTTCATCAACCTCTGTGGTAGCAAGTGTAAGACCTGCACTGTCCAGAGCCGGAGCATATACTGCAAGGATCTTGAAAGTAGAACCTGCATTACGGGTAGAGCCTTTGTACGCACGGTTCAGACCACGGTTGGTCGTCTTCTGACCACGTCCACCGACAAGAGCTTTGATCTGACCGGTCTTCTGATCGATGATGGTCAGGGAAGTCTGCGGCTGTGGAGAGAGGTTGACATATTCATCATAAGTCTCACCTTCCTGAAGAAGACTGTTACGGAATGCATCAATTCTTTCCTGGGCAGCTTCCTGGGATCCGAAGAGAAGTCCTTCATCGTCGTTGTATACATCGGCTCCGAACTGCTTCAGATGTCCGGCACTGTAGTTGTCTACCGAACCATCGGTATGATAGATCGTGAGGGCATAGTCAATTCCCCAGTCAATATTTGCCGGATAGTTGTTGTCATCATTCAGTTCTTCATCGCAGATATTCTGCATCGTAAGATTCTGAGTTGAATAAATGGTAAGACCACCGCTGTACAGTGCATTTTCAGCCTGTGTCTGGGAATAGCCAAGTCCGTCTTTTGAGGTGAGATCTTCGATCAGCTGCTCAGAAAGGGCATCGACAAAATAAGAGTTGACGGTGCTGGACTCTTCGATTCGTGTATTTACGTTCTGAATTCTGGAATATACGTCATCCGCCAGTGCTTCGTCGTGGGCAGCCTGATCGATCCAGCCCTGATCGAGCATGTCATCCAGAACTTTTTTGCGGCGGGTTGCGTTGTCTTCCGGATTGGTGATCGGATTGTATCTTCCCGGATTCTGTGTGATCGCAGCGATGGTTGCAGATTCGGAAAGGTTAAGTTCATTGACATCCTTATTAAAATATCTCTGTGCGGCTGACTGTACTCCCAGACAGTCCTGACCAAGGTTGATCGTGTTCAGGTAGCTTTCAAGGATTGAATCTTTATCAAGCTGCTTTTCAACCTGAATTGCGAGATACTGTTCCTGGATCTTACGTTCCAGCTTTTCTTCAAAAGTACTTTCATTTACAAAGTCAGGGAAGACATTGTTCTTGATCAGCTGCTGGGTAATGGTACTGGCTCCTTCAGAGAAGTTGCCGCCATGAGTGATACCAACAACAAAAGCACGGATAATACCCTGAATATCAACACCGTTATGCTTGTAAAAACGGGAGTCTTCAATTGCGACGAATGCATGTTGTAGATCCTCCGGGATCTGATCAATCGTCTTATATACACGGTTGGCACCTGCACCGGTGAATTCGGCTATTGTTGTCGTGCCGTCGTCTGCAAGTGCGGTGGACGTATAACCCTGTGGTTTGATGCTGTCAGCTGTAATCTCAGGTGCATTATCAATCACATGCTTGATGATAAAGCCACCTCCGATCGCTGCGAGGATACAGCAGACAAAGATACATAATAGAAAACCTTTAAAAAGGCGAACGCCCAGTTTCTTTTTGCGCATATTCTTTTTCGATGTTATGCGTTTTTGTTTTTTAGAAGCTTTTCGCTTTCCATAATTCATGAATGCTTCCTCCTTCATATTGCAATATTATATCAAACTTGATAATCTAAATAAAGGAAAACTTGAAAACTTCGATGTTTCATTTTACAAAATTAAGAAAAACTTCGGAAATAGGAGGAAATTGTAATATTTTTGTAATTTTCTTGCATCTGAAGGAATAGATTTGTATACTGGGAATAGTGAAAATATAAGGAAAATGAAGGGAAAAACGCAGACATGCAGGAAGAATACAAAACAGTATACCGGGGAGGAGAAGGGGAGATCGTAGAAAAGAAATCCCGTTTTATCGCAACGGTAAGACCGGTTCACTCAGAGGAAGAGGTACTGGCATTTATAGAAGAAGTGAAGAAAAAGTACTGGGACGCAAGACATAACTGTTTTGCCTATGTGATCGGCGTGAACAATCCGACATTAAGATGCAGTGATGACGGGGAACCGGCAGGAACTGCAGGAAAACCGATGCTGGATGTGCTGACAGGGGAGGGACTTTATGACACCGCAGTGGTTGTAACCAGATATTTTGGAGGAACACTTCTGGGGACCGGAGGTCTCGTGCGGGCTTATCAGGGCGCAACGAAGGAAGGCCTTCAGGCAAGCACGGTGATCACCAAGCGTCTGGGATACCGGTATGAGATTGGAACGGATTACACCGGACTTGGTAAGATCCAGTATATTCTGGGACAGCGGCAGATCAGTGTGCAAGATACAGAGTACACGGATAAGGTGCTGATCTGGGTGATTCTGCCATACGATCAGGAAAAAAGCGTGGTTTCGGAGATCATAGAGGGAACCAACGGTCAGGCTGTGATCGAAAAAGGAGACAGCTGCTACTTTGCAGAGGATGGAAAAGAAATTCTCATTTTTGAGGAATAGAAGGCATTCTGAAATAAGGCTATAGAGAAGCCCCCTATAGAACGGAGATTTGTTCTGTAGAGGGCTTCTTGCAATACCTTAATATGTAAGAGAAGCTACCATTAGCAGCTTCTCTTGATACCTTATAATCTTACTGAAATTCCGGTTCGATCAGACCGTAGGTTCCATTCTTTCTCTTATATACAACATTGACTTCATCCGTCTCTGCATTGCTGAATACATAGAAGTTATGTCCGAGGAGTTCCATCTGGATGCATGCATCCTCCGGGAACATCGGTTTGATACCGAAACGCTTGGTACGGACAATCTCAATCTCGTCTGTCTCTGCTGCTGTGGTATCAGATTCAATGAATTCCTGACGGAAATCATGTCCGCCCTGCTGCTTTGCGATAAGCTTGGTTTTATACTTTCTGAGCTGACGCTCGATAATTTCTTCTACGAGATCAATGGACACATACATATCACTGCTTTCCTGTTCGGAACGGATAATGTTTCCTTTTACAGGGATCGTAACTTCGATTTTCTGACGTTCTTTTTCGACACTGAGTGTAACGATGATGTCAGTTCCAGGAGTAAAATACTTTTCCAGTTTTCCTAATTTCTGTTCTACAGCCTGTTTGAGACCAGGTGTGATGTCAATGTTTCTTCCGCTAATGATAAAATTCATACAGCTCAACTCCTTTTTTCTCATATTTCTCATAGTATGTACGGAGATAAGTGCACCTATAAGAGCTTGACCGACTGGATGTATAGATAGCTTTTATATCCTTCCGGCTATAGCTACATTATACTCTATCATAGGTGGCAGATGCAATGGTAAATGCAAAAAAATTATTAAAATTCTATGAAGAAAACTGAATTGTCAGAATATTCTGCTAATGAATAGAACGGATGACTTCAATACGGCTGATTTTGCCGTTGTGCATTTTGGCAACGCGTAGCCCGAAATTATCAAAGAATATACAGGCGCCGACACCGATCTCCGTCTTTTCCTGTTCAAATCTTTTAGTGATCACATCATATAAGGTCTGTTCATCTTCGTATGGAATATGTACATGCAGGATACTGTTCACAACCTGTGCTTTGGTAGTAGCACGGAAAATGATTTTCTCAGATTCATCAAATTCAATAAAGAGAAACTTTCTGGTTGCAAACAGAAGGGCAATGGAAACCACACCGATCAGACTGGATACCGGATTGTTGTGTGCCATGATCACCTGTCTTGCGATGGCAAATAACAGAACCTCGAAAACCGTGGAAGGTTTGTGCTGATAAAGCATGCGGATCAGTTCGACGCCGATGATCAGGTTGAAACAGGTCTCTACCATATCTTCATAATTCGGATAGATATCGTGGTTCGGTACGTTTGGCATGGACATGACTAGCTGGATCAGCAGAATGATGATACCGGCAGCCAGAACAAATGAAATAATAAATTCAAGAAGTACGGTCAGCTTATGAAGTGCTGCGCTTAAGTATTTTTTCATAAAAAATCCCCCTTGTTCGTTGTATACAAAGATTGTAACGGATACAAGGGGGAGGTGTAAAGAAAAATCTATTCTTTTTTATTACATTTTACTGGAAATTGCTTCTCTTACGGAGCTTTGGATCCAGGATCTTTTTACGGATACGCAGACTCTTTGGTGTGACTTCCAGAAGTTCATCGGTGTCGATGAAGTCAAGAGCTTCTTCCAGACTGAGGATTCTCGGCGGTGTCAGCTTCAGAGCTTCATCAGCACTTGAAGAACGGGTATTGGTAAGATGTTTGGTCTTACATACGTTCAGCTCGATATCATCTGTCTTGGCATTCTGTCCGATTACCATACCGGAGTAAACTTTTTCGCCAGGTCCGATGAAGAGGGTTCCACGATCCTGTGCGTTGAACAGACCATAAGCAACTGCTTCACCTGTCTCAAATGCGATCAGGGATCCCTGGCTTCTGTACTGGATATCTCCTTTGTATGGAGCGTAGCAGTCAAAAGCGGTGTTCATGATACCGTTTCCTTTGGTATCAGTCAGGAATTCTCCACGGTATCCGATCAGACCTCTTGAAGGGATGGAGAATTCAAGACGTGTGTATCCGCCATTGGACATTCCCATGTTGCGGAGCTCGCCTTTTCTCTGACTTAACTTATCGATAACAGTACCTGTGAATTCATCCGGTACATCGATGTATACCGTTTCCATTGGCTCCAGCTTCTTGCCATTTTCATCTTCTTTATAAAGAACTTCGGCTTTGCTGACTGCGAATTCGTAACCTTCACGGCGCATATTTTCAACAAGGACGGAAAGATGAAGTTCTCCACGTCCGGATACCTTGAAACTGTCGGTGTTCTCTGTCTCTTCTACACGGAGGCTGACGTCAGTGTTCAGCTCACGGAACAGACGGTCACGAAGGTGACGGGAGGTAACGAACTTTCCTTCCTGTCCGGCAAACGGGCTGTCGTTGACAACAAACTGCATTGCGATCGTAGGCTCAGAAATCTTCTGGAACTCGATCGGAACCGGATTGTCCGGTGAACAGATGGTATCACCGATGGAAATATCTGCAATACCGGAGATCGCAACGATGGAACCGATGCCAGCTTCTTTTACTTCTACTTTATTCAGACCGTCAAATTCATATAATTTGCTGATCTTTACTTTTTTCTGTTTATCCGGATCATGGTGGTTCACAACAACCACATCCTGGTTGACAGAGATGGTTCCGTTATCCACTTTTCCGACACCGATACGACCAACGTATTCGTTGTAATCAATGGTGCTGATCAGCATCTGTGTACCTGCATCCGGATCACCTTCCGGAGCTGGAATGTAATCCAGGATGGTCTCAAACAGAGGAACCATATCTTTTGGCTCATCATCGACATTGTAAGTTGCATAACCGTCTCTTGCGGAAGCGAAGAGGAACGGGCAGTCAAGCTGATCGTCAGATGCGCCGAGATCGATAAGAAGTTCAAGGACTTCATCAATGACTTCATCCGGACGTGCTTCCGGACGGTCGATCTTATTGATACATACGATAACCGGCAGTTTCAGTGAAAGTGCTTTTTTCAGAACGAATTTGGTCTGTGGCATGGCACCTTCAAAAGCATCTACCAGAAGAACGACTCCGTTTACCATTTTAAGGACACGTTCAACCTCGCCACCGAAATCGGCATGTCCTGGAGTGTCGATGATATTGATCTTTGTATCTTTATAAACGACAGCAGTGTTTTTGGAAAGAATTGTGATTCCACGTTCACGTTCGATATCGTTGGAATCCATTACTCGTTCAGCTACTTCCTGATTCTCACGGAAAACACCGCTCTGTTTTAAAAGTTCATCTACTAATGTTGTTTTACCGTGGTCAACATGGGCGATGATAGCGATATTTCTAATGTCTTCACGTTTTGTCTTCATATTCTCAAAACCCTTCTTATTACCTATTTAAAGTTACAACCCGTATAGTTTATCACATTTTCAAAAATTTACAAGTAGTAAGAAAAAAATTTGACTTTCTGCAAAAAAAGATTTTACTTTTTGTTCTAAAAACTGGAAAAGCTTCATAGATTAGATAGTGATCAAGAGTAAAAACGCGGTAAAATACGCCTGCGAAGAGGAAGGAGATTTACATTATTATGTCAGATAAGATTATTGAAAATAACCAGGTAACGATCATGGGAAAGGTAGCAACTGAATTTTCATTCAGCCATGAGGTCTTTGGAGAAGGCTTTTATATGGTAGAGGTAGAAGTGAAAAGACTGAGCAATTCAGAAGACCGTATTCCGCTGATGATCTCAGAGAGACTGATCGACGTGACACAGGATTATACCGGAGAGTATATTATGGTGCACGGACAGTTCCGCTCTTACAACCGGCATGAAGAGCAGAAAAACCGTCTGGTATTATCCGTATTTGTACGGGAGATTTCCTTTATGGAAGAAGAACCTGACGGGACAAAGACCAACAGTATCTGGCTGGATGGCTATATCTGCAAGGAACCGATCTACCGGAAGACACCGCTTGGAAGGGAGATCGCAGATCTTTTGCTTGCGGTTAACCGCCCATATGGAAAATCTGATTACATTCCGTGTATCTGCTGGGGGAGAAATGCAAGATATGCCTCCGGCTTTGAAGTGGGAGAGCATGTACAGCTTCTGGGAAGGATCCAGAGCAGGGAATATGTAAAACGGATTTCAGATACCGAGACAGAAAAGAGGGTTGCCTATGAAGTTTCGGTCAGTAAACTGGAAAAGACTCTGATTGACAGTGCCTGCATTTAATGCTAAACTTATTTTAATCGTTTAGTATCATAAAGCAACATGTCAGGAGGAATATTATGGCTATATTTACAGGATCAGGAGTGGCACTTGTAACGCCGTTTCATGAGGACGAGAGTATAAATTATGACAAACTGGATGAAATGCTGGATTACCATTGTACACATGGGACCGACAGTATTATCATCTGCGGAACAACAGGTGAATCTTCTACTTTATCAGAAGAAGAGCACATGGAATGCATCAAATTTGCGATTGAGCGTGTCAAGGGAAGAATCCCGGTGATCGCAGGTACCGGTTCCAACAGTACCTACACAACGATCCAGATGTCAAAAGAGGCAGTAGAAGACGGTGCAGACGGACTTTTGCTTGTAACACCATATTATAACAAATGTACACAGGACGGACTGATCGCACATTATACCGCTGTTGCAAAAGAAGCAAAAGCACCAATCATCCTTTACAGTGTGGCGAGCCGTACCGGTGTGAATATTGCTCCGGAGACAGTTGCGACTTTACATAAGAATGTAGAAAATATTGTTGCGGTAAAAGAAGCATCAGGCAATATTTCCCAGATTTCAAAGATCATGCAGCTGACAGATGGCAAGATCGATCTGTATTCAGGCAATGATGACCAGATCGTACCGCTCCTTTCTGTTGGAGGAAAGGGTGTCATTTCGGTTCTTGCGAATGTGGCTCCGCAGTATACACATGACATCTGTGCAAAGTTCTTTGAAGGAGATGTCAAGGGAAGCTGTAAGATGCAGCTGGATGCGATTCCGCTGATCGAGAAGTTATTCTGTGAAGTGAATCCGATTCCGGTTAAAAAGGCTTTAAATCTGATGGGATGGCAGGCAGGTCCGCTGCGTATGCCTCTGACAGAGATGACAGAAGCACATACAGCACAGCTTGCAAAAGAACTGGAAGCATTTGGAATCAAACTGGCATAATAAAGGGTCAGATTATAGAGAAAAGGGACTGACTGGAGTATCCATCAGTTCCTTTTGTGCTATACAGGAATTTGTGAAAAGATACACAAGAACATAGAGATAACAAGGAGGAATACAAAATGGTTAAGGCAATTATGCATGGATGTAACGGAAAAATGGGACAGGTGATCTCAGGACTTGTAAAGGAGGATGATGTGATCGAGATCGTGGCAGGTATTGATAAATTTACCGGAATCGAGAATCCATATCCGGTATTTACAAGCCTTGCAGAGTGTGATGTGCAGGCAGATGTTGTTATTGATTTCTCAAACGCAGCAGCAGTTGATGAGCTTCTGGATGTATGTGTGGAGAAAACGCTTCCGGTTGTTCTTTGCACAACAGGACTTTCAGAGGAACAGCTTGCAAAGGTGAAAGAAGCAGGAGAAAAAGTGGCGGTTCTCCGCTCTGCAAATATGTCGCTGGGAGTCAATCTTCTGATGAAGCTTTTAAAGGATGCAGCAAAGGTTCTTGCTCCGGCAGGCTTTGATATTGAAATTGTAGAAAAACATCATAATCAGAAAGTTGATGCTCCAAGTGGAACTGCGATCGCACTTGCGGATTCGATTAATGAAGCGATGGCTGACCAGTATGTATACAATTATGACCGCAGCCATGAACGAAAAAAACGTGAGAAAAACGAAATCGGGATCGTTGCAGTACGTGGAGGTACGATCGTTGGACAGCATGACGTCATCTTTGCGGGGGCAGATGAAGTGATCGAATTCCACCACACTGCATATTCAAAAGCAATTTTTGGAAAAGGTGCAGTAGAAGCTGCCAAATTCCTGGCTGGAAAACCGGCAGGAATGTACGATATGAGTGATGTGATCGGACTGTAAGCAGAAAAAGCTTTTGCACAAGAGGGAGGAAGTTATGAAAGCATTAGAGGAGAAATATCTGGAAGGGCTGGCGGAATTATTTCCGTCTATCGCAGCAGCGTCCACAGAGATCATCAACTTACAGGCCATTGTGAATCTGCCGAAGGGAACCGAACATTTCCTGACGGATATTCACGGAGAATACGAAGCGTTTGCCCATGTGCTGAAGAATGGGTCGGGCTCGGTAAAGCGTAAGATCGATGACGTATTTGCGAATACCATGAGCAGCAGGGACAAGCAGACCCTTGCCACACTGATTTATTATCCGCGGGAGAAGATGGAGCGGATCCGGGAAGAAGAACCAAATATGGATGACTGGTATAAGATCATGCTATACCGGCTGATCGAGGTGGCAAAGCGTTCGGCAAGCAAATATACCAGATCCAAGGTCAGAAAAGCGCTCCCGAAGGATTTTGCATATGTGATTGAGGAGCTGATCACAGAAAAGTCAGGAATGACGGATAAAGGATCTTATTATAATTCGATCATCAGTACGATCATTCGGATCGGAAGAGCGGAGGAGTTTATTGTAGCGTTGTGTGAGCTGATCCAGCGTCTGGTTGTGGATCATTTGCATATTGTCGGTGACATTTATGACAGAGGTCCGGGACCGAATCTGATCATGGACAAGCTGATGGAATATCATTCTGTGGATATCCAGTGGGGGAATCATGATATTCTGTGGATGGGAGCGGCAACAGGGCAGAAATGTTGTATTGCGAATGTAATCCGTATCTGCGCACGCTATGGCAATCTGGATATTCTGGAAGATGGATATGGGATCAATCTGCTTCCGCTTGCAACTTTTGCATGGAAGCAGTATGCAAAGGATCCGTGTGAATGCTTTAAATTAAAAGGGCAGGACAACTGTAAACCACAGGAGATGGAACTGAATATGAAGATGCATAAGGCAATTTCGGTCATTCAGTTCAAAGTAGAAGGACAGGTGTCTGGGCTTTATCCGGAATTTGGTTTTCAGAACAGAAATTTTCTGGATAAGATCAACTACGAAGATGGTACGGTTATGGTAGATGGAAAGCGTTATCAGCTTCTGGATGATTATTTTCCGACAATAGATCCAAAGAATCCATATCAGCTTTCTACAGAGGAAGAAGAGATCGTGGACCGTCTGGTGAAGGCATTCCAGAACTGTGAGAAACTGCAGTGTCATATGCGTTTTCTTCTGAATAAAGGAAGTCTCTACAAGATTTACAATTCCAATCTGCTGTATCATGGCTGTGTTCCACTGAACGATGATGGAACGCTCAGAACGGTAAAGATATACGGAAAAAGCTATCGGGGAAGAGCGCTCTATGATGTGATGGAGTCCTATGTGAGAAAAGGATTTTTTGCAGTGGATCCGGAAGAAAGAAGAAAAGGACGTGACTTGCTGTGGTACATCTGGCAGGGCAAAAATTCTCCGCTTTTCGGCAAAGATAAGATGGCGACTTTTGAACGGTATTTCCTTGCGGAAAAGGAACTGTGGAAAGAGAATAAGAATGCGTATTATCTTCTTCTTGAAGATGAAAATGTGATGAACGGAATTCTGGATGAATTCGGACTGGACCGGGAGATTTCGCACATTATTAACGGACATGTTCCAGTGAAGACGAAGAATGGAGAGAATCCGGTCAAGTGCAGTGGAAAGGTGCTTGTAATTGATGGCGGATTTTCAAAAGCTTACCAGAAAGAGACCGGAATTGCAGGATATACACTGATCTACAATTCTTATGGTCTGATCCTTGCAGCACATGATCCGTTTGAGTCGACGGAGGCAGCTATTGAAAAAGAACGGGATATCCATTCGGACAGTGTGATCGTAAAGCGGACACTTGAACGCAAGACGGTAGGAGATACTGATGTGGGAAAAGCATTAAAAGAGCGGATACAGGATCTGGAAGAACTGCTGGATGCGTACAGAAGTGGCCGCATCATTGAAAAAATTTAAAAAACAGGTATAGAAATCCTTTTTCTGCGGATAGTAATAGCACAAGTATTTTACAGAAAAAGGAGAATTGCAACATGAAATATCTAAGAAGAATGGCTCTTGTTTTTACCTGCATGATGCTGATGGGAGGAATCACAGCGTGTGGAAATGGTGATAACGCGGCGGTTCCTGACAATAACACCGGTGGGACAAACCAGAATGGAACGGTAAACGATGCGACAAACGGAAATGACACCTTGAATGGAAATGATGCGGCCGGTACAAACGGAGCAGGAAATGACGGGGCAGCCGGAAACATTGTGGACGATATCGGAGACGGTGTGGATGATGCAGTGGATGACGTGGAAAACGGAGTCGATGATATGACAAGAGATGGAGCAAATAACCAGAATGTAAATGACAATCATACGATAGATGGTCAGGAATAAGAGAAAGGCAGGGCTTTGTGGAAAAAGTCCTGCCTTTTTTACAGACAAAAGGTGGTAAAATGTCCGCGGGTGTGATACAATATGACAGTATGTGAAGACAAAAATAGAAAAAACTGGAGGATTTCATGAAATTTCGACCATGTATAGATATTCACAATGGTGCGGTCAAGCAGATTGTGGGCGGAAGTCTGAAGGATGCAGGAAATGCAGCAGTAGAGAATTACATATCCAGGCAGGATGCAGATTATTATGCAAAGATGTATCAAAGAGACGGACTTGCCGGCGGTCATATTATTCTGCTGAATCCACCTTCATCCGAATATTATGAAGCAACAAAGGCGCAGGCACTGAAGGCGCTGCACGCCTATCCGGGCGGAATGCAGATTGGCGGAGGAATTACTGCAGAGAATGCGGCTGAGTATCTGGAAGAGGGGGCAAGCCATGTGATTGTGACATCCTATGTGTTTCAGGATGGACAGGTGCGATATGACCGGCTGAACCGGTTGAAAAAGGCAGTAGGGAAAGAGCACGTGGTACTGGACTTGAGCTGCCGGAGACGGGAGAACAGCTATTTTATTGTGACCAACAGATGGCAGACATTTACTGAGGTAAGATTGACAGTGGACGTTCTGGAAGAGTTGTCCGGATGGTGTGATGAATTCCTGATTCACGGTGTGGATGTAGAAGGAAAAGCATCCGGTACGGAAGCAGAGCTGGTTCAGATGCTGGCAGCGTGGAGAGGACTTCCGATCACTTATGCCGGTGGAATCGGAAGCATGGAGGATCTGCGGGAGTTTGCACGGATCAGCGGCGGAAAACTGGATTATACGATCGGCAGTGCACTGGATCTTTTCGGCGGAAAGATTCCGTATGAGGAGTTGGCAGGAGCAGCAAAATAAACTAATTGAAGAATAAAAGAAATGGTGCTACAATGGATACTGTCTAGCTATAGGTAAAAGAGCAAATACGCTTCAGACAGAAGTGATAAGCAAGGAACATAAGGAGCTTAATAAAATGGGAATTATTGAAAAGATATTTGGAACGCACAGCGAGCATGAATTGAAGCGAATCTATCCGATCGTGGATCACATTGATGCGCTGGAGCCGGAGATGCAGAAGCTCTCCGATGAGGAACTGAAAGAAAAGACAAAGGAATTCAAGGAGAGACTTGCAAAGGGAGAGACACTGGATGATCTTCTTCCGGAAGCGTTTGCGGTTGTAAGAGAAGCAGCAGTCCGTGTACTCGGAATGCGCCATTACCGTGTACAGCTGATCGGTGGTATCATCCTGCATCAGGGACGTATCGCAGAGATGAGAACTGGTGAAGGTAAGACCCTGGTATCGACTCTTCCGGCTTACTTAAATGCGTTAACTGGAGAAGGCGTGCATATTGTAACAGTCAATGACTATCTGGCAAAACGTGATGCCGAGTGGATGGGAAAAGTCCATGAATTTCTGGGACTGACTGTCGGAGTTGTCCTGAACCAGATGGATAATGACGAACGTAGAGAACAGTACAATTGTGATATTACTTATGTTACCAACAATGAACTTGGTTTTGACTATCTGCGTGATAACATGGTCATCTATAAAGAACAGCTGGTACAGCGTGGAATGAAATATGCGATCATCGATGAGGTCGATTCCGTTCTTATTGATGAAGCAAGAACACCGCTTATCATTTCCGGACAGAGTGGAAAGTCTACCAAACTTTATGAAGCTTGTGATATTCTGGCAAGACAGCTGGAAAGAGGTGAGGCAAGCGGGGAATTCTCCAAGATGAATGCGATCATGGGAGAAGAGATCGAAGAGACCGGAGATTTCATTGTCAATGAAAAAGAGAAGAATGTCAACCTGACCGAAGACGGTGTGAAGAAGGTTGAGAAGTTCTTCCATATTGAGAACCTTGCTGATCCGGAGAATCTGGAGATCCAGCATAACATCATCCTTGCACTTCGTGCACATAACCTGATGTTCCGTGATCAGGATTATGTCGTAAAAGATGACGAGGTTTTGATCGTTGATGAATTTACCGGACGTATCATGCCGGGACGCCGTTATTCTGACGGACTTCATCAGGCGATTGAAGCAAAAGAGCATGTAAAGGTTAAGCGAGAAAGCAAGACTCTGGCAACCATTACATTCCAGAACTTGTTCAACAAATATGAGAAGAAATCCGGTATGACAGGTACCGCCCTTACCGAGGAACAGGAATTCCGTGATATCTATGGAATGGACGTTATTGAGATTCCGACCAATAAGCCGGTACAGAGAGTCGACCTGGAAGATGCCGTTTACAAATCAAAGAAAGAAAAATTCAATGCAGTTATTGATGCAATCTGTGAAGCACACGAAAAAGGACAGCCGGTTCTGGTTGGTACAATTACAATTGAGACTTCCGAACTCCTCAGCAAAATGCTCAGCAAGCGTGGTGTGAAACATAACGTACTGAATGCCAAATTTCATGAACTGGAAGCAGAGATCGTAGCACAGGCTGGACAGCACGGTGCAGTTACGATTGCAACCAACATGGCAGGTCGTGGTACGGATATTAAGCTTGATGAGGAATCAAGAGCAGTTGGCGGATTAAAGATCATCGGTACAGAGCGCCATGAATCCCGCCGTATCGACAATCAGCTGCGTGGACGTGCCGGACGTCAGGGGGATCCGGGAGAGTCCAGATTCTACATCTCTCTGGAAGATGATCTGATGAGACTGTTCGGTTCCGAGAGACTGATGGATGTATTCACAAAGCTTGGTGTAGAAGAAGGCGAACAGATCGAGCATAAGATGCTTTCAAGTGCAATTGAGAAAGCACAGAAGAAGATCGAGAGCAACAACTTTGGTATTCGTAAGAACCTGCTGGAATATGACCAGGTAATGAACGAACAGAGAGAGATCATTTACGATGAAAGACGCAGAGTACTTGACGGTGAGAATATGAGAGATTCCATCTTCCATATGATCACAGACTTTGTGGAAAATACAGTGGATGCCAACCTTTCAGAGGAACAGGATTTTGAAGAATGGGATCTTGGAGCACTGAACCGTGATCTGCTGGATGTGATTCCGACGCTGGCTCCGGTTACAGAAGAAGACGCTAAGGATAAAGAAGTAAAAGAGATCAAGCATCTCTTGAAAGAACGTGCTGCAAAAGCATACGAAGAAAAAGAAGCGCAGTTCCCGGAAGCGGAACATCTGCGTGAGGTAGAGCGTGTATTCCTTCTGAGAGTGATCGATGCAAAATGGATGGATCACATCGATGATATGGATCAGCTCCGTCAGGGAATCGGTCTGCAGGCTTATGGACAGAGAGATCCTCTGGTTGAATACAAGATGATCGGATATGATATGTTCGGTGAAATGACCCGTGCGATCGAAGTGGATACTGTCAGACTTCTCTTCCATGTTAATGTAGAACAGAAGGTAGAAAGAGAACAGGTTGCAAAAGTAACCGGTACAAATAAAGATGACAGCGTGGCAAAAGGACCAAAAGTACGTGCCGAGAAGAAGGTTTATCCGAATGATCCATGCCCGTGCGGAAGTGGCAAGAAATACAAACAGTGCTGCGGAAGAAAATAAATACGACAGTTTGATTTTTGCATAATTTTATGAGATTTGAGGTGATACAGTGGTTGAATTAGACGGATTTAAGCAGACATTAAATGCGTATGAAGAACCCCTGAAAGAAATGAGGGATTCACTTTGACCTGGCAGGCAAAGAAAAACGGATTGAAGAGCTGGAAAGAAAGATAGAAGAACCAGGTTTCTGGGATAAGACAGAGCTTTCGCAGAGGATTATGAAAGAACTTCGGAAAATGCAGGACTGTGTTAAGGAAGTTCATTATCTGGAAAGCAGCTATGAAGACATTGGAGCACTGATCGAACTTACGGAAGAGGAAGAAGATCGGGAAATGGTAAAAGAAATCCAGCGTGAGATTACAAGATTCGAAAAAGAATTTGAAAATCTCAGGATTCGGACACTTCTCTCCGGAGAGTATGATTCCTGCAATGCAATCGTAACCCTGCATGCAGGAGCCGGAGGAACGGACAGCTGTGACTGGGCAAATATGCTGTATCGTATGTACACAAGATATGCACAGTCCAAGGGATTTCAGATAACGGTTCTGGACTATCAGGATGGGGATATCACCGGGCTGAAGGGAATCACATTTGAAGTCAGCGGTGAGAATGCATATGGGTATTTCCAGTCGGAGAAGGGAGTGCACCGTCTGGTGCGGATTTCTCCATTCAATTCGGCGGGAAAGAGGCAGACCTCATTCGCATCCTGTGATGTAATTCCAGATATTGAAGATGACATTGACATTGAACTGAATGATGATGATTTGCGGATCGATACCTATCGTTCAAGCGGAGCCGGAGGACAGCATATCAACAAGACCTCCTCGGCGGTGCGGATCACACATCTTCCGACGGGGATTGTCGTGCAGTGCCAGAATGAACGTTCACAGCTTTTCAACAAGGATAAAGCGATGCAGATGCTGAAAGCCAAACTGTATCTTTTGAAAAAGCAGGAGCAGGAGGAGAAGGTATCCGGTATCCGCGGGGAAGTTCAGGATATCAATTTTGGAAGCCAGATCCGCTCTTACATTTTACATCCTTACAATCTGGTTAAGGATCACCGTACAGGAGAAGAGACGGGCAATGTAAGTGCAGTTCTGGATGGAGAACTGGATCCATTTATCAATGCTTATCTGAAACAGAGGAGTAACAATGGATAATACAAAGTACTATGTGGTAAAGAAAAAAGCGGTGCCGGAGGTTCTTTTAAAAGTTGTAGAAACTAAGCGGCTTCTTGCGACTAAGCGGGGAATGACGATTCAGGAAGCAACGGAAGAGATCGGTATCAGCAGAAGTTCTTTCTATAAATATAAGGATGATATTTTTCCATTTCATGAGAATGAAAAAGGAAGGACTGTTACGATGGTCATACAGCTTGATGATACGCCGGGCGTTATGGCAGAGCTTTTAAATGCGGTGGCGAGATATCAGGCCAATATCCTTACCATTCACCAGAGTATTCCGATCAATGGAGTGGCAACGCTGACACTGAGCGTGGAAGTGCTGCAGACGACAAAGAATCTGTCGGAAATGGTGGAAGAGATTGAACAGCATTCGGGTGTGCATTATTTGAAAATCGTAGGCAGGGAGTAGACAAAGAGATGAAGATTGCAGTATTAGGTTATGGTACCGTAGGCTCTGGTGTAGTAGAGGTTCTGGATGTGAACCAGAAGCTGATCGCATCGAGGGCAAAAGAAGAAATTGAAGTAAAATATGTTTTGGATCTGAGAGATTTTCCGGGAGATAAAATCCAGGAGAAGATTGTCCATGATTATGAGATCATTTTAAATGATCCGGAGATTGGAATTGTAGTAGAAGTGATGGGCGGTGTGGAACCGGCGAATACCTTTGTCAGAAAAGCGTTGGAAGCAGGAAAAAGCGTTGTGACATCCAATAAGGCACTGGTAGCAAAACATGGATCTGCACTTCTTCGGACAGCACGTGAAAAGAATGTGAATTTCCTTTTCGAGGCGAGTGTGGGAGGTGGAATCCCGATTCTCCGTGCTCTTGGTTCATCTCTGACCGGTGATGAGATCGAAGAGATTGCAGGAATCTTAAATGGAACGACCAACTACATGATGACCAAGATGTTCTACGAAGGAGCGGACTATGCGGACGTTCTTCGTGAGGCGCAGAAGAATGGATTTGCAGAGGCAGATCCAACGGCTGACGTGGAAGGACAGGACGCATGCCGGAAAATTGCAATCCTTGCATCCATCATTTCAGGAAAATATGTAGATTTTGAAGAAATTTATACCGAAGGAATTACAAAAATCACAACAGAAGACATGCAGTATGCAAAGGCTCTGGGAATGAATATCAAGCTTCTTGCGGAGTGCAAGCATGTGGATGGAACGCTCTATGCAGGAGTTGCACCGGTGCTTCTTCACGCAGAGCATCCACTTTACAGTGTGAATGGTGTGTTTAATGCCGTATTTGTAAAAGGAAATATGCTTGGAGATGCCATGTTCTATGGAAGCGGAGCTGGAAAGCTTCCGACTGCAAGTGCGGTTGTCGCTGACATTGTGGCAGCGGTACAGAATCAGGGCAGAGATATCATGAATTTCTGGAGTGAAGAAAAACTTACATTGGAAGACAGAAGCAAGACCAGCAAGAAATTCCTGGTGAGAATCAGCGGAAGTAAAGATGCGTTAAAAGAACGGATCGGCAGTGATTTTGGTAAAGTCAGATTTGCAGAGGCAGGAGTCGAAGGAGAATTCGGATTTGTCACACCGGTGATGACCGAAGGAGAATACGAAGAAAAAGCGAAAGCTTATCCAGAAATCCTGCATATGATAAGAGTAGAAGAAGAAGTCTAAAAATGCAGGAACTGTAGGAGGAAATTATGCTGGTAGTTAAGAAATTTGGTGGCAGTTCGGTTGCAGATAAAGAGAGAATCTTTAATGTGGCAAGACGTTGCGCAGAAGAATATCAGATGGGGAATGATGTGATCGTTGTTCTCTCGGCAATGGGAGATACAACAGATGAACTGCTTGAAAAAGCGGCCGAGATCAATCCGTACCCGTCAAAGAGAGAACTTGATATGCTCCTTACCACGGGAGAACAGGTATCCGTAGCACTGATGGCAATGGCACTTCAGTTTTTGAATGTCCCGGCAATCTCGCTGAATGCATTTCAGGTAAAGATGCATTCCACAGCACGGAACGGAAATGCCAGATTCAAAAGAGTGGATACAGACCGTATCACCCACGAACTGGAGAACCGCAAGATTGTTATCGTGACCGGATTCCAGGGTGTCAACCATTACGGAGATTATACCACACTTGGAAGAGGTGGATCTGACACGACAGCCGTGGCACTTGCGGCTGCAATGCATGCGGACAAATGTGAGATCTATACAGACGTAGATGGCGTTTACACTGCAGATCCGAGAGTAGTGCCGAATGCGCGCAAGATTGAAGAGATCACATACGATGAGATGCTGGAGCTCGCAACATCAGGGGCAAAGGTTTTACATAATCGTTCTGTAGAGATGGCGAAAAAATACGGGGTTGAGCTGGTTGTACGTTCCAGCCTGAACACAGAAGAAGGAACCCTGGTCAAGGAGGTAGCAAAGGTGGAAAAAATGTTAATTACCGGCGTTGCGGCAGATAAAAATACAGCGAGAATTTCAGTCATGGGTGTGGAAGACAGACCTGGTACTGCATTTAAGATTTTCAATACACTTGCAAAGCACAATATCAATGTGGATATCATTCTGCAGTCTGTTGGACGTGACGGAACAAAGGATATCACATTTACCGTATCACAGGATGATCTCAAGGAAACAATGGAAGTTCTGGAATCCAGAAAAGAAGCTCTTACGATCAAGAGTGTGACATACAATGAAAAAGTAGCAAAGGTATCGATCGTTGGAGCCGGAATGCTCAGCAATCCGGGCGTTGCTGCGACTATGTTTGAGTCACTCAGTAATTCCAATATCAATATCAATATGATCTCTACATCAGAGATCCGTATCACGGTTCTGATCGATGAAAAAGACACAGACCGTGCACTGATCGCAATCCATGACGGATTCGGTCTGGAAGACTAAGAAAAAGAACAGAATCCGTAAATGTACCTGTGGCCGTGCATTTGCCGGATAAAAAAGGATTGGGAAATTTCTCAATCCTTTTTCTGACTTAATGTACTGTTATGGTATTTGCTGGAGAAGGTGACGTCCTCGCCAAACCAGGCTGGTGGTGTAAATGCATTTGCCTCTTTCTCGGAAGCAAATTCAACTTCTGCAAGGAGAAGCGGAGCGAGATCACCGTCAAAAACATCCAGCTCGACCGTGAGATGATCGCCATACGGGATGCAGTAGCGTTCTTTGGTGATAATGCGTCCGTCGGCTTTTACGAGCAGATGCCGGTAGGCTTCTTCGGTAAGCGGCAGGTTGTATTCTTCGCGAACCATAAGTCCTTTGGACTTGTAGGTTAAAATGTAGTCGTTATCATCGCGGCGGACACGGACAACCGGTTCGGTGCAAAGATAAGCCTGTTCAAGTGTGCGGTGAGGATAATCCTCTAGGTGATCCGGAAGCGTATGGATCAGATATTTGCGTTCGATTTCCATGGGAAAGACCTCCTTTTTTGTTTTTCGGCAGGAACGTCCGGTTAAATAAAAGGGATTACATGCCGTAGATACACTTTTTTTATATTTAACAGTATAGCGGAGTTTTTTGGGAGAAACAAGGCGGAAAGTTGCCATTTTTGCGGGCATCTGGTACAATGGGGAACATCAGGAAAAAAGAAAGGATGGACAGGATTATGAGTGAAGTATGTGTATTTCTTGCAGATGGATTTGAAGAGATCGAAGGTCTTACGGTGGTGGATCTTTTAAGAAGAGCCGGAATCGAGACGAAGACAGTTTCCATTATGGGACGGGAAGAAATCCAGGGCGCACATGGGATCACAGTAAAAGCAGACAGCTTATTTGAAGATACAGATTTTTCAGAGGTGAGGATGCTGGTACTTCCGGGAGGCATGCCGGGAACAACTCATTTAAAAGAACACAAAGAGCTTGGTGAACTGATCTTAAAATATAATGAAGAGAAGAAGTATCTGGCGGCAATCTGCGCAGCACCGACGGTGTTTGGTGGAATGGGACTGCTGAAAGGAAAAAAAGCGATCTGTTATCCGGGAATGGAAGAAGGGCTTACCGGAGCAGAAGTTACCTGCCAGCCGGTGGTGTCTGACGGACATATTACAACCAGCCGAGGACTTGGAACTGCGATTGAATTTGCACTTGCGCTGATTAGCGAGCTGCGGGATAAAGAAAGCGCAGATACCATTTCAAAGCAGGTAGTCTATGAACGGTAGTTTCTGGAAAAAGAGAAAAGCAGGCAGTGTGTTTCTGGCAGTGCTGCTTTTGGTCACACTGCTTGCCGGATGTGGGATCAATGAAGGAAAGGCAGAAAAATATGTGCAGGCGAACCTGGATCTGACTTTTCAGGGACAAACCCAGGAAGCAAAGGAAATCCTCGGAGCATCAGAAAGTGATCTGAAGAAGGTCTATGAGAACGGGATCAATGCTTTTGTCCAGGACTATCTGCTAAATGGTGTGGAGACAGAAAATGACTTTTCCGAGACATATGGTGTATTGATCGAAGAGATCTTTAGCTCCGTCCGTTATCAGGTAAGTGGTGTAAAAAAGACGGGGAGTAAGACCTGTGAGGTGACGGTAAAGTACCAGCCGGTGGACGTATTTACCCGCTTCATGCCGAAGCTGAAGGAAGAGTCCGAAAAGATCCAGGCAGACAAAGATGCAGGAAAGTACAGCGGAACTGATGAAGAAATCAAAGAGGCAATGGTGCTGGATTACATGACCGGTGCATACAGCCTTTTAAGAAGTTCTTATCTCGATATGCAGTATGGAGAGAAGCAGGAATATACCTTTACCGTGACGCAAAAAGGGCGGAATACCTGGTCGATCGGTGATGAGGAATTAAATGGCTTTATAGAACGAATTT
>CAKRFP010000040.1 GCA_934320645.1 uncultured Bariatricus sp.
ATAATTGTAACACTAAACTTTATCTAAATCTACTAAATGTTTCACGTGAAACATTTATTTCGGCATTTTTTATAAATAAGGGAATGTTTCACGTGAAACATTCTACATAAAGTGAAATATGAAAATGTATAAAAATATTATGATACCAAGGCCAAAAGGTCAGAAAGCCGATGTAAGCTTGCTTGCAAGAGGATTTTTGACCCCAACATCATATTTTGGATAAATGAAAATATATTTGGCTAGGAGCAGTTGGAAAAGGGGAGATAAAATGTTTCACGTGAAACATTTTGTCGAAAACCAAGGAACAATAACATGATGTAAATCTTTAAACTGTGAGGAGATTATGGTATACTTATCTATAAGCCGCAAGGTGAAATGTCACACAAAAACAGATACTATTTGCGAGTATGATCTTGCTGAATCGGGGCAAAAATGATTCGGAGAAGGGAGCAATTAACGATGAAAAATAAATTGAAAAGTTGTGCGATTTTAGCAACACTTGGTGCGATTACAATCCATCTGATAAATAAAACACTTATAGAAATGGCAACAAAAGACAGCTTGTTAAACTCATCTGAGGGAAATTATTATGACTGGAGATTTGGAAAAATCTATTACAGAAAACAGGGGAATGGTAAACCACTACTGCTTCTTCATGATTTGGATGCAGAAAGCTCTGGCGTAGAATGGAAAAAAGTAGCGGCAATTCTTGCAGAAAAGCATACTGTTTATACCGTGGATCTGCTGGGCTGTGGACGATCTGAAAAACCAAATATTACTTATACTAATTTCCTTTATGTACAAATGCTGACGGATTTTATTAAACATATCATTGGCGAAAAGGCAGATGTTGTGGCTACAGGAGAATCGGCTGCCATTGCGGTTATGGCATGCGGAAATGATGAAAACGTGATTGGAAAGATCTGTATGGTGAATCCGCTGTCACTTACGGAACTTGCAAAATGTCCGAATAAGAGAACCAAGACGCTGAAGTTCCTTATTGAAATACCGATTATTGGTACGCTACTGTACAACATTATTCATTCAAGAGAAGCGATTGATGAAAAATTTGTGGATAAGTATCTGTACGACGAGGATGCGGTGGATTATCAGATGACGAAGATATACCATGAATCTGCTCATAATGAAAACGCACATTCAAAATATTTGTTTGCAAGCATCAAAGGTGGATATACAAAGACAAATATTTATCATTGTATTCGCAAGGCGACAAATAGTATCTGCATTATCTCTGGACAATATGATGAAAACAGTATTGAGATTGCTAAACAATATCAGAAACATGTGCCTGCTATAGAATGCATGTGTATAAAGGATACGAAACATCTTCCTCAAATTGAACAACCGGAAGGATTCGCAGAACAGCTGGATATCCTTTTCTCTGCTGAATAATATAAAGTACTTTCAGGTACACATTATAGCCAAATGCGGGATGCACACTTCGGTGTACATCCCGCATTTGGCTATATATGGCTCTTGACCAACTTTTACGATTATCTAATCACAAACAGAACTGGTACTTATTCTGCTCATGAGCACCATGAAAACCGACATACAACTCGGGAAAATTTCTATGTAAATTGTCTTTCTCTGAAAAACAAAACAGAAGGATGATTATTGGGCTTTTTGCAGAAATAATCAAGCTAAATGAAAATAGAAAATCAGATTTTAAGCGGGTAAAAAATTGAACTTACCCGCTTTTTGAAATGAAATAGGAAAACAAATTTCCGACAGAACTGCATGCAAAAAATAAAAATGCATTTTCAAAGTGTATAAAATTGAACCATCAAAAATATAAATTGAACAAACCATAACAATTAAAATTGAACCAACATGAAAAGAACTACTGGAAGCAGGTCAGGATAAAGGAAAATAGTTCAATTTTCCTTGCAGCATATACAGACTACAGGCATGTACAGCGGATTATACGTGGATAGGTTCTTTGGAAGGAAGCCCTGCTTTTCGAGGGAATTTCTTCCCTGTAGGTTTGATTTTTTTGATCTTTACAAATGAACGGCTGATATCACTGCCTGGAAGCTGGAATACAACTGGTTTATTTTGTGTACCTCCAAGGACATGTACTGCGGTTTTTGCAGCGGAAAGTTCATCGACAATATCACCGGATTTGTAAGAAACAAAGAATCCACCAACTTTTACATAAGGGAGGCAGTATTCGGATAATGTAGATAAATTGGCCACTGCACGTGAAACACAGAGGTCAAACTGTTCCCTGTAGTCTGCCTGACGGGCAAAATCTTCTGCTCTGCCGTGGATTGTATGGATATCCGTAAGATTTAACTCTTCAATCACATTGTCAAGGAAACGGATTCTCTTATTTAAAGAGTCAAGCAACGTGATTTTCAGGTGCGGAAAGGCGATTTTTAAAGGAATTCCGGGGAATCCGGCGCCTGTTCCTATATCGATCACGGTTTGAACTTTACTGATATCCAGAGCCTTTACTAATGCAAGGCTGTCGACAAAATGTTTTTCGTTTACTTCTTCGTACTCGGTGATACCGGTGAGATTCATAACCTTGTTCCATTCCACCAGCATTTCGTAATATTTATCAAACTGATTAAACTGGGTCTGCGTTAATGTGATACCTAATTCTGCAAGCTGTTGCTCAAATTTTTTACTCATATTGCTCCTTTTTCCCCTAAAAGTACACATCTTTGCGGAAAATAAACAGTAATTTACACTGTTTTGCACCAAATAGATACACAATTTCTGAGAAGATAGCACCTTAAAGGTACACGATAAAGTGATAATGTTTTTAAATAAATACAATCATGCACCTAAAAGGTATACGAAAAGATGAAAAACATACTTTTTGCCCTATAAAGTACACGATAAAATCCTTTCTTTGAAAATAGATGTGTACTTTTTGGGTGATGCCCTCAAAAGTACACATCTATAATAAAGGGAAAAACAGAAATCAAAAATAATGAATTCTGTAATATCCCAAAAAAGATCAAAATACAGGTCTGGTTATCTGGTGGTCTAATGTCCTAGATATACCAGTAATACAGAAATATCGGCAGGTGAGACACCGGAAATACGGGATGCCTGACCGATCGAAAGCGGTCGGAACTGTTTTAATTTCTGCACAGCTTCGATTCGCAGGCTCGGAACAGCATCGTAATCGATATCTGCCGGTATTTTCCTGGTTTCAAGCTTTTTAAACTGTTCTACCTGTTTTAACTGGCGCTTGATGTAGCCTTCATATTTGATGTTGATATCAATTTGTTCCATAATCTCCCGGCTGAAGCTTTCTGTCCGCATATGGTCGATAGGTTCCAGAAGCTCGTAATTCAGCTCTGGACGCTTAATAAGCTCAGCAAGTGTAGATCCTGAAGTGAGAGGCGTACTGCCGCAATTTGTGAGAAAATCCGTGATTTCCTGGGAAGTTCCAACGTTGGTATGTTCCAGCCTGTGGATCTCCTTGCGGATGATTTCTTCTTTGTCTAACAACATCTGGTATCTCTCGTCTGAAATAAGCCCTATTTTGTGTCCTATTTCGGTTAGTCTCTGATCAGCGTTGTCCTGACGCAGGAGTAACCGGTATTCGGCACGTGAAGTCATCATACGATATGGTTCGTGACTTTCTTTTGTAACCAGATCATCGATCAGAACACCGATATAAGCCTGGGAACGGTCTAAAATTAACTGTTCTCTTCCGAGAACCTCCAGTGCGGCATTGATTCCGGCAATAAGTCCCTGGGCGGCTGCTTCTTCATATCCCGAACTTCCGTTGAACTGACCACCGCTGAATAAACCGCGAATAGATTTGAACTCAAGTGTCGGATGAAGCTGTCTTGCGTCGATGCAATCATATTCAATAGCGTATGCGTTTTTAACTATTTTTGCATGTTCAAGACCTGGAACGCTTCTGTACATTTCATATTGAACATCTTCGGGAAGTGAACTTGACATTCCTCCAATGTACATTTCATTGGTTTCCAGACCTTCTGGTTCAATGAACACCTGATGCCGTTCTTTATCGGCAAATTTTACAATTTTGTCCTCGATAGACGGACAATAACGTGGTCCGGTGCCTTCGATCATACCGGAATAAAGTGGGGAACGATCCAGGTTTTTGCGGATGATCTCATGGGTTGTCGGATTGGTATAGGTAAGCCAGCAGGAAGCCTGTTCGATCTGAACATCTTCCGGATTGGTCGTGAACGAGAACGGTACGACTCTTTCATCACCAAACTGCTCTTCCATTTTGCTGAAATCAATACTTCTCTTGTCAATACGTGCCGGGGTACCCGTTTTGAATCGGTACATCTTAATGCCAAGCTCTTTCAGACAGTCAGTCAGATAATTTGCCGCCTGCAGACCGTTTGGTCCGGTGTGGGTGCTGACATCCCCGTAAATACATCTTGCTTTCAGATAAGTTCCGGTACACAGAACAACTGCTTTGCACCGGTAGATTGCGCCAGAATAGGTCTGAACGCCTGTTACAGCGCTGTTTTCGACGAGGATGTTGACAACCTCGCCCTGTCGGATCTCCAGGTTCTCCTGGTTTTCCAGCGTCTGTCGCATGGTATTGCTGTATTTGTTCTTATCTGCCTGGGCGCGCAGGGAATGAACGGCAGGTCCTTTAGATTTATTCAGCATCTTTGACTGAATAAATGTCTTGTCGATGTTTTTTCCCATTTCACCGCCGAGAGCATCCAGCTCACGTACCAGGTGTCCTTTTGAGGTACCGCCGATATTCGGGTTGCATGGCATCATGGCGATACTTTCCACACTTACGGTGAAAACAATCGTTTTCAGACCGAGTCTTGCGCAGGCAAGGGCAGCTTCGCAGCCAGCATGTCCTGCACCAACTACAACGATGTCGTATGTGTCTTTATTTTCCCATACAGAATTTGCTGAATATTTCATTTACTAAATCTTCTCCTATCGTCTCTCCGGTAATGCTTCCCAGAGATTCATATGCATCCATCAGGTCAATTGTGAAAAAGTCCTCAGGCATCTGATTTTCAATGCTCTCTTCTACCTTTTTCAGGCTGGAAAGTGCATCAGAAAGAGCGGTCTTGTGCCGGATATTGGTGATATAGACCTCATCATTAAATGAGATCTCGCCATGATAAAACATCTCTTTTAAGGTAGATTCCAGTTCATGGATTCCGGTTTCTTCTTTTGCTGAAATATCGATCATTGGCTTAGTTATCAACGTTTCCAGAGTCTTTTTATCCACAACTGTGGATAAGTCGCTCTTATTCAGCAGGATCACTGCTTTCTTATCCCGGATCATTTCGATGATCTCGTGATCATTTTCATCAAGAGGTCTGGATGCGTCGACCACATAGATGATCAGATCGGCTTTTTCTGCATTTTCTTTTGCTTTATCCACACCGATCTTCTCTACGATATCAGAGGTATCGCGGATTCCGGCAGTATCCATGATATTCAAGGATACGCCCTGAAGCTGGATATTCTCCTCCAGGACATCTCTTGTGGTTCCGGCAATCTCGGTTACGATTGCTTTTTCTTCGCCAACCAGAACGTTCATCAGAGAGGATTTGCCGGCGTTCGGTTTTCCGACAATCACGGTCTTGATCCCTTCTTTGATGATCCGTCCGTCATCGGCCGTATCCAGAAGTCGTTGTATCTTCTGCTGAAGATCCTTTACAACGCCCAGAAGGGTATCACCGTAACCATCTACACTGATATGCTCCGGATCATCCAGTGCACTTTCGATAAATGCGGTGTGGTAAAGGATGACTTCCCGGATCTCTTTGATCTTATTGTGGACAGACCCTTTCAGCTGATTCACGGAGCTTTGTAGTGCATAGTCATTCTTGGAGCTGATGATATCGATCACGGCTTCGGCCTGTGACAGATCCATCCGGCCGTTCAGAAAAGCCCTTTTGGAAAATTCACCCGGTTCAGCAGGTCTTGCACCGTATTTAATCACGGTCTCAAGGATCTTTCTTGTGACAAATACACCGCCGTGACAGTCGATTTCCACAGTATCTTCACCGGTGTAGCTGTGCGGTCCACGCATTAAAAGAACCAGCACTTCATCAATCGTCTGCTCTCCGTCCATGATATAGCCATAGTGAATGGTATGGCTTTTTTGTTCGGACAGAAGCTTCGGACTTTTGCCTTTGTAAATCTTGTCAATAATAGAAAACGCATCTTCTCCGCTGAGACGCACGATTCCGATTCCGGAATTAGTCATTGCTGTGGAGATTGCTGCGATTGTGTCTGTTTTAAATCCCATTATATTGCTTCCTTCTATATTTTTGTAATAAATGCGATGCTACCATTTTACCCCGAATGCAGTCAAAATGGAAGTGCCTATTGTGAAGAATGTACTTTTACAAAGGCGAATGTATCATAGATAAAATGTGTATCCCCTGGTGTGGAGCAGCAAAGTGACTGACCTGGGAATAAATAGTAACAGATGAATTGCAGAGATGATGGCAGCAAAAAACCGCAGCCATCAAATGACTGCGGTTTACTGTAAACGATTCTGTTATAACGGTGCACGTACCACATTTGCCAGACCAATTAACATTAACGGCGGTTCGGTGTTACAACAACACGTCTGTAAGGTTCTTCTCCTTCGCTGTGGGTAGAAACTCTGTCATCAGCCTGCAGAGCGGAATGGATGATTCTTCTTTCATAAGGATTCATCGGTTCCAGTGAGATCGGCTTTCTGCTTCGTTTTACTTTGTAAGCGATATTTTTGGCGAGATTCTCAAGAGTCTGTTTTCTTCTCTTGCGGTAGTCTTCTGTGTCGAGTTTGACACGTACATAACCATCCTGTGACTTGTTAGCTACACGGTTGGTGAGGTACTGGAGAGAATCCAGTGTCTGTCCACGCTTACCAATCAGGATACCCATGTTTTCACCGCTCATTTCGATTGCAAGAGCACCTTCTTCATCGATGGAGGATATGATATTTACTTCGCCCATTCCCATTGCCTGAAGTACTTCCTGTAAGAATTTCTCGCAGATCTTCTGTGTCTCTTCGGTTACAACGGCTACATGAAGCTCTTTCTTCTCTTCCTGAATCGGAGCTGCTGCTGTTACGGCAGAGACTGTTTCTGGTTTGTTTTCTTTTACGAATTCTTTCTTAGGTTCTTTCTTGAAGTCCTTTTTCGAATCTTTTTTGTATTCTTTATGCTCTTTGTACTCTTTACGTTCTTTGTGTCCGCCAAAATCCTTGCGGTCTTTTTTGAATTCCTTCTTGAATTCTTTTTTGATCTCTTCCGGTTTGATTTCTTCGGCTTTGATCTCTTCTGTTACAGATTTTTTGATACGGGCACGGATAACTGCCTGACGGCTTCCGATTCCGAGGAAACCTGCGCTTCCTTTTTCAATAACATCATATTCCATCTGGTCGCTTGCTACACCGAGCTGGATAGAAGCTTCTGTGATGGCATCGTCTAAAGTTTTTGCTGATACTGTAATCTCATTCATTTGACTTGTCCCCCTATTTCTGGCCTTCGTTAAAGCGCTTTACAAGGTTTGCTTTGTCTGCAAGGCTTCCTGCCTTTGCATTTTCATTTTTCTTTTTCGCTTCTTCAAGCTTTTCTTCAAGTTCTTTTGTCTGAGCAGCTGATCTTACAGGCTCGTGAATGTTCTTTACGTTCTTGTGAGCCATTTTATTTACATTGCTTGCATCAACTTCTTTTTTGTTTTTACGCTTTTCAGCAGCTTTTTCCATGTTCTCCTTGATCAGTTCATCCATTGGGATCTTGTTCAGGTGTTTGTTGATGAAATACTGCTGTACCATACGGACAACGGCACTGGCAACCCAGTAGATTCCAAGACCTGTAGGTAATGTGAAGCACATAAATACAGATACAAGCGGAAGTGTTACGTTCATGGACTTCATGGTAGCAGCCATCTGGTCCGCCTGCGGATTATTGGTTGTAGCTGTTGTCTGCTGAGAAAGTTTAACACTTAAGTACTGTGACAGACCGGAAAGAATCGGGATCAGGACTGCCATGATCACAATTCCCCATGTTCCGGCTTTGACACCGGTACTGATGAGGTTCATAGGTGTCTCTGCGATATTAAGTCCAAGGAAGTTGTTCATGGACTTTAATGTATTAACAGTGCTGTCGATGGTAGTCTGCAGATCTGGAAGCTTCTTGCCAAGGGTATCCCATGTTGAAGTCTGGAATTTGTAGAGTACGTCGATCAGTACATTCTTATCAGAGTAATCATATTTGGAGGCAGACATCAGGATCGGTTTCGCTTCTCCGATCTTTTCCATAACTTTCTGCCATCCGTCCTGAGCCATGATTGAGGTAACAAGAGGTGTGTAGACATCTTTTACCTGTGTTACATAAGCCGGGATATTACGGATTACATAGTACATCGCCCACAAGATTGGGAACTGGATGAACATACTTAAGCATCCGCCGGTTGGTGATACTCCGTATTTTTCATATACTAACTGTGTTTCTTCCTGCATCTTCTGCATGGAAGCCTGATCATTTTTCCCTTTGTACTTCTGCTGAACCTTCTGAAGCTCAGGGTTCATTGCAGCAGACATTTTGGAAAATTTCTGCTGTTTGATTGTAAGCGGCATGAGTAAAGTATAGATGACGATTGTCAAAAGGATAATACAAATACCCAGGTTGTGAATGCCGACTAAATCCATTACCCGGTAAATACCGTTCATGATCTTACCGAGTACCCAGGCAGCCTGTCCGATGATCGGTGTGCTGACCTGTGTCATTAAAATACCTGTCATAACCTTTCCTCCATTAACATTTCCGTCCCGGTGTTTGGACGGCTCGTAGGTTAGTTAAGGCACCGGATCATATCCACCTTTTGCGAATGGATTACATCTTAAAATTCTCCATACGGTCAGAAGGCCTCCTTTAAATGCCCCATATTTTTCAATTGCCTCCAGCGCATATTCTGAGCAGGTGGGAATGTAAATGCAATGGGTATATACCTTCATAGGTGATAAATACTTTCTGTAAAAACGAATCAAATATAGTAATATCTTTTTCATAATTTCAGTGCCTCGTTGTGTATATCCGTCTTCTCGATATACTGAACTGACTAAACGCAGTCCGAATAAATGTGATGAAGTTTGCCCAGATGGATGAGAGCGCTTTCAATCTCATAGTATGACCGGTCTTTGGCGGTCGTCCTTGCGATGATCACGATATCATATCCACATTGGAACTGTTCTTCGTGTAACCTGTAACTCTCACGGATCAGCCTTGTTAAATGATGTCTTATGATGCTGTTCCCCACTTTTTTGCTGACGGAAATTCCGACGCGGTTGCGTCCGAAATCATTCGGCAGAAGGTACATTACAAGGTACTTGTTGCCGTAGGGTTTTCCTTTTCTGTATACAGACTGAAAATCCCTGTTTTTCTTCAATGATTCGGAAAATTTCATGATTTATTCTCCCGATTTACATAAATTTGCATAGAAGAAAAGGCCACATATATGTGACCTATGCTGATAATACTTTTCTTCCTTTTGCTCTTCTTGCTGCAAGAACTTTTCTTCCACCTGCTGTGGCCATTCTTGCTCTGAATCCATGAACTTTCGCTCTGGAACGTTTCTTTGGCTGGAATGTCATCTTCATTGATATCCACCTCCTATCGATTTCTTCTTATATGAATAGAAGCTTATTTACGTTTTTAAGACATCGTATTTCATTATAATCAAAAAAGTTGTCTCCGTCAAGCAGTTTTAGCAAAGTTTCAGTGCTTATTTTAAGGAAATTATGAATAAGTTTACGGTTTTTGATTGATTCTGAAATCGTTTTAAGGTAGAATATAAGAGTATGATTATGCTTATTTTGAAGATGAATGGGGCAGGAACATGGACGTCATAAAAGAAAAATGGGAAGAGATCATTCAAAAGCTGAAAGTAGAATATTTTCTATCGAACATTTCTTTTGAAACGTGGATACGCCCGCTGGAGGTCTATGAGATCAGAGGCAACACACTGTATCTCACTGTGAATTTTAAGGCGAGTATCGAACACATTCAGAACAAATATCTTCTTCCGCTTAAAGTATGCATCGCGGAAGTTACCGGGACAGAGTATCAGATCAGATTTATTCCGAGAGATCTGCCGCGCGAGCAGCAACGCAGATATCTGAAGGATACTGCGCCCGTAAAAGAGAAGACACATAAGCATAAAGTGGTAAGTCCGATTACTGAAAAAGCGAATCTGAATCCGAAGTATACGTTTGATACTTTCGTGGTAGGAGGGAATAATAATTTTGCACATGCCGCATCACTGGCAGTTGCCGAATCTCCCGGTGAGGTCTACAATCCCCTGTTTTTATACGGCGGGGTAGGACTTGGCAAGACGCACCTGATGCATTCGATCGCCCATTACATACTGGACCGGGATCCATCGAAGAAAGTCCTGTATGTGACAAGTGAGACATTTACCAACGACCTGATCACGGCGATCCGCAATGGAAAGACCGGCAACGATCTGGCGATGAATGCATTTCGCGACAAGTACCGCAATAACGATGTACTCCTGATCGATGACGTACAGTTTATTATCGGCAAAGAGAGTACACAGGAAGAATTTTTCCATACGTTTAATCATTTGCACAATGCCGGAAAGCAGATCGTCATTTCCAGTGATAAACCACCGAAGGATATGACGACACTGGAGGCACGTCTGCGGACAAGATTTGAATGGGGACTGATCGCGGACATTTCGGCGCCGGATTATGAGACACGTATGGCGATTCTTTATAAGAAGATAGAACTGGATCAGCTGGAAAGATATCAGATTCCGGACGAGGTGATCCAGTATATTGCAATGAACATCAAGACCAATATCCGGGAACTGGAAGGCTCACTTAACAAGCTGATTGCATTGTACCGCATTGGCGGAAGGAAGAATTTCGATGTTTCGCTGGCGGCAGAGGCACTGAAGGATATGATCGCGCCGGACGAGAGCCATAAGGTGACGCCGGAGCTGGTGCTGGATGTGGTTTCTGATCATTTTAATGTTTCCGTCTCCGAGCTGAAAGGCAGCCGGAGAAATGCGAGAACGGCCGGAGCCAGACAGATCGTGATGTATTTGTGCAGACAGATGACGGATGCATCACTTCAGAGAATCGGCGATCTGCTCGGAGGGCGTGACCATTCCACTGTGAACCACGGTGTGGACAAGATTGCCCGGGATGTGGAAAAAGATGAAGCCTTAAGAAACACGATTGAGATCATTCAGAAAAAGATCAGCCCGCTGTAGAAAAATTTTCCATAATTTACCACGGAGGATGAAGGGCTGTCCACGGACTTGTCAAAGCCTTAAAGTGGTTTAGATTAAGGCTTTAAAGTACTTGTCCACAATTCAACAGACACTACTAAGATAACTACGGATTTGTTTTATATAAATATATATTTTGCGCGTCGAAAGGAGTTTTACACATTATGAAAATCAGATGTCTTAAATCAGATCTTGTAAAAGGGGTCAGCATTGTATCAAAGGCAGTTCCGACAAAGACAACTATGCCGATCCTGGAATGCATTCTGATTGATGCAACTACAGATATTATCAAACTTACAGCGAACGATATGGAACTTGGGATCGAGACTGTGATCAGAGGGCAGATCGATGAGAAGGGAATGATCGCACTGGATGCGAGGATTTTCTCGGATATCGTAAGAAAGCTTCCTGATAATGAAATCGTAATTGAAAGTGGAGTAAACCTTCAGACGCTCATTACCTGTGAAAAAGCAAAATTCAATATTTCCGGCAAATCCGGTGAAGATTTTTCTTATCTGCCGTATATTGAGAGAGAGAATCCGGTTTCAATTTCCCAGTTCACACTGAAGGAAGTGATCCGCCAGACTATTTTCTCAATTGCAGACAACGACAGTAACAAACTGATGACAGGAGAACTCTTCGATATGAACGGGGATATTCTGAAAGTGGTATCTCTTGACGGACACCGTATTTCCATCCGCAAGATCGAACTGAAGGAATCTTATGAACCGAAGAAGATCGTGGTTCCGGGAAAGACTCTGATCGAAGTCAGCAAGATCCTTTCAGGTGAAGCAGACAGCGAAGTGAGACTGTATTTCACAGCCAACCACATTGTATTTGAATTTGATGATACCGTTGTGGTATCCAGACTGATTGAAGGAGAATATTTCCGTATCGAGCAGATGTTGTCCAATGATTATGAGACAAAGGTAAGAATCAATAAAAGAGAACTCCTGAACTGTATTGACCGTGCAACTCTTCTTGTAAAAGAAGGTGATAAGAAGCCGATCATCATCAACATTCAGGATGAAATGATGGAACTTAAGATTAAGTCAGAGAAGGGTACGATGGATGAAGAGATTATGATCACTAAAGAGGGAAAAGACCTTTTGATCGGCTTCAATCCGAAGTTCCTCATTGACGCACTCCGCGTTATTGATGACGAAGAAGCAGATCTTTACTTTATGAACGCAAAGGCTCCTTGCTTTATCAAGGATGAAGGAGAAAGCTATGTATACCTGATCCTTCCGGTAAACTTCAGCGGAGCAGTATAGGAATTTAGAGAGGATAAAAATTATGGAGACAATCAAACTCAGAGACGAATTTATCAAGCTTGGCCAGGCACTGAAAGCAGCAGGTCTTGTAGGCTCCGGTGTGGAAGCCAAGGAAGTCATTACAGAAGGTCTGGTAAAGGTTAATGGGGAAGTAGATACCAGACGTGGTAAAAAATTATATGACGGCGATGTTGTTACATTTAACGGAGAAGAGATCAAGATTGAAAAATAGGCTGGCTCAGGTATGATTATCAAATCATTAAAATTAAAAGATTACAGAAATTATGAAATATTGAATATTGAATTTGATCATGCCACGAATATTTTTTACGGTGATAATGCGCAGGGCAAGACGAATATCCTGGAAGGGGTGTATTTGTCGGGAACGACGAAGTCTCACAGGGGGACGAAGGACCGGGATCTGATCCGGTTCGGGCAGGATGAAGCTCATATTGAAACTGTCATTGAGAAAAATGGTGTTCCATGGCAGATCGATATGCACCTGAAGAAGAACAGTCCGAAGGGGATTGCGATCAACAAGGTTCCGATCCGGAGGGCGAGTGAACTTTTTGGACTGACGAACTTCGTGTTTTTCTCGCCGGAGGATCTGAACATTATTAAAAATGGTCCGGCGGAGAGGAGAAGGTTCATGGACCTGGAGCTTTCACAGCTCGACAAGGTGTATTTAAGTGACCTGGCAAATTATAACCGTACACTTAATCAGCGGAACCGTCTGCTGAAGGATACCTATTACAGAGATGACATACTGGATACGCTGGATGTGTGGGATATGCAGCTGGTTCAGTATGGAGAAAAGATTATTCAGAGAAGGATCCGGTTTATTGAGGAGGTCAATGCGATAATCGGAGACATTCACCATAAACTGACGGGAGGCAGGGAAAGGATCAGCCTTTCGTATGAACCTGGATGCGGAGCACTTTCGCTTGAGGCGGCGCTTGAGAAGAACAGGGAGCGCGATATCAGGATGAAGAGTACATCGGTGGGACCTCACCGGGACGACATCTGTTTTATGGCAGGTGGGATCGACATCCGCAGATTTGGATCGCAGGGGCAGCAGAGGACAGCGGCACTTTCGCTGAAACTGTCTGAGATCGAGCTGGTACGGCAGATCATAAAGGATACGCCGGTGCTGCTGCTTGACGATGTATTGTCTGAACTTGACAAACACAGGCAAAACTATTTACTGGACAGTATTCATGATATACAGACTCTGATCACCTGTACGGGACTTGACGAGTTTGTCAATCATCGATTTTCAATAAATAAAGTATTTCATGTTCAGAACGGACATGTATTAAAAGAGAATTAGGAGGATCAATATGAGTGCAGAATATGGAGCAGACCAAATCCAGATACTGGAGGGGCTGGAAGCAGTAAGAAAGAGACCTGGTATGTATATCGGCAGTACATCTTCAAGAGGACTTCACCATCTTGTCTATGAGATTGTTGACAACTCGGTGGATGAAGCGCTTGCAGGATACTGTGATCATATCCAGGTGTTCATCAATCCGGATAATTCAATTACGGTTATAGATAACGGACGTGGGATTCCGGTAGGGATCAACCACAAAGCAGGACTTCCTGCGGTAGAAGTCGTATTTACCGTGCTTCATGCCGGCGGTAAATTCGGCGGTGGAGGATACAAGGTATCCGGTGGACTTCACGGAGTAGGAGCTTCCGTTGTAAATGCACTTTCTGACTGGCTTGAAGTTGAGATCTGCCACGAAGGAAAGGTGTACAGACAGAGATATGAAAAAGGACATGTTGTTTACAAGTTGAAGGTTGTAGACGAATGTGATCCGGAAAAGACAGGAACCAAGGTAACCTTCCTTCCGGACGAAACCATTTTTGAAGATACAGTATTTGATTATGATGTGTTAAAACAGAGATTCCGTGAGATGGCGTTCCTTACCAAGGGGCTTCGCATCAGTCTGACCGATCTCCGGGATGAAGAACCGAAGGAAAGAGTTTTCCACTATGAAGGCGGTATCAAGGAGTTTGTCCAGTACTTAAATCGTAGCAAAACTCCGCTTTACGAGCAGATCATCTACTGTGAAGGAACAAAAGATAACGTAGAAGTTGAAGTTGCAATGCAGCACAACGATTCTTATACAGATAACACCTACGGTTTTGTAAATAACATCACAACACCGGAAGGCGGGACCCATGTGGTCGGATTCAGAAATGCCATTACAAAAACATTTAACGACTACGCAAGAAAGAACAAATTATTAAAGGACAGCGAGCCGAATCTTTCCGGAGAGGATATCAGAGAAGGTCTGACTGCGATCATCAGTGTCAAGATCGAGGATCCTCAGTTTGAAGGACAGACCAAGCAGAAGCTGGGTAACAGTGAAGCGAGAGGCGCGGTTGACAGTATCGTCAGCAGCCAGCTTCAGATCTTCCTTGAACAGAATCCTGCTATTGGGAAATCTATTGTTGAGAAGTCTGTCATGGCACAGAGAGCAAGAGAGGCAGCCAGAAAGGCGAGAGATCTTACCAGAAGAAAATCCGCGCTGGAAGGCATGTCACTTCCTGGAAAGCTTGCAGACTGTTCTGATAAGGATCCGTCCAAGTGCGAGATCTACATCGTAGAGGGAGACTCTGCGGGAGGTTCTGCAAAGACAGCCCGTGACAGAGCAACCCAGGCGATCCTGCCGCTTCGTGGAAAGATCCTGAATGTTGAGAAGGCAAGACTGGATAAGATCTATGGCAATGCCGAGATCAAGGCAATGATCACCGCTTTCGGTACAGGAATCCATGACGACTTTGATATTTCCAAGCTGAGATATCACAAGATCATCATCATGACCGATGCCGACGTCGATGGAGCACACATCAGTACACTGCTTCTGACATTCCTCTATCGTTTCATGCCGGAGCTGATTAAGCAGGGCTATGTATATCTGGCTCAGCCACCGCTTTATAAGCTGGAGAAGAACAAAAAAGTCTGGTATGCATACAGCGATGAAGAACTGGCGAAGATCATCAGCGAAGTCGGACGTGATCAGAACAATAAGATTCAGCGATACAAAGGTCTGGGTGAGATGGACGCAGAGCAGTTATGGGATACCACAATGGACCCGCAGCATCGAATCTTGAGAAGAGTGACAATGGACGATGAAACATCTTCCGAACTGGATCTTACCTTTACAACCCTGATGGGAGATAAAGTAGAACCAAGACGAGAATTTATCGAAGAGAATGCAAAATTTGTTAAGAACTTAGATATATAGGAGAAAACCAATGGAAGATAATATTTTTGATAAAGTTCATGAAGTGGATATGAAAAAAACCATGGAAGAGTTCTATATCGATTATGCCATGAGTGTTATTGCTTCTCGTGCGCTTCCGGATGTAAGAGACGGTCTGAAACCTGTTCAGAGACGTATTCTTTATTCGATGATCGAGCTGAACAACGGTCCTGACAAACCGCACCGTAAATGTGCGCGTATCGTCGGTGATACCATGGGTAAATATCACCCGCATGGTGACAGTTCTATTTACGGAGCCCTCGTTAATATGGCACAGGACTGGTCTACCCGCTACATTCTTGTAGACGGTCACGGTAACTTCGGTTCTGTGGACGGTGACGGCGCTGCCGCAATGCGATATACCGAGGCAAGACTTAGTAAGATCTCGATGGAAATGACAGCGGATATCAACAAAGACACCGTTGATTTTGCACCGAACTTTGACGAGACAGAAAAAGAACCGACTGTACTTCCGGCAAGATTCCCGAACCTTCTGGTAAACGGAACCTCCGGTATCGCGGTAGGTATGGCAACCAATATTCCACCGCACAACTTAAGAGAAGTCATCGGTGCAGTTGTGAAAATCATTGATGACCAGATTGAAGATAAAGATGAGACCACGATCGAAGAAATCATGGAGATCATCAAAGGACCTGATTTCCCGACGGGAGCAACGATTCTTGGAACAAGAGGAATCGAAGAGGCTTACCGTACAGGACGTGGAAAGATCCGTGTGCGTGCGGTATCCAATATCGAGCCAATGCAGAACGGAAAGCACAGAATCGTAGTAACTGAGCTTCCGTATATGGTCAACAAAGCCCGCCTGATCGAGAAGATCGCGGAGCTTGTAAGAGATAAGAAGATCGATGGAATCACAGACCTGAGCGACCAGTCAAGCCGTGAAGGTATGCGTGTCTGCATCGAACTGAGAAGAGATGTGAACCCGAATGTCGTTCTGAACCAGCTTTACAAGCATACACAGCTGCAGGATACATTTGGTGTGATCATGCTTGCATTGGTCAATAATGAGCCGAAGGTTATGAGCCTTCTGGAAATCCTGAACCATTATCTGAAGCATCAGGAAGACGTTGTTACCAGACGTACCAAATACGAGCTGAACAAAGCAGAAGAACGTGCACACATCTTGGAAGGACTGCTGACCGCCCTGGATAACATTGATGAGGTTATTAAGATCATCCGTGGATCCAAGACCGTACAGATTGCGAAAGCAGAGTTGATGAGCCGCTTTAACTTAAGTGATGCACAGTCCCAGGCTATCGTGGATATGCGTCTGAGAGCTCTGACCGGTCTGGAAAGAGAGAAGCTGGAAGCAGAGTATGCAGAGCTTGAGAAGAAGATCGCAGAGTACAAGGCGATCCTCGCAGACAGAAAGCTTCTGCTTGGCGTAATTAAGAAAGAAATCCTTGTGATCTCTGAAAAATACGGAGATGACAGAAGAACAGCCATCGGATTTGATGAATACGACATTTCTACAGAGGATCTGATCCCGAGAGAAGATGTGGTGATCACCATGACCAAAATGGGATACATTAAGAGAATGAGCAACGATACCTTCAAGAGCCAGAACCGTGGCGGTAAGGGTATCAAGGGGATGCAGACTCTGGATGAAGACTATGTAGAAGAGCTGTTCATGACCAATACACACCAGTATATTATGTTCTTTACCAATACCGGACGCTGTTATCGCCTGAAAGGATATGAGATTCCGGAAGCAGGAAGAACATCCCGTGGTACAGCAATTATCAACATCCTTCAGCTTCAGCCGGATGAGAAGATCACAGCAATGATTCCGATCAGGGAATTCAAGGAAGGCGACTATCTGTTCATGGCAACCAAGAAAGGTCTTGTTAAGAAGACTCCGATTCTGGATTATGCAAATGTAAGAAAGACAGGACTTGCTGCGATCACACTCCGTGAGGATGATGAACTGATCGAAGTTAAGATTACGGATGATGAAAGAGATGTTATTCTTGTTACGCAGTATGGTCAGTGCATCCGTTTCCATGAATCTGATGTACGTTCAACCGGAAGAACCTCTATGGGTGTTCGTGGTATGAATTTAAGCGACCGTGATGAAGTTGTTGCAATGCAGCTTGATGTGCAGGGTGAAGAGCTTCTGATCGTATCTGAAAAGGGTATGGGCAAGAGAACCCGCATGGAAGAATTCACAGCCCAGAACCGTGGTGGAAAAGGCGTGAAGTGCTATAAGATCACAGAGAAGACCGGTAATGTAGTTGGCGCGAAGGCAGTCAACTCAGATGATGAGATCATGATCATCAACACAGACGGTATCGTGATCCGTATGGAATGTGCAGGAATCTCCGTACTTGGAAGAATCACATCTGGTGTCAAGCTGATCAATCTGAAGGAACATGAAGAAGTTGCAAGTATTGCAAAGGTGCGCAAGGCTTCCGGTGAACTGGAGGAGAATGCAGAAGAGACAGCGGAAGAAGCAAATGCAGAAGAAACTGCTGAGACGGCTGTAGAAGAGCAGACAGAAGAATAAAGATCTGAGTGAAAGTAGAAATATAGAAGCAGGATAAATCATATAGAGACTGGACGGGGGTATGCAAATGCCTTGTCTGGTCTCTTGCTTTGTTTTGTGAGGCTGCATGGAAAGAAATGTTATGGCATGTCCTACGTTTGCTCTGATAAAAGCCGGATTTTTAATATGAAAAACAAAGAAACCCGGAAACGCTGCGGCAAACAGGTATTTCCGGGCTTTGTAGAGGGCTGGATTATTGTTTTTCCAGACTGAAAATATTCTGGCAGAGTTGTTATCTTACTGCGCAACAGCTCCAAGTCTCTTGCGGATTTCCGGTCCGACGATCATAGCGATCACCATCTTGATCAGATCCGCCGGGATAAATGGAATCACACATACTGCAAGAGCAGCGGATACAGTGTAACCTGCCTGAACACAGAACCATGCAGTTCCGAATGCATAGCAGATGGCAGTTCCGATGATCATTCCAAGAATCTGGATCCATCTCTGGCTGAATTTGTCAATTACGATACCGGCAATGATTGCCATTGGGATGAAACCAATGATGTATCCGCCGGTTGGTCCGGCAAGTTTCCCCAGTCCTCCGGTAAATCCGGAAAATACCGGAAGTCCTACGAGTCCGAGGAGAAGGTAAATGATATAGCTGACCGTTCCTTTCTTCCAGTCCAGAAGATAAAGCGCCAGATAAATTGCAAAGTTGGTAAGTGAAATCGGCACCGGTCCGATCGGGATGGAAAGCGGTGCAAGAATGCAGGTGACAGCGGTCATAAGAGCTGTTACCGCCATTGCATAAGTATTGGTTGTACGAAGTGTCTGTGTGTTTCCCTGAGTCATGTTATGTACTCTCCTTTTAGAATGATAATAATGTTCGGCGTGTCAATAAATTAAGCAGATTCGATCTCGTAAGTAAAACCGGCATCCGTAATGGCCTGGATCGTATCTTTGATTCCCTGACCGTCCGCAGTAAGATAACCGGAAGCAAAAATGGAATCTACAACGCTGAGAAGCTTCTTCTCTTCGCCTTTAAAATAAACCTCACGTCCGGCAGCGCAACGGATATCTGACTGCGGAATCAGAAGTCTTGCAAGGCAGAGAACCTTCATGCAATACTCTGTTGTAAGTCCGGAGATATCAGCGTCACCGAGAGGAGTTCCCGGAATCGGCAGCAGGAAGTTGATCGGCAGGGCTTCCGGCTGGATCTCACGAAGCTCCAGAAGCATATCTACAACATCCTCTTTGCTTTCGCCCATTCCAATGATTCCGCCACTGCAGATTTCAAATCCAAGACTCTGAAGCATTTTGATATTCTGAACGCGCTGCTCAAAAGTATGGGTAGAGCAGATGTGGCTGTAATAAGCCCGGCTGCTGTTCAGATTGTGGTTGATCCGGTCAAGCCCGGCTTCTTTCAGCATCAGAGCCTGCTTTTCAGTAAGAAATCCGATGGAACAGCAAAGGTGGGTTCCGTCTTCCTTCATCTTGCGGATCTTAGAAGCCAGTTCTTCAATCTCTTCATCGGTAAATTTCATACCGCTTAGTCCGATGCAGTGTCTGGACAGATGATGTTCATTTACAAAATCATTATCTTTATATAATTTCTCATCGGCTACCCATTTATATTTATCGATATCGGCCTTTGAACGACAGGATTGCGCACAGTAAGCGCAGTCCTGGGAGCAGTTGCCGCTGCGGGCATTGGTAAGAATATGAATACTTACATGATTGCCCTTGTATTTTCTGCGCAGTTTTTCAGCTTGTGCAATGAGCTGGTCGAGTTCTTCGTCCGGTGTATTCAGGATTGCAATTGCATCTTCTCGTGAAAGCACCGGATCTGTAGTTGTTTCAATTTCAGAAATCATAAGTAAACCTTCCTTGGTAAAAAATATCAAATACATTTCACACTTTACCATGCAAAAGAAAGAATGTCAACTTAAAATTTTATAAGGTTAACAATAGAAGCGATACAGGTTTATTTGAAGATGATTACATTGCAGATGAAAAAAAACCATAGTATAATAAAAACAGATTAAGACAAATGCAGGAGGAAAAACCAATGCGTACAGTGAACGTGGAAGAGATTTTAAAGAATATCAAAGAAATGTGCATTGAAGCGAACCATTTTCTCTCAAAGGATATGGATATCGCGATGAAAAATGCAGTTTCAACAGAGAAGTCTCCACTTGGGAAAAAGATTTTAAGCCAGCTTCAGGACAATCTGAAAATTGCCGGAGAAGATATGATCCCAATCTGCCAGGATACGGGTATGGCAGTTGTATTTCTTGAGATTGGACAGGATGTGCATTTTGAAGGTGGAGACCTTGAAGATGCGGTCAATGAAGGAATCCGCCGCGGATATGTCGATGGATATCTGAGAAAATCCGTTGTCAAAGATCCGATTCTCAGAGAGAATACAAAAGATAATACACCGGGAATCATTCATTATAAAATCGTTCCGGGCGATCAGGTGAAGATCAAGGTTGCACCGAAAGGCTTTGGAAGTGAGAATATGAGCCGTGTGTTTATGCTGAAACCGGCAGATGGAATCGAAGGAGTAAAAGAAGCAGTTCTTACGGCAGTGAAAGATGCCGGCCCGAATGCCTGTCCTCCGATGGTTGTCGGCGTGGGAATCGGCGGCACATTTGAAAAATGTGCACTGATGGCAAAAGAAGCACTTACAAGAGAGGTAGGAAGCCATTCGGACATTCCATATGTAAAGGAACTGGAAGAAGAATTACTGGAGCGGATCAACAAGATTGGAATCGGACCGGGCGGACTTGGGGGAAGTACAACCGCGCTGGCTGTCAATGTCAACACTTATCCGACTCATATTGCCGGACTTCCGGTAGCGGTAAATATTTGCTGTCATGTTAACCGCCATGTGATCCGCACTATTTAATTTACCGGGGGATCCTGAAAAGACTTTCCGTGCCGAAGATATGTACTCGTGCGAAGATGAAGCATGTTACAAATGGTTTATGCCGGTGAGAGGATGTGTAATATTTAAAGGAAAATGAAAAGAGGACAATTATGAATACAAATGTGGACGTAGACGCAATGCGAAAAGATGCGGTTGAGATTTTCCAGAAAGGGTTCGCCTGTTCAGAGTCCGTGATCTATGCAATTAAAAAGGGCTTTGATCTTGATCTGTCAGATGATGCGATCGCTATGTCATCCGGATTCCCGTGGGGACTCGGAGATGGTGGCTGTATTTGTGGTGCGCTTGCAGGAGCAACCATGTGCATCGGTTATTTCTTCGGAAGAAGAACTCCTGGAGATGAAGCCTTTTTGAAATGCCAGCGGCTGACGAAAGAGTTTCACGACGCATTTAAAGAACATTGCGGAGCAACCTGCTGTCGTGTGCTGACAAGAGGAAAAGAAAAAAATTCTCCGGAGAGAAAAGCACAGTGTATCAGTTTTGTAGACTTTACAGTTGAGAAACTGGCTGAAATTATTTTAAGAGAATTATAAGACTTCTGTTGGCAGTTAAAAATGCCGCGGCAGAATACAGAAAAAGAATCAGGAAGGAAAAGGATATGGAAAGACATATTACAGTTCCTGTAGCAAAGGAAGAAATACAGGATTTAAGAGCAGGAGACTATGTATATCTTACGGGAGTTATTTATACCGCCCGTGATGCTGCTCATAAAAGAATGGATGAAGCACTTTCGGAAGGAAAGGAGCTTCCACTTGATATTAAGAATCAGATGATTTATTATATGGGACCATCTCCGGCGAGAGAAGGAAGACCTATCGGCTCAGCAGGACCGACAACAGCAAGCAGAATGGACAAATATGCACCACGCCTTCTGGATCTGGGACTTGGCGGAATGATAGGAAAAGGGAAAAGAAGCCAGGCTGTCCAGGATGCGATCGTGAGAAATAAAGCAGTTTATTTTGCGGCAGTTGGAGGAGCAGGAGCGCTCCTTTCAAAATGTATCAAAAAAGCAGATGTGATCGCATATGATGATCTCGGCACAGAAGCGATCCGTCGCCTGGAGATCGAAGACCTTCCGGCAATTGTTGTGATCGACTCAGAGGGCAATAATTTATACGAGACAGCCGTAAAAGAGTATGCGGAGGAATAGAGAATGAATTGTGTGAAAAGAATTGCACTTATGGTAATTCGGAATATTCTGCTTGTTCCGTTTATGTGGTGCAAGCTGTGTTACTATGCCGCACATGTAGACAAGTATCCGGAGATCACCCGGTATAAGCTTCTGAAATATATTGTTAAAAGAGCCAATAAAGGCGGAAATGTAACAATCGAAGCATATGGAAAAGAAAATATCCCCAAAGAGGGAGGGTTTATGTTTTTTCCGAATCATCAAGGGCTTTATGACGTACTCGCAATTGTTGATGCCTGCCCGCGCCCGTTTTCAGTGGTGGCAAAAAAAGAAGTGGCAAATGTTCCACTTCTCAAGCAGACATTTAAATGTATGAAGGCCTACATGATCGACCGCGAAGATATCCGCCAGTCTATGCAGGTGATCATGGATGTTACGGAGGAAGTAAAGAAAGGAAGAAACTATCTGATCTTTGCAGAAGGAACCCGCTCAAAGATGGGAAACAAGCTTCTTGAGTTTAAAGGTGGAAGCTTCAAGGCGGCAACAAAAGCGAAATGTCCGATCATACCGATTGCGTTGATCGATTCTTTTAAACCGTTTGATACAAATAGTATCGCACCGGTAACGGTACAGGTACATTTTCTGGAACCGATTTATTATGAAGAATATCAGAATATGAAGACGACAGAGATCGCAAAAGAAGTAAAAAGAAGAATAGAAGAAACCATATCTGAATATGAACCAAAGGAAGCATAAAATATAGATAAGGTAAAAAGGGACAGACTCTTTGCTAGATATAGTGAAAAAAGAGTCTGTTTCTTCTATATATAGATAAATAGAAAACAAACTCAAAAAAAGAAAAAAATAATCGAAAAAACCGTTGACAGAAAGAGGGTTCTTAGGTATAATTATCAATGCGCTGTGAAGTTACATTAAAAGTATGTAAACACACAGTTAAATACAGACCTTGGATCGGGCTGAGGAGAAATACTCAAGAGGCCGAAGAGGCGCCCCTGCTAAGGGTGTAGGTCGGGCAACCGGCGCGAGGGTTCGAATCCCTCTTTCTCCGTTTTGTTTGAAAATAACTTCTGAAAAAACTTCAAAAAAGTTGTTGACAGACAAAAAGATATATGATAATATATCAGAGTTGCTGCTTGAGAGATTCAAAAAAAGCAACAAAAAATAATTTAAAAAAGTTGTTGACAAACATGAAACACTTTGATATAATATAAAAGCTGTCGCATGAAACGGCAACAACAAAAAAGAACATTGATAACTGAACAATAGACAACAAACCCTGAAAATTCTTTAAAGAGATTTTTCAAGAACGGACATCGAAAGATGTCAAACCAGAACAGTAAACAGGAACGAAATTGCTAGCAGTGATTTTGAACTGGATACAAACACTTTTAACGAGAGTTTGATCCTGGCTCAGGATGAACGCTGGCGGCGTGCTTAACACATGCAAGTCGAACGAAGCACCTGGATTTGATTCTTCGGATGAAGATCCTTGTGACTGAGTGGCGGACGGGTGAGTAACGCGTGGGTAACCTGCCTCATACAGGGGGATAACAGTTAGAAATGACTGCTAATACCGCATAAGACCACGGAGTCGCATGACTCAGTGGGAAAAACTCCGGTGGTATGAGATGGACCCGCGTCTGATTAGGTAGTTGGTGGGGTAACGGCCTACCAAGCCA
>CAKRFP010000041.1 GCA_934320645.1 uncultured Bariatricus sp.
ATATACTTCGTGGTTCCACCTCATTTTACAATTGTCTCACGACAACTGCCTCGTCAGGTACGTCGTTCATAACGGTTATACCCTTGCAGATAACGGCTGCTACCGGAAATACCTATTAACAATTCTTCAAGAGAATGCATTCAGTATCCTACTCCAAGAGGAATTCAATATAATCTTCGGTATCCTTCTTCCACCGATAAAGGACTCTCTGTGACGTCTTATTATATTTACTACTTCTTTTCATTGTATTTTGATAGTAGAATATATAATTTTCAAAATCTATAGCTTATGTTACACGAATCAATAGGCTTTGTCAATCATTTTTAGCAAATTAACGCGAGAAATATTTTTCTTTGATAATATCAACCGGCATCTCTTTTCCTGTCCAGAGCTCAAATGATGCAGCGCCCTGATATAACAGCATATTCAGACCGTTCAGTGTCTGGCATCCTGCTGCTTTTGCTTTCTTCAGGAATAAGGTTTCTTCCGGATTGTAGATGACATCGAATACAAACAGATCCTTTCTGAATACGCTGTCGTCTGTGATGATACATCTGTCTGTCTTCGGTGCCATACCGATCGAAGTTCCGTTTACCAGAATTGCACTTTCTGCAATCTCTTTTTTGAGGACTTCCGGATCAGAGAAATCATAAAGGTTGATCTTGCAGTCTGTCTTCTCATGAAGCTTCTCGATGGTCTTTTCTGCGCGAGTGAAAAATTCATCACGGATGTTGAATACCGAAATCTCTGCAACTCCGTCGAGTGCTGCCTGGATCAGGATCGCTGCTGCTGCTCCGCCTGCTCCAAGAAGAGTCATCTTCTTGCCGATGATATCCATGCCTGTCTCACTGACTGCACGCATGAATCCGATTCCGTCTGTTGTGTAACCTGTCAGTATACCGTTATCATTGACAACGGTATTGACTGCTCCACCGATCTCAGATGCCGGTGAAAGTTTGTCAACCAGTGAACACATCAGATTCTTGTCAGGCATAGTCAGGTTGAATCCTCTGACTCCCATGACTTTCAGACCATCTACTGCTGTCTTTAAATTATCTATTCCAACATCAAATGCCAAATATGCGTAATCCAGCTCCAGCTGGCGAAATGCCTCGTTATGCATCATTGGGGAAATGCTGTGTGCTACCGGACTCCCCAGTAATCCGGTAAGGACTGTATGTCCTGTAATCTCGTATGCCATTATCTCTTCCTCCTGCGTTACATTTTCACACTGTAAAGTGCTACTTTTGTCCTCTATCATACCATATTTTTCAAAATACGCAAGTATCGTTATTTAAAAAACGATGTTTTTAATTTTTAAATTGTCTCTAACAAGACAATATATTCTTGAACTATCACTGGAAAACGATAATTTTCTGCTTTTAGAAAAAGCATTTCAAAAATTTTAAGTACCAAAGGACAAAATGGATATTATATGTTTTTTGTCCGTAACTAAAAAAGGATGCGCTTTTTCAAACGCACCCCATCACTTTCTTATGCAATTACTCTGACTTTCAAAACGCCCTCGATCATTTCCAGACCTTTTACCACGTCTTCAGTCACATCATTATCCACATCGATCATCGTATATGCATAGCTGCCACGGCTCTTATTCGTCATATCATCGATATTGACATTATCCTTTGCCAGAAGCGCAGTAAACTGACCGATCATGTTCGGAATATTCCTGTGCAGGATCGTAATTCTTGTCTTATCCCTTACACCCATATCGCATGCCGGGAAGTTGACAGAATTACGGATATTTCCATTTTCCAGGAAATCCTTCAGCTCTTCTACTGCCATCTTTGCACAATTATCTTCTGATTCAGCAGTTGATGCTCCCAGATGCGGAATGACAATCGCATGCTTTACTCCTGCGATCTCCGGTGTCGGGAAGTCCGTTACATAGCGTCCGACTTTTCCACCAACAAGTGCATCCACAATGTCTTCACTGTTCACCAGTACATCTCTTGCAAAGTTCAGGATCACAACGCCGTCTTTCATCAGACTGATGGCATTCTTATTGATCATACCCTTTGTATCTTCCAGTGCCGGTACATGGATTGTGATATAATCACACTCCTTGTAGATCTCATCTACATTCTTAGTGTGATGGATACTTCTTGAAAGTCTCCATGCAGAATCTACAGAAACATATGGATCATAACCATACACTTCCATTCCAAGATGCGTAGCCGCATTCGCAACCAGGACACCGATTGCCCCAAGACCGATCACACCAAGCTTCTTTCCCTGGATTTCACAGCCTGCAAATGCTTTTTTCGCTTTTTCTGCATCTTTGGCAATATTGCCATCCTCCTCGTTCTCCTGTACCCAGTTGATACCGCCAAGGATATCTCTGGATGCAAGCAGCATACCGGCGATCACCAACTCTTTTACACCATTGGCATTTGCCCCTGGTGTATTAAATACAACGATTCCCTGCTCCGCACATTTGTCCAGTGGAATATTATTTACACCGGCTCCGGCACGGGCAATCGCTTTTAAATCTTTATCAAATTCCAGTTCATGCATTCCGGCACTTCTTACAAGTACCGCATCTGCTCCTGCCATCTCACCGGCAGGTACATAGTCATCACTGAATTTCTCCAGTCCAACAGGAGAAATTGGGTTTAGGCAAAAATATTTATACATATTACAGATTCTCCTCCTCAAACTTCTTCATAAATGCAACCAGGGCTTCCACACCTTCATATGGCATTGCGTTGTAAATGCTTGCACGCATACCGCCAACGGTGCGGTGTCCTTTCAGATTCTCAAGGCCTGCTTCTTTTGCCTCTTTTACAAATTTGGCATCCAGTTCGTCACTGCCTGTCACAAATGGTACATTCATAAGAGAACGGTCTTTCTTTTCCACCGTACCTTTGAACAGTTTGCTCTGATCCAGGTAATCATAGAGCAGTTTGGCTTTCTTTTCGTTGCGTTCTTTCATAACTTCCAGTCCGCCCATCTTTTTGAGCCATTTAAATACCTTACCGCAGATATAGATTCCGTATGCCGGCGGTGTATTGTAAAGAGAACCTGCGTCTGCATGTGTCTTATATGTAAGCATGGTCGGTGTTCCCGGAAGTACATCCTCTGTAATCAGATCTTCACGGATGATTGCAATAACAACACCCGCTGGTCCGACATTCTTCTGTACTCCACCGTAAATAAGACCATATTTTGTCACATCTACAGGCTCAGACAGGAAGCAGGATGATACATCCGCTACCAGTGTCTTGCCTTTTGTGTTCGGAAGTTCTTTGAATTTTGTTCCGTAAATTGTATTATTCTCGCAGATATATACATAATCTGCATCTTCATCAATCGGCAGATCCGAACAGTCAGGAATGTAAGAAAAGGTTTTGTCTTCGGACGATGCGATCTTATTCACCTTTCCATATTTGGATGCCTCAGCAGCTGCCTTTTTTGCCCACTGCCCGGTAACAATATAATCCGCTACTTTGTTCTTCATCAGATTCATTGGAATCATTGCAAACTGCTGGCTTGCGCCACCCTGAAGGAACAGTACTTTGTAATTATCCGGAATTCCCATCAAGTCACGAAGATCCTGTTCAGCGGTTTCAATGATTTCAGCAAAAGCTTTCGAGCGATGACTCATCTCCATAACGGACATGCCACATCCTTTGTAATCCAGCATTTCATCTGCTGCTTCTCGTAAAACTTCTTCCGGCAGTACTGCCGGTCCTGCTGAAAAATTGTAAACTCGTTTCATATTACTCCTCCATTCCTGCTCTGCGTATCTGTCGCTGCATATCTTTTTCTAGTTTGTCTGCTGTTTTTCCTGCAGATCCTTCTCGTCAAAAGCTTCACTGATCGGAGCACCCGGAGCAACCATCGGCCATACCTTGTCATCGCTGTCGATCTGGCAGTCAATCACCACCGGACCGCCTGCATTTAAGGCAAACTTAAATGCATCTGCGAATTCTTCTCTGGTCGTAGCTCTTACCGCTTTCGCCCCCATCGCTTCTGCGAGTTTCACAAAATCTACTGCATCATTCAGAACAGTTGCTGAATAGCGCTGTCCGTAAAACAGATTCTGCCACTGTCTTACCATACCAAGCACATGGTTGTTCACTACAACCTGGATAATTGGAATGTTATAACGCGCCGCTGTTGCAACTTCATTCATATTCATACGGAAGCATCCGTCTCCGGCTATATTGACTACCGTCTTCTCCGGTCTGCCCATCTTGGCTCCGATTGCGGCTCCAAGACCGTATCCCATGGTTCCAAGACCACCTGATGTAAGCAGTGTTCTCGGTTTTGTGAATTTATAATACTGCGCTGCCCACATCTGATGTTGTCCAACTTCTGTGACGATGATAGCATCACCTTCTGTCTGTTTGTAAATCTCTTCGATCACATACGGACCGGTCAGACTTTCCGGATGATAGGTAAGCGGGTATTTCGCTTTATATTCCTGGATCTTTTTGATCCATTCGGTGTGTTCCTGCTGTGACAGTTTTTCATTAACTGCCGCAAGCACTTCTTTGATATCTCCAACCACACCTTCATCAATGATAACATTCTTGTTCATCTCTGCCACATCAATATCAAACTGGAGAATCTTTGCATTACTTGCAAATTTATTTGGATTACCTGTGACACGGTCGGAGAATCTTGCACCGACTACGATCAGAAGATCGCATTCACTGACTCCAAAGTTCGATGTCTTGGTACCATGCATACCAAGCATTCCTGTATAAAGTTCATCAGTTCCCGGAAATGCACCTTTTCCCATCAGGGAGTCACATACCGGACACTGTACCTTGTCTACGAATGCACGGAGTTCTTCACTTGCATCAGATAATATAGCTCCGCCTCCGACGAATACGAACGGACGCTTTGCTTCTTCGATCATCTCTACTGCCTTGTTAATATCTTCCATGCAGATTTCTTTTTTGTATTTTACGATTGGCTGGATTTTGACAGGCTCATACTCTGCTTTATTGCCTGTCACATCTTTCGGGATATCGATCAGCACCGGTCCCGGTCTTCCGGACTGTGCGATCTCAAACGCCTTGCGGATCGTCTTTGCAAGATCATTGACATTCTTCACAATAAAATTATACTTTGTGATCGGCATCGTAATACCGGTAATGTCAATTTCCTGAAAACTGTCTTTTCCAAGAAGCGGTACCCCTACATTACAGGTGATCGCAACGATCGGAATAGAATCCATAAATGCGGTCGCGATTCCTGTTACGAGATTTGTTGCTCCAGGTCCACTGGTTGCAAAACACACCCCAACTTTACCAGTGGCACGCGCATATCCGTCTGCCGCATGAGAAGCTCCCTGCTCATGCGATGTAAGGATATGTCTGATTTCATTACTATGCTTATATAATTCATCATATACATTTAAAATTGCGCCGCCCGGATATCCGAATACGGTATCCACACCCTGCTCTTTTAAACACTCTATCAGTATCTCTGCACCATTTAATTGCATTGTACATTCCCCTTGTCCAGATTTTACTTTATTTGTGTGGAACTTCCAGAACTGCTCCACGGTTTCCTGAAGTTACCATTGCTGCATATCTTGCAAGATATCCTGTTGTAACTTCAGGATCTCTTGGCTGCCATTTTTCTTTTCTTCTTGCAAGTTCTTCATCTGAAATTCTTGCATTTAATTTCAGGTTCGGGATATCGATCTCGATGATATCGCCTTCCTCGATCAGTGCTACCGGTCCGCCGACTGCTGCTTCCGGTGATACGTGTCCGATAGAAGCTCCACGGGATGCACCGCTGAAACGGCCGTCTGTAATAAGTGCTACCGATGAACCAAGTCCCATACCTGCGATCGCAGAAGTCGGATTCAGCATTTCCGGCATACCAGGACCACCCTTTGGTCCGACGTAACGGATAACTACAACATCTCCCGGATGGATATCTCCGCCTTTGATTGCCTTGATCGCATCATCTTCACATTCAAATACTCTTGCAGGTCCTTCATGTACCAGCATTTCCGGTACAACTGCAGAACGTTTTACAACACTGCCATCCGGTGCGATATTACCTTTGAGGACTGCAAGTCCACCAGTCTGGCTGTATGGATTGTCGATCGGACGGATTACTTCCGGATTTTTATTTTCGCATCCTGCGATATTTTCTCCAACTGTCTTTCCGGTTACTGTCATGCAGTCTGTGTAAAGAAGACCTTTCTTATTCAGCTCGTTCATAACAGCATATACACCACCTGCTTCATTCAGATCTTCCATATATGTAGGACCTGCCGGTGCAAGGTGACAGAGGTTCGGAGTCTTTTCGCTGATTCCGTTTGCAAAATCAATTTCAAAATCCATACCGATCTCATGTGCGATCGCCGGAAGGTGAAGCATACTGTTAGTTGAGCATCCAAGTGCCATATCAACAGTCAGAGCATTTAAGATGGCTTCTTTTGTCATAATGTCTCTCGGACGGATATTTCTTCTGTACATTTCCATTACCTGCATACCTGCATGTTTTGCAAGACGGATTCTTTCTGAATATACAGCCGGAATTGTTCCATTCCCCTGAAGTCCCATACCAAGTACTTCTGTCAGACAGTTCATACTGTTGGCTGTATACATTCCGGAGCAGGATCCACAGGTAGGACATACTTTATTTTCAAATTCACATACATCACATTCGTCCATTGTTCCTGCTGCGTAGGATCCAACTGCTTCGAACATACTGGAAAGGCTTCTCTTCTGTCCTTTTACATGTCCCGCAAGCATTGGTCCGCCACTGACGAACACTGTAGGTACATTAATACGGGCTGCTGCCATCAAAAGTCCAGGTACGTTCTTATCACAGTTCGGGATCATAACAAGGGCGTCAAACTGATGTGCCATTGCCATTGCTTCTGTCGAATCTGCGATCAGATCTCTTGTTACCAGAGAATACTTCATACCGATGTGTCCCATTGCAATACCGTCACAGACTGCGATTGCCGGGAACATGATCGGTGTTCCGCCTGCCATGGCAACTCCCATCTTTACTGCATTTGCAATTTTATCCAGGTTCATATGTCCCGGAACGATTTCATTATAAGAACATACGATTCCGACAAGCGGTCTCTCCAGTTCTTCTTTTGTAAGACCAAGCGCATTGAACAATGATCTGTGCGGCGCCTGCTGCATACCTGTTTTTACATTATCACTTCTCATGATTTTATAATCCTCCTGTAAATTTTGTCTCTATTCTATTACAGTTCCGCCCTGCTTCTCTTTCCCCATAGCAGTACGGAACTGTATCTTCCCAAACCTTGACTATCGAATTCTTTCGCAGATCAGATCTCCCATCCGGGCTGTTCCAACCTTTGTACATCCGTCTGACATAATATCTCCGGTTCTGTATCCATCTTTTAATACCTGGGAAACAGCTGCTTCAATCGCATCTGCTGCTTTATCCTGATCCAGGCTGAAGCGAAGCATCATTGCTGCTGAAAGAATTGTTGCTATCGGGTTTGCAATTCCCTGTCCTGCTATATCCGGTGCCGAACCGCCACTTGGTTCATACAGTCCGAACTTAGTCTCATTCAGGCTTGCACTTGCCAGCATTCCGATCGATCCGGTTACCATACTTGCTTCATCAGAAAGGATGTCTCCGAACATATTCTCTGTAAGAATGACATCAAACTGCTTCGGATCTCTTACAAGCTGCATTGCACAGTTGTCTACCAGCATATGCTCCAGTGTAACTTCCGGATAATCCTTCGCAACCTCTTCTACTACTTTTCTCCAGAGTCTTGAAGAATCCAGTACATTCGCCTTATCGACGCTTGTCACTTTCTTTCTTCTCTTCATTGCGATGTCAAACGCGCGGATCGCAATCCGGCGGATCTCATCCTCATTATAGGTAAGTGAATCGAATGCAGTCATCACACCATCCACTTCTTCTGTCTTTCTCTCTCCAAAATAAAGACCGCCTGTCAGTTCACGCATGATCATCAGATCAAATCCGCCTTCTGTAATCTCTTCTTTCAGAGGGCATGCACCCTTCAGTTCATTATACAAAACTGCCGGACGCAGATTAGCGAACAGGTTCAGTTCTTTTCTGATCTTCAAAAGACCTGCCTCCGGTCTCTTTGACGGTTCCAGCTTATACCACGGGGAAGTCTTTGCATCTCCTCCAATGGATCCCATCAGTACGGCATCACATGCTTTTGCTTTTGCTACCGTCTCATCTATAAGCGGGACTCCATGCACATCAATGGATGCTCCCCCAAGAAGCAGCTGTTCATAAGAACAGTCAAATCCGTATACCTCTCCAGCTTTATCAAGAACTTTCATCGCTTCCGTTACAATCTCCGGACCGATTCCGTCACCTTTAATTACTCCGATTTTCAGGCTCATCTTTGTCATTCCCTTCTATGTATCTGTGATTTTGGTACCATTTTTCGTTCCAAAAATCTGTTAAACACTATAATACCGTATTTTTTGTCAGGTTTCAACCCTTTAATCTGTAAAAGTATAAAAATCAGAGCGAACTCTGTTTTATTTTCCCGTTTTCTGTGGAATGACAAAGATAAAGATCAGCGAACTGACAAACAGCATTCCCGGATAAAAAAGCTTCGGAATGATCTGAAATGCAGAAATCTCACCGCCAAGCTCATGCACTGCCGAAATTGCCACCAGCATCTGCGCGCCATACGGGATCACTCCCTGCGAAATACAGGAAAAAGTATCCAGAAGGGAGGCCGTCTTTCTCGGTGTGATCTGATAATCGTCTGCCATTTCCTTTGCAATTGGATTGGCCATCACAATTGCTACGGTATTGTTCGCTGTTGCCACATCCAGGAGTGCTACCAAAATACCAACACCCAGCTGACCACTTTTCGTTCCCTTAAAGACACGGTGGATCACATCCAGCAATACATCAAAGCCACCATTTTCCCGGATCAGCGAACACATTGCAGCAACCAACACCGCCACCATACAGGTTTCAAACATCCCGGATACACCAGATCCCATGGCAGCAAGCATTTCATACGGTGTTACCTGCCCCATTGCAAGCATGATCACCGCACCGGACACAATTCCTGTCAGAAGTACCAGAAAGACATTGAACCCTGCGATCCCGCCGATCAGCACCAGCACATACGGAATGATCTGCGTCAGATTGTATTCATGCGTAACTGCCGTTCCGATCTCTGCCCGAAAAGAGCTGATCAGGATCAGAACCAGCGATACGATCGCCGCCGGAAGTGCGATCCGGAAATTTTCCCGGAATTTATCTTTCATCTCACATCCCTGCCCATTGCAGGCAGCAATTGTTGTATCTGATATGAAAGAAAGATTGTCCCCGAACATGGAGCCTCCCATCACCGATGCCACGCAAAGTGCCAGGGAAAAACCGGACGTCTGCGAAACTGCCGCCGCAATCGGAGTCAGAAGGGTGATCGTCCCAACCGAAGTTCCCATTGCTGTTGAAACAAAACATGCAACCACAAACAGAACGGCAACCGCAAACCGTGCCGGGATGATCGATAGCATAAAATACGCCACACTCTCTGCACTGCTTCTTCCAACCACTCCCACAAAAGTTCCCGCCGTCAGGAAAATCAGCAGCATTGTGATAATATTCTTATCTCCGATTCCCCGTCCCATGATCTCCAGCTTCTCATCAAAGCCAACCTTTCTGTTCTGCAGACACGCAACCAGGAGTGCCGCCAGAAACGCCACTACGATCGGTACATTATAAAACCCCATTGGAATTTTCATTATGTATTCAAATAGAATACCCAGTCCCAGATAAAATACCAGAAATACACCGACCGGCAAAAGTGATGCACTTTTTCTTCTTTTTTCCATATATCCACCTCTCATCTGCTTCTATTGCTCCCCGGATCTTCCCCAAAACTTTTCCATATCCGGAAAACAGACAGCAATACTTCTCCTTATCATAGCATATCCTTCTCTTTTCCCGCAATAAGGGAAATACAGGAAGTTCCCGCAGAAACCGTATAAAAATACACTTTTGCACAAAAAAACAGAAGTCTGTCTCTGTTTTTTCAGGACAGACTTCTGTTTTTTACATATACATTTTACAGATGCCAGATGTCTCTGTTGTATTCAGCAATGGTTCTGTCAGATGAGAAATATCCTGCTTTCGCGATATTCACAACCATCTTCTTTGCCCATGCCATGCGGTCTTCATAATCTGCGTAAGCCTGTTCTTTCTTCTGGATATAATCTTTCACATCAAGAAGTGTCATGAACCAGTCTTTACGGATCAGTTCTGCATGCAGTTCAAGAAGCAGGTATTTATCTCCGATACGGAGAAGTTCCGGGCTGATGATAAAGTCTACCAGTCTGCGGATCTCTTCATCATTGATATAGTAATCAACTGCATTATAATCCATCTTGCGGTAATGCTCGATAACCTGTTCACTGGATTCTCCGAAGATGTAGATATTTTCATCTCCTACAAACTGATGGATTTCTACGTTGGCTCCATCTTCTGTTCCCATTGTCACAGCCCCGTTCAGCATGAATTTCATGTTACCTGTTCCACTTGCTTCTTTGGATGCAAGAGAAATCTGTTCAGAAATATCACAGGACGGGATCAGCTTTTCTGCCAGTGTCACGTTGTAGTTTTCTACCATAACCACTTTCAGATACGGTGCAACTTCCGGATCGTTATCAATCAGCTCCTGCAGGCAGAGGATCAGATGAATGATATCCTTTGCAATAATATAAGCCGGTGCAGCCTTTGCTCCAAAGATTACCGTGATCGGAGTCTCCGGTTTCTTTCCGCTCTTGATCTCCAGATATTTATAGATCACATATAATGCATTCATCTGCTGACGCTTGTATTCATGCAGACGTTTTACCTGAATATCAAAAATTGAATTTGGATTGATTTCCAGTCCCTGTGTTTCTTTTAAGTAAGCTGCCAGATCCTCTTTCTTTTTCTGTTTTACCACAAGAAGGCTCTTTAAAGTTTCCTCATCATTTACATGTTCAAGCAGTTTTTCAAGCTTTGTTGCATCTTTTCGGTAATCCGGTCCGATCTTCTCATCCAGCCATGCAGTCAGTTCATGGTTGCAGTGCAGCAGCCATCTTCTGAACGTAATACCATTGGTCTTGTTGTTGAATTTCTGTGGGTAAATGTCGTAGAACGGTTTCAGCTCTTCATTTTTCAGGATCTCTGTATGAAGATAAGCAACTCCGTTGACACTATATCCATAATGGATGTCCATATGAGCCATGTGTACACGATTCTGGTCATCGATAATATGGACTCTCGGATCTTTATATCTTCCCTTAATTCTTGCATCCAGATCACGGATGATCGGAACAATCTGTGGTGCAACCTGCTCCAGATAATCAACCGGCCATTTTTCCAGTGCTTCTGCGAGGATGGTGTGATTGGTATACGCGCAGGTCTTCTGTACGATCTCAATCGCCTCATTGAAGTCGATCTGTTTCTGAACAAGAAGACGGATCAGCTCCGGAATAACCATAGAAGGATGTGTATCATTGATCTGGATCGCCACATGCTCATGAAGTTTTCTGAGATCATATCCCTTTTCTTCACACTCGCGGATGATGTACTGTGCTGCATTGGAGACCATAAAATACTGCTGATAAATACGGAGCAGATTTCCTGCCTTGTCGCTGTCATCCGGATAGAGGAACAGCGTCAGGTTTTCACGGATATCGTTCTTATCAAAATTGATTCCGTTTCCAACGATTGCATCATTTACCGTCTCTACATCAAAAAGATGAAGTTTGTTGCTTCCGCCTTCGTATCCGGTTACATCAATATCATACAGATGGGAACGAAGACTGAAATCCTTGAACGGGACTTCAAATGAAATACCGGTATCATTGAGCCAGCTGTCTTTTTCAATCCACGGATTCTTCTGTTCATCCTGTTTGTGGTCGGTAAATACCTGTTTGAACAGACCCATATGATAGTTCAGCCCGATTCCGTCTCCCGGAAGTCCGAGTGTTGCAATGGAATCCAGGAAGCAGGCTGCCAATCGTCCAAGTCCACCATTTCCAAGAGACGGTTCCGGTTCAACTTCTTCGATCTCTGCAAGATTTTTCCCGTGCTTTTTCAGCACCTCTGCTGTCTCATCATAAATTCCAAGGTTGATCAGGTTGTTGGATAAAAGCTTTCCGATCAGGAACTCTGCGGAAATATAATAGAGTTTTCTCTTTCCTTCATTCTTCGGTCCTTCTTTGATCCGTTCCTTTGTCAGTGTAAGCAGCGCATAATATACCTGTTCATTCGTTGCCTGTTCAAGTCCTGTCTGGAATTTCTCCTGTAAAATCTCTGTCAGTCTTGCTTCCATTTTCTTCTACCTCCTGTAGTTGATTCTCTTTCTTTCAGTGTTGCCGGAAGATATTTCCCTTCCTGGCTTTTCTTTGTTTCTATCATGTCAAACAGAATCCCGACGGACTGTCTCGCGATCTCTTCGACCGGCTGCGCCATCGTAGTGATCGCCGGCTGATAAAATCCGGTATAGTCAAGTCCGTCAAATCCCGCAACGGCCACATCTTCCGGAATCCTTTTTCCCTCTTCCAGAAGCGCCTTGCATGCACCAATCACCATCAGATCAGAAATTGCAAATACTGCGGTAAATTCTGTTTCTTTTTTCAGCAGTTTTTTCATCATCCGATATCCGTTTTCCATCGAATATGTGGTATCTTCTTCATCCAGATAACAGATTCTTTCCTCATCCACTTCCAGACCATGTGCTTTCAGTGCTTCCCTGTAACCTGCCAGTCTGAGTTTTCCGATGTTCTCATCTTTCTTATCCGAGGCAAGAATTGCAATCTTTTTATGTCCGGTCTCGCACAGATGATCTACAATCTTACGGCTTTCCGCGCGGTCGTCGATCGATACATAGGATGCGATACATTTCTCCGGCAATTTATTAAATGCGGCCGTACTTACAACAAACGGAACCTTTATCTTTGCAATCCGCTCTTTGTTCTTCCTGAAATCTCCACCCAGGAAAATAATCCCTCGGAGCTTTTTTTCTTTGATCAGCTCCAGTGCGGTATCGACCTCATCCTGATCCTTTCCCATATGCTGGATAAAAAAAGAATATTTCTGTCTGCGGATCTTTTTTTCCATTACCCGCATCATCGTCGCGAAAAATGGATTATCAATCTCCTTTACCAGAATCGCAATGGATTTCGAATCGGTCCGTTTCAGATTCCTTGCACTGTTATTTGGCACAAAATTTGATTCTTCAACCGTCTTTAAAATCATCTTTTTGGTCTCAGGATTGATATCCGGATGATTGTTCAGCGCACGGGACACGGTACTGACTCCGACCCCGCACTTCTTCGCAATATCTTTGATCGTCATTCCCATTTTATTTCTTTTCTTCTCCTAAGTCCTCTGCATCTTCAGCCTTAAGGGTCATCTCGGTCTTCTCCGGGATTCTGCAATAAAGTTCTGTCATCCTGCGGATCTTTTTCACGAGTTTTTTTGAAATCTCATCCTTATGAAGTCTCCAGATCCAGTTGCCACCAAGAGTTGACGGATGATTGATCCTCGCTTCATTACCGAGGCAGAGATAATCTTGAATCGGAATGATACAGGTATCCGCCACGCTCGACTGCGCAAGACGGATGATTTCCCATACTGCTTCATTGACACTGAGTTTCTTCCTTCCCATATAGCGAAGTGCAAACTTCTTGTCTTCTTTTTTTAATTCTCTGTACCATCCTGCCAGTGTTTCATTGTCATGGGTTCCTGTGTATACTACGCAGTTCTTATCATAATTATGCGGCAGATAATTGCTAGGCTCTCTGGAATCAAATGCAAACTCCAGAACTTTCATTCCCGGATATCCGGACTCTTCCACCATTCGGATCACACTGTCTGTCAGGAATCCAAGATCCTCTGCAATAATTTTCACATCACCCAGAGTCTCTTTTACCGTCCGGAAAATATCCATTCCCGGTCCTTTTTCCCAATGTCCGAATTCCGCTGTCTGATCTCCGTATGGAATGGAATAATATTCATCGAATCCACGGAAATGATCAATTCGGATCACGTCATAAAGTTCTACACAATGACGGATTCTCTTCATCCACCATGCATATCCGGTCTCCTTATGATATTCCCACTTATAAAGCGGATTGCCCCAAAGCTGTCCGGTTGCACTAAATGCATCTGGCGGGCACCCTGCAACACCAGTCGGAAGTCCGTTCTCATCAAACTGGAACAGTTCCGGATGCGACCAGCTGTCTGCACTGTCAAATGCTACATAAATCGGGATATCACCAATGATCTCAATCCCTTTTTCATTCGCATATGCTTTCAGTGCACCCCACTGTGTTGCGAATTCATACTGCATAAACTTCTGGAACAGGATCCCTTCCTGATTCTCTTTGGCGAATTTTTCCAGCGCAAGCTCATCTCTCAGACGATATTCATCTTTCCATTCACTCCAGCTCTTCCCATCATTCGCAGCTTTGATCTCCGTATAAAGCGCATAATCATCCAGCCATTCTTTATTCTTCTTACAGAACTTCTGAAAATCTGCATCATCTGCGATCCGGCTTCTTTCATATGCTTTTCTTAAGATCTCATACCTGCAGTTGTAAATCTTTTCATAATCCACATATCCCGCATTATCACCAAAGTCATATGCCTTACATTCATCTTTTGTAATCCAGCCCTTTTTTATCAGCTTTTCCAGGTCTATAAAATACGGATTTCCTGCAAAAGTTGAGAAAGACTGATACGGCGAATCTCCATACCCTGTCGGACCTAACGGAAGGATCTGCCAGTAGCTCTGACCTGCCTTCTCAAGTGTATCCACAAACTTGTATGCTTCTTTCGAAAAAGCACCTATTCCATATTTTGATGGCAGACTTGCCACCGGCAGTAATACACCGCTTGTTCTCATAATATGCACCTCATATCTTTCTACGGTAACGGTTTCGGTATCGGTATCGGTAACGTTTCCAATAATTATATTATAAAAGCATTGCACATAAAATGCAATGCTTTTTTTTAACTTTTTCAAAAAAATTGATTTAGTTGTTCTCTGGCTTTTCAACCTGCATGATCGCAGACTTCTGCATCGGGATACGGCAGTTCTTGTTGCTTCCGAATTCAACGATTACGTCTTCATCTGTAATATCAATAACAACTCCGTAAAAACCGCTTGTTGTAAGAACAGTATCTCCTACAGCCAGTTCAGATAACATCAGCTGTACTCTCTTCTGTTCCTTTTTCTGTGGTCTCATCAGTAACCACCAGAATCCTCCGATAATTACAACGTAAAATAAAATAAGTACGATTGGATTATTCATTTTTCTTTCCTCCTGCTAAAATAGACACTGTTACCATCATACACAATAATAGGACATTCATCAAGACATTTTAGAATTTTTTTATCCTAATCTTCTTTTTCTTCCATTTTTGCCAGTGTCTCTTTCTTAAACCGGGCATATCTTCCCTCTTCGATCGCTCCTCTGATGTCTTCCATAAGATGATTATAATAATATAAATTGTGGAGAACGCAAAGCCGCATTCCAAGCATCTCTTTTGCTTTCAGCAGATGACGGATATAAGCTCTTGAATAACGGCGGCAGGCCGGGCACTGACAGCCTTCTTCGATCGGGCGTTCATCCAGTTCGAATTTTGCATTGAACAGATTCAGCTTACCATGCTTTGTATAAACATGACCATGTCTTCCGTTACGGCTTGGATATACGCAGTCAAAGAAATCCACGCCTCTGTCTACCGCTTCCAGAATATTCGCCGGCGTTCCGACTCCCATCAGATAGGTCGGTTTGGCAACCGGAAGACAAGGAACTACTGCATCCAGTATCCGGTACATCTCTTCATGTGTCTCACCAACTGCGAGTCCGCCGACTGCATATCCATCCAGATCCATCTCTGCGATCTGCTGTGCATGCTCAATACGGATATCTTCATAGACACCACCCTGATTGATCCCGAAAAGCATCTGATGTTTGTTGATCGTATCATCAAGAGAATTGAGTTTTGCCATCTCTTCTTTACATCTTGCGAGCCATCTCGTTGTACGCTCTACAGATGCCTGCATATATTTTCTTTCCGCTACACTGGACGGACATTCATCAAATGCCATTGCGATCGTAGACGCCAGATTCGACTGAATCTGCATACTTTCTTCCGGTCCCATAAAAATCTTTCTTCCGTCAATATGGGAATTGAAGTATACACCCTCTTCCTTAATCTTTCTGAGTCCGGCAAGAGAAAACACCTGGAATCCGCCGGAATCAGTAAGAATCGGCTTGTCCCAGGCCATAAATTTGTGCAGCCCGCCAAGCTTTTTCACTACCTGATCCCCCGGACGCACATGCAAATGATAAGTATTAGACAGTTCCACCTGTGTTCCGATTTCTTCAAGATCTGCGGTAGAAACAGCTCCTTTGATCGCTGCAATTGTTCCTACATTCATAAATACAGGAGTCTCGATCACTCCGTGTACAGTATGGAAGCGGCCGCGCTTGGCGCGACCGTCCCTTTTTATCAGTTCATACATAAAATTAACCTCTCTCATAAATTTAGTAATGACATACAACCGGTGTTCCGGAATCTACATTGTTGAACACCGTCTCTGCAACATCATACTGTAAGTTGACACATCCGCGTGACCCATGTTCCAGGTACCAGTCCCCGCCAAAGTTCGTCTGCCACGGTGCGTCATGCAGTCCGATTCCACCATTAAACGGCATCCAGTAAGTAACCGGCGATTCCCATTCGTAACTTCCGTCTTCCTTCTTTGGTCCACGAAGGGTTGTATCTTTTTCTTTGTATTTCAGGATATATACTCCCTGCGGTGTAGCATCTCCTCTGCTTGGCTTACCGGTAACGATCGGTCCCTGTGTCACAATTGCACCATTTACAAAAAGATACATATACTGGTTTGTCAGATCGACTTCAACATAAGTATTCCCCCAGTCTGCTCCGTCATGACTTGCTGCAGTCTGTGAATAATTCGCCTCTCTCGTCACTGTCTCTCCGTTGCGGATATTCGCTTCAAGGGCTGCAATCTCAGCATCTTCATCAATGATCCATCCATAGTCTCCACCTTCAACCGTTGCACTGTTGCCGCCTCCGGTTGTAAATGTTCTCGTTGTCTGGTAAGTGTCATACTTACTCTCCAGCTGCTGTACATATTTCACAACTGCATCACTGTTAAAGGTAACTGCCATGTTATCATCTACCGTTACCCACTGGGAAATCAGATCTTTATCTACAACTTCTGTATTCGAACCAAAGGTATAAGTGATACTTGCCTTCAGATACTTATTCATATCGTCACATGCTTTCTTCACTTCTTCTGACTTGCTTGTGTATTTTGGCTTTACATAGCAGTCTTCAGCGGTCATGTCAATCTCGCTTTTGAAACCTTCGATTGATTCCTTCACTACCTTTTTGAAGTTCTCGGTATCAATCTTACTTCCGGTCTCCTCAGCTTTGACTACATACGAATTGCCGTCATACTCCGGATGTGCATTTACCGGTTCAACCTGCTGATCTTCCTGCATACACTCGAGACCGTTAATCAGGGTATCCAGCTGGTTTTCGTCATATGTAACACCGACAGATGCCGTAATTGTCTGTGTCTTTCCAAGGCAGACCGGCCACAGAAATGCATTCTGCTCTTTTACGAGCTTCTGCAGTTCATCCCCTGCTTTATATGCAAGAGAAATATCTGTTCCGGTAATCTTCTCTTCTGTTCCATCTGATTCTTTCATCGTCAGAACATATCCATCTACCTGACTCTTCATGTATGATTCTACTGCCGAAACTGATTTTCCGGAAAAGTTCACACCATTGATCTTCGTATTAAAATAGAAATGATTCATGAAATATACGGAAAATCCAAGGTAAACAACCGCTGCCACTCCAACTACAGCGCCAACTACAATTTTAACCACTTTACCGGACTTTTCAGATCCCTGCTTTTTCTCCCGTTTAGCTCTTCTGCGTGGTTTTTCCTCTTCTTCATCAAAGAAAGAATCATCAAAAATTTCTTCCTCATCCGGATTGAATGCTTCTGCATCTTCACTGCTTAAAATATCTGCACTTTTAATAACCGGCGGTACTGCTGTATCTTCTTCATCCCGCCATTCTTCTGCTCCATCCAGATCCAGAAGCCCGGTCTCTTCACGAACTACTTTCTTTTTCCGGCGCGGAGCCTTTTTCTTAACCGGTCGATCTTCGCCTGAGGCTGCTTTATGATCCACACCATCGCCAGATACGTGATGGCCTGAAGGACGTTTTGTTTTAGTGACTTTCTTTTTCCGCGGTCTTTCTTCGCTTTTCTGTTCTTTTTCATTGATGTCCTTCACCTCACTTACAGTCTGCTCTCTGATTTCTTCCATGATTTCATCTACTGTACTGTCAAGATTTCTTTCGTTTTTTTCATTCATACTCTTTTCACTCATTTATACTATTGACTTCCTTTTTTCACTCAATATGTAGTCATTATAATACGAAGGGGCGTGTAAATACAATACATAACTTTAACTTTCATATTTTTATCACTTGTTGGGATGGGAATCTTCTATTATAATAAGGAGGTGATTTTGGGGAATGAATGCTTTGCGTTGCACTCTCGCAATCCTCTTTATAAATAAAAGCTTACAGAAAGGATGGTATATATTTATGGCAGGATCCATTTATGGAAGATTGTTTCAGATTTCTACATGGGGGGAATCCCATGGGAAGGGTATCGGTGTTGTGATTGACGGGTGTCCGGCAGGGCTTTCGCTTTCAGAGGAGGATATCCAGATTTATCTGGATAGAAGAAAACCCGGACAAAGCCAGTTTACAACCGGGCGTAAGGAAAGTGATATGGCACAGATCTGGTCCGGCGTATTTGAAGGTCGGACAACCGGAACTCCGATTTCAATTCTCGTACAGAACCAGGATCAGCGTTCCCGTGATTACGGAAATATTATGAACACATACCGACCGGGACACGCAGATTATACATTTGATGAAAAGTATGGTTTCCGTGATTACAGAGGAGGAGGACGCTCTTCCGGAAGAGAAACTACTGCCAGAGTTGCAGCGGGTGCAGTTGCTGCTAAGATTTTGAAAGAACTTGGCATTGAAGTACATGCTTATACGAAAGCAATCGGTCCGGTATCTGTTTCGGAAAATGAATACCATCCGGAAGAAATTCTCCAGAACCCGATCTATATGCCAAGCAACGCATATGCCAAAAAAGCATCTGCCTATCTGGAAGAATGCATTAAAAATCAGGATTCCTCAGGGGGCATCATTGAATGTGTTGTTACCGGTATGCCGGTCGGAATCGGTGATACCGTATTTGAAAAACTGGACGCCAATCTTGCCAAAGCAATGCTGTCCATCGGAGCAGTCAAAGGCTTTGAGATCGGTGACGGCTTTAAAGCTGCAGATGCAAAAGGAAGTATCAACAATGATTCCTTCCATGCAAAAGATGGAAAGATCACCAAAGACACCAACCATGCAGGCGGTGTCCTCGGCGGTATGAGTGACGGAAGCAGGATCATCTTCCGCGCGGCAGTAAAGCCGACTCCGTCCATTTCGCAGCCACAGTCCACAGTCACCAAAGATGGAGAAAACACCGAAATGATCATCAAAGGACGTCACGACCCGGTCATCGTCCCACGCGCCGTCGTAGTCGTAGAATCCATGGCCGCAATCACGATCCTCGATCTGCTCTTCACCAACATGAGTGCCCGAATGGACAAGCTCAAAAGCTTCTACGGCACTGAAAAATAAACCCAACAATCTTCCATCCTCATCGCATCCGGCTACTCCGGTGAAAAAGGTAAATCTTAGCCGGCAGCCTTGAGGAGGGAGCTTCTGTCATCCCTCCCTGCCTTTACATATTTTCCAGAATAACACTCCATTCAGTATAACATGAAATTAGCAATTTTCTTGTTGCCTTATTACTTCCGCTAACATCGACAGCAGTTTATCAAGCTGAATTGGCTTTGCGATATGACCATTCATCCCGGCTGCAATAGCATCTCTCTTATCTTCTTCAAATGCATTTGCTGTCATTGCAATGATCGGTATGCATGCTTTATCCTTATCCGGCAGGCATCTGATTGCCTGTGTTGCTTTATAACCGTTCATTTTCGGCATCTGGATATCCATCAGGATCATATCATATGTGCCTGCCGGCATCTTTTCTATCATGTTTACACATTGAATGCCATCCTCCACACGTTCTGTTTTAAGGCCGGCACGCTCAAGGATTGCCTCTGCGATCTCTGCATTCAGATCATTATCCTCTGCCAGAAGGATATTCCTGCCTTCAAGGATTTCGCTGCCTGTTCCAGACTCTTCAATATGTTTTTTTACATAATAGCTTTCATCGGCTATCTTATGTTTAAGTGTAACTGTAAAGGTGCTGCCTTTTCCGAGTTCACTCTCTACATCTATTGTTCCACCAAGCAGATCAACATATTTCCGGACTATCGACATTCCCAGTCCGGTTCCTGCGATTTTGCTCTTTGTAGTATTCTGTTCACGTGTGAATGCGTCGAAAATTTTCGTCATATAATCCTGACTCATGCCAATTCCTGTATCACTCACTCTGTTCCTCACGATCATGTACCCAGACTCGTCGCATGGTAATTCATCTATTCTCATCATAACAGAACCACCGGACGGAGTATATTTTATAGCATTGCTCAGGATGTTGACAAATATTTCTTTCACCTTGGTAACATCTGTCAGTACATGCTCATGTTCTACATTCATCGTGTAATGAAGTATAATATTCTTTTTCCTTGCTTTCTCATCAAATACTGCAAACAAAGACTTCCGGACATCTTCAATCCGGCAGTAATTCTCATCAAGCTCCATCCTTCCACTCTCAATCCTGGCCATATCCAGTACATTATTTATGATTGACAGGAGAAGATTCCCGGACTGCTGCAGTTTTTCCAAATGTTCTAAGGTTTCAGGCACGTCTTTTCCTTTCAGTTCATTCTCCATAAGCTGTGCATAGCCCAGAATTACATTCATAGGTGTACGGATGTCATGTGACATATTGTTAAGAAAACGTGTCTTTGCGAGACTGGCATCCTCTGCTTTTTCCAGAGCAATCTCAAGTTTATCATTGAGTTTTTGTGTATTATTTGCTGCAAGCTTTGCAACAGCTTCTGCTTTTCTTGCCTTTCGTAAAAGTACGAGGATAATAACAATGATGCTGAGTGCAGAGAATCCTGCGACGAGAAAAAAAGCAAACATATTATCTTTTACAAAGTCAGAAAATGTTACCTTATCTGCCGTACTGTCACAGATAGCAAGTGCACTTGTAAGCATATCAGACGGCATGGCCTTTAAGGTTTTATTCAGTACTGATAAAAGGCTACCCTCTCCACCTCTTACTGCAAAGCATGCCTCCATTGTTTTTGTAAGTGGAACACTCTTGAAATTTCGACTGTTATCATATATCATCGCCTGGCTTGCTCCCATGAGAAAACAGTCTGCCTTTTCATTCAAGAGCATATCTGCCGCATCATCAAGCGAATCACAATCTACCAGCTTCCATTGTGGATAGCTGAAAGCAATATGCTGTTTTAAGGCTTCTTTTTCCTTTGGCACAGCTACTGTATACTCATTATGCTCATCAAAATTTTCTTCATCAGTTACCGCCATCAGGCTGTAAGTCCAGGCTGTGTTTGTAAGTGCATATCCTTTTTCTTCTGCAAAACCGGGATTTCTGCCGGCATAAAAAATCATGTCAATCTCACGCTCTTGTAAAGCCTGAATCATTTCGTCATAATCATTGTATTCCTGTATATTAAATTCCAGTATCTGATTTCCCAGACAGTCTTTGGCATAGGATACATATTCTGCCAGCATTCCGGTAAGTTTTCCAGTTTCTTCGTCCAGGGAAAATACCGCCGTATCATTACTCAGAAATCCGATCCGGATGTTACCATGTTCTTCCACCCAGGACTTTTCTTCACCTGTAAGAACCTGACTATAATCAAGCGTAAAATACTTCTTATACAAATCTGCCTTGAAAAAGGGACTATCTTGATCTAGCTTGCGCATAGCATAGTCCAGCTCCGTCTTGATATCGCTGCGCTCTTTATTTATTGCAAAATATATGCCTGATTTGCCAATCGTGGTAACGGATGATATTCCCTGTTCAGACCAGATGGATTCCTCCAGAGATACAAAAGCATCAATCTCATG
>CAKRFP010000042.1 GCA_934320645.1 uncultured Bariatricus sp.
GCCCCGGATGTGCCGTTCCGATTTGTTCAGATCCAGAACCTTTCGCGCCTCACCTGCAAGAGATGGGTTGATCTGGAGAAGACGTTCTGTTACATCTTTATGTATCGTACTCTTACTTACCCCAAACGCCACCGCCGTCTGCCTCACCGTCGCCTTATTTTCAATAATATAATAAGCAATCTCAACCGCTCTCTCCTCGATATAATCTTTCATAAAAACCCCTGCATAGTTTGTTTTTTTACAATCTATGCAAAGGCGAAGGGATGTATGTCTGATTAAACTTCCTTCAAAAATATCTCATTCAATTTCTCCCAACTTACCTTTTTTCTTCCCCTAATTTTCCCGCTTTCTCTCTCAATCCTGCTATTTCACTCTCCAGAATCCACTGACCTGCCAGTAATATTTTACCATGCTCTTTTTCTTCTATTTCATGAAGTTTTTGTACTATTATTTTTTCCATCAGCTTCCCCTGCTTTTCCTTTCTAGCCTATAGCTGCACGCGGCGTGCAGTCAAAGGCTTTTATTTTGGAATTCTGGTTATCTTCTCCATCACTCCTTTAAAGGGCATGTTTTTTTCGCGAATTCTCCAGATTGACTTTCCCATCCTCATAAGTTATCCTTATCATAGTACGCCATGCTGACATATTTGCAGCACTGGTGAATTTTATTATTTTTACAGGTAAGGATTTGAGAAAATGAGTAAAACAAAAACAATCGACCTGACTTCCGGGCCGATTCTAAAGACGCTGGCAGAGCTGGCACTTCCGATCATGGCTTCCTCGCTGCTGGGGACAGCCTACAATATTACGGACATGGCATGGATCGGCATGCTGGGTTCCAAAGCCGTTGCCGGGGTGGGCGTTGGGGGAATGTACGTCTGGCTCTCACAAGGGCTCGTGGCACTTCCGCGAATGGGCGGACAGGTCAATGTCGCACAGGCCTGCGGACGCGGAGACTATGAACAGGCAAGGGGATATGCCGCTTCCGCTCTGCGACTTACATTTTTACTGGGAATTTTATTTGCCGCAGTATGTATCGTGTTTATTCATCCGCTGCTCGGCTTTTTTAACCTCAAAGACGCAGAAACTTATACCGCTGCGAAAGTATATACACTGATCACCTGCGGACTGATTCTGTTTTCATTTTTAAATCTTACTCTGACCGGACTTTCTACTGCGCAGGGAGATTCCAAGACACCGCTTATGGCAAATCTTCTTGGACTGGTTGGTAATATGATCCTGGATCCTATCCTGATCCTCGGATTTGGACCATTCCCAAGGCTTGAAGTTATTGGCGCTGCAGTTGCTACCGTGACCTCGCAGATACTGGTTCTGATTGTCATGCTGATTCGGATTATGCACTCTGATCTGAAACCAAATATTCTGCAAAACATGCATGTGCTGTCGCGTTTCCCTGCAAAATACTACATCAGTATTTTTAAAATTGGATTTCCGACAGCAGTACAAAGCAGTATTTACTGCATGATTTCCATGGTTCTCACACGAATGGTTTCTGTATTCGGGGCAGGTGCCATTGCCACACAGCGAGTCGGCGGACAGATTGAATCTGTTTCATGGAACACTGCAGACGGCTTTGCTGCTGCGTTAAATGCTTTCGTTGGTCAGAACTACGGTGCAAAGAAACCAGACCGTATCCGGAAAGGATATAATATTTCATTTAAAATCCTCGCTGTCTGGGGGCTCATTGTAACCGGTGCTTTCGTATTCCTGCCAGGACCGATTGCTTCCCTTTTTTTCCACGAAAAAGATGTTCTGGCGATTGCGATCAACTATCTGATCATCATCGGATTCAGCGAAACATTTATGACCATTGAGCTTATGACCATCGGCGCACTTTCCGGTCTTGGTATGACAAAGCTTTGCAGTATCATCAGCATTGTTCTCACCAGTGCCAGAATCCCACTCGCCATGATCCTCACCCAAACCAGCCTCGGTTTGAATGGTGTATGGTGGGCACTTACAATTACCTCTATCACCAAAGGAATTGTTTTCTATTTCACCTTCCACCACACCAGCAGACACCTACCTGACGATAACGACAATTAATTTAACTACCCACCCTTTTTATTTTTTCCTCCTGCTTTGTTTATTTCTTCTTCATATTTTTTCGATTTCTTTTAGAGTTTAAACATATTTTTGTCACAAATTATCTGTATACTAATAATCAGATAGTTGATAAAGCAACTATCTCCCCCTCATAAAGTAGAAGCAGTCAGAATTCTGATTGCTGCACTTTACTCTCATTCCTTTTAGATAACAATAAAAACACCAAGAACCTCTCCATAATGGAGAGGTTCTTGCGTTGTGAATTTTTCTTTAAATATTCTAGAAACCTATCATTTTTATATTTTTAATCAGATTTTATAATTTTTTAACACTTTTGACACATTTTTATCGTATAGTAATAAACGGATAGTTGGGAAACAACTATCTCCCCCCTCATAAAGTGAGCGCAATCGGGCATGCCCGATTGCCGCACTTTGATTTTTACAGACTATTATTCTGGGACGAAGGTTATCCTCCGTCCCATATTTTATTTGTAAATGCAGTACCATGTGCCTGGATATCTCCCCGCATAGAACGCCAGTCACGGCCATTCATCATCAAATGAAATCAAACCTTTTACGACCTTGCACGAATGTCCCTCTGGTACATCATACTTTTTATCCGCAATTACTGGAAAGGATTTATTATGAAACGCCATACTTTACATAAACTTATTTTTTCAATTCTTTTATTTGCCATAAGTTTCCTTGCTCTTTTCATCAGCCACAAAAGCTCTGCATTCGCGGATTGGTATTCTTCCACCATTTACCCGCTTTTCGTTTCGTCCATCGGACGCTTTTTCGGAATTTTCCCATTTTCTGTTTCTGAAATTGGATTGTATATTTTTGTCATTCTTCTGTTTCTTTCCTTGATCCGGATGCTGGTCATCTCCATTTATAAAATGTATGCACAAAAAAAGAACCCTGCCTGGCTCGGCTACGGTTCCTCACTCCTGCTTCTCTGTGGATGTCTGTTTACCATTTATACTTTTTTCTGCGGAATCAACTACGGGCATACTTCATTTGCAGAAAAATATCACCTGGAATCCGGTCAGTATACTCTGGCTGAACTGACCTCTTTATGCAACGAACTGACTGATCAGTTAAATACACTTTCTGACTCTGTAGACCGGGATTCTGACGGTCTTGCTGATACGGGTAAGGATCTGCAGGATCGTGCACAAACTGCCATGTCTTCCCTCGGTGTTACCTACCCTGAACTTTCCGGATACTATCCACAGCCAAAAGGGCTTTTATTTCCGGCTTTTCTCTCGGTACAGAATCTTTCCGGGATCTATTCACCATTTACCATTGAGGCAAACTATAACTCCGCAATGGTTTCCTACAATCTTCCATTTACCATCTGTCACGAGCTTTCGCATCTGCGTGGATTTATGCAGGAGGAAGAAGCAAATTTTATCGGTTTTCTCGCCTGTGTAAGTACCGACGATACCGCCTTCAACTACAGCGGCTATCTTCTTGGCTGGATCTACGCAACCAATGAACTTTACGAAGCCGACTACGACACCTTTGAAGAAATCTACAGCAGGCTTTCTGACAATGTAAAGGCAGATCTTTCGGCTAACAGCAGCTTCTGGAACCGATATGACAGCAAGGTCGCCGAAGTATCCGGTCAGATCAATGACCACTATCTGAAAGCAAATGGTCAAAGTGACGGGGTAAAAAGTTATGACCGGATGGTTGATCTGATGATCACCTGGTTCCGGTCAAAATAATTCTTTCGTATAAAATTTACTCTTTCTCTCCAGCCTGAAACAGCATCTCTTTCAATACGTTTGCCGCCATGCTGTGAGGGCTGCTCTTATCTTCCACAAAACAGATTTCTCTTACCGGTGGTTCTTCCAATAGTGGAACCTGAATGACAATGCCCTGCTCGATCACTTCCTGTGCAAGCGGTTCCGGAATAAACCCGATTCCCAGATTCTGTCTTACCATCGGCAGAATCTGATCGATGGTTGCTGCTTCGGTATCTGCCATCATTGCAATTCCATGCTCCAGAAAAAATCTGGTATAAAAATCATAGGTTGACGTGTTTTTCCCAAGGCAGATAAATGGATACTCCACCAGATTTTTCAAACTTACCGGTTCTTTAAATATATCTTTGTACGCCACATTCGCAACCAGGATTTCTTTAAATGAAAGAAGCGGAGTTGCCTTTAAAGGCTTTTTCACCTCTGCCGGTGTAGATGCTACCGCGAAATCTGAAAGTCCGTTCCGAACCGTCTGTATCGCCTGTGGTGCTGTATAACTCGAAATGCGAAGTCTGATTTTAGGATACTTTCTTCTGAACTCTCCCAGCACCGGAAGCAGAAGCAAATGCAATGCAATCTCACTTACCCCGATCGTTACGGTTCCCTGTTCCAGTTTCTTTTCATTTTCAAGCTCTAGTTCTGCTGCATGCAGATGCTCGTATGCAATTGCAACATGTGAATAAAGCCGTTCTCCCTCCGGTGTAAGCTCTGCCCCCCGGTTAGATCGGATAAATAGTCTGCATCCAAGCTGACTTTCCAGATTGTGGATTGCCCTTGTTACGTTCGGCTGATTACTCATCAGGATTGTCGCCGCCTGTGAAAAACTTTTATACTTTGCCGCATAATAGAAAATGCGGTAATAATCATAGGTAACTTCCATCTTCCTGCTCCTTGTTCCGTATATCTCCGACATATCCAGTGCCGCCTTTAACTGAACGGAATCGTAACCGGTGTACAGTCAAATTTTTCAAAATAACTGTCGGCCAGATGTTCCTCTTCGCCTTCGATCAGAAGATGCATCTTCTCTCCCATTCTTATCGTCATCAGTCCCATGATCGATTTGGCATCGATCTCGAAACGTCCTGTCACATCCTTTACCGTAATATCTGCATTCATCTTCTGGCAGACATTACAAAAAGTCATCAATTGTCCTGTAGTCATAAAACGTATATTCTTCTGTACCATAATAGGTTAACCCTCCGCAAGTCTTTTTTCCTGATGTCTAGTTTACACAATATCGTACAATTAGAGAAATATCTCTTTGAAATGTCTGATATGTCATTTGGATATATCAGTTGTTTTTTTATTTTACATACTACATAGCAGTTTGTCAACGCTACCGATCATTTAAATTTTTATATTCTCGATACTCTGCCAGCGGCATATATGCCGGACGAATAATCTTATCCACATTGATCAGCTCTTCCAGACGATGTGCACTCCATCCAACGATTCGCGCTGCGGCAAAGATCGGCGTATAAAGCTGCTCCGGAATTCCAAGCATATGATAAACCAGTCCGCTGTAAAAATCGACATTTGCATTTACCCCTTTATACATCTTCCTTTTTCCGGCAATGATTTCCGGTGCCATATGTTCCACTTTCTCATAAAGTGCGTATTCTTTATCGTATCCTTTTTCATGTGCAAGCTGAGCCACAAATTTCTTGAAAATCTCAGCACGTGGATCAGATACTGAATAAATCGCATGGCCCATTCCATAGATCAGACCTTTTTTATCAAACCTCTCCTTTGCAAGCAGACCTTCCAGATATGCTCTTACCTCCTCATCATCTTCCCAGTCTTTGACCTCTTCTTTCATATCAGCAAACATCTGCGTCACTTTGATGTTCGCACCGCCATGCTTTGGTCCTTTTAATGATGCCATCGCCGCAGAAATTGTAGAATAGGTGTCTGTTCCTGACGAGGTAACAACGTGGGTGGTAAATGTAGAGTTATTTCCACCACCGTGATCCATATGCAGCACAAGTGCCATATCCAGGATCCTTGCTTCCAGCTCTGTATACTGTCGGTCTTCACGAAGCATCATCAGAATATTTTCCGCGGTGGACTTCTGCGGATCCGGTGCATAAATGTACATATCCTGGCCCTGACGATAATTGTATGCATGATATCCGTAGACCATCAGCATCGGAAATTCACTGATCAGGTTCAGGCACTGTCTGAGAACATTCGGGATCGAGGTATCATCAGCTTTTTCATCGTAAGAATACAGATTCAGAATCGCCCTTGAAATATTATTCATCATATCATGGCTCGGTGCCTTCATAATAACATCGCGCACAAAATTCGGCGGAAGTGTCCTTCTCTCTGTCAGTGTCTCATGAAACCCATCCAACTGTGCAACCGTCGGAAGTTCACCAAAAAGAAGCAGATATGCAATTTCTTCATATCCAAAATGATCCGCATCCAGGAATCCACGAACCAGATCCTTGATGTTATAGCCCCGATAATACAAATTACCGGCACACGGAACTTCTTCGCCGTTCACAATCTTTTTGGCACATACATCGGAAATGTTGGTAAGTCCGGCAAGAACTCCTTTTCCGTTCAAATCACGGAGACCTCTTTTTACATCATGCTTTACAAAAAGTTCTTTGTCGATCCCGGTATTCGCTTCACATAATTCGGCAAGTTCCTTGATTTTCGGCGAAATATCAAACAGAATACTATCCAGATCTTTCGCACTGTTCACTGAATTTGTCATACACCTGCTCCTTTCTGTTAAACGCTCTGCAAAATACTGCAGAAAGTATGAATGAGGGACGGAAACACGCACTTTTAGCATCGTCCCCCGTCCCTTCTTCTTATTTATAAACTACTTACTACTTGTTGGAAAATATGGTCTCAGTGAATCTGCCACACTGCTGATCGGCATTGTCTGAAGCCATACATGTCCCGGTCCTGTAATAACCGTATTAAATAATCCTTCTCCGCCAAAGACAATATTCTTAAGTCCCGGCACGGTCTGGATATCCATCTGGCATGTTACACTCATCGCTGCCAGATAACCGGAATCAATCACGATCTGCTGACCCGGTTGTAATTCGTATTCTACCACATGTCCATCGAATTCTGCAAATACAATTCCATTTCCGGATACCTTCTGCAGAACAAATCCTTCTCCTCCAAACAGTCCTGAAGCCACTTTCTTGTGAAAATGAACAGATAGATTTACTCCCGGCTCACCTGCCAGAAATGCTTTTTTCTGAAAAATATATTCCTGCCCCGGTCCGATTTCAAATGCCTTGATCGAACCTGGAAAGCTGGATGCAAATGCGATCAGTCCATTCCCTCCCTGTGCGGTATAAATGTTCTGGAACATCGCTTCTCCAGAAAACATTCTTCCAAATGCTTTTCCAAATCCTCCATTTGTCGAAGTCTCCATCTTCATATTCGGAGACATCCATGCCATGGATCCCCGCTCTGTGATCATCCGCTCGCCGGCTTCCAGATAGCAGATCACTACAGGAAGGGTATCACCCTTGATTTCATACCTCATGCTCCATTTCCTCCTTTATAATATTAGTCAGTCTGGCAAATTCTTCCAGATCCAGTGCTTCTCCTCGGACACTGCTTCCTTTTCCGAGTTTCTCTATCGCAGCAGTGATGACTTCCTTCGAAAGATTCAGCTCTCCTGAATTCTTAAGGCCATTTGCCAAAGTTTTCCTTCTCTGATTAAAGGATGCCCGTATAAGGCGGAACATCAGCTTTTCATCCATAACCTCTACCAGAGGCTTCTGATGTCTTGTCAGGCGGATTACTGCTGAGCCGACTGCCGGACGCGGCATAAAACAGTTCGGTGGTACATTTGCAACAATATACGGCTCTGCATAATACTGTACAGCAAGTGAAAGTGCACCATAATCCTTTGTTCCCGGCCCCACCTGCATACGATCAGCCACTTCTTTCTGTACCATAACCGTAATACTCTCTAGAGGCACATGACTTTCAAATAAGCCCATGATGATCGGTGTCGTTATATAATATGGAAGATTCGCAACCACCTTGATCGGCCGTCCTCCGTTTTTCTCCTTTGCAAGTGCTGCAATATCCACCTTCAGGATATCTTCATTGATGATCGATACGTTGTCGTATTCTTTCAGTGTGTCTTCCAGAATCGGAATCAGCGCACGGTCGATCTCAACTGCGGTTACTTCTCTTGCCGCACAGGCAAGGTACTGTGTCATCGTCCCGATTCCGGGACCGATCTCCAACACGTAATCATCCTTTGTGATCTCGGCTGCACGAATGATCTTATCCAGCACATGCTCATCGATCAGAAAGTTCTGTCCAAATTTTTTCTGAAAATTAAAATTATATTTTTGCAGAACCTCAATGGTATTCTGCGGATTTCCAAGTGTAGGTGTTTTCATCTGTTACTCTCCTGCTTATTCATTGCCTGCGTCTTAGATGCCGTACAGATCTCTTGCATTTTTCTCTGTCACAGCGATCACTTCTTCCGGACTCATCTCTTTTAACTCTGCAATTTTCTCAGCCACATACCGGATATAAGAAGACTGATTCCGTTTGCCACGGTACGGCTCCGGTGCCATATACGGGCAGTCTGTCTCCAGCACGATCTTCTCGATCGGGATTGCAGCTGCGACATCTTTTAATTTCTTTGCATTCTTAAATGTGACGACTCCGCCGATTCCAATATAGAATCCCATCTTCACATATTCTTCAGCCATTTCACGCGAATAGGAATAGCAGTGAATAACTCCGCCAAGCCCCTGTGCATAATTTTTCATGATATACATGGTATCTGCGGCAGCTTCCCTGCTGTGGATGATTACTGGTTTTTTTACTTCTCCCGCGAGCTTCAGTTGCCGGATAAACCACTTCTGCTGTACCTCATGCGGTTCATTATCCCAATAATAATCCAGACCGATCTCTCCGACTGCAACCACTTTTTTGTTACGGCAGAGTTCTTTCATATGCTGGATCTTATCTTCGTTAAGTTCTCCAACCTCATCCGGATGCACACCGATTGCAGCATAAACATATGGATACTTTCCGGCAAGTGCCAGAACCTTCTCACAGGATTCATAAGTCGCACTTACATCCACGATTGTTCCGACTCCAAGATCCGACATAGATTTTAAAAGCTCATCCCGGTCCTCGTCAAACTGTTCATCATCATAATGTGCATGTGTATCAAATATCATTTTCCTCGTCTCGCTTTCTTTTTACTGACTGCTCTCAGATGTTCTAAGTATACCACACATTCTTAGCCGCTGAATAGTCACTTTTTTTACTTGCTTATCCGGTTTCTTCTATGTATACTATAGATAGTGCAAATAGATCACATCTGCAAATGTATGGGGAATATATTTCTGAAGATTCTGATCAGATATTATAGGAGGATTTTAAAATGAAAGTATTTGACACTGTAAACAATGTCGAGCTGGAAGCCGACACAAAGAAACTTGTAGACATTATGGTAGAAGGACGTCAGGTTGATGTATACCTGAAAGAAAAGAAGTCTGACGAAGACGGATACATGAGCTGGGATGTAGAGCACTGGTCAGCAATCGACAAAAAGCGTTTCATCCGCTGCTACTCTCTGGAAGGCCGTGTCCTCAGCGAGTCTACCGGACACAACATCTATGACCTTTACAATGAATTCAAACCGGAAGATGCTTTAAAGGTAGAACTCAGCTAATCTCTGCTGTATTCTACATAAGACGGTAATGAAATTCCGGACGGGCAGAACCTTCTGTCCGTCTTTTATTATACAAAAATCTACTCTGATTCTGCACAATGTCTTTTCTGAGATACTTTTTCATTTCCTCTTGTCAAATCCGGCATGCCGCGCTATAATTCTATTTGTACAAGTTCATATGTACCAGGGAGCTGGAGATTACCGGCTGAGAGGGGATTTATTTGTCCCGACCTGTAACCTGATTTGGATAATGCCAACGGAGGGAATGTATACCATGTATTTGATAGAGATGCCTCCGCATCTCTTATTTTTTTACATGACATATCAGGAACACGAAGATGATGTGTTCAGTGATTACGGACAGCAGGAACTCCACTCAGGTGTGGGGTTTCTTTTTTATTTAAAAGGAAGGAGAACTCTACTATGAAACAAAATAATACAACAAAGAAACTTGCACTTGCCGGTGTTCTCACCGCTCTTGCAATCGTCGGAAGCTTTATCAGTGTACCGGTTGCCGGAAGCAAATGCGCTCCGGTACAGCACATGGTCAACATCCTCGCTGCTGTCACACTCGGTCCTGCATGGGGCGTTGGCATTGCATTCTGTGCAAGTTTACTCCGCAATCTGCTCGGTCTCGGAAGCTTTATGGCTTTTCCGGGAAGCATGGTCGGTGCTTTATGCTGTGGTCTTGTCTACAAAAAATGCCACATCTTAAGTCTTACCTGCCTTGCCGAAGCGATCGGAACCGGATTCCTTGGCGCACTTGCCGCTTATCCGGTTGCTTTGTATCTGATGGGAATTGCGCCGGCAGGACTTTTCGTTTATGTCGTTCCATTCCTTATTTCCACTGTCGCAGGAAGCATCCTTGCTTTCATCCTGATCACAGTTCTGGAAAAAGGCGGCGTTATGTCTCAGATCCGCGAAGCATAATCATCGTTCATTCTTACAGCACTCTGCTGTAAATGAAACCGCGTTACACCGGGGACACCACCTTGTATCGCGTAATAAAAGGCAGAGATTTTCAAATAAAATCCTGTTCATTGCCGGAAATTTTCCGACAAAGGCGTTAGCAATTCTATCATTCCGAACTGGAAGTGTACCCATCAGGCTGTGTCTGGTTTTTTTCGTGTACGCTGTCCGTGTTTTGCTGACGCCAGATTTTTGTGATACTCACAAACCAATAAGAAACGGAGGCAAAACAACATGAGAAATTACACAACCCAGATGGACGCTGCCAGAAAAGGAATTCTGACTCCGGAAATCGAAACCGTAGCAAAAAAGGAACATATGCCTGTTGAAAAGCTGATGCAGCTTGTCGCAGAAGGCAAGGTTGCCATCTGTGCCAACAAGAACCATACCTGCCTTGACCCGGAAGGTGTCGGAAGTATGCTCCGTACCAAGATCAATGTCAACTTAGGCGTTTCCCGCGACTGCAAAGATTATGATATTGAAATGCAGAAAGTTATGAGTGCCGTTAATCTCGGTGCAGAAGCAATTATGGATCTTTCCAGCCACGGTAATACCCAGCCATTCCGTCAGAAGCTGACACACGAGTGCCCGGCTATGATCGGAACTGTACCGGTCTATGACAGTGTCATTCATTATCAGAGAGATCTGGCAACTCTTACTGCACAGGATTTTATTGATGTTGTCCGTCTTCACGCAGAGGATGGCGTTGACTTTGTCACTCTTCACTGTGGAATCACAAGAAAAACCATCGAACAGATCAAAAAACATAAACGTAAAATGAACATCGTAAGCCGTGGCGGAAGTCTTGTCTTTGCATGGATGTGCATGACCGGAGAAGAGAACCCATTCTATGAGCATTACGATGAAATCCTCGACATCTGCGAAGAATATGATGTTACCATTTCCCTTGGTGATGCCTGTCGTCCGGGATGTCTTGCTGACGCTACTGATGTGTGCCAGATTGAAGAACTCGTCCGCCTCGGAGAACTGACCAAGCGTGCATGGGATCACAATGTACAGGTTATGGTCGAAGGTCCTGGACATGTACCGCTGGATCAGGTTGCTGCCAATATGAAGATACAGCAGAGCATCTGCATGGGTGCACCGTTCTATGTACTTGGACCTCTTGTTACTGATATCGCTCCTGGATATGACCATATCACAGCTGCCATCGGTGGAGCTGTTGCCGCTATGAGCGGAGCTGCTTTCCTTTGCTACGTTACGCCGGCAGAACATCTTGCTCTTCCAAACGTAGAAGATACCAAACAGGGAATCATTGCTTCTAAGATTGCAGCCCATGCCGCTGATATTGCAAAAGGAATCCCGCATGCACGTGATATCGATGACAAGATGGCAGATGCACGCCGTGTTCTTGACTGGGATGCACAGTATGCATGTGCTCTCGATCCGGAGACAGCAAAAGCCATCCGTGACAGCCGTAAACCGGAAGATGACCACAGCGATACCTGCAGTATGTGTGGTAAATTCTGTGCAGTCAGAAGTATGAATAAGGCGCTGGCTGGAGAATATATTGATATTCTGTAAACTTAGAACTTCCCCGTGTAGAGCAGAAAATTCTATCACACTTTTGGTGTAAATGAGAAGAGAACTGTATTTTTCAGTTCTTTTCTTTTTGCCCAATTTTTGCTCTGTTTGTTCTATAAAATATAGCACTTTGACAATGGTAAATTTTTCTGTTTGATGTATAATAATTACACAGAAAAAAGGATATAGTGGGAGGGATTTTTATGAAAAATAAAGTAATGTGGAAAGATGTGGCTCTGATCGTTTTAACGATTCTTTTAATTATTTCTATGTGTAGAATACATACGCTACACCAGTCAAATAAGAAACTCTATTCGCAGACTCTGGAGTTAAATAATCAGCTTGCTACACTGAAGGAAAAGAATGCAGGACTGGAATCAAAACTGAGCAGTGAAGAAAGTATTACAGATTCCGTAAAGACTTCTGATAAAACGACTCACGACACTTCCGATAACACACAGTAATCCCAAAAGAGGAAACAACTACATTATCTGTGGTCGTTTCCTCTTTTTCTGTTACATCACAGCAATCTCTGTGATATATTGATCTCTTATTTTTTAATCAGGCAGATATTCCCAATCTGCCTCACGACTTGTCTGCTCCGTTTTAATTAGCAGATCTCTGCTCCTGCCGGCATCTTCTTCTCCGGTGTCATCAGCGCAAGATTTCCATCTGCATCTTCTGCGCAGAGCAACATACCTTCTGAAAGCACTCCGGCGAGTTTTGCAGGTTTCAGGTTCACAAGAACCATAACCTTTTTACCTACCATCTCTTCCGGTGTGTAGTGTGCTTTGATTCCGGATACGATCTGTTTTACCTGGCTTCCGATCTTAACCTGTGAGCAGAGCAGTTTTTTAGATTTCTTCACTGCCTCGCAGGAAATGATCTCACCTACCTGGAACTGCATTTTTTCAAAGTCCTCGAAAGTGATCTCCGGTTTTGCTTCGATGTCGATTCCTTCTTCTTCCTCTTCTTTTTTCTCCTGAACCGGTGGATGAAGTTCTGCTACTTTTTTCATCACTTCTTCCAGGTCAAGTCGCTGGAACAGGATTTCAGGTTTGTCAGTTACATGTCCGCCGCCAAGCTGTGCAAGAATCTTTTCTGCAGTTTCCGGCATGAAGGATTCCAGAAGCTTTGCGCCTTCGGAAATGCTCTGGATCAGATTCCAGAGTACAGTCTCCAGACGATCCTTCTTACTTTCATCCTTTGCAAGTGCCCAAGGCATTGTCTCATCAATATATTTGTTGCAGCGTTTAAACAGATTGAAGATCTCTGTGATCGCATCTGCTACACGCAATTCTTTCATTTTTGCTTCTACGAGCTTCGGTGTATTTTCTGTTACAGCTTTCAGATCTGCATCTACTTCTTCTGTCACACCTTTATCCGTAACGGTTCCACCGAAGTATTTATTTGTCATAGAAATAGTACGATTTACAAGGTTTCCAAGTGTGTTGGCAAGATCTGAATTCAATCTTTCTACCATCAGTTCCCATGAAATCACACCGTCATTTTCAAATGGCATCTCATGCAGAACGAAGTAACGTACTGCATCGACTCCGAAGAAATCTACCAGCTCATCTGCGTAAAGAACATTTCCTTTAGATTTACTCATTTTTCCATCGCCCTGAAGCAGCCACGGATGTCCGAATACCTGTTTTGGAAGTGGAAGTCCAAGTGCCATCAGGAAGATCGGCCAGTAAATTGTATGGAAACGGATGATATCCTTTCCGATCAGATGAAGGTCTGCCGGCCAGTTCTTATTGAACATTTCATCGCTTTCACCATCACAGTGATATCCGATACCAGTGATATAATTGGTAAGAGCATCAAGCCATACATAAACAACATGCTTCGGATCAAAGTCTACCGGGATTCCCCATTTGAAAGAAGTTCTGGATACACACAGATCCTGAAGGCCCGGAAGAAGGAAGTTGTTCATCATCTCATTCTTACGTGCTACCGGCTGGATAAATTCCGGATGTGTATTGATATACTCAATCAGTCTGTCTGCATATTTGCTCATCTTGAAGAAGTATGCTTCTTCTTTTGCAGGCTGTACCGGGCGTCCGCAGTCCGGACATTTTCCATCTACAAGCTGGGATTCTGTGAAGAAGGATTCGCATGGAGTACAGTACATTCCTTCGTAGTGGCCTTTGTAAATATCTCCCTGGTCATACAGTTTCTTGAATATCTTCTGTACTTCTTTCTCATGATAATCATCCGTTGTACGGATAAATTTGTCATAAGAAGTGTTCATCAGATCCCAGATTCTCTTAATCTCCCCGGATACGTTATCTACAAATTCCTTTGGTGTAACGCCTGCTTCTTCTGCTTTTAATTCAATTTTCTGTCCATGCTCATCAGTTCCTGTCTGGAAAAATACATCATATCCCTGACTTCTCTTATAACGTGCAATTGCATCTGCCAGCACGATCTCGTATGTGTTACCGATATGTGGCTTGCCTGATGTATAGGCAATTGCAGTTGTAATATAATATTTTGGTTTGTCTGCCATGGTTCTTTATCTCCTTTTTCTTTTAATTATTAAGTAAAAGAATGTGCCTTGGCACATTCTGATGCCTGCGCGGTCGCTTGCGACATCTTCCTTGTGCACCGCAGTGCGCATCCTCGCGGAGCGTTTTTTATATATTAGAAAAGAGCATTTTCTAATATATAAAAAAACCGCCTTCTATAAAATATAGAAGACGGGATTATTACCGTGTTACCACTTCTCTTCATCCTTCCCTCACAGGAAGAATCTCACCGGGTACAGTCTGCTGCTTTTGGCAGTCCATATCTGCACTCGCCGCTGTAACGGGCGGAACCCATCGCACGCTTGCACAGGAAACTGATTCGTTGCTTCCTTATGTTCACCTACGCTGCTCAGAAGCCATCTTCAGTCCTTCTCCAGTCATCCCTCTCAGCCTCTGCGGGACTTCTCTGTAAACATTCAAAAGACCTACTCTCTTCATCATCGCTTTTCTCATATCAAAAAAATCGTATCACAGATATCAGAAACTTGTCAAGGCGTATTTGACACCAGATAGCCTTTTTCCTTCAATACCTGCTCGATCAGATCCAGTGTCTCTTCCGAATCCGCTTCAACTGTGTGATAGTGATAGTTGGAGGTGATATTCTTAAGCGGACTGGACTTTCCACTGTGGATCCCTTCCATGAATTCTTTGACATTTCTCCGCGATGCCACATCAAGAGGTGCTTCCATATGTCCATAAATCCGGTGATTGATCATTACATTTACCACCTTGCCACCCAGATCTACGATCGAACAAAGCTCATCCTCCATCTGTTCATCCGTATGACTGACCTTGAAGACTCTCGTTACCGAATGCGGCGCATTCAGAATATATCCCCGGTTGGTCGAAATGATATCATATCCGGCTGCACGGATCAGCGCAATGTCCTGTACAATGACCTGACGGCTTACATCATATACCTTCGCCAGTTCTTTCCCCGGTACCGGAACCTCACTGCTCTTTATTTTGCTGACAATCTCTTCTCTTCGTCTGGAACCTGTCATCCCGATATAACTCTCCTTTTTCTGCAATTCTGCTCTGTGCCTGACGTATTACAGACTTTTCTCTTCTATCTGCCAAAACCTGTCTTCACCCTTACCGGATTCAAACCGGCTTAAATAGCATGCAGATTCTTCAGTGAAATGTCAAGGACAGGAGCAGAATGGGTAAGCGCCCCACTTGATATATAGTCTACTCCAAGAGACGTCAGACGGTCAATATTTTCTTTTGTTACATTTCCGGAACACTCTGTCTCTGCACGTCCGTCAATAATCCGGATTGCCTCCTTCATATCCTCCGGCGACATATTATCCAGCATAATAATATCTGCTCCCGCATCAGCAGCCTCACGCACCATATCCAGATTCTCTACCTCCACTTCAATCTTGCGTACAAACGGTGCGTATTCCTTTGCCATCTGTACCGCTTTTGTCACGCTTCCTGCCGCTCCGATATGATTGTCTTTTAAAAGAACTCCGTCGGAAAGATTATATCTGTGGTTATATCCACCACCGACACGAACCGCATATTTTTCAAAGATACGCATATTCGGTGTGGTCTTCCGGGTATCCAGAAGCTTCGTTTTTGTTCCTTCCAGAAGCTTTGCAACCGAATGTGTATAGGTTGCGATACCACTCATTCTCTGCAGATAATTCAGTGCGACTCTTTCGCCGGAAAGCAGCGCACGGATATCTCCAGTAACAACACCCATCAGCTCACCTTTCTTCACTTCATCGCCGTCTTTGCAATAAAAATCAATCTTCACATTTTCATCCAGGATCTCAAATACTCTGCGAAATACATCCAGTCCGGCAACGACTCCGTCCTGTTTGCAGATCAGCTGCACCTCACCGGTCACGGCTTCTTTCATCACCGCATTGGTGGTTACATCCTCACTGGAAATATCTTCCTGCAATGCTTCTTTGATCAGATGGTCTACATTTAATGTCATTGTAATCTTATTCATTTCTTTTCCTCACTCTATAACAACGTATTCTCTCACTAACTGTATTCAACTATTGCAAATTACACATTTTCGCGAATGCGCAATTTTGCTGAAATCTTCTTCAGATTTTCCAGTTCAGTAAAAACTGCTAGACTGCCTCTTTACAGAACACTGCCGGCTTCACTGCATTTTCCACTCCTGATATCTTATGTGCCGCACGTTTTGCAAACACCAGACTTTCCAACAGGGAATTACTTGCCAGACGGTTCGCTCCATGAACACCATTACAACTGGTCTCTCCAACTGCATACAGATGTTCCATCGAAGTTCTGCTGTCACTGTCTACCCAGATGCCGCCCATGAAATAGTGCTGCGCCGGAACAACCGGGATCCAGTCCTTTGTCACATCATATCCTTCTTCCCGGCATCTCTCACAGATATTCGGGAAATGTTCCAGAATCGTATTCTTATCTATATTTTCCATGGAAAGCCACACATGATCCGTTCCATCTTTTTCCATCTGCTCACGGATTGCTTTTGTCACCACATCCCGCGGAAGAAGCTCATTGACAAACCGCTCTCCGTCTTTGTTATAAAGAACTGCACCTTCTCCACGGACAGATTCTGAAATCAGGAATCTGCGTCCTGGTTTTGAAGAATACAAAGTGGTCGGATGGATCTGCACATAGTCCAGATGTTCCAGACGGATGCCATGCTTTTTGGAAATATCCAGCGCATCCCCGGTCAGATGTGGGAAGTTCGTAGAATGCTGATATCTTCCGCCGATTCCACCACTTGCAAAGATGGTATCCTGCGCATAGATCTTCATTTCTTCTCCGTCCTGCGTCTTCGCTAAAATTCCTGCACACTTTCCATTTTTAACAATGATGTCTGTCATAGTTGTAAATTCGTGTATTTGTACATTTTTTCGTTTCTTTACTTGTGTAAGTAATTTACTTGTGATCTCTTTTCCTGTAATGTCTTCATGGAAAAGGATTCGCGGTCTGGAATGTGCACCTTCTCTTGTAAATGCAAGATTTCCGTCTTTTTTAGCAAAATCCACACCATATACAATCAGATCATGAATAATTTCCTGCGAGCTGCGGATCATAATATCCACCGATTCTTTTCTGTTTTCGTAATGACCTGCGCGCATTGTATCTTCAAAATACCCCTCATAATCTTCATCATCACGAAGTACACAGATTCCACCCTGTGCAAGAAATGAATCACTGCTTTCCAGATCTGACTTGGTAATCATAACAATCTGTTTATCCTCCGGAAGATTCAGTGCAGAAAATGCACCACCAACTCCGGTTCCTACGATCACTACATCTGTCTTAATCTCCAACTTTATCCCTCCAACTCCGGTTCTCTTAGCCGGTCACCTGTTGTTTCTTATTTCTGATTTTCCGGTTCTTTTATTTTGCAGCAAGCTCCAGCATTTTCTCTAACGGTTTTTTGGAATTTTCCCGAAGCTTTGCATCTACGTGAACCTCATTTTCACCAGTCTGCAAAACATGCAATACCTTCTCCAGCGTATTCTTTTTCATATTCGGACATACCGGTAGCTTGTCCGGATAATAGAATGTCTTCTCCGGGTTCTGTTCCTTCAGCTTGTAACCCACACCCTCTTCTGTACAGACAATAAATTCCTGACAATCACTTGCCGTTACATACTGGATGATTCCTGATGTGCTTCCCACGTAATCTGCCATCGCAAGAAGTTCTGCACGGCATTCTCCGTGTGCGACGATCTGCGCCCCCGGATGTCTCCTTTTCACCTCGGCTACATCCTCCGGTTCCATCCGTTCATGAGTCGGACAGAATCCATTGTTGTAAACAAAATTTTTTTCCGGTACATGATCGGCTACAAAGTGTGCCAGATTCCGATCCGGAATAAAGAAAATATTCTTGTTCGGAAGTTCTTTTACGATCTTCACTGCATTTGCAGATGTCACACAGACATCCGAGTATTCTTTCAGTGCTGCCGTTGAATTGATATAGCAGACAACAGCAAGATCATCATACTCTTTCCGCATCTTCCGGATCGTCTCCACATCTGCCATATGTGCCATCGGACAGTCTGCTGTCATATCCGGCATCAGAACCGTTTTCTCCGGATTCAGGATCTTCGCACTCTCCCCCATAAAAGAAACGCCACAAAATACGATTGTCTTTTCTTTGAGCTTCGTTGCTACCTTGCTCAGGTAAAAAGAATCCCCTATATAATCTGCTATTTCCTGCACCTCCGGCCGCACATAATAATGTGCCAGAATGACAGCATTCTTCTCTTTCTTAAGCTTCTGTATCTCTTCCACCGTTGTCATAACGTGATCCTCCCTTACTGACTCTTTTCTCATCTCTGATCTTTTTTCAGCATAGTGCACATTATAGCACTGTACTTTACATCTGACAAGACACTTGTTTTATTTCTGTAAAGTTTCGTTTGAGATACATATTTCCAGAATCAAAATCATATACATAGAAACAACATCATTTCTTCTGGAGTTTTATGTTTCATTTAATTCTTAAACACCGGAAAAAAATATTTCTGATCCTTTCCTGTTTTCTGCTGGTCATTCTGATTTCTTTTCTGTCTGGCAATGCATTTTGGAGCTCCCTCCATGCAGAATCCTCCGACAGGCAATTCCGTACTTTCACACGCCGCCTCTTCCAGACAGAAGTATCCGCAAATACCATCAGTCTTCACTATACCTTGCGTTCTCCTTCCGACTATGGCATTGCGGACATCCCGGCTACATATGGCAGTCTTTCTTCTGATCCCGTTGCAGCGAAAGCTTCTGTCAGAAATGTTCTCTCTTCTCTGCAGGAATTTGATCCCGGCACTCTTTCTTCGGAAAATGCACTAACCTTTAAAATCCTGGATACCTATCTTGAAAATGCATCCACAGGGACGGATTATCTGCTCTACCAGGAGCCACTTGGTCCGGTATCCGGCATCCATACCCAACTGCCCGTTCTGCTCTCGGAATACAGCTTTTACGACACACAGGATGTAGAAACCTATCTGGCTCTCTTAAAAGAAACGCCTGCCTATTTTGATTCTGTCATCCGGTTTGAGCAGAAAAAAGCTGCTTCCGGTCTTTTTATGCCGGATTACCAGGTTGATTCTGTTCTGGACACCTGCCAGTCTTTTATCGATATGGGTAAAGAGAATTATCTTGTCAGTACATTTGATGAACGGATCGCGTCACTGGACCTTTTACCTGAAAACAAAAAAGATTCTTTTCGGAAAGAAAATATGAAACTTGTAACAGAAGAGATTTATCCGGCTTATCAAAATCTGATCACCGCTATCAAATCGCTGAAAGGAAAAGGAACGAATGAACAGGGACTTAGCCATTTCCCTTACGGGAAAAAATACTATGAATATCTGGTGCGTCAGACTACCGGCTGCAATGAATCCGTTTCCCGTCTGCGACTGATGACCAGGGCACAGATACTGGAAGATCTAAATGCCATGCAGAAGGTTCTCTTTCCTGCCGACGCAGCACTTACCCAGGCATCCGTTTTGGAGCAGACACCTCCTGATTCCATGCTGGACGATCTCAGGTCCAAAATCACAGACACATTCCCGGAAATTCCTGATGTTGATTTCCAGGTCAAATATGTTCCGGAATCCATGCAGGATTATCTAAGTCCCGCTTTCTATATGATCCCTGCCATTGACAATCTGACGGAAAATGTCATCTATATTAACAACGGACAGACCACCTCAGGGCTGAATCTCTACACGACCCTTGCTCACGAAGGCTATCCCGGACATCTGTACCAGACCGTCTATTTTTCTGCTTCTGAGCCGGATCCTATCCGGAGCATTCTTGATTTTGGCGGATACGTTGAGGGCTGGGCCACCTATGCAGAAATGATGTCCTACTACCTTGCACCTCTCTCTAAGACGGAAGCATCCCTTCTCCAGAAAAACAGTTCTGTCATTCTTGGACTTTATGCGCTTGCAGACATGGGAATTCATTATGACGGCTGGTCTGTAACTGATACAGTCCGCTTTTTCAGCGATTATGGGATTAATGATGCAAATGCAGTACAGAGTGTCTACGAACTGATCATTGGAAGTCCCGCCAATTATCTGAAATACTATATTGGATACCTGAAATTTTATGAATTGAAAAAGGAGATGGCAGATGCCCTGGGAAATCAATTCTCCCAGAAAGAATTTCACAGGGCTGTACTGGATGTGGGACCGGCGCCATTTGAGATCGTATATGATGAGGTGGAAAAAAATTTATTAGATTGATCCTATTTCACACACAAAAAACTATCCTGTGAGAATCCGAAACATTCCCACAGGATAGCCCCTCAAACACATTTTTATATAATTTACACCTGAATCTACAAATCCAGCTTCAGATCATTTTCCTTGATCCAGCCACATTTTCTCATCGGAATCGCAATTGCCCAGGAAAGTACTGCCGGAAGGATGAAGCAGATCAGCACAAGACCTGCCCAGTCCATTCCGGTGATCGCTGCCTTTGTTCCCGCAGCAATATCATTTACCCAGCCAGTGTACACACCAATCTGTCCGACCAGTCCGCAGGTTCCCATTCCGGATGCCACTGCCGCACCGTTCATCTTCAGATGGAAGATACAGGTTGCGACCGGACCGGTAATTGCGGATGCCAGTGTTGGCGGGAGCCAGATTCTCGGGTTTCTCACGATGTTTCCCATCTGGAGCATCGAAGTTCCGATCCCCTGCGCAAAAAGACCACCCCATTTATTTTCCTTAAAACTCATAACCGCAAAACCAACCATCTGTGCACAGCAGCCGGCTACAGCAGCACCTCCGGCAAGCCCGGTAAGTGAAAGTGCCGCACAGATCGCTGCACTGCTGATCGGAAGTGTCAGCGCAATACCAACGATCACCGACACAAGAATTCCCATAAAGAAAGGCTGCAGTTCAGTCGCCCACATGATCGCAGTTCCCACGGTACTTGCCGCTGCTCCGATTGCCGGTGCGCATCCAAGTGAAAGCAGAACTCCCACACAGATCGTCACAAATGGTGTCACAATAATATCTATTTTTGTTTCTTTTGAAACCAGTTTCCCAAATTCTGCTGCAAAAATCGTAACGACCAAAACCGCAAGAGGTCCTCCGGCACCCCCAAGTTCATTCGCTGCCATTCCGACTGCTGCCAGTGAAAACAATACAAGTGGCGGACACTGAAGTGCTACTCCGATCGAGACTGCCATCGCAGCTCCGGTTGCTCCCTTCGCATAACCGCCTACTGTTACAAGGATTCCTATACCAAGCTGTTCTCCGAGTGTACTGATGATCGTACCGATCAGAAGCGATGCAAACAGTCCCTGCGCCATTGCACCAAGCGCATCGATTCCGTATCGCTTCGCTGAAAAGATAATATTTTTCTTTCTTAGAAACTCTTTCATAACTTTCTCCTGCTCCTGTCATTCTTTTAGTGTATAATCTACTGTCTTGTCACATGTGATTACTGTGCAATATTATCC
>CAKRFP010000043.1 GCA_934320645.1 uncultured Bariatricus sp.
GAAGATATGCCATGGCAGGAAGAAGAACTGTCAGCAGAATTCAGAGATTTTATTATCAATTTTTCAAGGGATGAAATACCGGAAATCAATGAGATGTTAAGAAAATATAAGAATAAAAATATTATTATATTCAAATCGCGGGAAGAGATAGATGCATGGAAATGAGGAGGAAATGACGATGAATTTAGAAGAACAGAGACAGTTTATCTTAAATGGAAATATGTATAATGATTTGTCAGATGAGTTGGTGGAAGCACGTGAAAAGACGGTGTTTTTAACCAACGAATATAATGCAAGTTTTGGGAAACCAGCGGAAGAACGGGAAGCGATCCTGAAAAAACTGCTCAAATCCATTGGAAAAGGCGTTCATTTTGAGCCGAATTTCCGGTGTGAATTTGGTTATAATATTTCAATCGGGAATAATTTTTATGCAAATTTTGACTGCATTATGCTGGATGGCGGTGGCATTGAAATCGGTGATAATGTCCTCTTTGGACCAAGAGTTGGAATTTATACCTCTAATCACGCCATGGATGCATGGGAGCGGACCCATGGAGCCTGCTATGCAAAACCTGTTAAAATCGGAAACAATGTCTGGATTGGAGCCGGTGTACACATCAATCAGGGTGTAACCATAGGGGATAACACGATCATTGGATCTGGAAGTGTGATCACGAAAGATATCCCGGCAAATGTAGTTGCGGCTGGAGTTCCATGTAAAGTAATCCGAGAAATAACGGAAGAGGATAAGAACGGATATCGTCCGTAGGGAAAAAGGCGAGAATAAATTTTGATATTTTATGGAGGTATGACATGAGCTTATATTCCATTTATTTTAGTCCGACAGGTGGAACGAAAAGAGTTGCTGATATTCTGACAAAGGGAATGAAACAGGAAGCAAAAGAGATTGATATGATCAAACATCCGGATATGATTGTGCAGACAGGGTTTGGGGAAAATGATGTATGTCTGATTGCGGTCCCCGCTTATGGCGGACGGATTCCATCGGTTGTAAAAGAGAAGTTGCAAAAGACAAAAGGAAATGGAGCAAAGGCAGTTCTGGTGGCGGTTTTCGGAAACAGAGCGATTGATGATACTTTGCTGGAATTACAGGATGTGCTAGAAGCAGGTGGATTTATCTGTGCGGCCGGGATTGAGGCGGTTGCAGAACATTCTCTGATGCATCAGTTCGGAGCTGGTAGACCGGATTCAAAAGATGAGAGAGAACTGACCGATTTTGCAGGGAAAATTTCAAATAATCTTGATTCAGCTAAGAAAATGATGGTTCCGGGAGACAGACCGTACAGAGAATATAACGGTGTGCCGTTAAAACCGGTGGCAAATGGAAAATGTACAGCCTGTGGACTCTGTGCAAAGGAATGTCCGGCAGGAGCAATTCCGAAAGATAATCCGAAAATGACTGACAAAGAAAAATGTATTTCATGTATGCATTGTGTGGCAGTCTGTCCGAAAAAAGCCAGACATTACAGCAGACTGATGAGCTTTATTGCCGGACAGAAGATAAAGAAAAACTGTTCGGAACGTAAAGAAAATAAATTGTATCTATAAAAAATAGAGAAGGAAGGCGGCAAGAAATTTACCGGACTTGAGAAGAACGAAAATGTTTGAATGGAAAGTGCGGGAGAAAAGACCTTATACTCAGCTTAGGAGAAAAGAGTTTTATGTATAATGTGGCGGAATCGTGTCAAAATATGATTGTTTGTATTAAAAAATGACACGATTGACACAATTGACACGATTGTATATAATATAAATATATTATATGATTTGAGGAGGGCATAAAATGATTTTTCGGGAAAGTGAAACAGTAGAGCTTAAAGAAGTAGTAGTTGATGACATAAAAAAAGAAATTATTGCCTTTGCAAATTGTAATGGTGGCAAGTTATATATTGGTGTACAGGATGATGGTACGGTAGTTGGTCTTGATAATCCAGATGGCACTGCATTGCAGATCAGTAATATGGTCAGAGATGCGATCAAACCGGATATCACGATGTTTTTACATTATGAGACATTAGAAGAAGATGGGAAAAAGATTGTTGCTGTAGATATTCAATGTGGAACGGATCGCCCTTATTATATTGCAAAAAAAGGAATGCGACCAGAAGGAGTCTATGTCAGACAGGGATATTCAGCTGTTTCTGCTACAGATGCGGCAATCCGCCAGATGATTAAAGAGACAGATGGAGATTGCTTTGAATCTATGCGTAGTCTGAATCAGGAACTGACTTTTGAAGTGACAGAGAAAGAATTTCAGCTTCGTAAGGTTGAGTTTGGTATACAGCAGATGCGGACATTGAAACTGATTGATAAGGATGGACTTTACAGTAATCTTGCAAAGCTTTTATCGGATCAGTGTGTACACACGATTAAAGTGGCTGTTTTTCAGGGGAAGGATCAGACGATATTTAAAGACCGTAGAGAATTTTCAGGGGCATTGATGAAACAGATGAATGATGTCTACGATTATATTGATTTTCATAATCAGACACATGCAACAATTGAAAAGTTGCTGCGGATAGATGTCAGGGATTATCCTGAAATCGCTGTCAGAGAAGCATTGTTAAATTTGCTGGTTCACAGGGATTATGCGTTTAGTGCAAGTGCATTGATCAGTATTTATGAAGACCGGATGGAATTTATATCAATCGGAGGATTGATGCCTGGAATTGAGCTGGAGGATGTGATGGCAGGTATTTCTATATGCAGAAATCCGGATCTTGCAAATGTATTTTACCGGTTGCATTTAATCGAAGCATATGGTACTGGAATCAGTAAGATTATAGGAGCTTACGCTGATGTGGCAGAAAAACCTGTTATTGAGACGACGAGAAATACTTTTAAAATTGTATTACCGAATATCAATGTACTATGTGAAAAAACAGATACGCCGGAGTCGGAAGTGAAGGATGAAAAGAATCCAGAAACGGATGAGGAGGATACACAGAAATTAAGCGATGAGGAAGAAAAAGTTCTGGAGTATGCCGGAAATTGTGAGGATTTTACAAAGAATGATGTTGTGAGTCTGCTTAAAGTAAGTGCATCAACTGCAGCAAGAGTGATAAGAGGACTTGTGGAAAAGAATTTCCTGAAACGGAATGGAAAAGCGAGAAGCACCTATTATACACTTCAAAAATATTAAAATATAAACAATACGAGAGAACCTGTGGATGAAAAGCTGCAGGTTCTCTTTTGGCTTTCATAGAAAATCTTGAGAAAATTTCTGTTAAATAAAAGATACTACGTGCCAGGATGCATTCATTGTTGTATATATAAAATTTTAAATGAGAAAAATTCTTCTTGCAATATACCCTGATGGGGTATATAATGACCCTCGTAAAGAGAAAAGATAAGAGGTGAGATACATGGAAGAAAAGAAAGAATGTTGTCACTGTCACAAGAAAAAAGAGCGATCTGAAAAGGAATACAAGGACATGATCAATCGTCTGAACCGGATTGAAGGACAGGTCAGAGGTGTGAAGCGCATGGTAGAAGAAGATGCATACTGTCCGGATATTCTGATTCAGGTATCAGCGATCAATGCAGCACTCAACAGTTTTAATAAAGTCCTTCTGGCGAATCATATCCGTACCTGCGTGGCAGAGGATATCCGAGAGGGAAAAGATGAGACAATTGATGAGCTGGTTGCAACGCTTCAGAAACTGATGAAATAACAGGAGTGTTTTAGATTTTCAGCTGAAAAGCGCAGGGAAATCTTTACAATAAAAAAGGCAGACAAAGCCAAAGAGTGAGGTGGATTTTGTGGAACAATATACAGTAACAGGAATGAGCTGTGCTGCCTGCAGCAGCAGAGTAGAAAAGGCAGTATCGAAGGTGCCGGGCGTTACAAGCTGTTCGGTCAGCCTTCTGACGAATTCCATGGGTGTGGAGGGAACTGCATCTCAGTCGGAGATTATTGCAGCGGTTGAGGCAGCAGGATACGGTGTTTCGGTAAAAGGGGCAGATGCAGGAGCAAAAAGTAAAGGTGCTTCGATGGATGAAGATGCCCTGAAAGACCGGGAGACACCGGTTATGAAACGGCGCCTGATCGCATCCATTTGTTTTCTGATCCCGCTGATGTACATTTCCATGGGACATATGATGTGGAACTGGCCACTGCCGGGATTTCTGGATGGAAATCATGTGGCAATGGGACTGATCCAACTGTTGTTTACCGGAATTATCATGGTGATCAACCAGAAGTTCTTCATTAACGGATTTAAAGGACTTCTGCATGGCGCGCCGAACATGGATACTCTGGTTGCACTGGGATCAGGAGCATCCTTTATTTACAGTACCTATGCCTTATTTGCAATGACCGATGCACAGGTGAAGATGGATATGGAAGGCGTGATGTCTTATATGCATGAGTTCTATTTTGAATCAGCAGCCATGATCCTGACACTGATCACAGTCGGAAAGATGCTGGAGGCACATTCCAAAGGAAAGACAACGGATGCGTTAAAGAGTCTGATGAAGCTGGCTCCGAAGACAGCAGTTGTCCTGAAAAATGGTGTGGAAACAGAAGTTTCCATCGATCAGGTGAAAAAAGGTGACATTTTTGTAGTAAGACCAGGTGAAAATATACCGGTAGACGGTATCGTGCTGGAAGGAACCAGTGCGGTCAATGAAGCAGCACTCACCGGAGAAAGTATCCCGGTCGATAAAGCAGAAGGAGATAAGGTATCCGCAGCAACCATGAACCAGTCCGGTTTCCTGAAATGTGAGGCAACCAGAGTCGGAGAGGATACCACCCTTTCGCAGATCATTCAGATGGTCAGCGATGCAGCAGCGACCAAAGCACCAATTGCAAAGATTGCAGACCGGGTATCCGGCGTATTTGTACCGGCGGTTATTACGATTGCGGTACTGACAACTGTCGTATGGCTGATCGCTGGGCAGAGCGTTGGATTTGCACTTGCAAGAGGAATTTCCGTACTTGTTATCAGTTGCCCTTGTGCACTGGGACTTGCGACACCGGTTGCCATTATGGTAGGTAACGGAATGGGTGCAAAGAACGGAATCATGTTCAAGACGGCAGTATCCCTGGAAGAGACAGGGAAAATGCAGATCGTAGCTCTGGATAAGACCGGAACCATTACAAGCGGAGAGCCAAAAGTAACCGATATGATACCTGCAGAGGGTATCTCAGAAGAAGAACTTTTAGGATTTGCCTATGCACTGGAAAGAAAGAGTGAACATCCACTGGCACGTGCGATTTTGCAGGAAGCAGAGGAGCGTAGAATCGATGCGGATGAAGTGGAAGATTTCCGGGCAGTTCCTGGAAACGGACTTTCCGCAGTCCTTGCAGGAAAGTCCATTTATGGCGGCAATAAGAAATTTATCCAGGCCAAGACTTCTGTGGATGCAGGAACGCAAAAAAAAGCAGAAGATCTGGCAGCAGAAGGAAAGACTCCGCTGTTTTTTGCAAAAGAAGACCAGCTGGTCGGAATCATTGTAGTAGCAGACGTTATCAAAGAGGACAGTCCAAAGGCAGTCAAAGAACTGCAGAATATGGGAATCCATGTAGTCATGCTGACCGGTGATAATGAGAGAACTGCAAAAGCAATCGGACGGCAGGCTGGAGTAGATGAAGTTATCGCAGATGTTCTTCCGGATGGAAAAGAAGCAGTTATCCGGAAATTGAAGAAAAAAGGAAAAGTTGCCATGGTCGGTGACGGAATCAATGATGCACCGGCACTTACCAGAGCGGATATGGGAATTGCCATCGGTGCGGGAACGGATATTGCCATTGACGCGGCAGATGTAGTATTGATGAAAAGCCGGTTAAGTGATGTGCCGGCAGCCATCCGCATGAGCAAGGCAACCTTAAGAAATATCCATGAGAACCTGTTCTGGGCATTCTTCTATAATGTAATCGGAATCCCGCTTGCAGCAGGCGCATGGTATCCGCTTTTCGGGTGGAAATTAAATCCGATGTTTGGCGCAGCGGCAATGAGTCTTTCAAGCTTCTGCGTAGTAACCAATGCACTTCGTCTGAACTGGTTCAAGATGTATGATGCCAGCAAGGATAAGAAGATAAAGTCAAAAGTCAGAGAAATTAAGGAGGAAAAGACAATGACAAAAACAATGAAGATCGAAGGTATGATGTGTGGACACTGTGAGGCAACTGTAAAGAAAACTCTGGAAGCAATCGAAGGAGTAGAAGGGGCAGAAGTAAGCCATGAAAATGGAACAGCAGTTGTAACCCTGGCAGCAGAAGTCGCAGATGAGGTACTGAAAAAAGCTGTCGAAGACAAAGACTACAAAGTGACAGGGATTGAGTAGATTTAAGTCCGAAAAATAAAGATTGTTAGAAATTACAATACTATAAAGAAGAAAAACATGGAGAAAACCATTATTTTGATTGATTTATTATAAAATAAACAATCAAAATAATGGTTTTTGTTTACAAATATTAGATTTTGTGATTTAATAAAGAAAAAGTCGGGAATCATAAAACTGGAAGGTGAATTTATGAGAGAAAGGTTATTTATAACACCAGAATATACGACTGCAAAGGAAATTAAACAGATTCGGAAAGGATTGCATTTGACGCAGAAAGAGTTTGCAGAATTTATCAATTGTTCCAAGCCGACAGTAGAACGTTGGGAGAGAAGCGAAGAAGTGATTCGCGGACCAATTGTTCCATTATTAAAAATGTTGCAGAAATATCCGGAATATGAGCAGGAAGTGAAGGTGCCGGAAAAAGTGTGGTCGCTCAGAATATGGTATATGTATGAACAGAATGTATGCACTTTGATTGATGTGAATGAGCGGGAACGAAAAGTGAAAATAAGAAATTATACAGATAAGGTTATGTTCCGTGCTTTTGGTACGGTAGAAGATCCGAATTATAATGATTATCAGGAGTTCCTGGAGTCAAGATGTTTCCCGGAAAGCCGAGATAAGATGAAATTGATATTGAAGGATCTGGGACTACCATTTTATGATCCAATTATGATTATAGAGAAGACTGAAGGACGAATGGCAGAAGATGATTTTTGGATTCGCATAGAGAGGTAGATACAATGATAGAATTATTCGAGCAGAATATTCGGAAAAATGACCGGCAGTCTTCAAAAGGGAACCAGTTAAAATGGGAAAATGAGGGAATATGGTATAAAGCAGATTATACAGGTTATGAAGGTCTGTCAGAATATATGATTTCCCATCTCCTGAAAAAGTCAACCCTGACAGAGAATGAATTTGTAGGCTATGATCTGGAAAAAATAAAATACGGCACTGTGATTTATAATGGTGTGAAGAGCAAAAACTTTCTAAGCGAAGATTGGCAGATTATCACGCTGGAGCGGTTGTTCAAGAACTTTTTCGGAGAAAGTTTATACAAAGCTTTGTATAGAATACCAGAACATGAAGAACGCTTACCTTTTTTGGTGCAGCAGGTAGAACGAATGACAGGACTTCAGAATTTTGGCATTTATATGAATAAATTGTTGACGATTGACGCATTTTTTCTGAATGAAGATCGTCACACACATAATATTGCGGTTCTGATGAATGGAAAAGGGGACTATGCATATTGTCCGATTTTTGATAATGGGGCGGGATTACTGGCAGATACAACGATGGATTATCCTTTGTCGGGAGATGTTTATGCGCTTATGGATCGTGTTCAGTCAAAAACAATAAGTAGTGAATTTGATGAACAATTAGATATTTCGGAATCTCTGTATAAAATAAATCTGAGGTTTCAATTTACGAAAAATGATGTAATAGAATTGCTTAAAAAAGCAGAGGAATATCCAGAAGAAATCCGAAATCGGGTAGAAATGATTATATTTGCACAGATGCGAAAATATACTTACTTATTTTCGTAAGTGGTACACTGATTGACATATTCCTGAATACTTGTTAACTAAGTAAAAATATGCTATGCTTAAAAAAATTGGTTATAGGAATTTATGAGGAGGTTAGTGCTGAATATGAAATATAATTTACCAGACCGGGTATTGAGAGAACTTTCTTATTTTGCACAAAAGTATTCTATTGAAAAAATCATACTGTTTGGTTCTCGTGCGCGAGGAACGAATGCAGAAAGAAGCGATATAGATATCGCTGTATATGGTGGAGATTTTGACCACTTTTATTGGGATGTTAAAGAAAAAGTACATTCACTCCTGATGTTTGATATTGTACAGGCAGATGCAGCAATTTCAGATGAATTGAAACAAGAAATAGGAAGGGATGGTGTTACAATTTATGAAAAAGCTTGATAACTTTATAAATTGTTTAAGTATATTGGAAAAAGCTGATTTTAAACTCGCAGAAACCAATGATATATACCGAACAGGGATTATCGGGCAATTTAATCTTACATTTGAACTCGCCTGGAAAGCGTTGCAGGAAATTATGAGGATGCACAGTGTGGAAGGTGCATCTACCGGTTCACCTCGCGAAATCTTGCAGCTTGGTTATAAAATAGGGTTTATCAACGATTCAGAAGTATGGTTACTTATGTTAAAAAAGCGTAATACTTCGGTTCATATCTATAATGAAAATGAAATTGATGAAATGATTATGCTGATACGCGACAGTTTTATTCCTGCTTTTCTTGTTCTTAAGGATGTGTTGGTGAAGAAACTGAAAGAAGCTGAAAGTGATTGGGTGTAAGAAGACGAGGGTTATGATGAGAATAGAAGATTATAGGAAGGGATTAGATACCAATGATACAGGATATTAATCCACATAAATTACATAACGAATATGATCCGGATGCCAGAGCGCAGGAGAACAGCCCTATATTAAATATTCACAATGGAAAGATTCTGGTTCATGCAGAGAAATTCGACAATCATATCATAGCATTTCCATTGAAGAAAGAAATGCCGGAAGGACTGGAATACACCTATCTTTTTAAGGTGGACGACATCGAGTATTTTCTGTGGAATGAGGAACTTCCGGAAGATTTGATTCCGGAGGGATATGCATATGTGGAGGAGAGAAGCATACGCAAAGAAGGTAATGGACCATGTGAAGAGGTCTTTGCAGCTACGACAGGAAAACATTTGTCGGATTGGTACCGAGATACCTGCTTCTGTGGAAGATGTGGCAAAAAGATGGTGCACCATAACAAGGAACGCGCGATGAGCTGTCCGTTTTGTGGATATGTGACATACCCGCGGATCATGCCGGCGGTTATCGTAGGCGTGAAAAATAAAGATCGATTATTGCTTACCAAATATCGTACCGGTTTTGCCTATAATGCTCTGATTGCAGGGTTCACCGAGATTGGTGAGACGGTGGAAGAAACGATTCTGCGTGAAGTAATGGAAGAGACTGGAATCAGGGTTAAAAATATCCATTATTATAAATCCCAGCCATGGGGAACTGCCAATGACCTTCTTCTCGGATTTTACTGTGAGGTGGATGGGGACGATACCATCACCATGGACTGCCGGGAATTAAAATATGCGGAATGGGTACGGCGGGAAGAAATTGTACTCCAGCCCGGAAATTTCAGTCTGACAAATGAGATGATGCGCAGATTTAAAGAAGGAGCCGAAGTATAGACAGGTGTACTTGGAGATAAAACTTTGAAAAAATAAAACTTTGAGAAAAACTTTGAGAAAAAATAAAAAAGTGTTGACACCATGTAGAATCTGTGATAAATTATAACTTGCGTAAAGCGAAAAGAAAGAAGAGTATCCACTCTCACCTTAGCGCAATTAGGCGACTAACGGTTTGATATTGAATTTATAATACCAGATATGAGTATTGTACGCAATAGATAGTGGATAGTCTGCAGCTATTCACTATTTTTTATTTATTGGAGGTGCACAACAATTAGCGATTTAATGATTAACGAACAAATCCGCGACAGAGAGGTACGCGTGGTTAGCGAGAGTGGGGAACAGTTAGGAATAATGTCAGCAAGAGATGCAATGAAGCTGGCACAGGAAGCGGAACTGGATCTGGTTAAAATCGCTCCGACAGCGAAACCGCCGGTTTGTAAGATTATCGATTATGGTAAGTTCAGATACGAACAGGCAAGAAAAGAAAAAGAAGCAAAGAAAAAGCAGAGAACTGTCGAGGTTAAGGAAGTGCGTCTTTCACCAAATATTGACACCAACGACCTGAACACGAAGATGAATAATGCTAGAAAATTTATCTCGAAAGGAAATAAAGTAAAAGTTACACTTCGTTTCCGTGGTAGAGAGATGGCTCATATGCAGCAGAGTAAACATATTCTTGACGATTTTGCCGAGAAGATGAAAGATGTTGCTGTCATTGAAAAGCCGGCAAAACTTGAAGGCAGAAGCCTGAGCATGGTTTTAACTGAAAAACGTTAAAAATAAATTATCTATATTAAGGAGGAAAACATCATGCCAAAAATTAAAACAAATAGAGCTGCTGCAAAGCGCTTCAAAACAACAGCTACAGGTAAACTTAAAAGAAATAAAGCTTACAAGAGCCATATCTTAACAAAGAAGTCTACTAAGAGAAAAAGAAATCTTAGACAGTCAACTATCACAGATTCTACAAATGTAAAGAACATGAAGAAAGTATTACCATATCTCTAAGATTTGGCAGGAAGATAGAAGGAGGATTAAGTAATGGCAAGAGTAAAAGGCGGAATGAACGCTAAGAAGAAACACAATAGAACTTTGAAACTGGCTAAAGGATACAGAGGAGCTCGCTCTAAACAGTACAGAATTGCAAAACAGTCTGTAATGAGAGCCCTTACATCAGCATACGCAGGAAGAAAGCAGAAAAAACGTCAGATGCGTCAGCTTTGGATCGCTCGTATCAACGCAGCTGCAAGAATGAATGGTCTTTCTTACAGCAAGCTTATGCACGGACTTAAAGTTGCCGGTGTAGATATGAACAGAAAGATGCTCGCTGAAATGGCAGTTAATGATGCAGCTGGATTCGCAGCTGTAGCTGAAGTTGCTAAAAAGGCACTTGCATAATTAAATCAGACGATTTCGTATAGAGTTTGAGAGAAGAGGGAAAACCTTGTGGAGAGAATCCGCAAGGTTTTTTTGTGCATAAATTGAATGATAATGGTTGTGAGGGTGGCGGATAGAAAAATAATCGTTTGGATTCAAGTTGCGCAAAACATTCCGATGAGCCTCTGAGAGTGAAAATTGTGTCAGCAATGGCTTCCACAATTTTTGAGTCTCATCTCCATTGCGCAAAATAGAATCCAAACGATTATTTTTCTATCCTCCGCCCATTCAACGGTATCGAATGAAAAGCATTTTATTTACACGATATTGGAGAGTTTGTTTGTGGATTCCATGGTGGAGTGATGATGAAAAGTTTGTTGAAAAATATTTTTATTTATCTGTTGGGTGTTGTTATAACAACAGAATGAGATTTGCTTGTAGGGTAGAATGAGTGGGTAAAGTTAAAGAAATATAAATTCTAAAAAGTTAAAGTCAAATTTTAAGGAGGACATAAAAATATGATTCGTAGAATTATTCAGATAGATGAGGAGAAGTGTAATGGGTGTGGGGCTTGTGCGAAGGCTTGTCATGAGGGGGCTATTTCTATGGTGAATGGAAAGGCGAAGCTGATGAGAGATGATTATTGCGATGGGTTGGGAGACTGTCTGCCGAATTGTCCGGTGGATGCCATTCATTTTGTAGAGCGTGAGGCGGCGGCTTATGATGCGGAGGCTGTAAAGCAGAATATGCTTAAAAAGCAGCAGGAAGAGGCTGCAAAGCAGAATGCGGGAGAAGGACCTAAAGCACCGGTAAAACCATTTGCAGGGGGATGTCCTGGAACCCGTATGCGTATGATGAACAGAGGGGAGAGTACGCAGAATTCAGAAAGTGAAGAGGAAGGCAGGGAGACGGCGAAAAGCGTGAATAAGAGTATGCTTTCCCAGTGGCCGGTACAGATTAAGCTTGCACCGGTAAATGCACCGTATTTTGATGGGGCGAAGCTTCTGATCGCCGCAGACTGCAGTGCCTATGCTTATGGAGATTTTCATAATCGTTTTATTAAAGGGCATGTGACTTTGATCGGATGTCCAAAGCTGGATAATGTGGATTATTCGGAGAAGCTGACGGAGATTATTAAGAACAATAATATTAAGAGTGTGACAATCGTGCGGATGGAAGTGCCGTGCTGTGGAGGCCTCGAGATGGCGGCAAAGAAAGCACTCAGGGAAAGCGGTAAATTTATTCCGTGGCAGGTTGTGACCTTGTCGCTTGACGGACAGATCATTGATGAATAAATATGAGGATTGCGAGAGTGCAAAGCACGTAGCAATCTGGTATCAAAGGGGTCAAAATACCTTTTGACCCAAACATCATAATATTAGTAAAATAAAGTGATTTTATTACGGAAAACAGCATATGGAATATGTTGCGGTAAATCTGCAGAGGCTGTAAAAGGGCAAAGAAAAAGGCTGAAAAGTTATAAAACTTTTCGGCCTTTTTGATGCGTTTACTAATGTGTTCGTACATATTCTTTGATTGCATTAAAGCTTTCTTTGCTGATTACATGTTCCATCTGGCAGGCATCATCTGTAGCGATCTCTTCCGGCACACCGAGTTCAATCAGCCATTTTGAAATAAATTCATGACGTTCATAGATCATGTTCGCGATCTCTTTTCCTGAATCGGTCAGATAGATAAAACCAGCATCTGTTACGGTAATATGATTCTCCTGACGAAGCTTCTTCATGGCGATGCTGACACTTGATTTTTTGAAACCAAGTTCATTTGCGATATCTACGGAGCGTACGACAGGTAATTTTTTACTTAACATCAATATTGCTTCAAGATAATTTTCGGATGATTCATTTTTAGCCATTTATTCCGGTCACCTCACTATTCATTCTTATACCTAATAGGATACCATGGATTGTATTTTTTTTCAAATAATATTGTTCTGCAAATGCTCTTTTTGTGCAGAAAGTAGAAGTTATAACTATTAAAAGTAAGCGCTAAACAGCAAAAATGAGAAAAGAAAAACAAAGGTTTTTTAAAACTTAAAAAAACACTTGACAACGCACAAATGTTAGAATATACTAACTATTGAACCAAAGTTGGTAATGAAAAAAATTATCATTCAAAATTCCAAATACGCAAAAGAACAGGAGGTAGCGATTATGCCTTTAACGATGGCGAATATTGGTGAAGTAAATGAAATCAAGAGAATTGGTGGAAATGAAGAAACAAGGCGATTCCTTGCGAATCTCGGATTTGTAGCAGGTGCAGAGATTACAGTTGTTTCTGCAATCGGTGGTAACGTGATCGTGAACATCAAGGATTCACGTGTTGCGGTTAATTCTGATATGGCGCGGCATATCATGATCTAGCCTCTGGCTGGTCGACGGGTCCGCTGTATATATATTCTGTATTACGAAGCTTAAAGGAAAGGAGATACGACAATGACTTTAGGTGATGCAAAGGTTGGAAGCACTGTTGTTGTGACCAAGATCGAAGGAGACGGAGCTTACAAACGCCGTATTATGGACATGGGCATAACAAAAGGAAGCGAACTGTACATCAGAAAAGTTGCGCCTCTCGGTGATCCTGTTGAGATTACTGTAAGAGGATATGAACTTACAGTAAGAAAAGATGATGCACAGTGTGTGCAGGTAAAATAGCATATACATAATTATGCATGAGAGTAGTACAACAAGGAGGTAAAAAGGAATGGCAATTAAAATTGCACTTGCCGGAAACCCGAACTGCGGTAAAACTACCATGTTTAACGCGCTCACAGGAGCCAACCAGTATGTTGGTAACTGGCCAGGGGTTACTGTAGAGAAAAAAGAGGGTAAATTAAAAAGTAAAAAGACAAAGGAAGAAGTTATCGTAACTGACCTTCCGGGTATCTATTCAATGTCTCCATATACACTGGAAGAGGTTGTCAGCCGTGACTATGTGCTGAAAGAAAATCCGGATGTGATCATTGATCTGGTGGATGCAACCAATATTGAACGTAACCTGTATCTGACAACTCAGCTGATCGAGACAGGTGTTCCGGTTGTTATTGCACTGAACATGGCAGATCTTCTTGCGAAGAGAGGAATCAAGATCGATGTGAAGAGACTTTCGATGTTACTTGACTGTCCGATCATCGAGACATCTGCGTTGAAAGGTGAGGGGCTTGACAAACTGATCGATGAAGCAGTAAAAGTTGCTAAGAAGTCAGAAATCGATCTTCCGAAAGATATCTTCTCAGCAGAGCTGGAAGGTGCTGTAGCAGAAGTTAAGAGCGTTCTTCCGGATTCTGTTTCAGAAGAGAAGAAGAGATGGTACGCTGTTAAATTTCTTGAGAACGACAGCAAGGTAGTAGAGAGCATGAAACTTTCCGGTGTGGCAGCCCAGACGGTAGAAGCACAGAGAAAAGCTCTTGAAAAGAAACATGACGATGATATGGAAAGCATTGTAACAGACGAACGTTACAAATTCATCCAGAAGATTGTTTCAACAACTGTTCAGAAGGGAAAAGAAAAGCTTACAACTTCTGACAAGATCGACCGTATCGTTACGAACCGGTTCCTCGGAATCCCGATCTTTATGCTGGTAATGTGGGCCGTATATTATGTTTCTGTAACAACAGTCGGTACCTTTGTAACAGACTGGACAAATGATGTATTTGTAGTAGCAATTCAGGATGCAGCAACAAGCGCACTTTCAGCAATTGGTGCCGGTGACATGGTTATGGGACTTGTTGTTGATGGTATCATCGGTGGTCTTGGAGCAGTACTTGGTTTCGTACCACAGATGGCAATCCTGTTCCTCTTCCTGTCTATCCTTGAAGACTGCGGATACATGGTTCGTATCGCGTTCGTCATGGACCGTGTGTTCAGACATTTCGGACTTTCAGGAAAGAGCTTTATCCCGCTTCTGATTTCATCAGGCTGCGGTATTCCTGGAATCATGGCTTCTAAGACTATTGAACAGGACAATGACAGACGTCTTACAATTATGACAGCAACCTTTATCCCATGTGGAGCTAAACTTCCGGTTATCGCTCTGATGGGTGGTGTTATTTCCGGTGAAGTAGCAGGATATCAGGAAAGTTCATTTATCGCACCGCTTATGTATTTCATTGGAATTGTAGCAGTACTTGTGGCTGCGATCATCCTGAAGAAGACAAAACCGTTCTCAGGAAAACCTGCACCGTTTGTAATGGAACTTCCACAGTACCATATTCCACAGGCTAAGACAGTTCTCCTTCATGTATGGGAAAGACTGAAAGGCTTCATCATCAAAGCCGGAACAATCCTGTTCCTTGCCTGCGTAGTGATGTGGTTCCTTGGCGGATTCGGATTCGTAGACGGAAGCTTCGGTATGGTAGAAGACAGTGCAGACAGCCTTATGGCAATGATCGGTGGCGTGATCGCACCGCTCTTTGCACCACTTGGATTTGGCGAATGGCAGCCGGTAGCAGCTTCTATCTCCGGATTTACAGCAAAAGAAGCAATCGTTTCAACAATGGGTGTACTTGCTAACGTATCTGGTGATACTGAAGATGCAGTGAACGTAGCAGCTGGTGTTGCATCTTGGTTCCCAAGCTCAATTGCAGCATTTACATTCCTGATGTTCAACCTTCTGGATTCTCCTTGTCTTGCAGCAATCGCTACAATGGCACAGCAGATGCAGTCCAGAAAATGGTTCTGGTTCGCAATCCTCTTCCAGAACATCTTCGCTTACATCGTATGCCTCTGTGTATATCAGATCGGTTCATTCGTAACAGGCGGAGCATTCGGAGTTGGTACAGCAGTAGGATTTATCCTTCTTATCGGAATCCTCTTCATGCTGTTCAGACCAGATCCGTATAAAAACCAGAAAGTTTATTCAAAACGTTCTGTAAACGCATAAGATTTATAAGAACTTTAAGGCGGAAGCCGGATGCAGAAGCCTGTGTCCGGCTTCCAGTGTAAAAGAAAGAACAGGTGAAGGTTTATGATCGCTAATATTGTGATACTCGCACTGATTGCAGGATATTGTATTTTCCTGATCCGTAAAGGATATAAAAACCATAAAGAAGGGAAACCTGTCGGATGCGCGGGCTGTAGCGGAAATTGCAGTTCCTGCAGCGGATGCAGCAGTAAGACCGCACCGAAGAAGAAAGACTGAAAGGCGGGAAGAATATGGGAAATTCATCAGGCTCTATGTTCTATGCTTTCGGTGCAATCCTGATCATTTATCTCGTAGGAGTCAGTATTTATCAATTGGTCTTGTGGATAAAGAAATGGCGTGAACGCCGGAAGGATGAGGAATAACATGGTTGATGCAATTATTATTCTGATCGTGATCGTACTTCTTATTTTTGCATTAAAGGGTACGCTGAAACATTTTAAAGGGGAAAGTCCTTGCTGTGGTGGCGGATCTGGAACGATCGTGACAGATATTGAAGATAAGGTGCTGGGTAACCCGGCAATCGGTAAAAAGACAGTGAAGATTTCCGGTATGCATTGTGAGCATTGTGTAAAAAGTGTAACGGAAGCAATCAACAAAATCGAAGGTGCATCTGCAAAGGTGAATCTCAAAAAAGAAGAAGCAGTTGTAAGCTATGACAGAGAAATCGATGATGATGATCTGAAAAAAGCTGTCGAGGAAGCAGGATTTAAGGTAGTTGATATCAGAGCCTAACAGGTGACAGCATGGAAAGGGGCTATCATGGACGCGAAAGAAAGAATAATCGAGCAGCTGAAAAGAAGTGGCTGCAGGGTTACGAAGCAGCGGCTCATGCTGATCGATGTTATTTTGGAAGGAAAATGTAATTGCTGCAAGGAAATTTATTATCAGGCGTCTCTGAAGGATCCGAGTATCGGACCGGCGACGGTATACCGTATGGTCAATACGCTGGAGCAGATCGGAGCGATCAGCCGCAAGAATATGTACCGTATTTCGGATAAGGGCTGCAAAATGGAATACATGATCGAGCTGGAGGACGGAACAGTTCTTGATCTTCCGGAGGATAAATGGACGGCAGTGATCAAATCTGGGCTGGATGTCTGTGGATTTTCAGGCGGACAGAATGTAAGAAACATCACACTTAAAGAAGCATAACATTGCAAAAAAACGTTCCGGAACGGAACGGTTCGGATATGGAGGCAGGTACCGTGGTTGTATCTGTCTCTTTTAGATACCGGAGAATGAGTTTCCTCTATATAAATATGGATATAGGTAACTGTGGAAAGTTGTGTAAAAATTAAGATGAAAATAGCAAATTTGTGGCAGATATGGTGGAAAAAAGTTTGACAAAACTGATTTTGCATAAAAGTGAGAAAATTTATCAGAAGCAAAAAAAGACTGGTAATTTACAGATTCGTGTCATATAATAGGCGTTAATGAAAAAACAGGAGGTACATAGGTATGTTTGATATTACTAAAGTAAATTGGAAAAAGGTTGGAATTTTTGCATCAGGAGTTCTTTTTGGAACAGCCGGAATCAAAGCACTTTCAAGCAAGGATGCTAAGAACGTGTACACAAATTGCACAGCAGCAGTTCTTCGCGCAAAAGACTGTGTTATGAAAACAGCTACAAATATCCAGGAAAATGCAGAGGATATTTACGCTGAAGCTAAGAGCATCAACGAAGAAAGAGCTGCTGAAATGGAAGAATTTTCTGATGCAGATACAGCAGCAGAGGCTGAAGAAGCTGAAAATACAGAGTTTAATGAAGTAACAGAGTAAGAGGCGCACTGAACGTGAAGTTTATAATTAAACATGAGATGAAAGGCCGGATGAGAGTCCGGCTTTCTCAAAAAAGAATGACATATGAACAGGCTGATATATTACAGTATTATCTGCTCTGCAATGAATCAGTCAAACTGGCAAAGGTATATGACAGAACCTGTGATGCAGTCATTAATTATACCGGCGACAGAGAAGATGTAATCCGTCTTCTGCAGGAATTTCACTATCAGACAGTGGAAGTTCCGGCAGACGTACTTGCAACTTCCGGTCGTGAAGTGAATGCGCAGTATCAGGAAAAGCTGTTCAATAAAGTAGTATTTCATTATGCAAGAAAATGGTTCCTTCCGTATCCACTGAATGCATGCTATACATCAGTCATGTCACTGAAGTATATCTGGAAGGGAATCAAATGTTTGTGGGCACACAAGGTTGAGGTTCCGGTGCTGGATGCGACTGCAATCGGTGTATCCGTTGCGCGTGGGGATTTCAGTACGGCCGGATCCGTTATGTTCCTGCTTGGAATCGGTGAGATTCTGGAAGAGTGGACACATAAGAAATCTGTAGATGACCTGGCAAGAACCATGTCTCTGAATGTAAGTAAGGTATGGCTGAAGACAGAAGACCAGGAAGTTCTGGTTCCTGCATCCAAGATAAAAGCGGGAGACCGGATTGTGATCCGTATGGGAACTGTGATTCCGTTTGACGGCGATATCGTGGATGGTGAAGCGATGATCAATCAGGCGTCTCTTACCGGAGAATCAGTGTCTGTCCGCAAGACGGTTGGAAGCTATGCATATGCAGGAACCGTGGTTGAAGAAGGTGAGATCACAGTCGGAGTCAAACAGGTAAGCGGAAACAGTCGCTTCGATAAGATCGTTACGATGATTGAAGAATCTGAGAAGTTAAAATCAGGAGTAGAAAGCAAGGCAGAGCATCTTGCTGACAAACTTGTACCGTACTCACTTGGTGGAACAGCCATTACCTATCTGCTGACGAGAAATGTCACCAAGGCTCTTTCTATCCTGATGGTAGATTTTTCGTGTGCGCTTAAGCTTTCAATGCCGATTTCGGTGCTGTCTGCAATCCGTGAAGCAAACCTTTACAATATTACCGTAAAGGGCGGAAAGTATCTGGAAGCCGTGGCAGAGGCAGATACGATCGTATTTGACAAGACTGGTACACTTACAAAAGCAACACCTACCGTGGTGGATGTGGTTTCCTTTGATGGAAGAACACCGGATGAACTGCTCCGTATTGCAGCGTGTCTGGAAGAACATTTCCCGCATTCTATGGCAAAAGCAGTAGTAAATGCAGCAAAAGAGAAAAATCTGGATCATGAGGAAATGCATTCTAAGGTAGAGTATGTGGTTGCACATGGCATTTCTACAACGATTGATGATAAAAATGTAATTATCGGAAGCTCTCATTTTGTATTTGAAGATGAAAAATGTACAATTCCGGAAGGAAAACAGGAGTTATTTGACAGTCTTCCGGAAGAATATTCACATCTGTATCTTGCAATCGAGAATCAGCTTGCAGGAGTGATCTGTATTGAAGATCCATTGAGAGAAGAGGCGAAGACAGTAGTTGCCGAGCTCAAGAAAACAGGATTTGGAAAGATTGTTATGATGACAGGTGACAGCGACCGTACAGCTTCGGCGATCGCAAAGCGTGTCGGCGTGGATGAATATTATTCAGAAGTACTGCCGGAAGATAAGGCTGCATTTGTAGAAAAGGAAAAAGCGGCCGGAAGAAAAGTTATTATGATCGGTGATGGTATCAATGATTCGCCGGCACTTTCTGCGGCAGATGTAGGAATTGCGATCAGCAATGGCGCAGAGATTGCGCGTGAGATTGCAGATATTACGGTAGGCGCAGATGATCTTGGACAGATTGTGACCTTAAGACGTCTCAGCAATAGGCTGATGAAGAGGATTCAAAGTAATTACCGCTTTATTGTGGGATTCAATTCCGGTCTGATCGTACTTGGAGTAACCGGTGTGATCCAGCCGACGACATCAGCACTTTTGCACAATACTTCAACTCTGGCAATTGGGCTGAAGAGTATGAAGAATCTTCTGTAAGGCAGAACAATTTAATGATAGCTCTAAACGCGGGGTGTGATTCTCTGAATCATGCCCCATTGCTGGATTAAGAGGCAAAATAGCATTACTGGTCACAGGTACTGTGAACAGTAACAAAATAGCAGATAGTATCCAAAAGGATAAGATTGACAAATGAAGGGATAATCCATACAATGATAAATAGATTGATAAAAGGGAGGAATAAAAAAGCGTGAAAATTGATCTGTTTTCAATAGGAAAGTTTACGATACATGGATATGGACTGATGATCGCAATCGGTATCCTTTGCTGTGTGACAATGGCTTCTTATCGGGCAAAAAAGAATGGCCTGGATCAGGAAGCAATTGTGGATATCGGAATTTACGGTGTGATTGGTGGTTTTGTAGGTGCAAAAATTCTATATGTGATCGTGGAGTTCAAGACGTTTATCAAGGATCCGAAGTCGGTACTTGGTTCAGAAGGATTTGTCGTATATGGTGGAATTATTGCCGGTTTTCTGACAGCGATTGTATATTGCAGAATTAAAAAGCTTTATTTTCTGGAATATTTTGATCTCGCTGTGGCAAGTATTTCGATGGCACAGGGATTTGGAAGAATCGGATGTTTTCTTGCAGGATGCTGCTATGGAAGGGAGACAACCTCCAGATTTGGTGTGGTCTTCCCGGAAGGCGGGCTTGCTCCGGCAGGTGTTAAACTGATTCCTACACAGCTTATATCGTCGACAGGTGATTTCCTGATCATGATCGTGTTACTTCTATATTATAAGAAGAATAAAAAAGACGGTACACCGGGAAGCGTAGGTTTTCTGTATATGCTGCTGTATGGCGTGGGAAGATTCCTTGTTGAGTTTTTAAGAAATGATGACAGAGGGGGAGCCGGAATGTTCTCAACCTCCCAGTGGATCTCTATGGTGATCGTAGCAGGTGGAATTGTATTGTATCTGATAAATAAAAAAAGGCATAAAAGGTAAGGAAGCGGAAGATGGGGCTAGGTTCGTCCGGTGGACGAATGCCCTGCGCCGACCGTAGCGGAGCGAAGACCTGAACCATGGGTTTAGCTGTGCGTTGGTATAAAAAAGAATTTCTAACAAAAACGGAGAGTTTGAAAAAAGGTAAGGAAGCGGAAGATGGGGCGCAACTCGTCCGGTGGACGAGTGTTCTGCGCCGACCGTAGCGGAGCGAAGACCTGAACCATGGGTTCAGGTCACGCTTCGGTACTATAAAAAAGAACCTCTGATAAAATCAGAGATTCTTTTTTATAATGCGGAAGATGGGACTTGAACCCACACAAGCGCAATGCTTACAAGATCCTTAGTCTTGCTCGTCTGCC
>CAKRFP010000044.1 GCA_934320645.1 uncultured Bariatricus sp.
TTTGTATGTGGTTTTGAAGGTACATGAGAAAAGTAAGGGAGCTGTAGACCATAAGGGTTTGCAGTTTTTTTATTTTACAAAAGGTGTTTGATTTTTCATGAAAAAGCATGAACATGAAAAAGAATAAATTCAGTTTATTTACCTTTAAGGAAAAATGTGGTAATATGCTGAAAGAACTAGAGTAATCTAAGAGGCGGGAGAAAATGGGTTTTTTAAATCAGCTATTAAAGTACAAAAAAGTATGTATTCAGTGCCATAACTGTCCGGATGCAGATGCACTGGCGGCGGCATATGGCGTATATACATATTTAAAACTGCATGATATCAAAGCGTCGATTATTTATGGTGGAGAACGGGAGATACAGAAGAAGGATCTCTTGTATATGCTGAATATCTGTGAGATACCGGCAGAGTATGTAAAGGAGCTTCCTGATACAGAGCTTCTGCTACTCGTTGATGGACAATACGGTCAGGGAAATGTATATCACTTTGATGCAGACAATATAGTGGTGATCGACCATCACATGCCTTTTATGAAAAAGACACCGCAGACATTGATTGACAATTCTTATCAGAGCTGTTCTACAATTGTATGGGAACTTCTGAAAGAAGAAGGATATGATGTGAAGGCAAACAGAGGACTGAGTATTGCATTCTTATATGGATTGTATACAGATACTTCATCGTATGTGGATCTCTATAAGAAGAACGATATTGCCATGCGTGAAGAGTTACGGGATGATTATCCGGAGCTGGAGCGTCTGAAAAAATCCTGTATGAGTCTGGAAGATCTTATGATTGCCGGAGAAGCTCTACATCATGCATATTTTGATCAGGATAAGCAGTATCTGTTGATAAGTGCCATGCATTGTGAACAGTCAGTACTTGGAATTATCGGAGATATGGCAATTAAAGTCGATGTAGCGAAGATTAGTATTGCATATACGGATATTGACAGTGGTTATCAGATTTCGGTAAGAAGTGCAGACCGGGACTATCTGGCAAATAAGGTTGCAGCAAAGCTGTGTGATGGAATTGGAAACGGCGGAGGGCATATGGACAAAGCCGGTGGTGTGATTTCAAGAGACTGCATCAGTGAACAGTATGCGGGATGGGAAATTGCCGATATTATTAAAGCGCGAATGGAAACGATTATGGAATAAATGAGAAAAGCGGTTTACTTTGATGTAAACCGCTTTTGCTATATAGAAAAAACTTATAAATCCCGTTTCTGATAAAATTTTACAGAAAGAAACCATGAAAGTCCATAGAGTCCGAATACGATCAGAAAGACAATTACGATTGGGGCATGTGGAACTGCCATTTGTGTAATACGAAGTGAGAGATTATCCGTAACTTCCTGAAAGAAAGCCAGGATTACAAAAAAGAGAACGAATCCCGTATAATAGGCAAAACGGCCTTTTTCACTTCCAAGCTTGAATGTAAATGGAAACATAAATGCCGGCGGTAATAAACCACAGGAAAGTATCACTGCAAAAGTTGAGAATAAGCCAAAAAGTTGAAAATTATGGTTTATTAACATATTACATACCTGTGCAAAAATAATTAGTAAACTTGATGCTCCAAGGACACATAAGGTTATAATGTATTTGGAGGATACGATAGCTTTTCGGGTATATGGGAAAGTACAGGCATAGCTGTTCCAGTGTGCTTTTTCATCGTAAGAAAGCAGGTTTACCGGAATAATGCTGGAAAGTACAATCGGATACAGGGCGAAAAAGACTTTATTATTTTTTATGCCGACAATTGTGAAGATAAATACGAGCAGTAAAAAGACACGGCAGTATTTCATCATAAGATAACAGTCTTTGCGTAAGAGTCCTTTCATATCAGTGCGCCTCCTTTATCATAAATATAAACAGGTCTTCAATGCTGACCGGCTGAACGGAAAAGCCTTCCGGAATCTGATCTCGGAGGATAACAGCTTCCGTATTATAAGAAGTCTGTTTGACTCCGATAATCGCAGAAGGATCCAGTTCCTGTAACTGTTCCTTTGTACACTGGATAATGCCATATTCTTCCAGGAGCCGGTCTTTTTCTTCATAAAGAACCAGTTTTCCTTTATGGAGAAATGCGATATAGTCACAGATTTTTTCTAGGTCACTTACAATGTGGGAAGAAATCAGGATCGCATGCGATTCATCACGTGTGAAATCGTTAAAAATGTCGAGAATCTCATCCCGTACCACAGGATCCAGTCCGCTGGTTGCCTCATCAAGGATCAGAAGCTTTGGATGGTGGGAGAGGGCAACTGCGATCCCGAGCTTCATCTTCATTCCTTTGGAGAACTGTCCAAATTCTTTTTTCTCCGGAAGATGAAAAGTCTGGAGATACTGGCTGTACAAAGAAGAATCCCAGTTGTTGAAAGAATCCTTCATAATCAGCCCGATCTGTGTCGGAGTCAGGCATTCTGGAAAACCGACTTCGTCCATAACAACGCCAATCTCTTCTTTTGGGATAGAAGTTTCGGTAGAGCAGTCTTTCCCAAGAATCCGTATGGTACCGGAATCTTTCCTGATAATATCCAGAATCAGCTTGATTGCGGTCGTCTTTCCGGCACCATTTTCCCCGATCAGTCCAAGGATACAGCCGCTTGGAAGTGTAAGATTCAGATGATCCAGTGAAAATCCGGGATAGGATTTACACAGATCTTTTAGTTCTAATGCATTTGTTTCAAATGTGGTCATAAGTTATTCCTCCATCATGAAATGAAGCATCTCGGTAAGCTCCTGTTCACTGAGATTACAGGAAGCTGCAAGATGTACTATTTTTTCCATATAGTCTTCAATTTTCTTTAGATTGGTTTCACGCAGAAGATCCGTGTTAAGCGGAGCGACAAAGCAGCCTTTTGCTGCGATTGTATAAATGAAGCCTTCTTTTTCCAGTTCATCGTAAGCCCGTTTGGTGGTCACGACGCTGATCCGGAGGTCTTTGGCAAGGCTTCGGATGGAAGGCAGGGCTTCATCTTCCAGGAGCGTTCCGCTGATGATCTGAGACTTAAGCTGCGTGTAAATCTGCTCATAGATGGGTGCACCACTTTTGTTATCTATGAAAATATTCACGTCTTCACCTCATTTTTACATGTTTTAACTGTATAGGTACAGTATATACAGTTAGCACAGATGTGTCAAGAGTAAGAATAATATTTAGTCTTTTTCTATGTGGAAAAAGGTAATGCGGGAAATGCTGACGGAATATGAGAAGGCTTCTATCTTTTTCATTGCTTGTATACAAATTTGATTCATGGTATGATAAATTTTATACTAGAAAAAAGTGCGGAAAATTTCCAGAAAAGAGGATAAAACATGAAGTGTATATTACTTATCAACGATATGGCAGGCTATGGAAAGGTCGCGTTATCTTCGATGATACCAATTCTTTCGAGCATGAAATTCCAGGTGTACAATCTCCCGACAGCATTGGTGTCAAATACGCTGGACTATGGAAAATTCGACATTCTGGAAACGACAGAATATATGAAGAACAGCATGCGGATCTGGGACGAGCTTGGATTTAAGTTTGACATGATCAGTACCGGATTTCTGGTTTCTGAAGAACAGACAAAGCTGGTTTCCGAGTATTGTCAGAAGAAAAAAGAGGATGGAACTTTCATTTTCGTAGACCCGATCATGGGAGATGACGGACACCTTTACAATGGTGTGACGGAGAAGACCGTTACTTATATGCGTCAGATGTGCAAGGTGGCAGATATGATCGTACCGAATTATACGGAAGCAGCTTTTCTTGCAGGAAAGTATACAGACAAGATGGATCTTACAAAAGAAGAAGCAGAGGATCTGATCCGGATGCTTCATGCAGATGGAGCAAAGACGGTAGTTATTACCAGTATGAAGATCGATGGACACTCCTGTACGATGATTCTGGATGGAGAAAATGGCGAGATCACCAGCCTTCCATATACAGAAATTCCGGTTCGGTTTGCCGGAACAGGAGACATTTTTTCTTCTGTCCTGATCGGTAAATTCAAGAGCGGAACGCCGCTGACAGAAAGTGTCCGGCTTGCAATGAATGCAGTGGAAAAGCTGATTGCAAAAAATAAGGATAACGAAGATAAATACAAAGGAATTCCAATTGAACAGTATCTGGAGGAAATTGTATAATGAGCAGAAGACCGAAGATAAAAATTACATTGATCGACCGGAAAGGACCGGTTGGATGTCACAGAGGACATAAGATTGGAGACAGCTATGATTTTGATACCCAGAGAGGTGAACTTTGCCCGATGGCGATGCATGTGGCATTTCCATATGTGGATATCCTGCGGTACGGCGGAAATATTCCGGGACAGGAGCCAGGAACGGCAGTATTTTGCTGTCCGGATGTGGATACGATCAATGTGTTTAAGATTGAAGTGTGTGAGGAAGACTAGAAAAAGATGGATGCGGATTCTGGGGGGACGCGCATTTGATATGGAAGGAAAATGATGCAGACTTTTGTGAATACCGGAATAAAAATGGAAGTTAGATCTGGACAGAGATATGTAGGATGCGCTGCGAGAATCAATACAGAGAGAGGGGAAAATTCTTTATGAAAAAGAGTGAAATCAGGATCCGCCCGGCAACTGAGGCGGACGCGGAAGAAATTTTAAATATTTATGCACCGTATGTTATGGACACAGCAATTACCTTTGAATATGACGTTCCGACTCTGGAAGAGTTTACCGGGCGGATTCACCATACACTGGAGAAATATCCGTATCTGGTGGCGGTAAGAGATGGGGAGATCATCGGTTATGCATATGCCGGAGCTTTTTATGGCCGGGCTGCATATGACTGGTCGGCGGAAACTACGATTTACATTAAGAAAGATTGCAGACACAGTGGCGTAGGGAAATTACTTTATCAGGCACTGGAGGATGCGCTGAAAGCGCAGAATATCATCAATCTGTATGCGTGCATCGGCTATCCCGAGGTGGATGATGAATATCTGACAAAGAACAGTGAGCAGTTCCATGAGCATCTGGGGTATCGTCTGATCGGAGAATTCCGAAAGTGTGGTTACAAATTTGGACGATGGTATCATATGGTCTGGATGGAGAAAATGATCGGAGAGCATCAGGAGAAACCGGAGCCGGTAAAGCGTTTTAAAGAAATTTAAGGAAATGAGTAAAAAGAAAAACTTGAAATTTAAATAGCTAAATAAAAAATTTGCCATATAACGATGTGAATGATAAGAACAACCGTTATATGACAAATTTTTATTGTATTACAATAATATTTCTTCAATCTTAGCCTGCATCTCAGAAACGGTATGTTTCCGTGACCTGGCACATTCCTGTGCCTGACAGCCGCAGATCAGGCATTTGCGGTAGACACCGCGGGAGAGTTTTTCCCCGTCCGTTCCGATCACATCCATATCAAAAAGCCGTCCAAATGGATGGGTTTCTTCAATTTCTGTAGTCAGTTCTTTGATCTTATCTGCCGGATAATTGACAGCAAGAATGATTTCATTTCCGGTCTTATCATCAAATTCAATCTGTGAGAGAACCGGAATGTTCTCTTTTTGTAATGCATCGAACAGAGCTTTTTTCCCGGAAAGGAATGCTTTTTTGATCTTGTCATTTGTCTTTATTGGTCCCGGGATATTCATGCAGAATGAGATCACCGGGCAATGGTATTTCTGAATATATGCGTTCTGCGTATTGACGCGGCGTTCGCGGCAGGCGAGCATATCGGTTAATACAACTTCATGTCCTTCCATTTTGATTCCTCCTAATAATGAATTACATTTTGCTGTTTTTTAATCCGCTCGATCACAGGCGCAGCTTCCGGACTTCTGAAGTAATTCAGTGTGGTCTGTGGAACCAGCTTTGCAAGTGTATCGAAATTATTATTTTGCAGGGCAAGACGTACATTGGAAGCACTGATCGGTGTGTCCTCGCAGGTTTTTCGGGGTACGATGATACATTCAATTCCCTGCTCCGGCAGCTTCTCAGACATGATCTGGTTATAAATTCCGGTGACAAGGCTTGTCGGCTCTTCCCCCACATAGCGGCGTGTGATGCCAAGTGTCTTTGCAATCTGTGTAAATACAGTCAGATCCAGCATGGCATGACTTTCGATGACTGCATTTTCATCCTTCTGGAAATAGCTCGGGAAGGTGGCATTGCTGATGATATACGGACCGCTGTCGTGATAGCAGATGTTTTTCAAATGTGCAGTTCCTTCCATGACGAGCCGTTTTCTTACCTGAAACGGAACCAGGCTTGCATCCTCACTGACGATGAAGAGATGAAGCAGGTCATTTTCAGCGGCAGCTTTTTCGACAAGGTACTGGTGGCCGAGAGTAAATGGGTTGGCGTTCATGACAAGGGCAGCAACTTTTTTTGGTGGATATGCATTAGTATCTGTTGCAGTCTTGTATAAATCAGGTGCGTACTTTTCCGGGAGCGGATCTTTTGCAAGGCTGCTCAAGTAGTTTTGAAATCCGGTTTTGCGGTTTTCCATAAAAACAATCTGTTCTTCGATCCGGGCAATTTCGTAAAATCCGAGATCACCGAAAAATTTTGCCGAATTACATTTTGTATAGAGGAAAAGGTGCGTATTCCCTCTTGAAAACTGGAACTCGATCAGATGTGAGACGATGGAATTCATCAGTCCCTCACCCTGATGTTCATGGCTTACGGCAAAACATCGTAAGGTGTTGCCAAAGCAGCTTCCGGTTGCGATAATGTGCATCTCATCGTCATACATTCCACATGTGTAATCCAGGTTGGCATCCCTGCGGATCCCTTCTGAGATAAGGAGCGCATCGACTTCAGCGTTGGCGCGTTTGTCGGAAGGATAGATTTGAGAAATATAATAATCTGACATAGATAGAATCCTTTCTGTCTGGCTGCAAAGCAGCCAAAAAGTATTTGCTGAAATTATTTTAACATGTGTACCGGAAATGTAAAGAGAATCACGGATTCCGAAAAAGAATCCAGGTATAATTTCCTGAAAAAATACAAGATTAGCATTATGTTAATTTGATATAGTTGCAATATAAATTATACAATTTACTAATTAATTGGACAAACCTATAATATAGTCGGATTAAAAATAATCCTATGATTTGTAGTAAAGGAAGGATAGATATGGCAACGATTTTTCCAAGAGAAGAAAAGGCGGAGATGTTATTTGACAAGATTCTGGAAAATCCGGAGGCATGCAGACGCCTGAAAAGCACTTTTTATGATGCAATTGATTCCGGAGATGAATTTATGACGGAAAATCTTCCGGCAAAGCAGTTTACAAGTGCGCTGTTTGACGCATATGAAAATAAGGATCTGACGGCATTTCTGATGGCAGTGTGCCAGAACAGTATGTTTGATCTTTTGAGAAATGCTTTCCTTGTGCCGTTCAGGTTTAATGCGGACGGACAGACAAATCCGTATTTTCTGACTGACGAGGACGGGAACCTGCTGGAAGATCTGCCAGTTCACGTTAAGGAAAAGGAATATGAAAAGTTCCGCAAAGTTTATCAGAAGCGTGATAAGGTGAAAATGTATCTGGCGCACGGATACAGAAAAAGACATTCTTATGATCCGGAGACGATGGAGACTCAGGAGTATAAGATGGGAGAACATAACGGAGTCCTTCTGATTTATGAGCTTCCGGATACGGTAAAAGAGAAAAAGACAGAAGCAGAAGCCTATGCAGCAGTGTGGGATATCATGATGGAGCTTCAGAAAGACCTGCCAAGATCGGTTGTGTATTATGGACAGGATTCACTGGAAGAGGACGGAAAGAAATATGATGAAATGGGAGTATTTCTTCCACTTGAACATTTTTCAGACAGGCTGGAAAGACATATAGAAAAGGCAGACCAGATTATATACAGTAAATAAAGCAGATAAAAATGGTGTATGAAAAATGATAAAACATTTTTTATACACCATTTTTTTATCGAAAAAATTGTTTTACGTGCAATAACGGAAGGTCTTGTCCGTCAGGATTCTTGCAAAGATCAGTCCAAGTGGTAAAGCAAGAATGATAAGCAGCGCAGCCGCAAACCATGAAGCGGAGGTCTGGAGTGACATGACGCCCAGGTTGTAGATTGCCCGGTACAGATAAAGTCCTGGTACCATGATGACGATGGACGGCACGGTCAGTGAAATCCTTGGATAACCGATCCGGCTTTTTAAGACTGAAGCCAGGATTCCGGCAGTCAGTGCGCCGATAAATGCGGCGGCAGCAGGGGGCAGGGATGCCAGGTCAACAAGTTCAAGCCGGAGAGTATTCGCAATTGCGCCGATGATGCCGGCTGTTGCAGCGAGTTCCCTCGGACTGTTGAACATAATTGAGAAACCAAAGACTCCACAGAAGCTGGTGAGCAGCTGGAACAGAATATGCTGCCAGAGTGTGAGTGACAGTGGCGGGAAGTCATTCGGTTTCAAATGAAGAATCAGTGCCATGATCCATGCGGTCATGGTTGCAACAAGAATAATGATCATTGCATAAGTCAACCGTTCCAGACCGGACCGCATATCCAGTTTTGCAAGGTCAATACCGCTGGTGATGAATGGAAAGCCCGGTATGATGAAAAGCATGGAACAGATATAGCCGGCTTCATGGTCGAGTGAAATTCCAAACAGGACTTCTGTCAACTTCAGAAGCGCGGCATAAACTATGCATGCAGCTGCTACAGAGGCAGTAATACCTAAAAATAAGGTAAAATGGTGTTTGGTCAGCTTACATCTTACAAAGTTACCGATTCCGGCACCGCAGAAGGCGAGAAGCATTTCCACCGGACCGCCACCCAGAAGAAAGGTAAATGCGCCACAGGCAAGTGCAGCGGCAAATCCGAGTGCGATCGGGGAATACAGACCGTGGATCCGTTCGATTTCATCCAGATAAGAGTGGAGCTGTTCTCCGGAAAGATATTTTTCTTTTGTTGGGAAATTATTGATAAAATTCTCTAAGCGGTTCAGTTTTGATGTGTTGACGCCTGTATTAGTCAGGCATAGCGACTGTGAAAAACAGTTTTCACCATCAAAACAGGTATATTCAATGGACATCAGACCAATATCAGCGGTACAGGTGATCCCGAGTTCACGGGAAAGCGTATTCATAGAACTGCGGACACGCCATGCACCGGTACCACAGGAAAGAAGCATCATACCGGTTCTTCCTACAATGGAAGCTTTTTCAATAAGGTTGGCTTCTGTGATCGGAATGGTATCCTCTTTATTCAGAGCATAATCATGCCAGAGAATATCCATATGATTTTTTTCTATAATGCCTTGCTGCATAGAATGCACTTCCTTTTTCCATGTCATAAATACATGTATGGTATATTAAATATGTATTTATGATATTGATTTATTATAATACAGTATAGTCGGTAAAAGATAAATGTCAAGAGATCATTTTAAAGGAAAAAATGATCTCTGCAATCGAAGTAATAAATGCTAATAAAAAATGCTAATAAGCCAAAAACCTTGTTTCTCTTGACACTCATTATGTTCGGTGTTACGGTTATTTAGGATGCAAGATATGGTGCAGATACTGAGAATACGGTATTCAAAGTGCACCGCTTTTGAGAGTTTTTATAAAACTCAGTTTACAAGAAAATAAAACAATGAGGTGTAAGAACATGCAGGAATTAAAACCGATCAAAGAAGGTAAAGTACGTGAGATTTATGACAATGGCGACAGCCTGATCATGGTTGCAACAGACCGTATCAGCTGCTTTGACGTGATTCTGAATAATGAAGTAACTAAGAAAGGTACTGTTCTGACACAGATGTCAAAATTCTGGTTCGACATGACAGAAGAGATTCTTCCGAACCATATGATCTCTGTAGATACAAAGGATATGCCGGAATTCTTCCAGCAGGAGAAATACGAAGGCAAATCCATGATGTGCAAGAAGCTGAACATGCTTCCAATCGAATGTATCGTTCGTGGCTATATCACAGGAAGTGGCTGGAAGAGCTACAAAGAGAATGGAACTGTATGTGGAATCAAACTTCCGGAAGGATTACAGGAATCAGACAAACTTCCTGAACCGATTTACACACCATCTACAAAAGCAGAGATTGGTGATCATGATGAGAATATTTCTTTCGAGCAGAGTATCGATCATCTGGAAAAATATTTCCCGGGAAGAGGAAAAGAATTAGCAGAAAAGCTTCGTGACAACACGATTGCTCTCTATAAAAAGTGTGCAGAATACGCACTCAGCAAAGGAATCATCATTGCAGATACCAAGTTTGAATTCGGTCTTGATGAAGATGGCAACATGGTGATCGGTGATGAGATGCTGACACCGGACAGTTCAAGATTCTGGCCGGCAGAAGGTTACGAACCGGGACATGGACAGCCGTCATTTGACAAGCAGTTCGCTCGTGACTGGCTCACAGCTAATCCGGATAATAACTGGACACTTCCACAGGAAATCGTGGATAAGACAATCGAAAAATACCTGCAGGCATATGAGATGCTCACAGGCGAAAAACTTGCATAATTACATCACATGCCATGAGATAAAAAGATGCGAAAGGATCGGTAGTTTGACTGCCGGTCCTTTTTGCTTAACAGGAAGTTTTTGTTAAGCTTGAGTTTACCGTTTTAAAAAGGTATAATTTTTGGTAAAAGTATGATTTTTTGCATTGGAAGTATAGTTTTTGATAAATCCTTTATCATGTCTTATCTAAAATAAGAAGTAGGAAGATTATCAGGAATGGGGAAAAACGGTATGAAATTATTAAAACTTGTGATCGTAGATGACGAACCAATCCTTTTGCAGGGATTGGTTAAGACGTACAACTGGAACGAGATGGGATTTGAAGTTGTCGGTCAGGCACAGAGCGGGGAGCAGGCAATCGAAGTGATCAAAAAAGTGAAGCCCCATGTAGTACTGACGGATATCCGGATGAAACAGATTTCCGGTCTGATGGTGATGGAAGAGATTCAGAAGACAGAGCTGGATCCGGTTTTTATTGTGCTAAGTGCATACCGTGACTTTAATTATGCACAGCAGGCGTGTGATCTTGGCGCATATGCATATCTGCTGAAACCAATCGAGGAAGATAAACTGAAGGAGACTATGCAAGGTGCATACCAGACCTGTATGGAGAAACTGGAGAGCGAAGAGCGTTATGAAAGCTGGGAAAATATGATCCGAAAAGATTCCACTAGTTTTCTCCAGGTTGTTGTACAGAAATATTTACAGAATAAAATTTCCTATGAAAAGATGCAGGAAGTATTTGCAATCCTGAAGGATGTGATCGAAGAGGGCGACCGTTTTATCGCAATATGTGTGGATCTTGATCTTACATATAAGATTACGGATGCACTGAATTACGAAGCAGCCAGGCTGGAATTGATACAATCTCTGGAAGAAAAGTTTTCAGAGCGGTATTTTTTCTGGCATTTTGAAAAGGCAGAAGGCTGTCATGTATTTCTGGTCAAGACAAAGGAAAATGCGACGGTGCGCGAGATTGCACAGATTCTGGAACAGGTTAAGAAGGAACAGAAAAGTCCGGTTACCGCATCGATTTCCAAACCGTATAAAGGACTGGATGGAATCCGCAGGAGTTACGAAGAGGCGCAGGGACTTTTCGAGCCAATCTGCAACAGAGCCACAGATGAGAATACTTTTTCCATACCTGTGAAAAAGGAAGAAAAAGCGGCAAAGAGTGATTGCGAAGAGGCAGGCCTTACGATCGTCAATGCTGTACGGAAGAATGCGTTTAAAGAGTTAAAACAGGCTTTTATTGCGTTGATCTACGCACTTCCACATGAGGAAGAGTTACAGATCCGTTATATACATAAGGTTATGCTACAAGCGGAGATGATGCTGAACGATACTTATGGAATGACAGAAAAACTGCAGAAACAGTTCCGGAATTATTATTCTAATATGGAGAGTCTGACAGCGGCACAGGCGGTAGATGTCAGTTATAGGATCCTCGGAGAAGCAATTGAGGAACGGGAAAAATACGCAGAAAGCGGAGAAAATAAATGTGCAAAGGAATACATGACAGTGGCACTTTCTTATATCAGTGAGCATTTGCAGGATGAAGAACTTTCTATTGTTCAGGTGGCAACGCAGATTTACCTGAATCCGGTATATTTCGGCCGTGTATTTAAAAATACATTTCATATGACCTTTAAAAAGTATCTCTTGCAGCAGAGAATGGAGAAAGCAAAGCGGCTGATCCAGGATGGATGTGAGAGTATAGGAACGGTATGTGAGCAGGTGGGAATCAGCAATGCATCCTATTTTTCGCATTTATTTAAAGAATATACAGGAAAATTACCGAGTGAATACAAAAAGGATTATGAAGAATGAAGAAATGGGTGATTAAATCCGGAATACAGAGAAAATACCTTCGATATATAATGGGGCTGCTGTTGCTGGCAATTTTGCTGTCAAGCATCGGTGTCTGGATTTATGTGAGGCAGAGTCTGACCACAGAGGTTACAGATAAATATGAATTTTTAAATGAGAAGATGGGGCTGGCTCTGAATACACTGTCAAAAGAGGCAGATGAAGGAACGGCAGAATGTATTACTTACGATCTGGTTCAGGAAAGTCTGAAAAAAACTTCACTTGCAGATGTGGAAAAGAACTCCCTTCAGAAATATTTTGCCTATATGAATCTGGATCATGTGGCAGAATACTGCTATGTGGATAATAAAAATAATGTTTATGCCAGATCCTACTCGCATATTGATTATGAAGATTTTTCAGACAGCCATCTGGAAGATTACATGGGAGATTCTTATGCGAAAACACAGTGGTTCTGGGCGAAGGATACTCTGTTTGGGACGGAGAAAGAAGCATTGTTTATCGGAAGGTATGTGCACAGTATGGAATACGCCAGCAAACCAGGGCTGTTGCTTATCAAGATGAATGACAGCTTTCTGGAAACGATACTTGGAAAGGACCGGAGTATGACAGATGAGGTGCAGATCGGAATTCTTGATAAGGAGGGAAATTTATGTGCTGCCTGGTGCCCGAAAGGGACGAAGATTTCGGATGCGGTAAAACAGGAAATCTATAAGATCAGCGCACAGGAAACGAGTGGTATTCTTGCAAAAAGCCGGAGAGTGAGCGGTGGTGTCTGCTCCATTTACAAAGAAAGCAGCTCTGAAATGACGGTGTTCACAGTCGTTCCGTCGAGTGTAATGACGCAGGGAACGATGAGGGTACTTACGGTGCTGATCGGGATTTATCTGTTTGTGGCAGTGGTAGCGGTTGTGCTCAGTATCTATTTTTCCAAGCGGTTCACCAGTCCGATCCGGGAGATCAGTGAAGAGATGACGCAGTTTGACGGAAATGATTTCAGTCGCCTGATTGAACTGAATACCAATACAGAACTGGATCAGATCGGACATTCCTACAATAAGATGCTAAAAAATATTGAGAATCTTCTGGCAGAGATCAAAGAACAGGAAGGGGTGCTCAGACGGACGGAGTTGAACATGCTTCTGGCACAGATCAACCCACATTTCCTTTATAATACGCTGGATACAATTTACATGCTTGCGCGGATAAACGGAGAAGAGACGACCATGAAGATGATTCAGGCACTTTCCAGATATCTGCGTCTGTCACTCAGCAAGGGCAGTGATATCGTGACGGTGGAGGACGAACTGGAAAATGTAAAGAGCTATATGGAAATCCAACAGATTCGGAATGCAAATCTGTTCCGATATGAGATTGAGTGTAAGGTGGAAGAGAAGAGTACGTGGATGCTGAAGCTGATCTTGCAGCCACTTGTCGAGAATGCGATCAAGCACGGATTCTGCGAAATTTATGAGAATGGTCTGATCCGGATTGAGATTGCGAGGGAGGATAGCCAGCTGAAAATCGTGGTATTCAATAATGGGAAGCCGATTGACCGGGAAATGATGGAAAAGATCAATGCCTTAAACGGGCATCCGATTCTGGAGGCGAAAAAATGCTTCCCGGATAAGGAACATGGATATGGAGTGGTGAATGTACTGACCAGACTGCGGCTGAAATATGGAGAGGATGTGCTGTTTTACTATGAGGCAGAAGAAAATGGAACCCGGTGTACAATCCAAATTCCGGATGACGGAAAGGAGAAACGTGATTTATAGAAAATATTTGCAATCGGTGTTTTGTATCGCACTGGTTCTGACAATGCTGACCGGATGTGGTAAAAATACGGGGCAGACAAGCCGGAGCACAGAGAAAAAGGAGATTGATATTCCGATCATTCTGACGGTAGATCCGACTTCCGGCAAGAAAACGGAACAGGATGTCGTTGATGCATTTAATGAAGAATATGCCGGTACGTATCATATGCAAGTGGAATGGATCATGGAGACGGAAGAGGAATACCGAAAAAATCTGAAACGGTTAAATGTCACCGACGAGCTTCCGGCTGTGATCTATGATGTGCGCACCCTGCCGTCCTTTTATCAGATGATGGTTGCGGATGGACGGATCGAGAATCTGAGTCCGTATCTGGAAGAGGATGAAGAGTGGAGGAATATGATCGAACCGGCGGTGATGGAAGGCTGTACGGATGAGGATGGCAATATCTATCTTGGACCGATCAGTACGGCGGCATTTGCGTGCTCTGGCATGTTCTGGAATCCGGAGCTTTTTGCGGAAGCAGGGATTGAGAAATTCCCGGAGACATGGGAAGAATTCTGGGACTGCTGTGACCGGCTGCAGGCAAACGGAATCACACCGCTTGGACTTCACACGGAAGGAACCGGCTGGGCGCCGATGCTGATTGCAACAGCAGAGGCAGCACACACGGAAGAAGGCTATGCATTTATGAAAGAGCTTCTCCCAGAAAGCTATGCCAATGATACCGGTTTTGAAATTGCAGAAACCTTGCAGAAATTGTTTCAGTATACAACAGAAGATGCAATTCATGCAGACTATGATGTGGCATACAATAATTTTGTTTCCGGGAAAGTAGCCATGATTCCAAACGGGTACTGGATGATCAACCAGCTTCCGGAAGAATGGAAAGAAAAGGTAAGATTTTCCGCATTTCCGGAAAATAAACTGATCGCTTCGCCGGAAACCTTTGGCTGGGCGATGGTTTCCACTTACAGCGAGGAGGTCAAAGAAGGAGCGGTTGAATTTTTGAAATTCCGCACGAAATTCAATCTGGAAGAGAAGAAAGAGCTGATGGACAAGAACGGACGCACTGAAATCAGCCAGCTCCTTCAGGATTATGTAAATGCCTACAATAACAATCCGCAGATCGTTCCGAACTATCAGGTGAAATGGAACTCCATCCTCCAGGAAGAAACACTCGGGGAGTGCCTTCCGGAGCTTGCCGCAGGGAAAATAACACCTGCACAGGTTGTGGAGGCTGCAAATGAGAGTATCCGGGAGTATGAAGCGGAGAGGTAGGAGAAGACGGACGCGACCGCCCGAACTTTGACAGGTCTCAGGCTTCACGCACGAACCATGGGAAGGAGCCTCTTAGGGCGCAAATTGTTTCAGCAATGGCTTCAACAATTTGCTGAGTCTCCTTCCCATCGTGCTCAAGGCGCCTGATCCCTGTCAAAGTTCGGGCGGTCGCTGGCGCATCCCTGAAGTCTTGGTGTGTGTTCAAGAGTTTTACGTTGAGGTAGAAAATAGAAAAATTGTTATGTTATCAATAGTCAGCCAACAGCCATATTCTCTGGCAGACCGACTTTGCACAATGGAGGAGAGACGCAATCCATCATGAAGGCCATTGCCGCGCATGATGGATGGTTTAAGCGGCTCGTCGGAATGGTTTGTGCAACGGAGGTCAGACGGAGAATATGGCTGTTTGCGTCCCTTTATCAATAACAAATTTTTTACATACCCAAAAGTATATTTTTTGGTATATGAGGTTTTCTATTTGCTACATCCTTTGCCTGGATTCTTGCTATTATCTAAGCATAGAAAAGAAATCCAGACGAGGAGGAACGGAAATTATGAAAAACAAAAAAAGATGGCTGGCACTGGGGCTGGTAGGAATCATGACACTTGGATGCTTTGCAGGATGTGGAAGCAAGAGCGATGACAAGAGTGCAGACAGTAAAGGGGACAGCAGCAAAGGTTCTGTATATTATCTGAACTTCAAACCGGAGCAGGATGAACAGTGGCAGCAGCTGGCAAAAGACTATACCAAAGAAACAGGTGTAGACGTAACGGTTGTTACAGCAGCTTCAGGAAACTATGAAACCACTCTGATGAGTGAAATGGGAAAGAGCGGAGCACCAACATTATTCCAGGTAAACGGACCGGTAGGACTTGCAAACTGGAAAGATTACTGTTACGACTTATCTGACACTGATATTTACAAAGAACTCACAAGTGATGATTATGCACTGAAAGACGGAGACTCTGTAGCAGGTATCGGATATGTTATCGAAACATACGGAATTATCACAAATAAGACATTATTAAAAGAAGCAGGATATACACCAGATGACATCAAATCCTTTGCAGATCTGAAGAAAGTAGCAGAAGACATTACAAAGAGATCTTCTGAACTTGGATTCTCTGCATTTACTTCAGCAGGTATGGACGGATCTTCTGACTGGAGATTCAAGACACACCTTGCAAACCTTCCAATCTACTTTGAATATCAGGATGAAGGAATTAACACAACAGATGCAATCAAAGGTACATATCTTGACAATTACCGTGATATGTGGGATCTGTACATCAACAACAGCACATGTGCTCCAAAAGATCTTGCTGCAAAGACAGGTGACGATGCAAGAAATGAATTCCTGAATAAAAAAGCTGTATTCTATCAGAATGGTACATGGGAATATACACAGCTGATCGATGGCGGTCTTACAGATGATGATCTGACTATGCTTCCGATTTACTTTGGTGTAGGCGATGAAGCAAATCAGGGACTCTGCACAGGTACAGAAAATTACTGGTGCGTAAATAAAGAAGCAGACGAAGCTGATATTCAGGCTACATTAGATTTTATGGACTGGTGTGTAACTTCAGATGAAGGAACAAAATGTATGGCAGACGATATGGGATTCAACATTCCGTTTAAGAAAGCTCAGGAATCTCAGAATCTCTTTATCAAAGAAGACAAACAGATGACAGAAGACGGAAAGACTCCGGTAGCATGGAACTTCTCAACAATGCCTTCAGAAGAGTGGAAAAATGGTGTTGGATCTGCACTGACAGCTTATGCAGCAGATCAGACAGATGCTAACTGGGATGCAGTAGTAAGTGCATTCGTAGATGGATGGGCATCTGAATACAAGCTTGCAAATGAATAAATAAGTTGCATAAAAAGAACTGACCTAGGGGCAGGCGGTCTGCCTGCCCCTTTTAAGTGAGAGGAGAGCCTGTACGAAGCGGGTTTTCTGGATATGGGAAACTACGTTTTTCCATATAAAATAAAAAGTGAAATGAGAGCCACCTGGTAGGGAGATCCTTCCGGGCAAAAGGAAAAGAGGAGGATTTCTATGGAAAAGGCACTGAAAAAACATGCACC
>CAKRFP010000045.1 GCA_934320645.1 uncultured Bariatricus sp.
CATGATTCTCCCCAGTGACGACTGGGAAATTCCCGACAGCTGCGATAATCTGTATTTACTGATATCACGCTTCTCACATAAAGATGTTATTTTATCCGCGATATACTTCTCTATCTGCAAGTAACTATACCTCATTTCTGTTATTACATGTTCTTATTGTACCTGTAATAGCAGAAAAATATTAGTTATCAATTTTGCAAGCAATTAGTTCCACGATAGGAAGTACATTCGTAAAATAAAATTTGAAGATACTATCGTTTCTGCAAAAGTCTTTTTCGCTTATATCATCTTTATAATATCACAGGCAGCTACGTTTGTCACATAAAAGTTTGGAAACTCAGAAACTCAAACAAAAAAGCAACAAAAATAACAATTTAACCTTGACTTTTTATTTGCAAGCTACTTATAATCCTTTTACAAACTCAACTGTATTTTTTAGATCTTCCTCATCCGGATGTCCTTTAGCAATACCTCCAACCAGTTTAAATGGTCCGAATGTGTCATACCCTTTACAGCCAAATTTTCCAATCACACTGGCATGTTTTTTATCCAAAACCTGCTCTATAGATTTATAATTCGCACTCCCACCATAAGTACAGATCAGAAATACCTTTTTATCGTCCGGTAGATTCTTCTCTGCAAATCCCAATATCGACTGATGAAATTTTGAAAAATAGATTCCTGATGCGAACCCTATCATATCATAAATGCTCAGATCTGCATCTGGCTGTTTTACAGCATCAATCAAATCCACCTGACATTCTTCTGCAATCCTCTTTACTAATTTTTCTGTATTTCCATGATGCACAGATGCGTATACGATTGCTTTTCTCATTTGTTTTCCTTTCTGCCTGTCTCCATTGTTTTAGTATTCTTTTGAAATTTCTCCCGTGCCATCAAAAGCATTTTTTCAAAAGACTGAGCGAATCTTTCATCATCTTCCTCCGTCCGCTTCTTCGGTCCCTTGATATGACATTTACGAGAACTTCTTCTAGCTTTTTTATTCAGGTGACGTTCCATCAGCATCTGATCAATATTATCATTCGTGTACCATTTACCTGATTGATGAATAGCATAAGCACCTTTTCCTAATGCCATTGCAGCCACACCATAGTCCTGTGATACGACAATATCTCCTTTATGGCAGATACTGATCAGTTTATAATCTACTGCATCTGCTCCTGCCCCGACAACAATAACTTCACTATAAGCTGATGACAGCACATGATTCGTATCACACAACAACGTTACCGGAACACTATTTTCTTTTGCAATTTTTTCAATGATCGCAACCACTGGACAGGCATCTGCATCAACAAATATTTGCATCTTTCTATTCCTCCTTTCACTATCTCCTAATGGTGTGGTTAGCATTACTCCTCCAATCTGCTTTTATTATAACATTCAATCGTTCTTTACGCACTAAAAAGGATGTAGGAATCAACTTCCCACACCCTCATTAGTATCCTATCATTTTCGCTTCCAAACATATGGAATCGACAAATCAAAACTTTCCGGTAATCTGCTAAAGTCCCTCGAATTTTCTTTCGATCCGGAGGATTTTTTCATGCAATTTTTCAAAAGTGGTTCAAAGGTGATCCAAACAAAAATCAGTCAATTCTTACTCGTTTTCTATTTTTCAAAAAAACCTCTATTTTCCTTTATAAAACGGTTGCTTTTTCTCTAAACTATAGTATAATAAATCTTGTCGTGTGTATAGAAATACTAAACTTTAGGTTTATTTTTATTTTTACAAACAATTTACAGAAAGGAGCTATTTATGAACATAGGACAGAAAGTAAGGGAGCTCCGTATTGCGAAAAATCTTACCCAGGAAGAACTTGCAGACCGGAGTGAGCTTTCGAAGGGATTCATTTCCCAGCTGGAACGGGATCTTACTTCTCCTTCTATCGCCACACTGGTTGATATTCTACAGTGTCTCGGCACCAATCTGAATGAATTTTTCAGCGATGACGAGGAAGAACAGGTTGTCTTCGGTGATGAGGATTATTTTGAAAAAAAGGATACTGATCTGAAGAATACGATCGAATGGATCATTCCGAATGCCCAGCGCAATATGATGGAACCGATCCGTCTTACCCTGGCTCCGGGCGGTGCAACCTACCCGGATCTTCCACACGAAGGTGAGGAATTCGGATACGTGCTTCAGGGTTCCGTCAAAATCCACGTAGGCAATAAGGTCTACAAAGCTAAAAAGGGAGAATCCTTTTATTTTACTCCCCGCGCAAAGCATTATATAGAAGCATCGTCTTCTTCCGGGGCACGCCTGATCTGGGTCAGCACTCCCCCAAGTTTTTAAGTACACAGGAGGATTATACATATGCCAAACAAACTGATTGACATTGTTGGTGTTTCCAAATCGTATGGAGACAATCTGGTTCTGGACGACCTGAACCTTTATATCAGAGAAAATGAATTTCTCACACTTTTAGGACCTAGCGGCTGCGGAAAGACAACGCTTCTGCGTATTCTCGGCGGATTCGAAAATCCGGACTCCGGAAAAGTAATTTTCGACGGAAAGGACATTACATCCCTTGCACCGAATAAACGGCAGCTCAACACTGTTTTCCAGAAATATGCGCTTTTCACCCATATGACCATTGCTGAAAATATTGCTTTTGGTCTGAAGATCAAAGGAAAATCAAAATCTTACATCGATGATAAGATTCATTATGCATTAAAACTGGTTAATCTGGAAGGTTACCAGAACCGTTATCCGGATTCTTTAAGTGGTGGTCAGCAGCAGCGTATTGCCATCGCCCGCGCCATTGTAAATGAACCAAAAGTTCTTCTTCTGGATGAACCTCTCGGTGCCCTGGATTTAAAACTCCGCCAGGATATGCAGTATGAGCTGATCCGTTTAAAAAATGAGCTGGGAATTACATTTATCTACGTTACCCACGATCAGGAAGAAGCCCTCACCATGTCTGACACGATTGTTGTCATGAATCAGGGATACATCCAGCAGATCGGTACACCGGAAGATATCTACAACGAGCCGGAAAATGCTTTCGTAGCCGACTTCATTGGCGATAGCAACATTTTCAATGCCATCATGGTACGCGATAAGCTGGTAAATATTGTCGGTGCCGAATTCCCGTGTGTGGATACCGGATTCGGAACCAATAAACCGGTCGATGCGGTCATCCGTCCGGAGGACATCGATCTTGTAAAACCAGAAGAAGGCACATTAAAGGGTGTCGTTACCCATCTGATTTTCAAAGGAGTCCACTATGAAATGGAAGTCCTTGCCAACAACTATGAATGGCTGGTACACAGCACCGATATGTTCCCGGTTGGCACTGAGGTTGGAATCCATGTTGACCCGTTTGATATTCAGATCATGAAAAAACCGGAATCTGAAGATGAGGAGGCTGTAGGAATTGAAGAATAGCAAACGACTCCTGGCAGGTCCGTACCTCTTCTGGGCAGTTTCTTTCATTATCATTCCTCTGATCATGATCTTCTATTATGGTCTGACAGATAATGATGGGAAATTCACCTGGATGAACCTTGCCAAAATCACCACACCGGAGAACCTAAAGGCTCTGGGACTTGCGCTTCTGCTTGCGTTCGTCAGCACAGTGATCTGTCTGGTTCTCGCCTATCCTCTGGCAATGATCCTTGCCGGAAAAAATGTAAACCAGTCCAGCTTCGTGGTTCTCATCTTCATCCTTCCAATGTGGATGAACTTCCTTTTAAGAACCCTTGCATGGCAGAATCTTCTGGAGAAAAACGGTGTCATCAACTCCGTTCTCCACTTTTTCGGGCTGCCATCCTGGAACGTGATCAACACACCGACAGCCATCATCCTCGGCATGGTCTACAACTTCCTGCCGTTCATGGTGCTGCCGATTTACAATGTACTTGTAAAGATTGACAAAGATGTTATTTCCGCAGCCAGAGATCTCGGTGCCGGAAATATCCAGACATTTACCAAGATCATCCTTCCACTTAGTGTTCCAGGCATCATCAGTGGAATCACCATGGTATTTGTACCTGCTCTTACAACCTTCGTCATTTCCAACCTCCTCGGTGGAAGCAAGATCCTGCTGATTGGAAATGTCATCGAACAGGAATTCCAGCAGGGAAGCAACTGGCACGTAGGAAGTGGACTTTCACTTGTCCTGATGATCTTCATCATTGCAAGTATGGCTCTGATCGCCAAATATGATAAAGACGGGGAGGGCACAGCATTCTAATGAAAAAGAAATTACAGGATTTATATTTACTGCTGATCGTGATCTTCCTCTATGCTCCGATCATGACACTGATGGTTCTGTCCTTTAACAGTTCCAGAACCCGTGCCAAATGGGGCGGATTTACCGGAAAATGGTATGTATCCCTTTTCCAGGATGAAGCGATCATGAGCACCTTATACAACACCCTGATCATCGCCCTGCTTTCAGCGCTGATCGCAACAGTGATCGGAACACTGGCATCCATTGGGATCCAGAGCATGAACCGCAAGTTCCGCACCTTTATGCTGGGTGTCACCAACATCCCGATGCTGAATGCAGACATCGTAACCGGTGTATCCATGATGCTGCTTTTCATTGCATTCCGTATGACGATGGGATTTACAACGATTTTGATCGCGCATATTACCTTCAATATCCCGTATGTCATCCTAAGTGTCATGCCAAAACTAAAGCAGACCAACCGGCGGACCTATGAAGCTGCACTGGATCTGGGTGCTTCCCCGATCTACGCTTTTTTCAAAGTCGTATTTCCGGATATCCTTCCAGGAATTCTTTCCGGTTTCCTGCTTGCATTTACCATGTCACTGGATGATTTTGTTATCACCCACTTTACCAAAGGACCGGGAATCGATACTCTGTCCACCAAGATTTACAGTGAAGTACGAAAAGGAATCCGTCCGGAGATCTACGCACTTTCAACACTCATGTTCTTAACGGTGCTCTTCCTTCTCTTCCTGGTTAATTTAAAACCAGAAAAAGAAATTCATGAAAAAGACGGCACGATCCGCAAGCCATCCCGTGCACGCCACACGATGCGCCTCGTCGTAACACGTGTCGTACCGGCACTGCTCGTGATCGTCATTACAGCCGGTGGATTTTTCTACAATTCAAAAACAAAGATTTCCGGCTCCGAAAAGGTAATTGTCTACAACTGGGGCGAATATCTGGATCCGGATGTCCTGGATATCTTTGAAGAAGAAACCGGTATCCAGGTAGTCTATGAAGAATACGAAACCAACGAGATCATGTACCCTAAGGTGCAGTCCGGCGCTATTTCCTACGATGTGGTCTGCCCTTCTGACTATATGATCCAGCGTATGATCGAGAACGATCTTCTCGACGAGATCAACTGGGATAACGTTCCGAATATCAAAAATATCGGACAGACCTATATGGATCAGTCCAAGGCATTTGACCCGGAAAATAAATACTCTGTTCCTTATTGCTGGGGAACTGTCGGGATCCTTTACAACAAAACCATGGTAGACGAACCAATTGATTCCTGGTCTGTTCTCTGGGATCCAAAGTACAAGGACAGCATTCTGATGCAGGACAGCGTCCGCGATGCATTCGGTGTTACCTTAAAATATCTTGGATATTCCCTGAACTCAACCGACCTGGATGAGCTGAACGAAGCGAAGAATCTTCTGATCAAACAGAAACCTCTGGTTCAGGCATACGTCGTTGACCAGGTGCGTGACAAGATGATCGGAAATGAAGCAGCCATCGGTGTTATTTACTCCGGTGAAGCCATTTACACACAGAAAGAAAATCCAAACCTGGAATACGTGATCCCGAAAGAAGGATCCAATATCTGGATCGACTCCTGGGTAATTCCGAAGAATGCAGAGCATAAGGAAAATGCAGAAAAGTTCATCAACTTCCTCTGCCGTCCGGACATCGCACTGAAGAACTTTGAGTACATCACCTATTCGACTCCAAATGAAGCAGCGCGGGAACTGATCGAAGACGAGTCCATCCGCAACAGCAAGATTGCATTCCCGGATGCAAGCGAGCTCTCCGGATGTGAGACCTTCAAATTCCTTGGAGATAAAAACGATGCTGTCTACAATGAATTATGGCGGGAAGTGAAATCAAAGTAATGTGGGAAAGAATTCTGAATTATACAATAACCGAACAGAAAACTTCCAATATCCATGAGTTTTTAAAAGCTCATGGATATTCTTCTTCTCTGATCCGGGCAATCAAAGAAGATCCTGAAGGAATCCATTTAAACGGGGAGCCGGTACTGGCGCGCACGCTTCTTTCTCCGGGTGACCGGCTTGCCATCCGGATTACCGAAACAAAATTCTCCGAAAATATTGTTCCGTCAGATCTGCCTCTTTCGATCGTATATGAAGATCCGGACCTGCTGGTTATCAATAAACCTGCCGGAATGCCAATTCACCCTTCCCAGGGAAATTATGACAACACACTTGCCAATGCCTGTGCATGGTATTTCAAAGAGAAAGACGAGCCTTTTGTGTACCGCTGCATTAACCGGCTTGACCGGGACACCACCGGTCTTCTGATCATTGCCCGACATCTTTACAGTGCCTCTCTCCTCTCTGCTATGATGGCACGTCGGGAAATCCACCGGGAATATCTGGCACTTGCCACAGGAATCGTCCCGGAAGACGGAACCATCACTGCTCCGATTGCCAGAAAAGAGGGTTCTACCATCGAGCGCATGGTCGATTTTAAACATGGTGAATACGCCTGCACCCATTACCGCAGGCTTTCCATCACAAATACAGATCCGGTCTACTCTCTGGTTGCCTTAAAGCTGGATACCGGACGCACTCATCAGATCCGGGTGCATATGAATTACATCGGTCATCCGCTTCCGGGAGATTTTCTCTATAATCCGGATTACAGCCATATCAGCCGTCAGGCACTGCACTCACATCATCTGCGTTTCCGGCACCCAATCACAGGAGAAGAAATGCATTTCACAGCACCTGTGCCTGAAGATATGTTACTCTGATAAATATGATGTTGTGGCAAAAGGTATTTTGACCCCTTTGATACCAAACCCAAAAGAGCTCCTGAGAGAACAAAGTTATTCATTCTCCCGGGAGCTCTTCTTTTATTTATTTCTTATTTCTGACGACGGATCACGCTAAAAAACAGCGGAACGGATTCTAACTACTCTATAGGCTATATCGCTCTCTTACCATTTGACCAGCTTCAACATTCTACAAATCAAAACATCCGCCTCCAATAAATTCCCTCAAAATCGAATTCTGCGGAACATACTCACTTCCGATTCCCACAAAATAATCCAGGAATTTGAGCAGTCTCTTTGCCTCCTGATATTCGGCGCAGTCCTTCTCAATTCCGAACAGGATCGGTTCTGCATAAGCTTTCAGAACAGCCAGCTCATAAAGAAGAGCTGAATTAAACATCACGTCCGCGTCTTCCTGATACGGGAAAATATTGTTCTCTTCCCCTCTTCGCACCGACTGCCACATAGCGATCGTCTGCTTTGCCGAAGTACCTCTGGTTCTTGCATCGCGCACCATCCGGCGGATCAGACGTCCATCTGTTGATGCGATCCGGTTATGCTCATCAATATTCAATTGGGTCAGTGCACTGATATAGATCTTGAATTTATTTTCTTTTGGCAGATCATGGGTCAGCGCATCATTCAGACAGTGAATGCCTTCGATCACCAGAATATCCTGCTCTCCAAGCTGCATATAATGTCCGTTATATTCCCGTTTTCCGGTCTTGAAATTGAACATCGGAAGTTCAATCCGCTCACCTGCAAGCAACTTTTTCAGATCATGGTTAAAAAGTTCCACATCCAGCGCTTCCAGGCATTCATAATTCGGCTTTCCTTCTGCGTCCAGCGGTGTATCCACACGGTTCTTAAAGTAATCATCCACTGAAATCGGATGCGGGACCAGACCGCTTACCCGAAGCTGGATGGAAAGTCGTCTGGAAAATGTAGTCTTTCCTGACGAAGAAGGACCGGCGATCAAAACAAACTTCTTCTGCGGATTTCCTGCAATCTGCTCTGCAATCTGCGCAATCTTCTTCTCCTGCATTGCCTCCTGTACCAGAAGCAGTTCCTTTGGATTGGCGTTGCCGCCTGTTACATAATCATTCAGTGCCCCTACCGTCTCAATTCCAAGCATATCACCGCCACGCGTAGACTCCTTCAGCACATGGAATAGCTTATTCTGTGGCTGAAACGGAGGTATCTTTTCCGGTTCAGCTGCCTCCGGCATCTGCACTACAAATCCCTCATCATATAAATATAATTTAAAATATTTCAGATAGCCGGTTGACGGAACCATATAGCCGTAATAGTAATCCTCAAATTCATTGATACTGTAAATATTGACTGTAGACACTCTGCGATACCGGAACAAACGCTCTTTATCCTTCATACCGTACTTACGGAACATTTCAACCGCTTCATCGGTATGGACCGATCTCTTTCGGATGGAAAGATCCTTATCTGCCATTTCATGCATCCGTTCTTCAATCCTTGCAAGCAGTTCCTGATCCAGCTTCAGATCTCCTTTTATTGTACAATAATACCCTTTATCTACAGAAAAATGGATTCTCACCTGTTCTATCTTATCGTGTCCGAGTGTATCATATACTGCCTTCACCAGCAGAAAACTTACACCACGGCGATAGGTAAGATTTCCGATCGTCTCGCCTGTCGTCACAAAATGGAGCGCACAGTCCTTTTTCAGCTTCTTTCCAAGCTCCTGAAGCTTTCCATTTACATATACAAGAACAATATCATGTGGGTATCTTTCCTGATATTCCCCGGCAATCTGCAGATATGTGGTCCCTGCCGGAAAACTTTTCTCTTCCCCGTCAATCTGTACTTTGTACATCTGCTGTTCCATATTTACCGCCTTCTTTCTGCCTTACGGCGCTTTGACAAATCTGTCTGTTTTTCTCCCCGCTCCCAAACACCTTACGTCAAAACCCAGAATGGCTGCCGGATCTTTGCTGTCCGGATCTCTGCCTCTGGAAATTTTTCCCGGCAAAAATGTTCCATATCTGCAATAAAGATATGCTCCACGCCATAGTGTCCGGCATCAATTACTGCCATTTTTTGCGCAACCGCATCAATCCCCTCATGGTGATCAATATCACCTGTCACCAGTACATCCACACCTTTTTCCAAAGATACGGAAATTGCGCTCTTCCCGGAGCCCGGAAAAACACCAAGGCGATGTACCTGCATATCCGGCTCTCCAAAAATTTTCACATTCGGAAGATCAAATGCTTTTTTTACCATTTCCGCACAGGATTTTAAATCCATCGGCTGTGCCAGATCAGCAACTCTTCCGATTCCAACCGGAACTTCGCCGGATTCTGAATGCATACTTCCCGTCACTTCCAGAACCTCCGGTTCACTCAGTTCAAGTAGCTCCCCCGCAAGCTTTGCCATTCCCATTACATCATAATTGGTATGCATCGCATAGTAAGAAATGTCATCCCGGATCAGCTTCAGAACCCTTCTGCCAATAAAATTCTCATCATTGATCTTTTTCATTGCCTTAAAGATCATCGGATGGTGTGTGATCAGCATATCTGCGCCCCAGTCTGCAGCTTCTTCGATCACTTCATCCGTCGCATCCAGTGCAAGATAGATCCTCTTTACTTCTTTATCGCTTCTTCCGACCTGCAGTCCTACATTATCCCACTCCATAGCATAGTGCTTTGGATAACGTGCTTCTATTTCTTTTATAATCTCTCTGCAAATCATCATTTTCCTCCTAAAAATACCGGTCAAGCAGGTCTTCTGCTCTCTTTATCATATGCAGAACCTCTGCACTTCTCTCCTTCGTGCGTTCGCTCTCCTGCACCCGAAGTTTTTCATACACACCCTGATTCACAGACAGTTCCTTTTTCAGATATGCTCCCATCACCGGGTGAGCCTTCTCTAATAAATATTTCCCGTATTCAAGCTCTTCTTCTGCTGCCGGAACACCTTCCGCATATAGACCTTTCTGCTCTGCCGGGATCACCTTCATCATTGGATAGTATTTGCCATCCTCTTCCACCATGTCCTCTGCAACGATACGAAATCTATATTCCTCCAGATAACGGCGGACTTTTGCAAGCTCTGACTGCGGCTGCAGGATCAGTTCCTTTAAGCTTCTGGTTTTTGCCGGATCCTCATTCAGAATGTGTATGACAAGACCGCCGCCCATTCCGGCGGCGATCATTGTGTCAGCTTCTTTTATTTTCAAATTCGCCAGACCATCGGAAAGACGGGTAACGATCTTCCCATCCAGTCCATGTTCATGGATATGTGCATCCGCTCTCTCTAATGGTCCTTTGTTAATGTCCATGGCAATTGCAGATGGAACCACTCCGTTCTGCGTCAGATAAATCGGGATATAGGCATGGTCTGTACCTACATCCGCAAGACGCATCCCCGGTGTGACCAGATCTGCAACCGCCTGTAATCTTTTTGATAATTCAGCCATCTTCTTAATCCAAATAATCTCTTAATTTTCTGCTGCGGCTCGGATGACGAAGCTTACGGAGTGCTTTCGCTTCGATCTGACGGATACGCTCACGGGTAACATCGAATTCTTTTCCGACTTCTTCCAGTGTACGTGCTCTTCCGTCACTCATACCAAAACGCAGGCGGAGAACCTTCTGCTCTCTCTCTGTCAGTGTACTTAAAACTTCATCCAGCTGTTCTTTCAGGAGTGTCTGCGCTGCTGCTTCTGCCGGAACAGGTACATTGTCATCCTGGATAAAGTCGCCCAGGTGGCTGTCCTCTTCCTCACCGATCGGAGTCTCAAGGGAAACCGGTTCCTGGGAAATTTTTAAGATTTCACGCACACGGTCTACCGGCATGTCCAGCTCTGCCGCAATCTCTTCCGGCGTAGGTTCACGTCCAAGCTCCTGCAGTAACTGTCTGGATACACGGATCAGTTTGTTGATCGTCTCAACCATATGAACCGGAATACGTATGGTTCTTGCCTGATCAGCGATCGCACGGGTAATTGCCTGACGGATCCACCATGTCGCATAAGTACTGAACTTAAATCCCTTCTGATAGTCGAACTTTTCTACCGCTTTAATAAGTCCCAGGTTTCCTTCCTGGATCAGATCCAAGAACAGCATACCACGTCCTACATAGCGCTTTGCAATGCTGACTACCAGTCGCAGGTTTGCCTCTGCAAGACGCTTTTTCGCCTCTTCATCACCGTCTGCCATTCTCTTTGCCAGCTCGATCTCTTCTTCCGCTGAAAGAAGCGGAACCTTACCAATCTCTTTCAGATACATACGGACCGGATCTTCAATGCTGATTCCGTCCGGAACAGACAGATCGATCTTCTCCATATCCACTTCGTCTTCCTCGGAGAGCATGATTTCCAGATCATCGTCATCCACACTGGAATCATCGTTGATCTGAAGCACATCAATCCCGTTGGCTTCCAGATATTCAAATACCTTGTCCATCTGTGTCGGTTCTAGCTCCATATCCCGGAATGTATCATTGATTTCCTGGATCTCAAGAATGTTCTTCTTTTTCTTCGCAAGGGCAACCAGACTTTTTAATTTTTCCTGAAACTTTACTACGTTCTCTTCCATGTAGTGTCCTTCCTCTCATCGCTTGTTTATATTCTATCCCTAATTAATGGAAATATGCAGTTTGTGAAGGTCCTGCACTGCCTTCTTCGCATTCATAAGCCTTTGCAGACCCTGAATGTCGGTCGGATCAAGATTCCGGGTTGCAGTCTCGATACTGTACTCCTTTACCCGGAGAATCGTCTCCTTGATCGCTTTCTCCTGCTCTCCCGCAGTTGTCAGCTCTTTGATCCTTGTATTGAAAAGTGCCGCCACCTCCCGGTGCTCCCCTTCTTCTGTAAAATAGTTCATGATCTGCGCAGGATTCGTCTCTCCTTTTGCATGCTGTTCATACAGAAGTTCAGCAACCTTCCGGTACAGCTCCACCGTAAAGTCCTCCGGTGTAACATAGCGGCTTACCTGATCAAACAGCTCTTCTTTATCGATCAACCAGGTAAGCAGAAGCTTCTGTGACCGGATATGACCGTCTTCTTTCGGCGTCTCCTGACGAACCGTCTGCCTCGGCTTTGTGGCAGGTGCTGCCATCCCACTCTGGATTGCCACCTTTACAACCAGCTTCTTCAGCTCTTCATAGCCGACGTGATAGGTCTTCGCCACCGCTTCTATGTAATTGTCACGCTCAATCTCTTCTTCAAAGCGCGACAGCCTTCTTGCAGCCTCACGTAAGAATTCGGTCTTTCCTTCCGGTGCGTTCAGGTCATAACTTTTTTCCAGCATCTCAAGACCAAACATAAAGCTGTTCCTTGCTTTCCTGATTCGCTCTTCAAATGCCTCAGCTCCAAGATTCTTGATGAATTCATCCGGATCCTTATAAGGTTCCATCCGGATCACACGGGTCGTCACACCGGCTTCCCTGAGGATCGGAGCTGCCCGAAGTGCCGCCTTGGTTCCGGCTTCATCACTGTCATAGGTCAGATAGACTTCTTTCACATACCGCTTGATCAGTGCCGCATGTCCGGCTGTAAGTGCGGTTCCAAGTGAGGCAACTGCATTGGAAAATCCCGCCTGATGGAGGGAAATCACATCCATATAGCCTTCACACACAATGAAGTATGGCTTTCTCGATGTCCTTGCCCGGTTAAGACCGTACAGATTCCGGCTCTTGTCGAAGATCATGGTCTCCGGTGAGTTCAGATACTTCGGCTTTCCGTCACCCATCACACGTCCACCAAATCCGATCACACGGTTATTCACATCCATGATCGGGAACATGACACGGTTCCAGAACTTGTCGTAAACGCCATGCTTTTCGTCTACATTGACCAGACCTGCTTTAATGATCATCTCTTCACTGTACCCCTTCATCTTCAGATAACGGAACAGATCATCACTGTATTTGCTGGAATATCCAAGTCCAAATGCGGTAATCGTCTCCTGACTGAGCTGTCGGTTCTGCAGGTACTCTCTTGCCTGTCTTCCGCCCTCCGTCTTCAGCTGTGCATAGTAATACTTGGCAGCCAGCTTGTTCATCTCAAGCAGCGCACTTCTCGTATCTGCTCTTTCTTTCGCTTCTTTTGAGTATTCCTCCTGCGGAAGCTCCACCCCGGCACGCTGCGCCAGAAACTTGAGTGCTTCTACAAAAGAATAATTCTCATACTCCATAATGAAGGTAAATACATTTCCTCCTGCTCCGCAGCCAAAACAGTAATACATCTGCTTGTCCCTGCTGACGGAGAAGGAAGGGGACTTCTCGCTGTGAAACGGACAAAGTCCGAAATACGAGCTTCCCTGCTTTTTCAGCTTCACGTATCCGGAAATCACATCTACGATATCATTTTTCGATCTTACTTCTTCTATAATCTCATCTGAATAATACATTATGTCCTACACCTTCCTGGCAGGGATCGCGCACCTTGCGCAACCCCTACATAATATATATTCGACAAAACTTTTTTATTTCCTTTAAAATTTCCAAGATTGTGGGATAAAAATTTCTTCAAACTTTTTTACGGCAAAATTATCCGTCATTCCCGCTATGTAATCACACACCGCGATCTCCGGCAGTTCCCCTTCTCTCAGCTGCTTCAGATACTGCTCCGGCATCTTCTCCGGGTGTGCTTCGTAATAAAAATATAAATCCTGGATCATGTGGATCGCTTTCTCCTCTTCGCCCTTTGCCAGTGGATTCTCATAAACATGGGTAAACATATACGCCCGCAGTTCCATCAGTGCCTCCCGGACTTCCTTTGACATGCAGATCTCCGGTTTGTCCATGCTGTTTACGATCACATCATGGGTAAGGGTATTCAGCCGCTCTCTTTTGCTGTTCCCAAGAACCCCTCTCAGCTCCTTTGGCACTTCTTCCTCTGCCAGGATCCCTGCCCTGACTGCATCATCAATATCATGATTCACATAGGCAATCTTATCCGACAGTCTGACGATCTGCCCTTCCAGTGTTGCAGGCATTCCCGCACTTTTGTGGTTGCGAATTCCATCGATCACTTCCCAAGTCAGGTTCAGTCCCTCTCCATGCTTTTCCAGCACCTCTACTACACGGACACTTTGTTCATTGTGTTTAAATCCACACGGACACACATTGTTCAGAGCTCTCTCTCCTGCATGTCCAAACGGAGTATGCCCGAGATCATGCCCCAGTGCAATTGCCTCCACCAGATCTTCATTCAACCTGAGCGCCTTTCCGATCGTCCGGGCGTTCTGCGATACTTCCAGCGTATGCGTTAGCCGTGTCCTGTAATGGTCTCCGATTGGGAGGAGAAACACCTGCGTCTTCTGCTTCATGCGCCGGAATGCCTTACTGTGCAGGATCCGGTCTCTGTCCCTCTGAAAAACCGGTCGGATATCACACTGTGGCTCATTTCTCTTTCTCCCCCGGGAAGCCATGCTTAATGTGGCACAGGGACTTAGATATTCCTTTTCTCTTTCTTCCATCTGTTCCCTGATCGTCATTTTTTATTTCCTCTCTTCTTTCAGACGTTTCTCGATTGCTTCTGTCACGCATTCCAGAACTTTAATACGCGCATAATATTTATCATTTCCTTCCACTACGATCCACGGTGCATGTGGCATAGAAGTCTTTTCCAGCATTTCTTCTACCGCCACCTCATACTGATCCCATTTTTCCCGGTTTCTCCAGTCTTCATCGGTGATCTTCCACTGTTTTTTCGGATTTTCCTGTCTGGCCTCAAACCTTCTCGCCTGCTCATCCTTGTCAATCTGCATCCAGAATTTCAGCACGATTGCTCCTACATTTACCAGATCCTGCTCCATGGCGTTGATCTCCCCATAAGCTCTCTTCCATTCTTTTTCGGTGCAAAATCCTTCAATCCTCTCTACCATCACTCTTCCATACCAGGTTCTGTCAAATATCGCAATATGACCGGCTTTCGGCATTGCACGCCAGAAACGCCACAGATAATGATGTGCTTTCTCTGTATCACTCGGTGACGCTGTCGGATTCACCACATATCCTCTCGGATCCATATGTGAAGTCAGACGTTTGATCGCACCACCTTTTCCTCCGGCATCCCATCCCTCAAAGCCAAGGACAACCGGGATTCTCCTGCGATAAAGCTCTCCATGCAGATGTTCCATCTTTTTCTGAAGCTCTTTTAAGCGTTCCTCATAAACCTCTTTTGGCATGGATTTGGAAAGATCCGCCTTTGCCAGAATGGATTCTGCTGTTTCCCTTTTCACTTCCGTTTTCTTTTCCAGACTGCCTGTTTCTTCCAGTTCCTTTCTTGCGACTGCCTCTTCCATTGCCTGGATCACCGCCTGATAAACAGCCACTTTAGCTTCTTTCTTTTTTGTAGCATTGATCACTGTCCACGGTGCGTAATCTGCATCCGTTTTCCGCAGCATCTCTTCATTGATTGCTTTATACTCTTTAAAATCATGATTCCGCTTCAGATCGCCTTTGCTTACCCGCCATGCAGTATCCTTGGAAGCAAGCAGTTTCTCAAAGCGCTTTTTCTGTTCTTTCCGGTCAATCTTTAAAAACAGTTTGATGATCACCATTCCATCATCCGTCAGCTGTTTCTCAAATGCACGGATCGATTCAAAATCCTTTTCCAGCTCTTTTTCCGGTGTTTTTCCTTCAAAACGTTCAATCATAACTCTCCGGTACCAGCTGGTATCAAAAATCGCAATCCTTCCCTTTTCCGGGATCTTCGTCCAGAAACGCCACATAAAAGGACGCATCCTTTCCTCTTCCGTTTCATTTTTTACCGCATATACTTTAAAGCCTCTTGGATCGAGTGCCTGGATCAGATTACCAATCTGAAGTCCTTTTCCTGCTGCTCCATAACCCTCAAATGCGATCATCACCGGGATTTTTTTCTCCCTGCACACTCTTTGCAGTTCTCCAAGCTTCTCTCCCAGTTCTTTTATGTCCTTCATTTTTACATTTTTCTCCATAAAATGCCTCCATTTCACCATTTTCTGCTCTTATTATCCCCAAATCCATTGATAAAACACGCAATTAACGCATACAATTATATATTATATTACTATATTTTCTCATAATAAGAAAGTGAATTCTTGAAATTATTGAATTATTTATCTTTTCGATATTTTTCGTAATATATTGCGAATTAAAATTTCTTTTAAATTTTTGTTGACTTTGTGTTTGGAATATAGTATTATAGCTTTTGTCAGCGGCGAGCAGTTGAAATAAAGCTCACTGAGTGATATGCGGAAGTGTCGGAACTGGCAGACGAGCAAGACTAAGGATCTTGTAGGCATTGCGCCTGTGTGGGTTCAAGTCCCATCTTCCGCATTCGGATTTATCTAAGTCCGGTAATTAAATATTGTTTGTGCGGAAGTGTCGGAACTGGCAGACGAGCAAGACTAAGGATCTTGTAAGCATTGCGCTTGTGTGGGTTCAAGTCCCATCTTCCGCATTATAAAAA
>CAKRFP010000046.1 GCA_934320645.1 uncultured Bariatricus sp.
GATATGGAAAGAGCGATTGAAACTCTGAAAAAGACAATCGATATTATGATAGAAGAAGGAGATATTTAAGATGAAAGTTATTTTATTAGAAGATGTAAAATCCCTTGGAAAAAAAGGTGAGGTTGTAAATGTAAGTGACGGATATGCGAGAAACTTCATTTTCAAGAAGAACCTCGGACTAGAAGCAAACGGTAAGAACTTAAATGACCTGAAGCTTCAGAAGCAGAATGAAGAAAAGGTTGCGCAGGAGCATCTGGAAGCAGCACAGGCGCTTGCAAAAGAATTAGAAGCAGCAAAAGTGGAACTTAAGATCAAGACCGGAGAAGGCGGAAGAACATTTGGTTCTGTATCTTCAAAGGAAATCGCAATTGCGGTAAAAGAACAGCTTGGATATGATATCGATAAAAAGAAGATCCAGATCAAAGAAGCAATCCGCACACCGGGAATGCACCTTGTACCGGTGAAGCTTCACCAGAAAGTGACTGCAGAATTAAAAGTTCATGTAGGGGAAGCTTAGGAGGATCTGAGGCATGGATGAAGCACTCATTAAGAGAGTACCACCACACAGCATAGAGGCTGAGCAGTCGGTTGTCGGAGCGATGCTGATGGACCGGGATGCGATTACAGTAGCTGCCGAGATCATTTGTGGAGACGACTTTTATCAAAATGCATATGGTGTCATTTTCGATTCCGTGGTAGAACTTTTTAATGAGGGGAAACCGGTCGATCTGATTACGCTGCAGAACCGTCTGCGCGAGAAAGCTGTTCCGGAAGAGATCAGCAGTCTTGAATTTGTAAGGGAGCTGGTCACGGCAGTGCCAACTTCGGCAAATGTAAAATATTACGCCGAGATCGTATCGGAAAAAGCAACCTTAAGACGTCTGATCAAGATGAACGAAGCGATTGCAGATGAATGCTATCAGGGTCAGGAACCGGTAGAGGCGATCCTGGAAAGGACAGAAAAGCAGGTCTTTGAACTGGTGCAGAACCGCGGAGGAAGCGGTGAGTATGTGCCGATCAAGCAGGTCGTGTTAAACGCTCTGGAAAAGATTGAGAAGGCTTCTAAAAGTAAAGGAACGGTTACGGGGATTCCGACCGGATTTATCGATCTGGATTACAAGACTTCCGGGTTGCAGCCATCGGATCTGATTCTGGTTGCGGCACGTCCGTCTATGGGTAAGACGGCGTTTGTTCTGAATATCGCGCAGCATGTTGCGTTTAAGCAGAATCGTACCGTTGCCATATTCAGTCTGGAAATGTCAAAGGAACAGCTGGTAAACCGTCTGTTCTCACTGGAATCTTATGTAGATGCGCAGCTTTTAAGAACCGGTAATCTGAAAGATTCCGATTGGGAAAAGCTGATCGAAGGAGCCGGAACGATTGGAAGATCGAACCTGATCATTGATGATACGCCAGGTATCTCGATCTCGGAAATGCGTTCCAAATGCAGAAAATACAAGATGGAACATAATTTGGAACTGATCATCATCGACTACTTACAGCTGATGAGCGGAAGTGTCGGCGGAAGAAATGAATCCCGTCAGCAGGAGATTTCCGATATTTCCCGTTCCTTAAAAGCACTTGCCAGAGAGCTGAGTGTGCCGGTTATTTCACTGTCACAGCTGAGCCGTGCGGTTGAGCAGAGACCGGATCACAGACCGATGCTTTCGGATCTGCGTGAATCCGGAGCAATCGAACAGGATGCCGATGTGGTTATGTTCATTTATCGAGATGATTATTATAATAAAGACACAGAGCATGTCAATGAGGCAGAGATCATTATTGCCAAGCAGAGAAACGGTCCGATCGGAACCGTGACGCTTACATGGTTGCCGCAGTACACCAAATTTGCTAATTCAGAACGAAAAGTTGTGGATGAGGAATAAGAAATATAAAATGAAAAAGACAGGGAACAGAATCGAAACTGTTCACTGTCTTTTATTGTTATTAGGTTGTTTCACCAAATAATTTCCGCAGGTAGTGCCCGGCGGCCGGCTTTGAAGCTTCTTTTCGAAGTGCTTGCTGCTGTCGGAGCAGGTGGTCGAGCTTTCGGTAACGGTCTTCTTCCAGCCGTTCTTTTGCCTGCAGGAGAAAATCCATCTCTTTTGTCACTTTTTCGGATACTGATTTGCCAAGAGAAGCCTCCAGGATCTGGTTATTTTCCAAAAGAATTTTGCGAAGGGATTCTTCAATCAGAGGTTGATAAGCGGAAAGCCTGTCCGCGGTATGATCTGCAGGAGTCTGATCCGGAATATCCAAAACTGAATCTGTCGAAGACGCAGTCTGCGGAGGATCCGCTTTCCTGGCTTTCAGAAGTGCTTTCGTGCGAAGCATGTCCGGAAGGAGTTGTTTGATTTCCTTCAGGAGCAGTCCCTGTTCTTTGAGTTCTTTGATACAGCAGAAAAGCTGTATATCGTCTTCCGTATAGTGCCGATGTCCCATCTCAGTGCGCCCGATCGGAAGATCAAGCTCTTCCTCCCAGTAGCGGAGAACGTGTGATTCTACGCCAACGTGTTTGGCAGCCTCTGAGATCATGTAATGAACGTCGCCCATACGATAACCCCCTTATTAAGATAAGTATGTGTATAGATTGAGTACAAGTCTATTGTAGCATAAGAGGAAAAGATGGAAAGAAAAATCGTTCGACAAATGTTGCATGGAAAAATGCAGTGGATGTGTGGTAATCTGCATTTTCCAACGAGTGCACATCTCCGGTGTACAAGGATGATGTCGCGAGCGACCACCGCAGGCGCTAGAATGTGTCAAGGCACATTCTTTGTTCTGGGAAGTTCCTTAGGAAGTTATTTGTAAAAATAAAAAAGAAACGGTTTTTAAATGAAAACCGTCTCTTTCTTATTCCTTATTCAATCTACGTGTTCTAATTACTCAGCGCTGATTGCTCCTGTAGGACATGCTGATTCGCAAGCACCACAGTCAACACATGCAGAAGCATCAATCTGCATATGATCTCCACCCATAGAGATTGCTCCTACTGGACATTCGCTTTCGCAAGCTCCGCAGCTTACACATTCGTCTGAAATTACGTGTGCCATGATATGTATCCTCCTTTTTAATTATAAAAAAATTAAAATCGATATGCCTTTCGCATAACCTTATTCTAATACATAACTTGAAAATATACAAGAGGAATTTATGCTTAAAAATCGATACAATTTGGTTAGCAACGGCGAACTAACGGCGTAAAATGGGCATTTCTTTGGTTAGGAATATAAAACCAGAAGGTTAGGAATATAAAACTTATAGCTGAAAATCAAAAGAATTTATGAAATCTTAAGAAATTTTTCTCCCTTTCCATGAAGATTTGGTGTATAGTGGGTACTGTATCATTTTATACTCGATAATGAAACTGATTTTAAGATAGAGAAAGTGGAGTGGATTTATGAAAAAACGATGGAGTATACTTTCGGCTGCACTTTGTGTGGCGCTTTTAACTGGTGGATGTGGAACTGGAAGCAAGAATGATGCAGGTACAGATAAGAAGCCGACATTCAGCCATGAGACAAGAGAAGAGAATGAACACCAGAGCAGTCTGGATGTCCTGCAGCCGTCGGCGTATGGCAATGTGCAGGGGCTAGACCTGGAAAAAGGCAGTTCGATTTCTATTATCGGAAGAGGAAGCTCTTCTGCATACTGGAAAGCGGTTCAGGCAGGTGCAAAGCAGGCGGTAGCAGATATCAATGAGAACCTGGGATATAAGGGTGATGATAAAGTAAAGCTGGTTTATTCCGCACCGGAGACAGAGAATGATGTAGATGATCAGGTCAATATTCTGGATGAAGAGCTTGCCCGTTATCCGGTTGCAGTCGGAATCGCAGCAGTTGATTCTTCAGCATGTGAGGTTCAGTTCGATCTTGCGGCAGAGAATGGGATCCCAATCGTAGCATTTGATTCCGGAACGGATTATCAGAATATCGTGTCCATGATCGATACCGATAATACAACGGCGGCTGCAACGGCAGCAAGCAAGCTCTGTAACAGTATTGGTGAGAGTGGTCAGGTTCTTGTAATCGCACACGATTCCAAGTCTACTTCATCAGAAGAGAGAGAGCAAGGATTTGTGCAGGAAGTGGAAAAGAATGATCCGGGCGTGACGATCGCACAGATCTGGCATCTGGATGATCTGGATTCGATCACGAAAGAGATCAATACAGATTCGTCTGAAGAGACTGCGAAGGAGACTGCTGATGACGTGCAAAAAGCAGAGGAAGAGACAGCAGATACCCGTGATACCCAGACTGCACAGGAAGATGCGATCAAGTATCTTCTGGAAAAACATCCAGATGTAAAAGGAATTTTTACGACCAATGAAACAGCGGCAGATCTTGTAGTGAATGTTCTGGATTCTATGAATAAGACTGAGGAAGAACGGATCAAAGTGATAAGCTTTGACGGTGGATCGGATCAGATGAAGCTTCTGGAAGATGGAAAGATCGACGGACTGATCGTTCAGAATCCATATGGAATCGGTTATGCGACTGTAGTTGCATGCGCAAGAGCAGTACTTGGTCAGGGCAATGAAGCAACAGTAAATGCCGGATATACCTGGGTTACAAAAGATAATATGAGTAAAGAGTCGATCAAGAAGATGTTTTATTAGTAAGAAGAAAGACAATGTGTGCCAGGGCATAAAGAAAACGGTTATAACAGACATATTTTTCATGTCGGTTATGACCGTTTTTTGTTACTGTTTTTTCGTCAGCGGAAGAGAGAAGATGAATTCTGTTCCAACACCCTCCGTGCTGATTACATTGATATTTTCATTGTGTGCCTGAATGATTTCTTTTACAATCGAAAGCCCAAGACCGGTTCCTTTTTTATCTTTTCCACGGGAAAGATCACTCTTGTAAAATCGTTCCCAGATCTTGTTGATACTTGATTTTGGAATACCGATTCCATAATCCTTGACGGAAGTATATACTTTATCGCCACGCGGGGTGGTTTCGATCGTGATCGTGGATTCCGGATTGCTGAATTTGATCGCATTGTCCAGCAGATTATACAGAACTTGCTGAATCTTGTGCCGGTCAGCATGTACATACAGATTCCGGGTTGCCAGAAGCAGTTCGATGGAAATCTTTTTGGCAGTACAGGTTCCCTCAAAAGAAGCTGCGGTGTTGCGGATCACTTCGTGAATGTCAAAATCGGTCTTGTCGAGAAGAAGATCCTTGGTATCAAATTCATTTAACGTCAGAAGATCACGAGTCAGATCGGTAAGACGTTCTGTTTCGAACAAGATGATGTTCAAATATTTGCCCTGTATTTCCGGTGGAATTGTGCCATCTGCCATGGCTTCCACGTAGCCTTTGATCGAGGTCAGAGGAGAGCGGAAATCGTGGGACACATTTGCTACAAATTTTTTCTGGTAATCCTCCATATCCTTCAGTTGGGAAGACATGTAGTTGAGGGAGGCAGAAAGATAGCCCATCTCATCTTGCGTGTTTACCGGAATGATAACGTCCAGATTGCCGGAAGCATACTGTTTTGCCGCATTTGTGATCTTTACAAGCGGACGGTAGATCAGAAAATGTACCCCAAGCAAAATGATGAATGAGAGTACATAAATGATCAGAATCACAATATAAGTATTGCGCATCAGAACAAAATGTGCATCCGTGATCTGCGAGTAAGGCTTATGCACAAGCAGATATCCGCGGGTTGAAAACTTCTCTGTAACCGGAGCGATGACGGTAATCATTTCGGTATTGAAGTATCCGTGATAATCGCCGGTCAGATAAGTAGAGCCGCCTGATTCGGCAGGGTCAAAATTCTCAATCTGCGAAGGCACATAGGACACATCACCCGATTTGGCAGATGCGATCAGCGTTCCTTCGTTATCAACAAACCAGATATCCGAGTTCAGATAATCGCTCATGCCGTCAAGTTGTGTATACACATCTGCCTGGGTAATCGTTTCGGAAAAATAGTCCGGCAGATAATTGGAAGCAAGCAGATTTGCCGACTGGTACATATTGCCGGAAATACTGCTTTCCAGATAGTGGGTTGTCAGTGTGGATGAGAGGGATGCCACCGTAAAAATACTTAAAAAACCAAGAATAATATATAAGAGGATAAATTTGAGATAAAGGGTACTTTTCATTACTTTACCTCAAATTTGTAACCGATTCCCCAGACGGTACTAAGTCCCCAGGAAGGATGATCCTTGATCTTCTCGCGCAGACGCTTAATATGAACATCAACGGTACGGGTGTCGCCGACATACTCATAGCCCCAGATCTGGTCAAGGAGCTGCTCGCGTGTGAATACCTGGTTTGGTGAAGAGGCGAGGAAATACAAAAGTTCCAGTTCTTTTGGCGGCATATCTACATTCTTACCATCAACGGTTACTGCGTAATTGGTAAGATTGATCTCGATTCCCGGATAGTCAACAACCTTTCCGCGGCTGGCGGCAGGAGTTTCTGGTTTGGCAGGCTGATAGCGTCTGAGTACCGCTTTTACTCTTGCGACAAGCTCCTTGGAATCGAATGGTTTTAAGACGTAATCATCAGCACCAAGCTCCAGACCGAGCACCTTGTCAAATACTTCTCCTTTTGCGGAAAGCATAATGATTGGGGTATTGTGCTTACTGCGGATCTCGCGACAGACCTGATAGCCATCGATGCCCGGAAGCATCAGGTCGAGCAGCATCAGGTTTGGCTGATAGGATTCAAATGCGGTAAGAGCTTCTTCCCCGTCGTGTACGATCATCGTATCGAAGCATTCCTTTGTAAGGTAGAGAGAAATCAATTCTGCAATATTCTCGTCGTCATCTACAATTAAGATTTTCTGTTTAGTCACCATGATAGTTCCCCCAATGATTATTTGAATTCTACGATAGTTACACCGGCATCGCCCTCCCCGAAAGCTCCCAGCCGGAAGGATTTGATATGTTTCTGGCGGCGCAGATACTGATGGATCCCGTTCCTGAGTGCGCCGGTTCCTTTCCCGTGTACAATTCGTACCGGACTTAAGTGTGCGATATAGGCATCATCCAGATATTTGTCAAGTTCGGCAACTGCTTCATCGACTGTTTTGCCAAGAAGATTGATCTCCGGACTGACATGCATGGATTTGCCCATCTTCATCTTGCCACTGCTGGTTCTGCGCATCTGCTTTGCAGTAACCGTAAGCGGTTCTTCGATCAGTTCGAGATCGGAAATATTGACCTGTGACCGGAGAATACCCATCTGGACAAACAGGTTGCCTTTGGCATCCGGTAGTGAATTTACTGTTCCGGTCAGATTCATGCTCAGTACTTTTACAGAATCGCCCAGATGGAAATCGCTTGCCTTGTAAGCTTTGGAAGGTTTTTTCTTTTCCAGACGGTTTTTATTTTCAGTTTTGGAAAGCTGCTTGCGGATCCGTTCTCTTTCTTTTTCCATCTCGGAAGCGGAAATACTGGCTTTGCCGAATTTGCGGAAGTTCTTCATTGTCTCATCAGCAAAATCTTTGGCTTCCTGAACAATGTCGGTTGCTCTGGCATTTGCCTCACGAATGATCCGGTCGCGCTGTGTATCCAGCTTTTCCTGTTGGTTCTTGAGTTCGGACTTGAGACGCTCCATCTCGCGGCGGTAAGAAGCAACCTCTTCCCGCTCTTTTTCGATGGTCTTGCGGCTCTGTTCCAGATCAGTAAGGAGATCTTCAAAAGATTCATCCTCCTCGGTCAGATGCGTTTTGGCATCCTGGATGATATAATCCGGAAGGCCGAGTTTTTCGGAAATCGCGAAAGCATTACTTTTTCCAGGAATACCGATCAGAAGATGGTAAGTCGGGCTCAATGTCTCCACGTCAAATTCACAGCAGGCATTTTCTACTCCCGGAGTAGAAAGAGCAAATACCTTCAGTTCGCTGTAGTGTGTCGTTGCCATAGTGCGGATTCCACGGTTATGCAGATGTGACAGAATGGCGATAGCGAGTGCAGCACCCTCCGTCGGATCGGTTCCCGCACCAAGTTCATCGAAAAGGACTAATGAATTCTCATCCACATGATTTAGGAAAGAAACCACATTTGTCATGTGAGAAGAGAAGGTACTTAAAGACTGTTCAATACTCTGTTCGTCACCAATATCAGCATAAACCTGGTTAAATACAGCAAGTTCTGAACGGTCAAGTGCAGGAATGTGCAGACCTGCCTGGCCCATGAGGGTAAAAAGCCCCACAGTCTTGAGGGAAACGGTCTTACCACCTGTATTCGGACCGGTTATGACGAGAAGATCAAAGGTATCTCCAAGTGTCAGACTGATCGGAACAACTTTTTTACGGTCCAGAAGAGGGTGTCTTCCCTCACGGATCCGGATCCGGCCTTCGGTGTTAAAGACTGGGCGGCTGGCGTTCATATCCAGTGCCAGTGCACCTTTTGCAAAAATAAAATCCAGTTCTACAAGTGCTTTGTAGTTCAGACGGATTTCTTCAATATATTCAGCTGCATCCACACTGAGGCGGGCAAGGATCACCTGGATTTCTTCCTGCTCCTGGGCATATAATTCTTTCAGATCATTGTTCAGTTTGACAACGGCCATCGGCTCAATGAAAAGTGTGGATCCGGTTGCTGACTGGTCATGGATCAGACCATTTACCTGGCTGCGGTACTCGGCTTTTACCGGGAGACAGTAACGGTCGCCACGCATGGTAATAATGGCATCCTGGAGATAGGTGCGCATGGAACCGTTCAAAAGTCCGGTCATGGTAGAATGGATTTTGTCATTCATGCCGTTAATACTGCGGCGGATCTGCTTTAATTTGCTGCTGGCATCATCGCTGATCTCGTCTTCACCAAGAATGCAGCGGTCAATTTCAGTAGAAAGTGGTGTAAGCGGCGCAAGCTGTTCAAAATATACATCCAGACAATCTGCCTGATCGTCTGCATTTTCATGACGACCGTAGGATTTGATCCGGGCGGTTGTCTGAAGAAGCTTGCCGATCCGGAGGAGTTCCGGTGCGCTTAAGGCACTTCCGATCTCCAGGCGCTTGAGAGAGTCGGAGACAGCATAGCAGCCGCTGAAAGAAGGAATTCCCTTCTTTACAATGCGGGTAAATGCTGCGGAAGTCTGTTCCTGTGCAGTGATGATTTTGTTAAGGTCGGTCATCGGCTTGATCCGTCGGCAGAATGAAGCTCCGCCAGGGGAAGAAGCGTGATCGGTCAGCATCTCTATAATTTTTGGAAATTCCAATTTTGTTAAAGATTTTTGATTCATAATACATTTATACCTCATATTTTGTCTGGTTCTATTCTAACGTATTTACCGTCTAAATGAAAGTGGAAAGGTGAAATTTCGTTGAACATTTGCGGGGAATCATGTATACTAAAACCAGGTGTGGCTGAAAGCACTCCGGAGGCCTAAGGAGAAGCACAATGTCTGATAATCGGGAAAATAAACGGAACGAAGAACCGCACGACAGTGAGGAAGAAAAATATTCGTTTTTGCAGGAAACAGTAAAAGATGAACAGCGAAGTAAAAAAGGAATCATGGGAAATCTGTGCAGGCTTGCAGGAAGAGGACTGATTTTTGGACTTGCAGCAGGCCTTGCGTTTTATGCCCTTCGCCCATGGGCAATGACACATCTGGGCGGAGAGAAGGTAACGATTCCGCTGGATCAGGAGGAAACTCCGGTTGAGGATGAGGAGGATACCAAGGAGCAGGAAGCACAGGATGAAGAGATTCAGTATCCGGATCTGACTGTCGAAGATTATCAGGAGATGAACCATGCATTATACCAGGTGGCAGTGTCAGCAGGAAAAAGTGTGGTTGAGATCTATGCCGTGCACCGAGATGAAGGCTGGGAGAATGCAGGGGAGCAGGAACAGGCTGTATCGGGAGTTATTTTCTGGGATAATGGTGCAGATCTTCTGATTGCGGCACCGGCAAGAATTGTAAAAGATGCAGAAGCACTGAAAGCCACATTTTCAGACAATACTACATATAACGCAACTTTGAAAAAGCAGGACCGGAATCTTGGACTTGCGATCATTGCGGTTAAGAGATCAGATCTGTCGGATAGTACGAGAAACCAGATCCAGACAGCGACGCTTGGTAATTCCAATGCAGTGAACCGTGGGGACGGCGTGATCGTTCTTGGTGAGCAGTTTGGATATGCAGGTGGTGTCGGATATGGGATCATCAGTTCCACCAGAAATTACCGGACAGTGGCAGACGGGCAGTACCGGCTGCTTGATACAGATATTGCAGGAAGTGAAAAAGGGAGCGGAATTCTGTTTGACACGGCGGGTGAAGTGATTGGAATCTGTGATCAGTCAGAACTGCAGAGAGACGGAAATCTTGTAAGTGCCTATGCGATTTCGGATATCAAGGAAGAGATCGAACTTCTGGCAAATGGACAGGGAGTTCCGTATATTGGTATTCACGGAGTTGTAGTGACGGAGAAGATTGCGAATGAACAGGAGATCCCGAAGGGCATTTATGTCCGGGAAGTAGAAGCGGATTCTCCGGCGATGCAGGCAGGAATCCAGAACGGTGACGTGATCACAGCGATTGATGAGACAGATATTACCGGTATCGCAGGATTTCATAAGCAGATCACAAAAGCCGGAACCGGTGCACAGATCAAGGTCAAAGGGCAGAGACGTGGCGCAGACGACTATGTTGATGTGACGTTTGATGTGACAGTTGGAAGCAAAGAATAGATTTGCAAAAAAGCAGCCATAAATTTAAATATAGAGCAGGAAGAGGAATGACATGAGATATATTGAGACATTACACGAAGGCGAGACAATCAGAAATACGTATCTTTGCAAAGGAAAAAGAAGTGCGGAGACAAGGAACGGGAAACCATACGACAACCTGATCCTTCAGGACAAGACAGGAACTTTAGATGGAAAGATCTGGGATCCGAATTCAAATGGAATTGCAGATTACAGCGAAAAAGATTTTATTGAAGTTTACGGGGAGATCATCAGCTATAACGGCAATCTTCAGATGAACATCAAGCAGCTCCGTGTAGCAGACGAGGGAGAATACGATCCGGCGGATTATATGCCGACCAGCGAGAAAAGTGTGGATGGAATGTATGAAGAACTGATGCGTTATGGAAAGCAGGTGAAGAACCCGTATCTGCAGCAGGTGATCCGGTATTATTTTGTAAATGATGAGCAGTTTATCAAGAGCTTCAAGGCGCATTCGGCAGCAAAGAGTGTACATCACGGATTTGCCGGAGGACTTCTGGAGCACACATTAAGCGTAGTGAAATTCTGTGAATATATGGCAGGGGCATATCCAATCCTGAATAAGGACCTTCTGTATACAGCGGCAATGTGTCATGATATCGGAAAGACACAGGAACTTTCCCTGTTTCCGGATAATGATTATACCGATGACGGGCAGCTGCTCGGTCATATTGTGATCGGTGTGGAAATGCTGGATGATGCAATTCGTGAGATCCCGGATTTCCCGAAGAAGCTTGCCAGCGAATTAAAGCACTGTATCGTAGCGCATCACGGAGAACTCGAATACGGTTCGCCGAAGAAACCGGCGCTTGCTGAGGCAATGGCACTTAATTGTGCGGATAATGCTGATGCAAAGATGCAGACACTGACAGAGATTTTTAAGGCAAAAGATACAAAAGACTGGTTAGGTTATAACCGCCTGTTTGAATCCAACTTAAGAAAGACCAGTATCTAAGAGAAGTTCTGAAAGAAAGATGAGTATAAAAATGAAGAAAAATGACGTAGTGACGGTAGAAGTTACAGATATCGGAATCGGCGGTGAAGGAATCGGAAAGGTTGATGGATATACTCTGTTTATCAAGGATGCAGTCATCGGAGATACCGTTGAAGTAAAAGTAATGAAAGCAAAAAAGAACTACGGATATGCGAGATTAATGCGGATTGTAAAAGAATCCGCATTTCGTGTATCTGCACACTGTCCGGAGGCAAGACGCTGTGGCGGATGCCAGATCCAGGAGATGGATTACCGGAAGCAGCTGGAGTTTAAAAATACAAAAGTAAGAAATAACCTGATCCGTCTTGGCGGTGTGGAAGAAGAATTGCTGGATCAGATCATGGAGCCGATCGCAGGAATGGAGGAACCGTTCCGTTACCGGAATAAAGCACAGTTCCCGATCGGAGTGGATAAAGAAGGGAATCTGACCGCAGGATTTTATGCCGGGAGAACGCATCAGATCATTCCGGTTCCGGAAAGAGACTGTGTGCTTGGCGTTGCAGAGAATAAAGTGATCCTGGATGAGATTCTGGATTATATGCGGGAAGAGAAGATCTCTGCGTATGATGAGGAACTGCATAAAGGACTGGTGCGCCATGTCCTGATCCGTTATGGATTTACGACAAAAGAGATCATGGTCTGCCTGATCATTAACGGAGACAAACTTCCTCACAGTGAGAAATTGGTGGAAAAGCTGATAAAGATTCCGGGAATGACAAGCATTACTTATAATATCAATAAAGAAAAGACGAATGTGATTATGGGACCAAAGGTGTGTCCGCTCTGGGGACAGACTTATATCACAGATTATATTGGTAATGTCAAATATCAGATTTCACCACTGTCTTTCTATCAGGTGAATCCGGTGCAGACAGAGGTGCTTTATGGAACTGCACTGGAATACGCCGGACTTACCGGTAATGAGACGGTCTGGGATGTGTACTGCGGAATCGGAACCATTTCCCTTTTCCTTGCGCAGAAAGCACAGAAAGTCTATGGCGTGGAGATCGTGCCGCAGGCAATCGAAGATGCAAAGCATAATGCTGAGATCAATGAGATTACAAATGCAGAATTCTTTGTAGGGAAGGCAGAAGATGTGCTGCCGGGGTACTATGCGGATTACGCAAAGGAGCATCCGGGAGAACATGCAAGAGCAGATGTGATCGTAGTCGATCCACCGAGAAAAGGATGTGAGAGAAGCGTACTGGATACGATGGTTCAGATGGAGCCGGAGAGGATCGTATATGTGAGCTGCGATTCGGCGACTTTGGCGCGGGACGTGAAGTATCTGCGGGAAAATGGGTATGAGATCAGGAAGGTGAAGGCGACTGATATGTTTCCGATGAGTGTGCATGTGGAGACGGTAGTACTGCTTTCCCACAAAAAGCCCGACAGTCATATCAACATAAAAGTGGAGTTTGGCGAGGGTGAGGGTAAAGTTCCTTTAAAAGCAATCGCTGAAAGAGCAGAAGCCTATAAGCCGAAAGAGCGAGTCACCTACAAAATGATAAAAGAGTACATAGAAGCAAAATACGGCTTCAAAGTACATACTGCATATATTGCAGAGGTTAAGAGAGATTTAGGTTTACCGATGTATGATGCTCCCAATGCGGTAGAGGAATTGAAACAGCCGAGGAAACACCCGACACAAGAGAAGGTTGAAGCGATAAAGGATGCTTTGAAACACTTTGAGGTAATATAGTCAATATAGCAAATTATCAGAAAGAGTGGGTTAAATATATGGGAAACATATTACAACGACTAATATATAATCTGTCCGCTACGGCACCTCTATGTTTTATCTTTGCGTTGCTTTGGTATTGGCAAAAAAAGACAATGGATATTCCATGTATTGTTATGTGTATAGGAGTTGCTCTTGTTATATTGTTTATGATATCCTTTTCGTATGGGAAAAGACATTTCGCACCCATAATAATAAGAACAAATGATATAGCTCCTTATGATAGTTGGGTTATCATGTATATAATCACATATATGTTTCCGTTTGCAAGTTTGGTAATTAAGGATTTCAATTTGATAATATGCGTTATTGTAGCTGGAGTGCTAATTATGGCAGCACCATGTGTTAATACAGCAATTCCCAATCCAATACTATTTTTACGAGGATATCATTTTTATCAAATAAGCGGTGAACACGGGATATCAGGATGTGTTTTAATAAGTCGGAGGAAGCTTAGAAAGGCGAAAGATGTGAAAACGATTAATAGGATTTTTGATTTTTTGTTTTTAGATGCAGAGAGGAGATAGATATAGAATGTTTGAGAATTGTTCAATAATAATTATTGCTAACGGAAGTCATGTGGATGAATTGTATAGACTTGAAGTTGATGCGGACACGCAAAAAGAAATTTGCTTATCGTTTGATAGTGCAGTAGATGATTTGCTTTCTGAGAAAACTAAAATTTCATTTGATGGTAGTTATAAACCACATAATGACGAATTTTTAGCTATTGAAAATTTCCAGCTTTCAGATGCAATTAAAGATGCAATAAGAGATCCGTTAGGTGTGCCTGCATATAAAAAAGAAAATGATGAGTTTTATGAAATTAAAGCAATATTTGTTGGAAAGAGGACAGAAACAGAGGATACTGAAAGATTCCAAGTTGCCTTTCAGCGTTTTCGCAAAGAACAATATATCACTACAAATTGGGTAAATTTATTTTTCACCAGAGATACATTTAGAAGAGAAAAGAATTTTGGCATAAGTATTTCTGATACGGCAGATTGCTATTATACAGAAGGAGAATTGCAATTTTCCTCTTTCTATTTTGCGAGGCAGATTTTTGATTTGAGCGAATATTATAGATCTGCAACGGATCAAGAAGTTCAATCATTTACAACAAGTGATAAATTATCTTTTGAAGATACAGAGGCATTTAAAAATACGGCTAATACTTGGATAAGGCGGAAAATAGCAATGATTAATGATTCCGGTGTGCTTGTAAATTATAAAGCATCAGAAATCAAAAAATTGGCTAAAGATGCCGGGATAACGATTGCGGTTGAGAACAAAAAAGTTGTTATTCCAAATGATAAAGAACAGATAAAAGTTATTCTCGGTTTTTTAGATGAAGAAGCATATAAGGGTCCATTTTCGCAGAATACATTCCTTGCTAATTCAAAAAGAAGGGTTAATAAATAATTTGTAAATGAAAGGATGATTTTAACAAGATGAATACATCTTTTTACAATGAAATCAAAGAAATTTTACTTTCAGCGAGAAACAAAGTTTATCAAACCGCCAATTTTGCAATGGTTGAAGCCTACTGGAATATTGGAAAATCTATCATAGAAGAACAAGGTGGTAATGAAAAGGCAGAGTATGGAACAGGTTTATTGAAAGAATTATCAAAGCAAATGACTCAAGATTTTGGGAAAGGATTTACTGTTGCTAACTTAAAAAATATGCGGCAGTTTTATTTAACGTTTCCAAATGGCTACGCACTGCGTAGCGAATTGAGTTGGACACATTATCGACTTCTGATGCGTGTGGAGAATGAAAATGCACGAGAATTTTATATGCAGGAAGCTGTAAAATCTCAATGGAGTACCAGACAACTTGAGCGTCAGATAAATTCTTTCTTTTATGAAAGGTTATTATCCAGTAAAAATAAAGAGCAGGTTGCAGAGGAAATACAGACATTAGAGCCAGCGAAGAAACCAGAAGATATTATCCGTGACCCGTATGTGCTGGAATTTCTTGGGCTGACACCTAATGATGATTTTTATGAAAGTGATTTAGAGCAAGCGTTAATTACACATTTGCAGAAATTCCTTTTGGAACTTGGCAGAGGCTTTTCATTTGTTGCAAGACAGAAAAGAATAACGTTTGATGGACGTCATTTTAGAATTGACCTCGTATTTTATAACTATATCTTAAAATGTTTTGTCTTGATTGATTTAAAGGTTGGAGACTTAACACATCAAGATTTAGGACAGATGCAGATGTATGTTCATTATTATGAACGGGAACTTATGAATGAAGGAGATAATTCACCAATTGGCATTGTATTATGTGCAGATAAAAGTGAATCTGTGGTTAAGTATACCTTGCCTGAAAATGAAACACAAATCTTTGCTTCAAAATACAAATTGTATTTACCAAGCGAAGAAGAATTATTGAGAGAATTAAATCAGGAATATCAAGCGTTGGAAGCTGGCAAGACGGGGAAAGAGAATAGCGGTGATATGAAAGAAGAATAAATTTTGCATCAGGGTGGTGTAAAATTGGTGAAGTCATATTTTGTGGGAAAAGGGATGCACGAGCAGTATTAGTACTGCATAAATATTGTCCATATTTCTGCGATTTTGTGGGGATAGGTTTTAATTTGCTGCTCATGTCGAAACTGGTCCTATGTCAAGATTTAGTACAAGTTAAAATGAGAAATTTCTCCCCATTTTAACCTGCCAGAAGCTCCGCC
>CAKRFP010000047.1 GCA_934320645.1 uncultured Bariatricus sp.
GAAAGCAAAACATTTCATCCATTTCTTTTTCCTCCATGCTTTTTTAATAGCATGTCAGAATATAGAAAATCTATACCCGCAGAACATTTTTCTTTTTTATTCAAATAATATTTTCCAAACATCCAGACTATGGTTCACAAACTAAAAAGGATAGCCCCACAGACTTTCATCTGCAAGCTATCCTTTTCTGCACGATTCTATTTCAGATTTTTTATTCTACAATAAGTCCTTCTTTTTCAATCACATCGATTACCTGAGCCACATACTTTTCGCAAAGCTCATCCGTCGCCGCTTCTACCATGACACGGATTACCGGTTCCGTTCCACTTTCACGGACAAGGATTCTTCCGTCATCTCCAAGTGCTTCTGCAACTGCATCAACTGCTTTGACCACTTCCGGATTCTCCCTTGCGGTCTTCTTATCTGCCACACGCACATTTTTCAGGAGCTGTGGATAGATCTTCACTTCTTCTGTCAGCTGTCCAAGAGACTGCTTAGTCTCCATAATGACTTCCATCAGCATCAGAGAAGTCAGAATACCATCTCCTGTCGTTGCATGCTTACTGAAAATAATATGTCCGGACTGTTCGCCGCCCAGCATGAATCCATTTTTGACCATGTTCTCATAGACATATTTGTCGCCGACCTGTGTCTTTTCGTACTTCATGCCAATCTTGTCGCATGCTTTATAAAGTCCAAGATTCGACATGATAGTAGTAACGATTGTATCGTCTTTTAACTGACCATGTTCTTTCATGTATTTGCCGCATACATAAAGGATCAGATCTCCGTCCACGACATTTCCATTTTCATCGACAGCGATACAGCGATCTGCATCTCCGTCATATGCAAATCCGACATCCAGCCCGTTCTCTTTTACATATTCCTGTAATACATTGATATGTGTGGAACCACAGTTTGTGTTGATGTTGGTTCCATCCGGCTCATTATTGATCACATAGGTCTTGGCTCCCAGCGCATCAAATACGCTTTTGGCAATACTTGAAGAACTTCCGTTGGAGCAGTCCAGTCCAACCTTCACATCCTTGAAGGAACGGGTTGCAAGGCTGATGAGATGTCCGATGTAACGGTTTCTCCCTGCTGCATAATCTACGGTTCTTCCGATTGCTTCTTTCTGTGCAAGCGGAATTTCTCCTGTCTCACCGTCAATATATGCTTCTACTTTTGCTTCTACTTCGGCTTCCAGCTTCTGTCCTTTGCTGTTGATTACCTTGATTCCGTTATCATAGTACGGGTTATGGCTTGCAGAAATCATAATACCACAGTCGAAATCTTCCGTTCTTACTACATAAGACACACTTGGCGTTGTCGTCACATGCAGAAGATATGCATCTGCTCCTGATGCAGTCAGTCCTGCTGCCAGTGCATATTCGAACATATAACTGCTTCTTCTGGTATCTTTACCGATCACAATTCTTGCCTTGTGTTCCTGTCCGTAATACCATCCAAGATAGCGTCCTACCTTAAATGCATGCTCTACTGTCAGTACTACATTTGCTTCTCCACGGAATCCATCTGTTCCGAAATATTTACCCATAATTATTATCTCTCCTCCGGCTTAAAGCCTCTCTTTATTCTGCAAATCTTGCTGTCTGCTCCTGGATCAGCTGCTGATCGTCAAAATAGTTGATCTTCATTGCATCTTTGACTTCTTTTAAAGTCTGTGCTGCCACTTTTTCCGCTTCGATGCTTCCCTTATGAAGAATTTCATAGATCTCCGGAATCTTCTTTTCCAGTTCTTTTCTTCTTGCACGGATCGGTGCAAGCTCTTCCTGCATCACTGCATTCAGGAACTTCTTCACCTTAACATCACCCAGTCCGCCACGTCTGTAGTGATCCTTCAGTTCATCCAGATTCTTGTAATCCGGCAGATATTTTGCAAAATGTTCATCTGTACAGAAAGCATCCAGATAAGTGAATACGGAGTTGCCTTCTACCTGACCCGGATCGGATACTTTCAGATGATTCGGGTCTGTATACATTCCCATGATCTTCTGTCTTACTTCTTCTTCCGTGTCTGACAGATAGATACAGTTGCCCAGGGATTTACTCATCTTTGCTTTTCCGTCTGTTCCCGGAAGACGGCAGCAGCTTTCATTCTCCGGAATCAGTGCCTTCGGCATAACCAGAGCTTCTCCGTATACACTGTTGAACTTGTGTACTATCTCACGACACTGTTCAATCATCGGAAGCTGGTCCTCTCCTACCGGTACCGTTGTCGCTTTGAATGCTGTGATATCTGCAGCCTGGCTGATCGGATAGGTAAAGAATCCTACCGGGATACTTGCCTCAAAATTACGCATCTGGATCTCAGATTTTACCGTTGGATTTCTCTGGAGACGGGATACAGTAACCAGGTTCATATAATAGAAAGAAAGTTCTGTCAGTTCCGGTACCTGTGACTGGATGAAAATTGTGGATTTCTCCGGATCCAGTCCGCATGACAGATAATCCAGTGCAACCTCAATGATATTCTGACGCACTTTTTCCGGGTTATCCGCATTGTCTGTCAGTGCCTGCGCATCTGCGATCATGATAAAAATCTTATCATATTCTCCGGAATTCTGCAGTTCTACTCTTCTTTTTAAAGACCCAACATAATGTCCGACGTGAAGTCGTCCGGTTGGTCTGTCACCTGTTAAAATAATTTTCTCCATTGTTTTTATGTTCCTCTCTGTGTTATTATTCCTGTCTTTTCTCTATTCTTCTTTGTCTGTATCCTCAGATGGAAGCTCGGATGTACAGTGTGCACATCTGGTTGCCGCGATCGGAATTTCTGACATGCAGTACGGACAGATCTTTGTCGTCGGTGCCGTAGGAGCTTCTTCCTCCTTCTTAAGCAGCTTTTCTGTTCTTGAAGCAAGATTATTCATCACTTTTACAAAGCAGAAAATCACCAGCGCCATCAAAAGGAAATTGATCACCGCTGTGATAAAATTGCCATAATTGATCGTATCATTCTCACCTGATCCAATTCGAATCACCCAATTGGAGAAATTGACTCCTCCGGTAAGAAGACTGATCACCGGCATGATCATATCATTTACAAGAGAATTCACAATCGACTGGAATGCACCACCAATAATAACGCCGACTGCGAGATCCATTACATTTCCTCTTGCAATAAACTCTTTGAATTCTGCAACAAATCCTTTCTTAGCCATCTTAAACCCTCTTCTTTCGTTCCTTTTAGTCTGCAGCGCCATATAAGGATATTGTACTACATTCCAAACAGGATTTCCACTATAATTCCGCACACTACACTGATTCCGTAAAGTGTTGCGACGATCATCATATTCTTTTTCCAACCATGGTTCGTCTTAAAAAGTACGATCAATCCGATTCCGGCACATGACAAAAGTCCGGCAAACATACTTCCGACATTTAAGACTCCCTCAAGATAAAATTTCGTAATTGCAATGGAAGCTGCGCAGTTCGGGATCAGGCCGACAAGACCAGCCAGAAAAATTCCGGCAATCGGATAATGAGTCACCACGTTCATGACCTGTTCCATTCCAATCCACTCCACAACAGCATTTAACACAAAAGAAATTACATATATAAATACCAGAATCTGTACCGAATGGATGAGCGCTGATTTTACAATGCTTCCTTCTTCGCAGTGACAGTGGTCATGCTCACAGATATCATGAATATGCAGCCCTCTCTGGTATCCTTTGCCTAGCACCCGCACTCCGATATCAACCAGAATACCTGCAACAATACCAACGATGATCTTTCCGATTAAAATTGCCATGATCTTACGGACATCCGCCTGCTCTGAGATCAGGATCGGAAGCATCTCATCTGATGTAGACAGAAAAACAGCGATCATCGTTCCAACTGTGATGACTCCGCCGGAATACAGATTTGCTGCCGCTGCCGAAAATCCGCACTGCGGAACAACGCCAAGGATTCCTCCGATCACAGGCCCTTTTTTCCCTGCCCCAAGAAGCATCCGCACCGTCTTCTGACCGGCTTTATTCTCCAGATATTCCATCGCAAGGTATGTTAGAAAAAGGAAAGGTATTAGTTTCACAGTGTCAATTGTTGTATCTTTTAGTATATCTATAAACAGTTCCATCTTGTATCTCCCTTCTTGGTTTCACTATTCTAATCCGTTTTGTCATTTTACACTGTCGCTGACAAAAAAGCAAGGAAAATAAATTAGTGTGGCAAAGCAACAGAAAAAGAATTATCCCCATCACGTTAAGGATAATTCTTTCTTGTTTTACATTATGCTTTTGACATCTATTTTACTTTCAGTGTTCTCATGGAGTTCAGAATTGCGATTACGGATACTCCTACATCGGCGAAGACGGCTTCCCACATGTTGGCCATGCCGAGGGCTCCCAGGATGAGGACCAGAACTTTGACACCGAGGGCAAAGACGATATTCTGATGTACGATCTGAAGAGTTTTTCCAGCAATTCTCATAATGGAGGATATCTTAAGGATATTATCATCCATCAGAACAACATCTGCGGCTTCGATTGCTGCGTCGGATCCCATGCTTCCCATTGCGATTCCGATATCAGCTCTGGAGAGTACCGGTGCATCATTGATACCGTCACCAACAAAACCGAGCTTTTCTTTCTCACCAAGTTCTCCGAGAAGTGCTTCAACCTTATCTACCTTATCCCCCGGAAGGAGATCTGTGTAGACTTCATCGATTCCAAGGCTTTCTGCCACTGCTTCACCGACATCTTTTCTGTCACCGGTAAGCATAACTGTCTTTTTGACACCGCTTTTTTTGAGCTGTGCGATCGCACGTTTGGCTTCCGGTTTGACCGTATCAGAAATTACGATGGTTCCGAGGAATTCTTTTTCAGCCGCCAGATATACGACCGTACCAGGGACTGTGCATGGCTCATATTCCACACCTTCTTCTTCCATCAGCTTTGCATTTCCGGCATAGACAACTCTTCCGTCGATCTTTGCCTTGATTCCGTGTCCGGCGATTTCTTCAGTCTTTTCCACTCTGTCCATAGACAGCTCACCAAGCTCTGCTTCTTCGTACGCTTTCTTGAGTGCTGCTGAGATTGGATGATCGGAATAGCCTTCCGCAAGGGCTGCCACTTCAAGCAGTCCTTCTTTTTCCCATCCGTTTGGAATAACTTCTGATACAACGAATTCACCTTTTGTCAGTGTACCAGTCTTATCAAATACAATCGTTTTCATCTCAGAGAGTGCTTCCAGATAATTGCTTCCCTTTACCAGAACGCCCTGTTTGGATGCAGCTCCGATTCCTCCAAAGAAACCAAGTGGAACGGAGATTACCAGTGCACATGGGCAGGAGATTACAAGGAAAATACATGCTCTCTGAATCCATTCTGCGAATCCGCCACCAAGAATGATTGGCGGAAGGAATGCAAGTACAACTGCTGCGCAAACCACGATCGGCGTATAGTATTTTGCAAACTTTGTAATGAAGTTCTCTACATGTGCCTTTTTGCTGCTGGCATTTTCAACCAGTTCCAAAATCTTCGCAACTGTAGAATCATCAAACTCTTTCGTTGTGCGCACCTTAAGGAGTCCGCTTCCATTTACACAACCGCTGATAATCTCGGAACCTTCTGTTACTTCTCGCGGAACCGACTCTCCGGTCAGAGCAGAGGTATCTACAAAGGATGTTCCCGATACGACCACACCATCGAGAGGAACTCTCTCTCCTGCTTTGATGACGATCTCTGTACCGATCTCTACATCATCCGGATCAACCTGTTTGAGCTTTCCATCTTCTTCAATATTCGCATATTCCGGACAGATATCCATCATTGCACTGATTGACTGGCGGGAACGGTTGACTGCATAACTCTGGAATAACTCCCCGATCTGATAGAACAGCATAACTGCTACCGCTTCCGAATATTCCTTTACTCCAAGTGCACCAAACGTTGCTATACACATCAGAAAGTTCTCATCAAATACCTGACCATGACTGATATTACGTACAGCCCGGTAAATGATGTCCCATCCCACGATCAGATAAGGGATCATAAACAACAAAAACTGCACCGGAATTTCGGACTGAAATTCCAGTTTTCCCATATGTTCCAGTACAAAAAGAGGAACATAGATAACTGCTGCTGCGATAATACGGTACAGCATTATTTTCTGTTTTTTCATCATAGAAGCCTCTCCCCTTTCATACCTTTTCCGGTTTTACAGCTGAATCTGGCAGTCCGGCTCTACCTTCTTGCATACAGCAACGACTTCCTGCATGATCTCATCAAATCTTGCATCATCTGCATCAATCGTAAGCTTCTGCATCATAAAACTTACCGTTGCATCATTTACACCATCAATCTTTTTGATTGCATCTTCCATTTTTGCTGCACAGTTTGCGCAATCAAGGTCTACCATTTTAAATTTTTTCTTCATCTTTCTTTCCTCCTGAAAAATTTTTCTCGCTGAACATATGAGCAACTGTTCATATGTTCATGATAACTCTGTAATAGAAATCCGTCAAGCAGTTTAGATAACATTTTTTATTTTCTACAATTTCAAAAGAATATACCTCTCCAGAATGTATTCCCTTTTATTTATCAGAACGCTCTATCAGAATTTTCTGACAGAAAAACAAAAAGAAGAACCCGGATTTTCCCAGATTCTTCTCAAATTTATATTTTGTTCTTTACTTTTCAAGCAGCTCCAAAATAGGATGCGACATCAGGAACAGATAATACTCCATCGCTTCATCCGCCGACAGATGAATATCCCGGCTGGTCAGCCAGTATTTGAGTCCGGTTACAACGGTGATCGTATGGAACTCCAGAAAAATCTTTTTGTCTTTGATTCCCTGAAGCTTCTCAAGCTTGATCTTATGTCTGCCCACCATCTCTTCGATCAGCTGACGAATCTTCTTTTCAAGAATTTCCTCAAACCCATTCTGACCGGTCGCTTCAAATGCTTTCTGATAATAAATCCGGTCTTTTTCCATCTTCCGGAACAGCAGATAAATGGCTTCTCTTTCCATCCCGTCTTCAGTCATCTCACGGATATGCTGAAAGACCTCCGTCTCCAGAAGCCATTCCATCACTTCATACTTATCCTGAAAGTAATTATAAAAAGTCGGTCTGATGACTCCCGCCTGATCTGTGATCATTTTAATCGTTATCTTATCAAAAGATCCTTTTATCAGTAGTTCCTTAAAACTTTCCGCAAGCAGGATTTTTGTTAATTCTCTTTTTCTTTCCATGTGTTGTCCTCTTTTTCCTGCCCATTTCTCTTGACGAATATTCTATCACAAACAAAACGCTTTTTCAAACCGATTTTCAACTAGTTTTCTGTGCGTTTTTTATAGTTCGTATAGCCTGTATGCTGATGCGGATGTTCCTTCCACAGCTGATCCGCCGTTTCCTTCCACTCGCAGGCATATGCTTCACATTTTGCACATAAATGCTCTGCACTCTCCGGTGACTGTAAATCGGTCGATTTCGCACTGGTCTCTTTGATCATCTCCTGAAGAATCTCCGGATTTTCAAGCATCGGACATGGACGCAGATGATTATTGTTAAATGGCTGCCGGTCTCTGTATGCCATAAAGAGTGGCTGTTTCAGCGCTTCCAGTAAGGTATCTTCACGGATATTTGCAGAAGAATAATGGATAAATACACATGGCTCTACATCACCATTTGCATTAATATGGCAGTAGTTTCTTCCTCCGGCAATGCAGCCTCCTACGAATTCACCATCATTCTGGAAATCCATTGCATAGATCGGCTTTCCGCCTGTGGCGCCACGGATTTCTCTTACCCGGTGATACATATACTCTCTCTGTTCCTTTGTCGGAAGCAGATCCGGTGCCGCTTCATTTCCAACCGGCATATAGTGGAAATACCAGGTAAAACGACAGCCCTTTTCAATGATCATATCCAGAAATTCATCGGATGTAACCGTCTCAATGTTCTTTCTTGTGTAACAGATCGAAGTTCCAAAGATCAGTCCATGACTTTTCAGTTTATCCATAGCTGACATTACTTTTTCAAATACACCTTCCCCGCGCCGGAGATCATTAACTTCTTCAAATCCTTCCAGACTGATTGACAATGAAAGATTACCAACTCTTCTCATCTCTTCACAGAATTCATCATCCACCAGTGTACCATTCGTAAATGCATGAAACTCGCAGTCGTAATGTTTCTCACAAAGTCTTATAATATCTTTTTTTCTTACCAGCGGTTCTCCGCCCGTGTACATATAGAAGTAAATTCCCAGTTCTTTTCCCTGGGTAATAATGCTGTCCATCTCTTCATAGGTAAGATTCAGTTTATGTCCGTATTCTGCCGCCCAGCATCCGGTACAATGAAGATTGCATGCACTGGTCGGATCCATCAGGATCAGCCACGGAATATTGCACTGATGCACTTCACGCATGCTGCGGATCATCTTTGTCCCGTGAAAAGCTGCCTCAAATCCAAGATTCAGTGCTGTCTGTTTCACAACATGCGGATCAATTTCATCCAATGCCTGATTTACATACCGCATCCATTTGGAATCCGGATCCTGGATCAGTTTTCTTGCTCCATCATATGCACTTTTCGGGAAATTCTCTCCCATAAATCTTTCTGTCAGATCCACAATCTCTAACAGCCCTTTTTCTCTGTCTTTCTCCATCTTACGCATTGTCAGATCAATCGCACCGCCAAATGCCGCTCTCGCTGCTCTATGTGTTAATTCACCCATACTCTTTTCCTCCTGCTATTTAAAATAGAAAATGCGTAACCGCCATATCTGCACCGGCAATCAAAAACAAAACACCTCCGATCCAGTATACCCTGCGGTTATATTCACAACCTAATTTATATCCGACTTCGCTTCCTAAAAAGCACTGGATGACCGTAACCGGAAGAAGCACCATTCCCTGCTGCAGGATTTCCACACTCCAAAAACCAATTCCCATACCGGCAAACAGCGCATCTACGCTGGTCAGACCTGCCAGCTTTCTCATTCTTTTCCAGTTAACCTCATCATTTCTCCGCTCAAAGATCTGTTTATTATCTCTTGCTTTACAGATCATATAGATGCCGAGTCCGACAAAAATCAGAACGGATAAAAGCTCCCATCCGTTCGCTGCTGTCGAAATCTTCTCATTCATCTTCTGATCCGGTCTCAGGATATCCGCAATCACATTTCCCAGTATCAGTGTCAGAAGCTGCATTCCGCCAAAAAGCAGACTGGAAAGAACCGTCTCTTTTCCATGTCTCCTCGAATATCCCGCGCCCACGCAGATGTGAACAACAAATACATCAAATGAAAGACCAATTGAAATTAAAAGGATTTCAATAATACCCATAGATTCGCCTCCTCCTGCTGGCTGTTACCATTATTTTATGTGATAAACAGCAGAATAATAAATCTTCAGATTATGGGTTCTGTTTTTTTTTTAACGACACTTCCCGACATTTGTCGTATATTTGTCTATTTTCATTCATATAGCCAAATAATTCCCGCATTTTCTTCTCTTCTGACAAAGTACAGCACATATAAAAACCCCGCAGAAGCAATTCAGATAAATTACTTCTACGGGGCTTATCACATTCTTTAGTGATGGAATAAACGGATTCCGGTAAATGCCATTGCCATATTGTATTTGTTGCAAGTATCGATTACATTGTCATCACGGATGGATCCGCCTGGTTCTGCAATGTATGTAACGCCGCTCTTGTGTGCACGTTCGATGTTATCTCCGAATGGGAAGAATGCATCTGATCCAAGTGCCACACCGGTCAGCTTGTCAAGCCATGCTCTCTTTTCTTCTCTGGTAAATACTTCCGGTTTTTCTGTGAAAATATTTTCCCAGGTTCCATCTGCCAGCACGTCCATATATTCTTCGCCGATATACAGATCAATTGCATTGTCTCTGTCTGCACGCTTAATTCCTTCTTTAAACGGAAGTGCAAGTACCTTCGGACACTGTCTTAACCACCAGTTGTCTGCTTTCTGACCTGCAAGACGGGTGCAGTGGATACGGGACTGCTGTCCTGCTCCGATTCCGATTGCCTGTCCGTCTTTGACGTAGCATACAGAGTTGGACTGTGTATATTTTAAGGTGATCATAGAAATTGCAAGATCTCTCTTGGCGTGATCTGGAATCTCTTTATTCTCAGTTACGACATTGGAAAAGAAATCATCGTCAATCTTCAGTTCATTTCTTCCCTGCTCAAAAGTAATACCAAATACATCCTTGTGTTCAGTCGGTGCCGGAACATAATTCGGATCGATCTGGATCACATTGTAATTACCTTTCTTTTTCTGTGCAAGAATCTCCAGTGCTTCCGGTTCATATCCAGGTGCGATCACTCCATCCGATACTTCTCTCTTGATCAGTCTTGCAGTATCAACATCACAGACATCAGAAAGCGCAATAAAATCACCGAATGAAGACATACGGTCTGCACCTCTTGCACGTGCATAAGCGCTTGCAAGCGGAGAAAGTTCTCCAAGGTCATCTACCCAGTAAATTTTTGCAAGAGTTTCATCCAGCGGCAGTCCGACTGCAGCACCTGCCGGTGACACATGTTTAAAGGAAGTTGCTGCCGGAAGTCCGGTTGCTTTTTTCAATTCCGATACCAACTGCCATCCGTTAAATGCATCCAGAAAGTTAATATATCCCGGACGTCCCATCAGAACTTTGATCGGGAGATCACTTCCGTCTTTCATATAGATACGTGACGGCTTCTGATTCGGGTTACATCCATATTTGAGTTCTAATTCATTCATGATTCCTGCTCCTTCTTCACCTTTGTATACTATTTATTCTTATTGATGATCTTGCTTTCGTATGTTCCTGTCTCAATATCAATATATCTTACAAACAGAGATACTTTATTATCTGCATTCAGACTGTTCCAGAGTGTATCTGCAAATGTGTCCATATCATCCGGAATTGCAACAAGCTTTGGTTCCCCTTCAAAACTCGGAAGCGGATTTCCATCACACTTGTATGTGTGGATAAAATGTCCTTCTCCGGCTACCGGATTTTCATATGCAAAGGTGTAACGGTTGCATGCATCCGGATTTCCGTTATTGCTCTTCAAAATGGACATTGCATAGTTATATTTTCCGTTCTCAATGTGCATGATACCGGAAATACGTGGTGTGTAGTTTGGTCCATCCGGTTCAAATTCACGACTTCTGAGGGACTGTTCAAACGTCATCTGTTTATCCATCCCTTCATAAATCGTATCAGTCTGGTCTCCGTTTGTAACGATCGTCTTATTGCCGAGTACACGCACCGGTGCGTAGATAATTAAGCTTGGGTCTGTCAGCTTTGACTCGTCAAATGCCTGTGTGCGGATTCCTTCTCCCTCTCCTACAAAGACACGGTTACGGCTGTTCTCACTTCTTCCCATGATAAAATAAGCTGTTACCGCTTTGCTTCCGTCGGCAGACTTTCCGATGATGATCCCTCTTCCAGGATAAGAATTGCTCTGCAGTTCTTTTTCAATAGATAACATTTCCATGCTTTGATCTCCTTTTATAACTTGTACTTATGTTTACACATTCATTTATCACTATTTATTATAACTCATAACACTACCAGATTTCCAGTCTTTCTGCAAATTTTTTTGAACTTCTTTTAAAACATCATTTTAAATCCTTTCGTTCCATGTTAAAATGTCAGTAAAATAACAATTTATTTTTGGGGATTATTAACAAAATACAAAAGAGAGGTTTTACTTCATGAGCAGAAAAAGAAAAATGGATTTTGCAGCCGGGGTACAGGATGGCATTCCCATCTGTCTCGGCTATATTGCGGTGTCATTTACTTTTGGCATCATGGCAAAAAATGCAGGTCTATCTACCTGGGAGGCAGTTCTGATCTCCCTCACCAATTTAACCAGTGCCGGACAGTTTGCAGGTCTGTCACTGATCACAGCATCTGCATCTTACTTTGAAATGGCAGTCACACAGCTCATCATCAATCTCAGATATTCACTGATGTCCTGCGCCCTGTCACAGAAAATTGATAACCACTATCCTTCTTTCCACCGTTTTCTTATCGCATACAGCGTGACAGATGAGGTGTTTGGGGTATCCGTATCTCGTCCCGGAAAGATCACTCCATGGTACTCTTACGGTGTCATGGCACTTGCTGCACCGGGCTGGACACTCGGCACTTTCCTTGGGGTGGTATCCGGAAATATTCTTCCGGACCGTGTTGTAAGTGCACTCAGTGTTGCCTTATACGGAATGTTCATTGCGATCATCATCCCACCGGCGCGTGACAACAAAATCATTGGGACGATCGTGGTGATCTCCATGGCTGCAAGCTTTCTTTTTACAAAAGCACCCGTACTTTGTCAGATTTCTTCCGGTTTCCGGATCATCATCCTGACAGTCCTGATTGCAGGAATCGCTGCATATTTCTTCCCGGTAAAAGAAGAACCTAATCCAGAAGACAAGGAGGCCTCTTCCGTTGAAGCATAATCTTTATATTTATATCTTTGTCATGGCTGCCGTCACTTATCTGATCCGTATGCTGCCCTTGACACTGATCCAGAAAGAAATCAAAAATGATTTTGTCAAATCATTTCTATATTATGTACCTTATGTGACACTGGCAGTTATGACCTTTCCTGCCATCCTGACAGCCACCGCCAATATCTGGTCTGCAGCCATTGGTTTTGCGATTGCACTGATCCTTGCGTGGAACCGGAAAAGTCTGATCTGCGTTTCCCTGTTTTCATGTACCGGCGTATTTCTGGTTGAATTATTAACCGGTCTGTAGGACAGCAATTCTGAATAAAGGAGGGGTTCTTATGTGGACCAAAAATTTTTCACGTTATACCCGCATTCTGCTGGTCAGTGCCGCTGTCATCATTGGCGCCCAGATCAGCATCTCCCTTTTTGAAAGTGATTTCCGTGTCTCCATCGGAATCTTCGGCATTTTCATGTCCCTGATTCTTTTTGGAAAATATCCAATCCTGCCTGTCACATTGATCAGCGCCGTCTGCGTTTCGCTATCCCGTGCACTGATGCACTGGCTCCGTCTGGGGACCTGGGCGCCACAGGCTTATTTTCCGGAGATGCTCTTTTATCTGGTATACGGCATCTTATTCTATCTGTACTGCCGGAAAAAAGATTACGAACTTACCCTGTATTCCCTGCCATGGCTGTTCCTTTTTGACTACCTTGCCAATATGACAGAACTTTTGACCCGGATGTCTCTGGAAGCATTTTCTCTCCAGTCCCAGGCAGGTGTCCTTCTGGTTGCTCTCCTTCGTACCGCAATCGCAGGGCTCCTTCTGTTCTGCCTGAGCCATTACAAATTCAGTCTCTTAAGTGCAGAACATGCCCGCCGGTATCAGAATCTGCTTCTTCTGATCTCCGAGCTGAACGGAGAAGTGATCCTGATGCAGAAAGGTACCCGGATGATCGAGGACACGATGAGCAAAGCTTACCGTCTTTTCCACGATATGAGCGACCAGCAGCTCGACGAATCCCTGACACGCACCGCACTTCAGGTTGCAAGGGATGTCCATGAGATCAAAAAGGACTACAATCTGATCGTGCGAGGTCTTTCTTCTTCCATGGAAGTCAATTCCGAAAATGACGGAATGAGTCTGGATGATATCCTTGCAATTCTGAAAAGCAGCCTGGATACCTCACTTCCAGCGGGCAAACATCTTACGTTCAATGTCACTCTGGAAGAAAATCTTTATACACAGAACCATTATCTTCTGCTTTCAATCTTCCGCAATCTGTTCAACAATGCGATTGAGGCAGAAAGCAGCAGTCAGGTCTGTCTGTCCGTCCGGCAGTCCTCTACCGAATCTTCTTATATTATTGAAGTGGAAGACCACGGTCCCGGTATTGATCCGGAAGATATGGAACAGATCTTTGAACCTGGCTTCTCAACCAAGATCAATTACGAAACCGGCGAAGTCAATCGGGGGCTTGGACTTAGCCTGGTGAAAGATTTTATCGAAATACGCCTTGGCGGAACGATCCGGGTATCTTCCGTTCCCGGACAGACGATTTTTACACTTACTATACCAAAAGAGAAATGGAGCGGTTTATAAATGAAATTCTATCTTATTGACGATGACAAAAATGTATTACATATCTTAAAGCGAATCATACGCGATCGAAATCTCGGCGAAATTGCCGGAACTGCCGAAAATGGAATGGACGCTCTTGCGGATCTGCCACTTCTAAATCCGGATATTGTGATCGTGGATCTTCTGATGCCGGAAATGGACGGAATCTCTTTTGTAAAACGCGCGCATTCCCAGTCACCGTCCCTTACCTTTATCATGCTTTCCCAGGTGGCGTCGAAGGACATGATCGCCGAAGCCTATTCCGCCGGTGTGGAATTTTACATCCACAAGCCGATCAACAGTATCGAAGTGGAATCTGTACTCCGGAAAGTCAGTGACTCCCTGAATGCCCGCCGGACACTGCAGCAGGTGCAAACGATTTTCCAGGCACAGCAGAGTTTCACCCAGCCACAGGGAATTCTAAATGATACCGCCGAAAAAACTTATATTACCCGTTTAAAAGGGATTCTCCAGAAACTCGGAATCACCGGTGAACGCGGCAGTAAAGATATCATTTCCCTGGTTGATTACCTGATCCAGCATAACCAGAAAGTAGACGATGTCACCTTAAGCGAACTCTGCAGCCGCTTCAACGATAATCCCAAGTCCATGGAACAAAGAATCCGCCGGACAGCCAATATGGGAATGGTCAATCTTGCCAATCTCGGTCTTGAAGATTATGCCAACGATACCTTCACCACCTATTCCAATTCTTTATACAACTTTGAACAGGTACGACGCGAAATGGACTTTATCCGCGGAAAAAGCGTCCGCCACGGCAACGTAAAAATCAAAAGTTTCCTGAATGCACTGATCCAGGAATGTACCGAGAGAGCCTGATCTTCAGGCTCTCTTTTGATGTGCGCCTAGCGGCGCACGTTTCTAACGGGTTAAAGTCCCAAATCCGCCCGGTAGTGGGAAGGATATA
>CAKRFP010000048.1 GCA_934320645.1 uncultured Bariatricus sp.
GAAAAATCACATTTAACAAAAACTTTACACGTCCAGGATTTCAGATTTTACAACCGTTTTATATGATAGAGACCGTGAAGAAAAGAAAAAACAAAAACACATAAAACGGAGGATTTTAGTATTATGAAATTCAGAAAATTAATGGCAGTAACACTTGTAGCAGCAATGGCAGCAACAATGGCAGTTGGATGCGGCGGATCATCATCTGATAAGAGCGCAGACAGCAGTGCAGATAGCAGCACAGACAGCGGAAGTGATTTCGATACATCAAACGACATTACAATCGTATCCCGTGAAGATGGATCCGGTACAAGAGGAGCTTTCATCGAACTGTTCGGAATCGAAGAAAAACAGGATGATGGAACAAAGGTTGATATGACAACAACAGATGCACAGATCACAAACAATACATCTGTAATGCTTACAACAGTAGCAGGTGATGAATATGCAATCGGTTATGTTTCCCTTGGCTCTTTAAATGACAGCGTAAAAGCATTAAAAATCGACGGAGCAGAAGCAACAGCAGACAACATTGAAAACGGATCTTACAAAGTATCAAGACCATTCAACATTGCAATCAAGAAAGATCTTGACAACGAAGTAGCAAAAGATTTCATGGCATACATCATGAGCACAGAAGGACAGAAAGTGGTTGCTGATGAAAAATATATTCCGGTATCTGATGTAGAAGATTATGCAGGATCAAAACCATCTGGTAAATGTGTAGTTGGTGGATCTTCTTCTGTATCACCACTGATGGAAAAACTGATCGAAGCTTACAAAGCGGTAAACCCGAATGCAGAAATCGAACTTCAGACATCAGATTCTACAACAGGTATGACATCTACAATCGAAGGAAGCTATGACATCGGTATGGCATCAAGAGAACTGAAAGATGACGAAGCAGCAGAACTTGAAGCAACTGTTATCGCAACAGATGGTATCGCAGTTATCGTAAACAAAGCAAACCCGGCAGATGAACTTTCAGCAGATCAGGTGAAATCCATCTACGTTGGAGATGTTACTACATGGGATGAAGTTTCCAAATAAATCAAAGAGGAAATTAAAGAATGAAATCAAAAGCATGGACTGAAAAAGTCATGCAGGGAGTGTTCTTCATTGCCGCCTGTGCTTCGGTACTGGCGGTAGCTCTCATTTGCATCTTCTTATTTGCAAATGGAATCCCTGCAATCAGACAAATAGGATTTGTAAAATTTATAACCGGTGATATCTGGCGGCCTGGAAATGAACTCTTCGGTATCTTCCCGATGATCATTGGAAGTATCTATGTGACGGCAGGGGCGATCATATTCGGAGTTCCGATCGGAATCCTGACCTCGGTATTCATGGCAATGTATTGTCCGAAGAAAATCTATAAGCCGTTAAAAGCAGCAACAGAGTTGCTGGCAGGTATTCCTTCGGTTGTATATGGCTTCTTCGGTATGGTGATCGTAGTTCCGATCATCCGGGACTTCGGAAGAACTTTAAAGATGATGGGACTGGTTGAAAAATCCGGCGATGGAAAAGGAATCCTGACTACATCGATCGTACTTGGAATGATGATTCTTCCGACAATCATCGGAACGACAGAAAGTGCAATGCGTGCAGTGCCGCCACAGTACTATGAAGGTTCGCTGGCACTTGGGGCAACACAGGAAAGAAGTATTTTCAAAGTTGTAATCCCGGCAGCAAAGTCTGGCGTGATCACAGGGGTTGTCCTTGGAATCGGACGTGCGATCGGTGAAACGATGGCGGTAATCATGATCGCAGGAAACCAGCCACGACTGGTAAATAATATTTTACTCGGTGTCCGCACCCTGACCGGTAACATCGTAATCGAGATGGGATACGCGACCGGACTTCACAGGGAAGCGCTGATTGCAACAGGAGTCGTACTTTTTGTATTTATCCTGATCATCAATTTTAGTGTTGCGCTGCTTAAGAGGAGGGGTGAACATGAGTAATCAGACGAAAAAACCTGTCGGAGTCAATCGGGAAAATTTTGCAGATAAGGTAAAGAGCTATTTAAGACATCCGGGATCCATGATTTTGATGCTTCTGGTAATGCTTGCAGCATTTATCACATTTGCACTGCTTTTGTTCCTGATCTTTTATATTCTGGTAAATGGAATTCCGTATATCAAGCCGTCTTTGTTCTCGTTGCATTATACATCAGAGAATGCATCCGTTATACCGGCGCTGATCAATACGGTCGTTATGACACTGCTTTCTCTTCTGATTGCAGTACCGTTTGGAATTTTTTCAGCGATCTTCCTTGTAGAATATGCAGGAAAAGGAAATAAATTTATTGAAGTGATCCGTCTTACTACGGAGACACTTTCCGGTATTCCGTCAATCGTATATGGACTGTTCGGTATGCTGTTCTTTGTAAATACACTGAAATGGGGATTTTCCATCCTGGCAGGTGCATTTACCTTATCGATCATGATTCTTCCGCTGATCATGCGCCAGACAGAAGAAGCACTTAAAGCGGTTCCGGATTCTTACAGAGAAGGAAGCTTTGGACTTGGAGCAGGAAAGCTCCGTACGGTATTCCGTATTGTACTTCCATCAGCAGTGCCTGGAATCCTGGCAGGTGTGATCCTTGCCATCGGACGTATCGTAGGAGAGACGGCAGCACTGATTTACACAGCAGGAACGGTTGCACAGGTGCCAAAGAATGTACTTGGTTCCGGCCGTACACTGGCGATCCATATGTATATGCTGTCCAGTGAAGGACTGTATATGGATCAGGCGTATGCGACAGCAGTTATTTTGCTTGTACTGGTTGTTGCAATCAACACCCTTTCCGGCGTGGTTGCGAAGAAACTGACGAAAGCATAGAGAGGAAAAGAAAATGTCAAAGATAAGTGTAAAAAATCTTGATTTATATTATGGCGATTTCAAAGCACTGAAAAATATCAATCTTGAAATTGAGCCAAATAAGATCACAGCGTTTATCGGGCCAAGTGGTTGTGGTAAATCCACACTTCTCAAGTCGATCAACCGCATGAATGACCTGGTAGAAGGATGCCGGATTGACGGAGAAATCCTTCTGGACGGACAGAATATTTTCAAAGGAATGGATGTAAATGTCCTGAGAAAAAGAGTCGGAATGGTATTCCAGAAACCAAATCCATTCCCGATGAGCATTTATGATAATATTGCTTACGGACCGAGAACGCACGGAATCCGTTCAAAGGCAAAACTGGATGATATTGTAGAAAAATCACTGCGTAATGCAGCTATCTGGGATGAGTGTAAGGACCGTTTGAAAAAGAGTGCACTTGGTATGTCCGGTGGTCAGCAGCAGAGACTTTGCATTGCACGTGCACTTGCAGTAGAACCGGAAGTACTTCTGATGGATGAACCGACTTCCGCACTGGATCCGATCTCAACATCCAAGATAGAAGACCTTGCGATGGAACTGAAAAAAGATTATACTATCGTTATGGTAACTCATAATATGCAGCAGGCAGTCCGAGTGTCGGACAACACCGCATTTTTCCTTCTTGGAGAAGTTGTAGAATATAATGATACTGAAAAATTATTCTCGATCCCGTCCGATAAGAGGACAGAAGATTATATTACAGGGAGGTTTGGTTAAATGCGGAACAGATTTGACAGACAGCTGGAAGAACTTAATGAGATGCTTATTCATATGGGAGAACTTTGCGAGACGGCAATCGAGGAAGCAACAGGAGCCCTGGAAGGACATGATATTGCCAGAGCAAAGGCTGTCATTACAGCAGACAGCGAGATCGATCAGATGGAAAAAGAAATTGAAAATCTCTGCCTGAAGCTTTTACTTCAGCAGCAGCCGGTAGCGCGGGATCTGCGAAGGATCTCGGCATCACTTAAGATGATCACGGATATGGAACGTATCGGAGATCAGACTGCGGATATTGCAGATATTGTGATTGCAACGAAATCAACAGAGGAAAAGAGTCTGAAGGATATTAACCGGATGGCAGAGGCGACAGTAAAGATGGTAAGAGACAGTGTATCTGCCTATGTACAGAAAGATCTGGAGCTTGCAAGAAGAGTCATGGCAGCAGATGATGAGGTAGATGATCTTTTTGATCTGGTAAAAGGAGATCTGGTAAAATTTATTTCCGATCACAAAGGAAATGCCGGAGATGAGGCAATCGACCTGATCATGATCGCAAAATATCTGGAGAGAATCGGAGATCATGCAACAAATATTGCAGAGTGGGTTGAATTTTCAATTACAGGTATTCATGCAGGCGGAACTGCAATCTAAAAGAAATTAAAGGAGAACGAGAATGATTTTTTGTGTGGAGGATGAAGCGAACATCCGGGAATTAGTAGTATATACACTTGAAACTACGGGATTTGAGGCCCGTGGATTTGAAGAAGGCACATCATTCTTTGAAGCTCTGGCAGAGGAACTGCCAGAGCTGATTTTGCTTGATATCATGCTCCCGGGAGAAGATGGAATGGAGATCCTGAAGAAGCTGAAGACTTCCGGGAGAACCAAAGATATTCCGGTCATCATGGTTACGGCAAAGGGTGCAGAATATGACAAGGTCATGGGACTGGATGCGGGAGCAGATGATTATGTGACCAAACCATTTGGAATGATGGAACTGGTATCCAGAATCCGTGCAGTACTCAGACGGACATCGAAAAAAGAAGAGGATGATACCTATGTGCTGGGTGAGATCCGCATGGACCGTAAAAAGCATGAAGTAACGGTAGCGGGAGAACCGGTAGCATTAACATTGAAAGAATATGAGCTGTTGAGAAAACTTATGGAGAATCAGAATATTGTTCTGACAAGAGATAAATTACTGGAAGAAATCTGGGGATATGATTTTGACGGTGAGACCAGAACGGTAGATGTCCATGTAAGAACCCTGCGCCAGAAGCTGGGACAGGCAGGAGAATATATTGAGACTGTCCGTGGAGTTGGATACCGTATAGGAGAGATCGATGCGAAATAGAATCCAGAAAAGTATGATTTTTGTGGTTACGATGTCACTTCTGATCTCATATATTCTGGTTACTCTGGTTATTTACCGGCAGGCGCTGGATATCCGGCGCAGTGAACTGGTTCAGGAGGCAGAATATATCCGGGCGGCAATAGATATATCCGGAGAAGAATATTTTGGTACCATGGATAAGGTCAGCAAGAACACCCGGGTAACATGGATCAATAAAGACGGAAAAGTACTTTATGATACCGGAGATGATCAGGAAACGCTGGCAAACCACAAATCAAGAAAAGAATTCAAAGAGGCATTGGCAAATGGCAGTGGACAGGATATCCGTATGTCAGACAGCAAAGGACAGGAGATGTACTATTATGCGCTGAAGATGGATGATAGCTCTGTCCTGCGTGTGTCAAAAGGCATGGATACGGTCTGGAATACAGCATTCATGATCTTACCGTATATGATTGCAATCGGGGTCATGATGGCATGTGTTGCGTGGTTTATGACAAGGCATCAGGTGAAAAGACTGATTGCACCGATTAACAATCTGGATCTGGAAGAACCACTGGAAAATGATGTATATGAAGAGTTACATCCGCTGCTTGAAAGAATTGACAGGCAGAATAAAGAAAAAGCAGCAATTGAACAGATGAGGAGAGAATTCTCTGCAAATGTTTCTCATGAGCTGAAGACGCCTCTGACATCAATTTCGGGATATGCAGAAATTATGATGAACGGTCTTGTAAAAACGGAAGATATGCAGGGATTCAGCGAACGGATCTATAAAGAGGCAAGCAGGATGATCACCCTGGTCGGTGATATTATCAAGCTGTCAAAGCTGGATGAGGGCAGTGTGGAGCTTGAAAAAGAGAATGTGGATCTGTATCAGATGACAAGGGAGATCGTGAGCCGTCTGGCGCTTCAGGCAGAAAAACGCAGAATACAGGTTGAAGTGGTAGGAGAACATGTGGAATGTTTTGGAATCCGTCAGATCCTGGATGAGATGATCTACAACATCTGTGAAAATGCCATCAAATACAATAAAGAAAATGGAAAAGTAAATATCTGGGTTGGAAATACACTGAACGGGAAAAAGGTCATTGTCCAGGATACCGGGATCGGAATCCCAAAAGAGCATCAGGACCGTATTTTTGAGCGCTTTTACCGGGTGGATAAGAGCCATTCCAGAGAGACCGGCGGAACAGGTCTGGGCCTTTCGATTGTAAAGCATGGAGCACTTTTGCATAATGCAGAAATCCATGTGGAAAGTGAAGAAGGAAAAGGAACAAAAATGGAGCTTATTTTTCATTGTTAAAAAACTGTTTACAAGTGGGAAAATAAAGGTATAATGTATAGAAAAAAGCTATGAGATATTATAGCTTTTTTCTATTTTATATCAAAAACAGAATCATGTATAATAAAAAGTAATATGACTAAAATTAAAAAATGGTTGAATTCGGTACGGAAGAGTGCCGGATACAATCTGTGTAGAGATTCACATGGAAAATGAGAGGCAACTATGGAAGAACAGAAGCAGAGTATGAACAGCAATTATTTTAAAGGATTATCCAGAAGAGATTATATCCAGAAAGCACATGAGATCATTCAGCAAGAAGGGATTCAGGCAGTATCTATCCGCAGGATTGCTAAGGAGATGGGGTGCTCATCAGCAAGTCTGTACAGGTACTTTGATAATGTGTCTGAACTTTTATACTATGCAGAACTCAGAATTTTAACCGGTTACATTGACAGGCTGAATGAGGCTGAAAAATCCTGGAAGAATATGTGGCAGGTATATGTAGGGGTGTGGGATTGTTATGCAACGGAGGCATTTCATAATCCGGAAGCATATAATCTGTTATTTTTTGAGTATAACAATGTAAAGCTCAAAGAAGCAATGCGGGAATATTATGAAATGTTTCCGGAAGATATTGTAAATGTTAACCGCTTTTTCTACAATATGCTTCAGACACCAAGCTTTCTGGCACGTGATTTTGAGATGTGCAAGCGGTGTATCAATGTTGGTGGTATTACATATGACAATGCAGTAAAATTAAACCGGATGGTGTGCATGCTCTTTGAAGGCTATTTCAAAGATGTATATGAAAACGGGATAGAGGAAGAGCAGATTCCGGAACGTGTAAAACTGATGGTGGATGATGTGGATACGATCGTTATGGCTCTTGCCAACAATCTGAAAGGCTATAAAGGATACCGTAAATAGGGGAAAAACGCCGGTTTTTGGTTATTTTTAAATACAATCCTTGTTAAAAATTTAATTAGATTGCAATCCAAAAAAAACGTGGTAAAGTATATGTGAAAGTATCGAACACACGAAATAAGGAGGCAATATAATGGACAATATGAAAGGCTTCGGCATGATGATTCATGCTCTGAAAGAGAACCCAAAAACTATCGTTTTTACAGAAGGAACAGATGAAAGAATTCTTGAGGCAGCTTCCCGTCTTTTAGCAGGAAACTTCCTTACACCAATTCTTGTTGGAAATAAAGAAGCAGTATTAGAAGCAGCTGAAAAATATGGATACAACATTCGTGGCGGAGAGATCATCGATCCGGATAACTATGACAGATTCGATGAGATGGTAGAACTGTTCTGCGAACTTCGTAAGAGCAAAGGGGTTACACCGGAGCAGGCAGCAAAGACACTTAAGAGCAGCAACTATTTTGGAACTATGCTGGTTAAGATGGGCGTTGCAGACGCACTTCTTGGAGGAGCTACTTACTCTACAGCAGATACCGTACGTCCGGCACTTCAGCTGATCAAGACCAAACCGGGATCAAGCTGTGTATCTTCCTGCTTCATTCTGGTTCGTCCGTCAGCTACAGGTGAGAACGAAGTTCTTGCTATGGGTGACTGCGCGATCAACCTCAAACCAACAGAGGATCAGCTTGCAGAAATCGCATGGGAAGTAGCAGAATGTGGTAAACATTTTGGTATCGATCCAAAAGTTGCATTCCTGAGCTATTCTACACTTGGTTCTGGAAAAGGAGAAGATGTAGATAAGATGCGCAATGCAGCAGCAAAAGCAAAAGAACTGTATCCTTCACTTCCAATCGAAGGAGAACTTCAGTTTGATGCAGCTGTATCTCCGCGTGTTGCAAGAACAAAATGCCCGAACAGTGAAGTAGCAGGTCAGGCAAATACATTTATCTTCCCGGATATCAACGCAGGTAACATCGGATACAAGATCGCACAGAGACTTGGTAACTTTGATGCATACGGACCGATCCTTCTTGGTCTTAATGCACCGATCAACGACCTGTCCCGTGGATGCAATGCAGAAGAGGTTTATTCTATGGCAATCATCACAGCAGCACTCGTAGAAGACTAAGAGTATTGACAAATATTCAGACGAAAATTATAATATAACAAACAAGGGCGTTTTCAAAAGGGATTGAGAACGCCCTTTTTGTATATGCGATGAGCCAAATGCAGATTTGTGCTTGCACAAAGATCTGCTGGCGAATGTACATCATCTGGCTGTTAAGCGAGATGGTGCACAAAGTATACGAATCGAGTAGGAGTCAGCCTGCTCGATTATCATCAGTCTTTAACATGAGACTTTTTGATATTTTATTTATGAGTAGTAAAAACAGGAGGATTTGTATGAGTATGAAAAATTATACGAGAGAAGATATCCTGAATCTTGTCGATGAAGAAGACGTAGGATTTATCAGGCTGCAGTTCACCGATATTTTCGGAACAATGAAGAATGTAGCGATTACAGTAAGCCAGCTTAAGAGAGCACTGGATAACAAATGCATGTTTGACGGATCTTCGATAGAAGGATTTGCCAGAATCGAAGAATCGGATATGTATCTGCACCCGGATCTGAATACATTTGAAATTTTCCCGTGGCGGCCGCAGCAGGGAAAGGTTGCAAGATTTATCTGCGATATTTACAGACCGGATGGAACAGCTTACGAAAGCGATCCGAGACATGTTCTTAAGAAGGTACTTTCCGAGACAAAAGAGATGGGATATGACTTTAACGTAGGACCGGAATGCGAATTTTTCCTGTTTGAGACGGATGATGCTGGAAATCCGACGACGATTTCCAATGAACGTGCAGGATATTTTGATCTGGGACCTTTGGACCAGGGAGAGAATGCAAGACGTGATATCGTTCTTACAATGGAAGATATGGGGTACGGTGTGGAGGCATCTCATCACGAGATGGCACCGGCACAGCATGAGATCGACCTGGAATATACAGAGGCGCTGGATGCAGCAGACAATATCATGACATTTAAGCTTGTTACCAAAACAATCGCAAAAAGACACGGACTTCATGCTACATTCATGCCAAAGCCAAAGGATGGTATCCATGGCTCAGGAATGCATCTGAATATGTCTCTGTCAAGAGATGGAAAGAATGTTTTTGCAGATGAAAAAGATCCGAATGGTCTGAGCCAGGAGGCATATTATTTTATCGGCGGACTTATGAAACATATCAAAGCGATCAGCTTTATCACAAATCCGATCGTGAATTCCTATAAGAGGCTGGTTCCCGGATATGAGGCACCGGTATATATTGCCTGGTCAGCGAATAACCGGACTCCTCTGATCCGTATTCCACGGGTGTCAGGGAAAAGCACAAGAGTCGAACTCAGAAGTCCGGATGGGGCAGCAAATCCATATCTGGCACTTGCCGTATGTCTGGCTGCTGGAATGGAAGGAATTAAAAACAAGATCCTGCCGCCGGAGAGTGTGGATGAGAATATTTACGAAATGACAGATGTGGTGAAAAATGCACTTGGAATTGAGGAGCTTCCGGCAAGCCTGAGAGAAGCAATCACAGAATTCCAGAAAGATCAGTTTATGCAGGAAGTATTAGGAGAAGAACTGTCACAGAAGCTGATCGAGTCAAAGCGCGCAGAATACAGAGAATACCGCACTCAGGTTACAGAATGGGAAATTAATGAGTACTTACAGAAATTCTAAAGAAACTTTCCAATTCTAAAGGCAGGAGGCTGGTATTATGAGCAGTATTATTGTTGTATTTCCAAAAAAGGAGATTGCAACCAATATTCGCAATATACTGGTACGAAATGGATTTGATGTGATCGGTGTGGGGGTAACCGGAGCGCAGGCGGTTCAATTGGCAGATAATCTGGATGATGGAATTGTAGTTTGTGGTTATAAAATGACAGATATGTTATATAATGAACTGAGAGATTATCTGCCGGGTACGATTGAGATGCTTCTGATCGCATCGCCGGAAAAATGCAGTGACAGGACGCCGGGAGTGATCAGCCTGTCGATGCCGTTTAAGGTCTTTGATCTGATGAATACGATCGAGATGATGGCACAATCGATCAGCAGGCGGAGAAAGAAAAGAAGAGCAGAGCTTAAGAACCGGAATCCGGAGCAGCAGGCACTTGTAAAAGAGGCAAAGAGTCTTCTGATGGAACGTAATAATATGACGGAGGAAGAAGCGCATCGCTATCTGCAGAAATGTAGTATGGAGAGCGGTGTCAATATGGTGGAGACAGCTCAGATGGTACTTAGTATTATGGCGGAATAAAGGAGATTGAAGAGGCAGGATATATGATCTTTACAAAAATGCATGGTCTTGGAAATGATTATGTGTGTATAAACTGCTTCAGAGAAAGGGTGGAAGATCCACCTGGATTTGCAAGAGCACTTTGTGACAGGCATTACGGGATCGGAGCGGATGGTCTGATTCTGATATGTCCGTCAAAGGTGTCTGATTTTAAAATGGAGATATACAATTCGGATGGGTCTGTTGCCGGGATGTGCGGCAATGGCATCCGATGCCTGGGAAAATATGTATATGATTACGGACTTACCGGAAAGGAAACTCTCAGTATCGAGACGAAATCCGGAATTCGTAACATGCACCTTCAGATTCGGGATGGGAAAGCCTGCGGTGCTATGGTAGATATGGGTGTTCCAAGACTGAACGCACACAGTATTCCGATCCTGAGTGAAAAGGATCTGGTGATCAATGATCCGATTGAGGTACAGGAGAAGAACTACCGCATGACCGGGATTTCGATGGGAAATCCGCATGCGGTAATCTTTTCAGAAGAGATAAACGGGATTTCTCTGGAAGAGACAGGAAGGGAGTTGGAATTTCATCCGAGATTTCCGGAGAGGGTAAATATTGAGTTCTGTCATGTGACTGCGAGGGACCGGATGGAGGTCCGTGTGTGGGAGCGGGGCGTTGGTGAAACGCTTGCCTGCGGAACCGGAGCATGTGCAGCAGTTGTGGCTTCTGTGCTGAATGACTTGACAGATGAGGAAGTAATCGTTAAATTATTAGGTGGAGAGTTATCTGTCAGATGGGACCGTAAGGTAAATCATGTGTTTTTGGAGGGACCTGCGGTTAAAGTATTTGATGGTGTACTATAAAGACCAAATCACAAAGGAGACGACATATGTACAGTGTAAATGAAAACTACTTAAAGTTACCGGGAAGCTATCTGTTTTCCAATATTGCCAAAAAAGTTGCAGCGTTCTCGGCAGCGAATCCGGATGCACCGATCATCCGTCTTGGAATCGGTGATGTCACACAGCCGATTGCACCTGCAATTATCGAAGCACTTCACAGTGCAGTTGACGAGATGGCACACGCAGAGACATTCCACGGATATGCACCGGATCTTGGATATGAATTCTTAAGAAGCGCGATCGCAAAGAATGATTTCCAGGCAAGAGGATGCGATATTGCAGCAGATGAGATCTTTATCTCAGACGGAGCAAAGAGTGATTCTGGAAATATCCAGGAGATTTTTGGACCTGACTGCAGAATCGCAGTAGGAGACCCGGTATATCCTGTATATGTAGATACAAACGTAATGGCAGGACGTACCGGAATATACGATCCAAAGACAGAAACATGGAGCAATGTAATCTACATGCCTTGTACAGCAGAAAATGGATTTGTACCGGAACTGCCAAAAGAAGTACCGGATATGATCTATTTATGTTTCCCAAACAACCCGACCGGAGCGGCTATCACAAAAGATGAACTCCAGAAATGGGTAGATTATGCAAATAAAAACGGGGCAGTGATCATTTATGATGCTGCATATGAAGCATATATCACAGAAGAAGATGTACCACACAGTATTTTTGAATGTGAAGGAGCAAGAACCTGTGCGATTGAACTTAGAAGTTTTTCTAAGAATGCCGGATTTACAGGAGTACGTCTTGGCGCAACAATCATTCCGAAAGATCTTAAGTGCGGAGATGTGATGCTTCATTCACTGTGGGCAAGACGTCACGGAACAAAATACAATGGAGCACCTTATATCGTGCAGAAAGCCGGAGCTGCTGTTTATACAGAGGCCGGAAAAGCACAGATCAAAGAGCAGATCGCATACTATCAGAAGAATGCAAAAACGATTTATGAAGGTCTGAAGAATGCCGGCTACACGGTATCCGGAGCAGTGAACTCACCATATGTATGGTTAAAGACACCGGATAACATGACTTCATGGGAATTCTTTGATTTCCTTCTTGAAAAAGCAAATGTAGTCGGAACTCCGGGATCGGGATTTGGACCGAGCGGGGAAGGATACTTCCGTCTGACAGCATTTGGAAGTTACGAGAATACGCTGGAAGCGATCAAGAGAATTGAGAATATTTAATTGAAAAAAATTTGGCTGCAGGGACGGGCGTCGGATCACGGTGTGGATTTGGCAATGGACTCTGGCGCGTAACGGGCTGTAGCATGAAAAAGAAGGGGAAAGTGTGACACCGGACTCATTCAACAGGAAATCTGATGATTTCCCGTTTCAGGAGTCCTCGCATTTCGTACTTGAAGTACGAAATGTGGTCACGCTTTCCCCTTCTTTTTCATGAACAGCCCCTAACACGCCGCCATATACCGCCAAATCCACACCGTGATCCGACGCCCTGGGCGCTGCAGACAATTTAAAACGATACCTGGCTTTAAGCTTTATTCAACCGTTATGTGTGTCTATACCAAAACAAAATCACTCATAACATATAAGCCAGAACAAAAGTAAATATAATAAGAATGGATTTCAATTCTGAACAAACATTCTTTTCACCCACAGCGAGGCGCATCTATGATGCGCCAATGCGGAAGCTTTGAATAACGTAAGGGCGAAGTGGGGACGAGGTGACGGTTTCACGCCATTCGTAAGAGCCGTGCAGTCTGTTAATTTAATTGGGACGGAAATTGTGACCAGATTTCGTACTACAAGTACGGAATCTGAGGACTGCCTGAGATGGAAAATCATCAGATTTTCCGTCGAATCAGTCCGGTGTCGCAACTTCCGCCCCAATTAAATTTTACAGAATGCAGGCGATGAAGACCGGCGTGAAACCGTCACCTCGTCCCCACTTCGTCCGTAACCTTATTCCAAACTTCCACTCACCGGGATGAGACTCCGCTTAAGAACCCCCTTCATATGAGCGATTGCGGTTCCATAGTTCGTGATCGGCACTCCCTGGTCTTCGGCACATTTGAGGCGGTACTGCATTTCGCGTTCGTTCAGGGTGCAGCCGCCGCAGTG
>CAKRFP010000049.1 GCA_934320645.1 uncultured Bariatricus sp.
ATCAATTCCAAGTATCTTTGCGTCTTCATAATCAAATTCTTCTGCTTGGTTTTCACAGTCAGATTTTTCATATAATAAACTTGCATAATACTTTCCCAAATCTCTTTTGCACGTTCCGAAATCGGATCATCTATTACTTTTCTTCGGTATTTTACAACCATGATCAGATGATAATACATCAAATATACTGAATGTGCATTATGATCCATATTATCAGTTCTTTCTATTCTTTCGACTGATTATAGTATACCATACTTCACGATACAGAACAAGTGTTCTGTATTCTTTTTCTGCAATTCATCTCCCACCTGTAGACCTAACTCATCACTAAAGTACCAAGAATGCGGTGTGACTTTTTTCAAATAGTATTTCATTTTCTACACCAACAATCTGATGTGTTTCATCATCAACTCCTACAATCAGCTTTCCACCCTGTGTATTTGCAAAAGCAATGATTGTCTTCATGTATTTACTGCATATTATACCAATTATTTTCCCTTCAAACCACTCTTTTTTCACACCAACATCACTCGATCCCTTTTATCCGCTCAACAACCGTCCCTTTTCTTTCCATCCTCTTCCATGCCGCCACCGGAACCAGAATGCACACCAGCAAACTGATCTCCGCCGCAAAAATCATCGGCAGAACTGGCACAGAAAATGCAACTTTCCGGTAATTCATCGCCTCATAAAAAAGATACGTAATTCCCATTCCCACAGTCAACGTAATCGCCCATGCACCTCCTGCATACAGCGCACCTTCCCTCACAAGCATTCCCAGAAGCTGCCCCGGCGTCATTCCGATGCTCTCCATAACCGAAAGCTCCGTCATCCGGCTCTGGATATTGACCACAAAGGTATTGATATAATTCATAATTCCGATAAACGCCAGGATCAGCACAATTCCAATCCCAATCTGTAGCATATTGCCCTGTGCCCTTTCAATCTCATCCGCCTCTTCGAGCTTGGATTCCCATGAAAAATCTTTTGCGCCGTCACTTTCTTCTAATAAATTCAGAACGGACTGTTCCGTAGCTCTGTCATATTCTTTTTTATATTTTACACTCATTTTCAACGTAATCGAATTTTCTGCAAATGCTTTTACAACCCGGTCACTGGTTATGATCGTCGGTGGGTAACCAAGAAGCGCTGTATAATAAACCTCATTTGTAACTCCTGCAATCGTAAATCTCTTCATCTTTTCCTGGTCTCCTCGAAGCGCACAGGTCACTTCTTTTCCTGTAATCTCTGCATCCGCAAGATCCAGACCATTTTTATAAATAATGCAGGCTTTGCCACTTAAAAAATCTTCTTTATCCACCGGATTTTCCAATGTTTTGTTCAGATACTCAAACTCCTGCTCATCAATTCCGATCATCGAAGAGCCAAAATTTTCCGGATGCTTCTGATACTCTTCCTTTTCCTGTTCATACGGAATACTCATCCATTTTGCATAAAATTCTTTCATCCACATTTCTGCGAAATCTGGCTCCCACGGAACCGTGATCTCCGTGTACACCATCGGATGTACTTCCGAAACTCCGGCATTTTTCCGGATTTCTTTCAACAGATTTTCATCCAGAATGTCTCTTCTGTCTGCCGCATTTTTCTTATATGCCGTGTCATTTTTGATTACCAGATCAGTGTCCATATAATTTGAAACAATGGTTCTCGCCGCCTGGCTGTCCAGCATGGTCACAACACAAAGGTACACCGACAGGCTCGCTGCCAGAGAAAACAGCACCACCGCCGTTCTCCTCTTGTCTTTGGCAAACTGCTCTCTGGAAAGTCTTCCGACAATCGTTACTTTTCCGGATTTTCTTATCTTTTTTGTCTTGTTGGTCGGACGATATCCAAGCGCCTCGATCGGGGAAATATTTGCCGCCATTTTTGCAGGTTTCCGGCTTGCCAGATGAATCGTAACTCCAACCAGGACAATCGTTGCCAACAGAATAACCGGATGAAAGCGAACCATCGCAGAGCCCACATATTTCTTCCGGATCCCCATCGTTTTTACAATCAGCGGAATCAGGAAAAAAGACACCATTCCCCCTGCCACATATCCGGAAACTATCCCGGCTGTTCCAATCAGAAGCATCTGTTCCTTCAAAAGTTTCTTAATCTGTCTTTCGGTCATTCCCACCGTCTGAAGCAGTCCAAAATACCGGACCTTCCCGGCTACTGAAAGATACATAATATTATAAATCAGCAGATATGCACACAGACAGGTCACTGCGATCAGCCCACCAAGACCTGCCAGAATCTGAACCGCTTCACCAAAATCGCTATTAAAAAACAGATTCTGCTGCTTTCCAAGCTTCATACTTTTGATAAATGCATTCTGCGCTTTTTTCGTCATAAGCTTCTGTTTAAAGGTCATATAATACCGCCCGGAAGCCGCCTTGGAAAGACTCCATCCCGACTGGTCATAGAATGCTTTTGAGACATAAAATACCTTCTTCGCTCCATATCCGTCCCAGATCCCGCTGATCCGAAACGTCCCCTCTGTCATTCCATCATAAGTTCCATAGGTCATCGTAATCGAATCCCCAACACCAAGATTTTCATAGCCGCATTCTTTTAACGCAGATTTTGTCACCATAATCTCATCAAACGCAGTTGGATAGCTCCCTTCCAGCGTTTCTATGACCGGCTGCATCATCTTGTTCCAGTATCCGTCATCCGCCCAAATCAGCCCAACATCCGGCGTGGAGTCCTGATCGGTTGCTTCTACCCATCCACAGACACCCGCTGTACCGGTCTGGACAATGTCCGGATTGCTTTCACACATCTGTCTCTGTTCATCCGTCACGCCATACATGATTGCATCAAATTTGGCTCCAGACATCCGCATATTCTGGATTTTCTGAAGCCGGAAATAAGATTCTCCAACGGTGAAAATTGTGAAAATCATAAAGGAAGAAAGAAGAACCGCCAGAAACAATGTAACCGTCCTTCTTCGGTTTATCTTCAGTGTATTGACTGCCATCCTGCGGATCACCTTCTGGTTCGGATTTTTAAGCATGATCCTCACGCTCCTTCCCGGTGTCTCCCACGATTTTCCCATCCTCAATATGAACAATCCGGTCTGCAAGCTGCGCGATATCCCGATCATGCGTAATCAGGATCAAGGTCTGACCAAACTGCTTTGACGCCATTTTGAGAAGTCCAAGCACATCATGGCTGGTGGCAGAATCCAGATTTCCGGTCGGCTCATCCGCAAGCAGGATTGCCGGTTTTGCCGCAAGAGCCCTTGCAATCGCGACTCTCTGCTGCTGCCCGCCGGATAAGGTTCCCGGAAGCACTTCTTTCTTTTCAGAAAGTCCAAGAAGCTCCAGAATCCCATTTACATACTCTGTATCCACCTTTCTTCCATCCAGCTCGATCGGAAGAATGACATTTTCATAGACATTCAGATCCGGCACAAGATTATAGTTCTGAAAAATGAACCCGATCTTTCTTCTGCGAAAGACCGCAAGCTGTTCCTTTTTCAGTCCTTTAAGACGCTTTCCGTCAATCAAAACTTCTCCTTCGGTCGGCACGTCCAGCCCGCCAAGCATATGCAGAAGCGTACTCTTTCCCGAACCGCTTTTCCCGATAATTGCAACAAATTCCCGATCCTTTACCCGGAAATCCACGCCATCCAGTGCCTTTACCGTATTCTCACCCATCTGGTAATATTTTTTCAAATTTCTTGTCTCTACAATAAAATTTTTCATTGGTTTGCCTCCTTCTTTTGATATCTTTTAGCATATCTCTTAAAAATCACAAACCAGTCACAATCTCCAATTATCACAAGGCTGTGATACTTTCCTGCGCATCATTTACCGGAAAATACAAGGAAAAGTAGGCTCCTTTTCCCGGTTCAGATTTCACCTCAATGTACCCTTTCTGTAGCTCCATGATCGTTCTTGCCAGATAAAGTCCGATTCCCACTCCCGGCTTCTCATGCACCTCCGGCTCGCGGTAAAATCTGGTAAATATTTCTGCCTGCCGCTCCAGGGCAATCCCTTTTCCGGTATCGGAAATACTGAGTTGTAAAAATAATTCCTGTCTTCTTGCATGGATCTGGATTTTCCCGCCATTTTCTGTATATTTCACCGCATTGTCCAGAATATTGTAAATGGCTTCCTCTGTCCATTTGCTATCATGCCAGATCTGCATCGGTTTCTCACAGTCTACATACAAGCCTATCTCTTTCGCTGCTGCCTCTGCCACTACAGCCGAAACTGCCCGTCCGATCGTTTGGTACAGATCTTTTTCCTCTTTATGGATCTGCAAAATACCCGTTTCAAGTCTTGACATTTTTACCATACTCTGCATAAGGAAATCAATTTTCTCTGTCTGCCCTTTGATCTTTTTTAGGAACTCCTGCACATCTCGCGAAACATTCTCTCCCTCAAGCAGCTCCATATACAGCTTGATATTGGCGACCGGAGTCTTTATCTGATGGGAAATATCAGAAATCAGTCCTTTTACCCGTTCTTTTTCACAGACACTTTCCTCTTCCTTTTTCCGAAATACCTGCTCCACTTTTTCTAACTGGGTACCTGTTCTTCCCCAGAGGCTGTCCTCCAGTTCTTCTTCCAGATCCCATTCTTTTCCTGTCACGATTGCATCCAGGGCAGTCTCTACCTTTTCGGCAAACCGCTCTGCTTCTTTCTTTGTCCGGTAATTTTTCCACAATAATCCAGCCACTGCCGCAATGAGTCCAATGACCACAATCTCCATCAGCCAATCCATTGATATCCCATCCCATACACATTTGAAATATATCTGTGATCCCTATCTTCAATCTTTCCCCGCAGGCGGTTCACATTTACCGCCAGGGCATGCTTATCCACAAACTGACCGCCGCTGTCCCACAACCGTTCCAGCAGCAGATCATATGTCAAAAGCTGTCCCCGGTTCAAAAGAAACTGGCGAAGCAGCCGGCACTCGGTCGGCGTAACCGGACACTCCTTCCCCTTTACCGTCACCCGTGCATTTTCCGAATCAATCGATACATACGAATCTTCAAAAATCAGACGGTTTACAGGCGTCATTCTCTTTAAAATAACTTCGATTTTTCGGAGTAAAATTTTCATTGAAAATGGTTTGGTCACGTAATCTTCCGCTCCGGATTCATAGCCTTCCAGCGCATCTTCTTCCAGATCTCTTGCCGTCAGGTAAATGACCGGAACCTCCCTCTGCGCTTTTACCCACTTGCAAAAGGAAAATCCTTCTCCGTCCGAGAGATTCACATCCAGCAGAACCATATCCATCCGGTTCCCCCTGAAAAGCTTTTCCCCTCCCTTTATAGTAGCCGTACTGTACACTACATATCCTGCCTTTTGCAGAGCATAACCAATTGCCTGATTCAGATCTGGGTCATCTTCCACTACTAATATATTCTGCATTACCTATCTCCTCCATTTTTCCAACATTGTACCATAGATTTTTTCCGAAAATGAAACAAAACCGAAGAATCTCAATTTTGTGATTTTCTAATACATTGTTTGGAAAACTTTTTTCACACCAGAAAACCCGGGACATATCTTTCTCTTCGTCTGATATGCTCCGGGTTTTCTGTTACCTTATTCTTGCTTTTATAGCCCTTAATTTTTTCTCAAAAACACGCCTTTTTATCTTCCCAGTTGTGCATCTGTCTTCTACATTTTCTTCCTCGACAGCCATTTCTGATCAATGCACTTAACTTCCCCGTCAAAACGGATATAAAGGTGTACGCTGCCGGATCTCTGATTGATCTTTTCTATGATTCCATTTCCAAACTTTGGATGTGTCACCGCATCCCCGGTTTTGTACCGGACAACTTCATTTTTTTCCTTCTCCGCTTTCTGCAATCTCCGGTAGGTATCCCAGATCGGCACCGTCTTATCATGAATCTTGTTCTTTAACACTTTGTCGTAATCATGATTCATCAGTGCCTCTCCCGCCCTGTAATAAGGCGTTGGTGCTGCTCCGATGAGAGAACAGCAATATTTCCAAGCACTTCCGTGCGTCCCCGCCTGCCACTTGTACTTTTCAGGAATCTGCATATTATACTGCATATAATGTGCATACTCATGCTTGAATAAATCGATCCGGTCCTCTTTTGACAGCGGATTTTTCACACCATATGCAATAAAAAGCAGAGAAAAATGAAAATGTTCCTTCTCATGCGCGCTTCGTCTGGTGTAGGATCCCAGTGTGTCCGTATCATATCCAAATGTCACCGGCACATTCGCTCCATTCAAGTGCAGCTTCCTGTCCAGTTCTCTATATAAATTCTGTATCATGGCTCTTAAAATCGGGATTTCCTTTTGCAGTCTCTGCCTTAGAAACTGGTCTTCCCGGTTGTAATCTGTCATTTTCTGTTATATCCTCCGTTCCCATCTTTCAGCTATTGCTTAATTCTCTCACCCGGTCAACATCGACAAATATGATTTTCTTGTCGTGTCTGTCATTGAATATCCAAGCATTTTCAAAATCTTCTCCAATTCCCCAAGTGCTGCTTCTCGTTCCTTTTCTTCACTGACAATCCATTCCAGTTCCAGAAAATCTCCCAGATTTTTTACCGAATCTACACAGGCTGTAATCTCATCTTTCTGAAAATGTTTTCGCACTTTTTCAACTTCCGGAACCGGCGAAAAACCTATGCTTTCCAATATCTCTCTGCAAATTCCCGCATCTCCCACTGTTGTTTCCAGCTCTTTTCTTGCCATCGACTTCTTATCCAGCTTTGCGCCTTTATAAGTAATTACCGCTTCTTTTTCCCCTGTTGTAAGATTTTCAATACTCCGAATCCGGAGCGCCTCATCCAGCCCTGCAAAATCATGGTGTTCGGATGTATAGTATGTGTCAGATTCTGACACCATATCTCCAGCACTAAACCCAAGCTCCAGTAACTTCTGTTCCAGTTCTTTTTTATTCTTTATTTTCAGCTTTATTTCAACTTCAATACTCATTTGTTTCGCCTTATTTATCGTTCGTTATCTGAAAATATATTCTACTATCTTCTTTTACCTTTTCTCTCAAATACTCATATTTTACCACATACCCCTCATTATGTGAATCAAAATTCATTTAACTATAATTCAAGGTGTTTTCTTCTTTTTATTTAGACAATCGTCTGAATTCTAACGGCGTCACGCCATATGTTTCCGCAAATACTCTGGCAAATTTTCCCTGATTTTCGTATCCGACCGTATTGGCGATCTCAATCACTTTCAGATTCGTAGTTTCCAGAAGCTCTGCCGCCTTCTCCATCCTTTTCTTCCGAAAATAAGCGAGATATCCTTCTCCCAAAATTCCCCTGACATACAGCTTAAAACTGCTCTCACTAATTCCGAACCGTTCTGCCATCTCTTTTGCCGTATACCGTTTGGACAGATCTGCCATAATCAGTGCTTCCGCTTCTCTCACAATTGCAATCTGTGATCTGGTAAAATAGGTATCTGATTCGCTTTCGCACGGCATCTCCATCAGTTCATGCAGGATCCGCACTGTGAAATATCTCAGAAGTCCTGTTTCCGGCTCCTCTCTCATCTGCCAGACTTCCCCGGCAAGCGCAAATACCGCTTCACTCATCCGGTGCAGATAAAGTCCGTCACTTCCGCAGAATAATTCCACAATCCCGTCTGCATGGATTCCCAGCTCTGACAGGAAATCCCGTCCTTTTGCTTCCCGGATCACCGCCAGATCTACATAAATCTGGATTCCTTCATATTTTCTTCCCGGATAATAAAAATCCTTTGTCGGCAGGATCGTACTTGCACAAACCTGATGCTCTCCAACGATCGCATACCGGTTTCCGGCAAGGGATACATCACATCTTCCGCTCAGACAGAAATTGAGGATCAGCATCTCTTCGGAAAATATGGAGCTGTCTCCTTTCGTCCAGCTTCCTGTGTAAATCTGATTGAAGCAGATACTGATGCCCGGTGCAAGAAGATAAAGCTCCACCCGCCCTTCATTTTCTTTCTCATATAAAAAATGATTCTGCTGCTTTTTATTCATGTCTCCATATTAGCACCCATCTGCATAATCCACAATCCAATCCTCAAAAAGATTACTAAACAGGCTCAAATTACTCGAATGGATTTTACACATCCCATATAGTTTGTTAGTATGCAATCAGTTAGAGTTTGCTAATCAATTACTATTTGGATTAAATAATACTGAAGGAGGAAATAAAATGGAGCAAATCACTCTTTCCGACACAAAGCCCGGAAAAAAGTATTATATCTTGAGCATCAGGGATGAAGCACGACTGGTGAACCGCCTGTCATCTATGGGGCTGATGAACGGAAGCCAGATTGAAATCTGTCAGAATCAAAAGAAACAGCCTGTTCTTATTTTTGCAAGAGATACTTTGATTGCGATTGGACGTGAAGAAAGCAAAAAAATCATGGTAGGAGGTGTGAAAAATGAGTAACTGTCAGACTTGTACATCTAAAAACTGTTCCCATTATCACGGAACCAGCAGTCTTTATCACAAAGATGATTCTACCCCAGTTATCGCTCTTCTCGGACAGCCAAACTCCGGAAAATCCACGATTTTCAATATGATCACCGGCTCTCACCAGCATGTCGGCAACTGGCCTGGTAAAACCGTTGACCAGAAAGAAGGCGAATTCAAATGGAACGGACAGCGGATAATCCTTGCCGATCTTCCGGGAAGCTACTCCCTTTCCGCAGGTTCCGACGAAGAAATCATCACCGGCGACTATATCCGCTCGGGCAACGCGGATCTGGTCCTTGTCATGGCAGATGCATCACAGCTTAAGCGAAGCCTGTATATGCTGGCTGATTTCATCGGAACAGAAGTCCCTGCTATCCTGGTTCTCAATATGATGGACGTGGCAAAGGGTCAGGGCATTACCATTCATGTCGAAAAGCTTTCCAGGAAGCTTGGCATTCCGGTCGTACCGATGTCTGCCATCCACAAAAAAGATTATCAGAAGCTTTATGAAACCATTGAAAAAAGCCTGCAAACCAGACCTTTTATCAAAGAACACGCGCTTTCCTCTTCGGAAGAAAAGATTGCCTATATCGACACTCTGCTTGACGGTGTCCTGACAGCCTCAAAAACTGCCGAAAATGCATTTACCAGATTTGACAAAGCAGCGCTCTCTCCTGTGAAAGGAAAATTTATGGCATTTGGAATCATCCTCGGAATCTTTCTGCTTGCCATGATCTTTGCCGGTATCATTTCCGGTATTGCATCTGCCATTCTGGTTCCTGCATCTGCTGCTCTTCGCACAATTATGGGAAACGCGGGCGTCCATCCGCTTCTCATCTCCCTGATCTGCGATGTACTTGTAAATGTACTTTATTTTGCAGTTATGATGGCGTCTTTCGTTCTTGGGATTACGCTTGGATTTAACCTGATGGAAGAAACCGGTTACCTGGCACGGATTTCCTTCCTGTTCGACCACACCATGTCCAAAGTCGGTCTGCAGGGCAAAACCATCATGCCATTTTTCATGGGGCTTGGCTGCACCATTGCCGGGGCAACCGGAACCCGCGTGGTCGATAACTGGGGACAGCGTGTCCTTGCAATCGCCATGTCATGGGCAGTTCCATGTGCGGCGACCTTATCCGTTGTGCCAACGATCGCCATTGCTCTCTTCGGCAGCACCGGTGGATTCCTTGTGATCCTGTCCATCTTCCTTTTTATGTTTTTCATGATGTGGATTGTTTACAAGGTATTCGGGAATTCCCTTTCACCGAAAGATGAACGTGTCGGACTCATCATGGAACTTCCGCCTTATCACAAACCAGATTTCCGCAACATTTTATATGTAACCTTCCAGCGGACACTGGATATTTTCTTCCGTGCCCTGCGCGTTATTTCCATCGTGTCCATTGTATTTTTCATCCTGACCTATGGATTTGGTGGCAAGCCGGAGACAAGTATCCTGTACCGCATCGGAGTTCTCATCGAACCTGTAACCATGTTCTTTGGACTGAAATGGCAGGCATTCCTCGCCTTCTGCGCGTCCGCAATTTCCAAAGAATCCCTGCTCGGTGTCCTGAACACCCTGTACGGAACAGGCGGCAATTTTGTCAGCTCTACTTTTGGTGCAAAAGCAGCCGGAAATGCCGCGGATATCTCGCAGATCCTGTCTGCAAACTTTACGAAAGCACAGGGACTTGCCTTTATCTTTGCAATCAGCTTTAATATGCCTTGCGTCAGCGCACTTGCTGCAACCGCAAGAGAAACCCATTCTGTGAAATGGACCGCAAAGATCGGTGCCTTTTATACCGCTGCGGCACTCGTTATTTCCTGCATTGTCTACCATATGGGACTGCTGTTCTTCTAAAAAATGTGTATTGGCACGTAAAATCTATAGGATGATTTCTCGATTTGTACCTCATCTCAAACAGCAGTTCAGTCACGCACATTGCAAAATACAGATTTGTGCCTGACTCATCATATAAGAAAAAGACGGACGACATTTTCTATTTTGTCGCCCGTCTTTTACTTTGCAAAAATATATTCCAGCACATCTTCAGCAAATGCACTTAGTTCCTTGTACACAGTTCTCTTTATTCTTCACTGTTTACCGTCTTATTCAACAATTCATGCATCCACACCATCACAGCCAGTAAAATAAGCAGATAAACCGGAAGTAAATGAATGGAAATATGATTTGCCATCAATCCAAATAACGGTGGCATCAGGCAGGTTCCAACATATGCACTTGCCATCTGTACCCCGATCAGCGCCTGAGAGCGTTCCGCTCCAAAATGTTCCGGCGTAGAATGAATAATACAAGGATAAACCGGCGCACATCCAAGACCGATCAGTGAAAATCCAAGTAATGAAAATACATCCCCAAACGGAAGCATCATCACGACAATTCCAAGAAAAATGATTGCCTGCCCCATCCGGATCATCTGGCTGTCTTTCAGTTTCATTGCGATAAATCCATTAATTCCACGCCCAATCGTAATACCGATGCAGAACATCCCGGCAAATGAAGCCGCCGTCTGCGCTGCCACACCCTTTGCCAGATTCAGATAACTGCTCGCCCAGAGCATGGTCGTCTGCTCCACTGCACAATAACAGAAAAAGCAGATCATAATCGCCTTTGCTCCCGGTATCGCTAAAATTTCTTTTAATGAAAGCAGTTTGCTCTCTGTATGTTCTTCCGCGGAAACATTTCTTCCTTTCCATTTAGGAAGACTGAATACAATAATCGCTGTGAGGACAACCTGCATCACAGAAATGATCCGGTACCCGGTATTCCAGGATGCACCACCGGTAAGTGCAGCACCCATAATATAAGGGCCAATCGTTGCCCCAACTCCCCACATACAGTGCAGCCAGCTCATATGCTTACTTGCATAATGTAGTGCCACATAATTATTCAAAGAAGCATCCACACTCCCCGCTCCAAGTCCATAAGGAATCGCCCAGATGCACAGCATCCAGAAGCTGTGACTGATGGAAAATCCCCAGAGTGCAAATGCCGTGATTCCAACACTGGTTGCCGTTACTGCTCCTGTGCCAAATTTTCTGGTAAGCCGGTCACTGAGCAGACTCGAAAGAATCGTTCCAAGCGCAATGATCATTGAGATTGCACCGGCGTATGAGACCGGAACCTGAAATTCCAGATACATCTTCGGCCACGCAGATCCTAAAAGCGCATCCGGCAGTCCGAGGCTGATAAATGAAAGGTATATAATTCCCAGTAAAAAATTCATGTTTGTTCTCCATTGCATCATTTAATATCCAGTACAGTATACCATAAAATAAGCGAGCAAAACGAAATATTATAGCAATCTGGTGCATGAATGAAAAGACATATGAAAAACAGCATCCTGAAATTTTCTCCCGTTCAGGAGCTTTTCAGCTCAATTCTTTGACATAAAATGTCACCTTAGCCTCTGGATCTGTGATCGGAATCCGGATCCTTCCGTAATCCTCCATCTCCTTTTCCTGAATATAATCTGTTATAAAGCACGGCAGCGAAGAAGCTCTCACCAGTTCATTAAATGCTTCCGTGTCCGTCTGAACCAGGAATTTGGATGCAGGCATCTTTTCCCGACACATGGTATCCCAAAATCCAAGTTCTGTGCGCAGTAAAAAATTAAATCCATTGATTTTCTCAAAAGTAAGCTCCTTCTGCCGGGCAAGCTCATGCTCCGGCGGAACACAGACAAACAAATTCTCCTTCATAAATTCATACGCCCCTTCTACCGGAAATGGCAGGATCCCAATATCACAGGATTTTTCACCTAATGAAACCAGAACCTCTTCATTCTGGCAGATTGCGGACGATATCACCTTGCCAGGATCTGTGTGGTTCAGTTTTTTCAGAAGCTCCCAGAGCGGTGCCGGCGCACAGGACCTGACCACAATCGTCTTCTGCCTCAGGTCAAATGCTCTCACCTGCTCCACAGCCCGGTCCGCTTCCTGTAAAAGTTTCCGTGCATACCCTACTGCTGCCTTCCCTGTTTCATTTAATTCAATCCGGTTCTTTCCCCTTGAAAATAATTTTACTCCAAAGCTCTCCTCCAGATTCTGCATGGAACGGGTGATCGACGGAGTGGAAAGATGAAATTCTTCCGCCACTTTTGACAAGGTTCCGAGATCTGCAAACGCGGCAAATTGTTTTAGCTCATATAAATCCAGCATGACTTTCCTCCTGTTTTGCTTTTCATTTTCTGAAATGCAGATTGCGATATCAATAGTGTACATTCCGAGAAATGCATTGTAAAGTAAGAAAGCGCTGTGTGCTCGATGCCATCGAGGTCGGCTACCGCAGCATCGATACTGCACAGGCTTATTATAACGAAGAAGGCGTAGGAGCTGCCTTAAAAGAATGCGGACTTCCGCGTGAAGAATTCTTCCTTACCACAAAGGTATGGATCACCAATGCCGGATATGAAAAAGCAAAAGCATCCATCGAAGAATCCATGAAAAAATTACAGACAGAATACTTGGATCTGCTTCTGATCCATCAGCCATTCGGTGACTACTACGGAACCTACCGCGCAATGGAAGAGCTTTACAAAGAAGGAAAACTGCGTGCCATCGGTGTGTCTAACTTCGGACCGGACCGCTACCTGGACATCCAGCATTTTGCGGAAATCAAACCGGCTGTAAACCAGATTGAAACTCACGTGTTCCAGCAGCAGAAGGTTGCGAAAGAATACCTGAAGAAATATGGCTGCCAGATTGAATCCTGGGGACCATTTGCAGAAGGACGTAACGATATGTTCACCAATCCGGTTCTGACTAAGATCGGTGAAAAATATGGAAAAACTGCCGCACAGACAGCTCTTCGTTTCCTTCTTCAGAGTGATGTGGTGATCATTCCGAAGTCTGTCCA
>CAKRFP010000050.1 GCA_934320645.1 uncultured Bariatricus sp.
CTTTACCGTGACGCAAAAAGGGCGGAATACCTGGTCGATCGGTGATGAGGAATTAAATGGCTTTATAGAACGAATTTTAGAGCTTGATAAACTGTAGAAGTTGTGCTATACTTGTAAAATGATTGTAATGTAGATAAGTCTGTCGACTTTTTGCATATGTAAATTTAGGAGGAAATGGTAATGAGTTTACAAGTTGAACAGTTAGAACACAATATGGCGAAACTCACAATCGAAGTTTCAGCAGAAGAATTAGAAGGAGCACTTCAGAAAGCATACCAGAAACAGAAAAGCAGAATCAATGTTCCTGGATTTCGTAAAGGGAAAGTTCCGCGCCAGCTCATCGAAAAGATGTACGGACCAGAAATCTTCTATGATGATGCAGCAAACGCTCTGATTCCGGAAGCTTATGCAAAAGCATATGATGAAAGTGGTCTTGATATCGTTTCACAGCCGAAGATCGATGTAACACAGATCGAAAAAGGCAAACCATTTATTTTTACAGCTGAAGTAGCTACAAGACCGGAAGTAAAACTTGGTGAATACAAAGGAATCGAAGTTCCGAAATATTCGAACCGCGTAACACAGAAAGAAATCGATGCTAAGCTTGAAGAAGAACAGCTTAAGAACGCAAGAACAATCACAGTAGAAGGACGTCCGGTACAGGATAAAGATGAAGTTGTTCTTGATTTTGAAGGATTTGTAGACGGAGAAGCTTTTGAAGGTGGAAAAGGAGAAAACTATCCGCTGACAATCGGTTCAGGATCTTTTATCCCTGGATTCGAAGAACAGCTGATCGGTGCAGAACCGGAAAAAGAAGTAGAAGTTAAGGTTACATTCCCGGAAGACTATCACGCAGAAGAACTCAAAGGAAAAGAAGCTGTATTCAAATGTACAGTTCATGAGATCAAAGCAAAAGAACTTCCGGAGCTTGATGATGAATTCGCTTCAGAAGTATCAGAGTTCGAGACTCTTGATGAATTAAAAGCTGATATCAAAGCTAAGATCAAAGAGCAGAAAGTAAATGATGGTAAGAGAGCACAGGAAGATGCAGCTGTAGATGCAATCATCGAATCAGCTGAAATGGAACTTCCGGAAGCTATGGTTGATACACAGGCAAGACAGATGCTTGATGAATTCGCTCAGAGAATGCAGCAGCAGGGACTGACTCTTGACCAGTATATGCAGTTCACAGGCATGACAGCTGACAAGATGATGGAAGAACTCCGTCCGCAGGCTGAGAAGAGAATCAAGACAAGACTTGTTCTTGAAGCAATCGCAAAAGCTGAAAACATCGAAATCACAGATGAAAAATTTGATGAAGAGATCGCTAAGATGGCAGAAGCTTACCAGATGGAAGCTGACAAGCTTAAGAGTTTCATGGGCGACAAAGAAAAAGAACAGATGAAACTGGATATGGCAGTTCAGGAGGCAATTACATTCGTAGTTGACAATGCTGTAGAAAAATAAGTTCCGTTTCATACTTTAATATAGCAGGAGGAGTGTTACATGAGTAGTTTAGTACCTTACGTCGTTGAACAGACAAGCCGTGGAGAACGCTCTTACGACATTTATTCAAGACTTTTAAAAGACAGAATCATCTTTCTGGATACGGAAGTGAATGATGCATCAGCAAGCCTGATCGTGGCTCAGTTGCTGTTTCTGGAAGCAGAAGATCCGGATAAGGACATTCAGTTTTACATTAACAGTCCAGGCGGATCGATTTCGGCAGGTATGTCGATTTACGACACCATGAATTACATCAAATGTGACGTCTCTACGATGTGTATGGGAATGGCTGCAAGTATGGGAGCTTTTCTTCTTGCAGGCGGAGCAAAGGGAAAGAGATATGCCCTTCCGAATGCAGAGATTATGATTCACCAGCCTTCAGGCGGTGCACAGGGTCAGGCAACCGAGATCGAGATCAATGCTCAGCATATTCTGCGAATCAGAGAAAGAATGAACAGACTGATGGCTGCAAATACAGGTCAGAGTTACGAGACAATTTGTGCAGATACGGAAAGAGATAACTGGAAGACTGCCGAAGAAGCTTTGGCATATGGATTGATTGATAAGGTTATTACAAGCCGTTAACGGGAAAAGGGAATGTCCTTATTGGGCATTCCCTTTACGTGTAAAAAAGTGCGAGGTAAGAATATGGCAGGAAAATATGAAGAAATCGTAAGATGTTCTTTTTGTAATAAACCACAGAGTCAGGTGAGAAAAATGATCGCCGGACCGAATGGGGTATATATCTGCGACCAGTGCGTAGATGTATGTACTGAGATCATTGAAGATGAACTTGGTTATGAAGAAGAAAGCATGTATGATGATATCAATCTTCTGAAACCGGAAGAAATCAAAGCATTTCTGGATGATTATGTGATCGGACAGGATGAGGCAAAGAAAGTGCTTTCGGTTGCAGTATACAATCATTATAAGCGGATCATGGCAGAAAAGGATCTGGGTGTGGAGCTTCAGAAGAGCAATATCCTGATGGTCGGACCGACCGGATGTGGTAAGACTTTTCTGGCACAGTCTCTGGCAAAGATCTTGAATGTACCGTTTGCGATCGCAGATGCGACAGCACTGACAGAAGCCGGATATGTCGGAGAAGATGTGGAGAATATTCTTCTGAAGATCATTCAGGCAGCAGACGGTGATATCGAGCGTGCAGAGCACGGAATCATCTATATCGATGAGATCGACAAGATTACAAGAAAATCCGAGAACCCGTCCATTACCCGTGACGTATCAGGTGAAGGGGTACAGCAGGCACTTCTGAAGATCCTGGAAGGTACCGTTGCCAATGTACCGCCGCAGGGAGGACGTAAGCATCCGCAGCAGGAGATGATTCAGATTGATACCACCAATATTTTATTTATCTGTGGTGGGGCATTTGAAGGAATCGATAAGATCATAGAGAACCGGATCGATAAGAAGTCGATCGGTTTTGAGGCACAGATCGCGCAGAAGCATGAGGAAGATATCGACCGGCTTCTGCAGCAGATCCTTCCACAAGATCTTGTGAAGTTCGGACTGATCCCGGAACTTGTAGGACGTGTGCCGGTAACTGTATCTCTGGAACTTCTGGATAAGGACGATCTGGTCCGCATTCTGACAGAGCCAAAGAATGCGATCGTAAAGCAGTATCAGAAGCTTTTGGAGCTGGACGACGTGGAACTGGAATTCGATAAGGATGCGCTGGAGGCAATTGCCGAGACTTCTCTGAAGCGTAAGACAGGTGCCAGAGGACTCCGTGCGATTATGGAAAATGTAATGATGGATATCATGTATAAAGCACCGTCGGATGAGAATCTGAAATACTGTCTTGTGACAAAAGAGGCAGTGCTTGGGGAAAAAGCTCCAAGTACAGAGAAGATTGAAGCAAGACCGGAAAGTGCATAAAATATCAGGCGTATGAAAAATGGGTGCTGACGGTTAAGACCAGAAGCATCCGTTTTTATTTACGCGAGCAACGAGCCAAAGTCCGTGCTTACACGAGATTTTGGCGACTGCCGTGATAACTTGAGAAACTCGCGGAGCGTGTTTCTCATAGTTTAACAGAAAGTTCCAACAGCTATTTAACAGGAGAAAAAACTATATGAACAGAACAGAAAGTCTGCCAATGGTTGCCTTGCGGGGGATGACGATCCTGCCAGAAATGGTGGTTCATTTTGACATCAGCCGGGAACGCTCAATTGAAGCGGTTCAGGAAGTGATGTCAAGTGATCAGAAGATTTTTCTGCTGACACAGAAAGATGTGGAAGTAGAGAATCCGGGAGAAGCAGATCTCTACCGTGTGGGAACGGTTGCGACAGTAAAACAGATCATCAAACTGCCAAAACAGATTCTGCGTGTGCTGGTATCCGCAGAAGAAAGGGCAGTTTTAAATACAATTGAATTCGCAGATCCGTATCTGCGAGCCAATATTACAATCCCGGAGGATGCAGATCCGGATATTGCAGGCGAGATCAACCGGGAAGCAATGACGAGAGGACTCCGGGATCTGTATCTGGATTATGCGGCAAGAATGCCGAAGATCACAAAGGATATGGTGAATCAGATCAAAGAGATCACGGATCTGAAAAAAATGGTCAATCAGGTGGCAGCGAATATGCCGCTGGATTACCGGGAATTGCAGGAAATCCTGGAAGAACTGGATTTTGACAGACGCTATGAACTGATTTCCGTCAAACTGGTCAATGAGATGCAGATCATGAACATCCGTGATGAGATTCAGATGAAAGTCAAAGAGCGTGTGGATAAGCACCAGAGAGAATACATCCTGCGGGAACAGTTAAAGCTGATCCGGGAAGAACTTGGTGAGGATACCACGATTTCCGATGCAGAGGAATTTGCACAGAAGGCAGAAGCCCTGGATGCGCCGGATGAGGTAAAAGAAAAGCTGAAAAAAGAGATTGGAAGATTTAAGAACTCCATGCAGAGTCCTGCAGAAGCCGGTGTGATCCGTACTTATATTGAAACTATGCTGGAGATGCCGTGGAATAAGCGGACAGAAGATTTTACAGATATTGCCTATGCAAAAGAACTTCTGGAAGCCGAGCATTATGGATTGGAAGAAGTGAAAGAACGTGTGCTGGAATTTCTGGCAGTTCGTGCCCTTACGAAAAAGGGAGACAGTCCGATCCTGTGTCTGGTAGGTCCTCCGGGAACCGGAAAGACATCCATTGCAAGATCACTTGCAAAAGCACTGAAAAAACCGTATGTGAGAATTTCTCTTGGTGGTGTCCGTGATGAGGCTGAAATCCGTGGACACAGAAAAACTTATGTTGGTGCAATGCCGGGACGGATTGCAAACGGTATTAAGAGCGCCGGGGTAAAGAACCCGCTGCTCCTTCTGGATGAGATTGATAAAGTCAGCACAGACTATAAGGGAGATACTTTTTCTGCGCTTCTGGAGGTGTTGGACAGTGAACAGAACAACCGCTTTCGTGATCATTACCTGGAAGTCCCGATCGATCTGTCTGAGGTGACATTTGTGACGACAGCCAATTCGCTGCAGACGATTCCAAGACCGCTTCTTGACCGTATGGAAGTAATTGAGGTCAGCAGTTATACGGAGAATGAAAAGCTGCATATTGCGACAGAGCATCTGATTCCGAAGCAGCTGGAGCGGCATGGACTTACCAAAGAACAGCTTACGATCAGCAAGGGCGTGATCTGGAAGATTGCGCAGAATTATACTAAAGAAGCCGGTGTACGTCAGATGGAGCGTGAGATCGGCAATATCTGCCGGAAAGCGGCAAGAGAGATTTACGAGCACGATAAGAAGCGCGTACAGGTGACTGAGCGGAATATGGAAAAGTATCTCGGCAAAGAAAAGTACATCTATCAGATGGCAAATGTTGAGGATGAGGTGGGAATCGTCCGCGGACTTGCATGGACCAGTGTAGGCGGGGATACCCTGCAGATCGAGGTCAATGTGATGCCAGGAAAAGGGGAGATTATCCTGACTGGTCAGCTTGGCGATGTGATGAAAGAATCCGCACAGGCAGGAATCAGTTACATCCGTTCCATCAGCAGCAAATACAAGGTTGCCGAGGATTTCTTTGAAAAGCATGATATTCATATTCATATTCCGGAAGGGGCAGTTCCAAAAGATGGTCCGTCTGCCGGTATCACGATGGCGACAGCAATGTTCTCTGCGATTACAAATAAGAAAGTGCGTGCGGATCTTGCCATGACAGGAGAGATCACACTGCGCGGAAGAGTGCTTCCAATCGGAGGCCTGAAAGAAAAGCTTCTCGCAGCAAAGAATGCCGGAATCAAAACAGTGCTTGTACCAAAGGAGAACAAAAAAGATGTGGATGAACTTTCTTCTGAAATCACAAAGGGACTGGAGATCATTCCGGTAGCCCAGATGGAAGAGGTTCTGAAGATCGCGCTTGTGCGCACACGGAGGAAAAAAGATGGTAATTAAGAATGTAAATCTGGAAACAGTCTGTGGAATTACAAGTAAACTACCGGATAACACCATGCCGGAGATCGCATTTGCCGGGAAATCCAATGTCGGTAAATCCTCTCTGATCAATGCACTGATGAACCGGAAGGCACTTGCCAGAACTTCTGCAAAACCTGGAAAAACACAGACCATCAACTTTTACAATATCAACGAAGAAATGTATCTGGTGGACCTTCCGGGATACGGTTATGCAAAGGTTTCCGAGCAGGAGAAGGCACAGTGGGGAAAGCTGATCGAGCGTTATCTTCATGGCTCTAAACAGCTGCGAGCAGTATTCCTTCTGATCGATATCCGTCATGATCCATCTGCGAATGATAAGATGATGTATGATTGGATCGTGGATCAGGGATTCAATCCGATCATTATCGCGACAAAGCTTGATAAGCTGAAGAGAAGTCAGGTACAGAAGCAGGTAAAGGCAATTAAGACCGGACTGAAGCTGCTTCCGGGAACCGTTGTGATTCCTTTCTCTGCAGAGACAAAGCAGGGACGGGATGAGATCTGGAATCTTGTAGACACAGAATTCCTGGGAAAAGGAACGGAGGAATAACCTTGAAAAATCCACTGCATTATCAGTTTTCGGATTATGATTGTGGACCGACGTCCATGCAGAATGCGATCAGCTATTTATTTCCAAGGGAGGAAATCCCGCCGGAAATTCTGAGAAATATCATGCTTTATTGCCTGGATTGCTACAGTGCGGAGGGAGTTGCCGGAAAAAGTGGCACTTCCTGTGCGGCAATGATGTTTCTTAGCAACTGGCTGAATGGTTTTGGCAAGACGGGGCAGCTTGCGATCTCTGCGAAGTATCTTCACGGGGAAAAGGTGTATCTTGGGGATACCAGTTATATCAATGATGCGCTGCATCGTGGTGGTGCAGTTGTTGTAAGGCTTTTTCTGGATGAGTGGCATTATGTGCTTCTTACCGGGGCAGAAAATGGAATAGTTTATATGTTTGATCCGTATTACAGGGAAGCGCCTTTTGAGGAAAAGGAGGTTGTACTTGTGACGGACAAGCCGGACCGGTATAACCGGATCGTACCGGAGGAGATGTTTAACCGGGAAGTACTGGAACTGTATTCTTTTGGACCGGAAGAGGGGCGGGAAGCAGTTTTGTTGTTTAATGAGAAGACGAAGTTGTCGGAAGAGAAGACGATAGAGTATTTTATTTGATGGGGGATTGGTTTGAGGGACGCGCCCGAATCGCCATACATCTTGTTTGGATGCGGTTCGGTGCGCTGGCAGTTCTTGAGGTTCTGTAAATTTGTTAAGGGCATTCCATGAAATCCATAACTCGCGCGGTGCGCTCAGACAGATGGATTTCACGGAATAACACAAATTTCCACAACCTTAAGAACTGCATCAGCTCCCTCAATGCATCCAAACAAGATGTATGGCGATTCGGGCGCTGATACCTCAAGTGGGTTGCATCAACTAAGATACGGGGAGAAAAAGTTCACCCCCACAAATTTCGCTTTTAGCGGAATTTGTGGGGGTTGCTTTTTCTACTTTGTTGGTAAGCAAAGCAAGTGGAATATCAATTTATAGGATGTGAATATTATTTTGCTTTATTACCAGACTATGTATATTTTGTTCTTTACATCAGTTTTCTAAACAGATCTTTGAGGTCTTCTACGGATGCATCTTTTGGATTTCCTGGTGCGCAGGCATCGGCGTGGGCGGATTCTGCGAGGAACTGGAGATCATCTTCTTTGAGGGCTTCGAGTTTGGATGGGATTCCTACGTCTTCGGAGAGTTTGCGGACTGCATCTACAGCTGCTTTTCTGTATTCTTCCTGAGACATGTTATCAACATCTTTCACTCCCATTGCGCGGGCGATTTCACGATATTTTTCGCCTGTGCAGTCTGCGTTGTATTCCATTACGATCGGAAGCATCATTGCGCATGCAACACCATGTGGAGTGTCATAGACTGCTCCGAGGGTATGAGCCATTGAGTGAGCAATTCCGAGACCTACATTTGAGAAGCCCATTCCGGCGATATACTGTCCAAGAGCCATTCCTTCTCTTCCTTCTTTAGTGTTTTCAACAGCACCGCGGAGAGATTTGGAGATGATTTCAATTGCTTTTATGTGGAACATATCTGTCATTTCCCATGCAGCCTTTGTTGTATATCCTTCGATGGCATGTGTCAGGGCGTCCATACCTGTTGAAGCGGTGAGCCCTTTTGGCATAGAAGACATCATTTCCGGGTCTACAACAGCGATGATCGGCATATCATGTGGGTCTACACAGACGAATTTGCGTTTCTTTTCTACATCTGTTACTACATAGTTGATCGTAACTTCTGCTGCAGTACCGGCTGTTGTCGGAACGGCAATGATCGGAACGCAAGGTTTCTTTGTCGGAGCTACACCTTCCAGGCTTCTTACATCTTCAAATTCCGGGTTTGCGATGATGATACCGATTGCTTTGGAAGTATCCATAGAAGATCCGCCGCCGATTGCGATGATGTAATCAGCACCTGAATCTTTGAAAGCCTGTACACCGTGCTGTACGTTCTCGATAGTCGGGTTTGCTTTGATATCAGAGTAGATTTCGTAAGCAAGTCCTTCTTTGTCTAAGATATCTGTTACTTTGGAAGTAACATTGAATTTGATCAGATCCGGGTCAGAACATACAAGAGCTTTTTTGAAGCCATGAGCTTTTGCTTCTGTAGCGATTTCAGCGATTGCGCCTGCTCCGTGATAAGATGTCTGATTTAACATAATTCTGTTTGCCATGATACATATCTCCTTTTCAATGAATCTAAGATTTACATCTCGTTTCTGATATTATTTTAACAAAACAAAATCCAAAATGAAAGTTACAGAGTTGCGAAAGTGTAACATATTTACAAAAAAATATGATATGTATATGTTTTATAGGTGAATACCGACAAAACTAAGATAATACATGTAAGTCGGTAAAGAGCTGTGCAAGCTTTTCCGGCATGCCAAGCACCAGCTGGCGGGCAAGCTGTTCCGGTGGGAATTTCATTCCTCCGAGGAGCCATTTTACGGTCATATAGATGGAGCCGCGGCAGTACATTTCCAGAAGGAAAGAGATCTCGGCATCCGGCCGTTTTCCAGTTTTCTGGAAAATCAGATTGGAGTAAAATTTCAGGATCAGCTCAAAATCGTGTTCTTTTAGTGAGTTCTGGTCATCGGAGCGGAAGGCGGCAGCGAAAAAGAGATACTCCTCCTGCAGGTATTCAAATTTTTTGACAAGTCCGTCGTAGACAGTTTCACCCTCTCCCATATGTTCAAATGATTTAAGAAGAAGTTTGTCAAAATACCAGTTGATCAGATCATATTTATCAAGAAAATTTCGGTAAAAGGTCTGGCGTGTGACGCCGCAGACTTCTACAATCTGGCGGATAGTGATATCATCGACAGAGGTGGTCTTCATGCAGGTTTTCATTGCTTCAGCAAGCCGGTATTTTGTAGATTCGGATTTGGCCATTTTCAATTCTCCTTAATCGTAGGCATGTTTTTTTCTATATAAGTAGTATGGTATGATCAAAGCTGTGGTAGTGATCCAGGAAATTGGATAACTGAGCATTACACAGGTTGTGGTATGGTGTACCGGTAAGACAAACATAATCCACGGAATACGGATCAGACATACGCCTCCAAGGGTGATCAGTGTCGGCATAAGGACATCGCCGGTTCCGCGAAGTGCACCGGAGAGAACTTCGATAAATACATAAATAGTGTAGCACGGTGCCATAAAACGCAGCATATAAATACCGATATTGATTACGTTTTGATCTGTTGTAAAAATTGAGAACAGCGGGCGGCAGAAGATGGATAAAAACAGCACGATCCCTCCGCACACAGCCACTGCCATGGCAAGGCAGATACGTACACTTTTGAAAATACGATCCTTTTTACCTGCTCCATAATTTTGTCCGGCAAAGGTTGTGATCGCAATTCCGAATGCTCCGTTGACTGTCCAGAAAAGCGCATCCAGTTTACCAAAAGAAGCCCATGCAGCGGCAGTATCGGTTCCGAAACCATTGATCGCTGCCTGAATAATGATATTGGTAATACTGTACATAAATGCCTGCAGTGCGCTTGGGATACCGATGCGGAATTCCAGACGCAGCTTCAAAAGGTCTATGCGCAGTTTGCTCAGGTAAAGCTTGAAGTCATCATATTTTTTCATCAGTGCATTGGTAACAAGGATTGCACTTACTGCCTGCGAAATAATGGTCGCGATAGCGGCTCCTGCAATTCCCATATCCAATACGATTACCAGTACCAGATCGAGGATGATGTTTAGAAAACAACAGACGATCAGGTAATATAGTGGTCTGCGGGAATCACCGATGGAGCGCATGATAGCTGAGCCTATATTAAAGATCAAGGTACCGAAAATACCTAAAAAGTAAATCCGCAGATAAAGAATAGAATCTGTAAGTGTATCTGCAGGTGTATCGATGAGCTTTAAAAGAAATGGTGTTAAGGCCCATCCGAGTATTGTAAATACAATACTGAGGATAACGGAAAAAGCATAAGCGGTATGCAGACTCTTTTGCAGATTCCGCTCATCCTTTGCTCCATAAAACTGGGAAACAATTACAGATGCACCGCTTGCAAGTCCGGTGAAACATCCGATGATCAGATTGGAAAGAACGGCAGAAGATCCCCCGACTGCGGCAAGTGCGCCCTTTCCGACAAAACGACCGACGATGACAGCATCTACTGTGTTATAAAGCTGTTGAAATAAAGTTCCAACCACAATCGGAAAGAAAAAAATCAATAATTGCTTCCAGATAACTCCTTCGGTAATCTGATTGGTTTTTGTACTTTCGTTTGACATGTTAATAAACCTCCAATGAAAAAATCTCAAAAAAATATACCTAAACGAAGTATAACATGAAGTCGGAAGAAAAGGTACAGGTTGAAAATATCTTTTGCAGAAAGAATCCTGTCTGGAATATAATATTACATTTTTGGGAAAATTTTCAGAAAGTCCTTGACTTGGAGTGAACTTCAGGTGCTATAGTCAGTATAGCGTTTCAGAGAGGAGGTTATTGGATGACAATCAAAGAAGTAAGTGAGAAATTCGATATTTCACAGGATACGCTCCGGTATTATGAGAGGATCGGACTGATACCTCCGGTCGCACGTACCGCAGGAGGAATCCGTGATTATCAGGAATCGGACTTTGGATGGATCGAGCATACGATCTGTATGCGGAGTGCAGGGGTTCCGATCGAAGCCCTGATTGAATATGTAAAGCTTTGTCAGATAGGGGATTCTACCTTTGCGGCAAGAGAGCAGCTTCTGCAGGAACAGCTGGATAAGCTGGAGGAGCAGAGAGCACAGCTTGAGGTGACGATGAACCGTCTGAAATATAAAATTTCCCGCTATCAGAAGGCGGTGGAAACCGGTGTACTGAGCTGGGATGAAGAAAAGAAGGAGTGTAAGTAGACTTATGTATATTGAAAAGATTAACGGACCTGAAGATGTGAAGAAATTAACCACAGAAGAAATGACAGCAATGGCAGGGGAAATGCGTCAGGCACTTCTTAAGAGAGCCAGCATTCACGGCGGACACTTTGGACCGAACTTTGGTATGGTGGAAGCAACGATCGCCATGCACTATGTATTTGAATCCCCGAAGGATAAGATCGTCTACGATGTATCTCATCAGACCTATCCGCATAAGATGCTGACCGGAAGAAAGGACGCTTATCTTTTTGAAGAACATTACGATGATGTGTCCGGTTACAGCAACCCAAATGAGAGTGCGCATGACCATTTTACAGTGGGACATACTTCCACTTCGGTCAGCCTTGCATGTGGTCTTGCAAAAGCCCGTGATCTGAAAGGGGAGGAAGGCAACGTGATCGCTGTGATCGGTGACGGTTCATTAAGCGGCGGCGAGGCACTGGAAGGTCTGGATTACGCAGCAGAGCTGGACGGCAACCTGATCATCGTGGTCAATGATAATGACATGTCGATTGCAGAAAATCATGGCGGACTTTATAGCAATCTGAAGCTGCTGCGCGAGACAAACGGACGGGCAGAGTGTAATTTGTTTAAGGCAATGGGACTGGATTACTGCTATGTGGATCATGGAAATGATGTGGCAGACCTGATCGCTGCATTTGAAAAGGTAAAAGACAGTAAAAAGCCGGTTGTGGTTCATATCAATACCTTAAAAGGAAAAGGATATGCACCGGCGGAAGAGCATAAAGAGCAGTGGCATTTCAGCGGACCATTCAAGATCGAGACAGGAGAGCCGCTTTACGTACCGGAAGGAGAAGATTTCTCTGATATTACAGCAGAATACCTTCTGAAGAAAATGAAGGAAGATCCGGCTGTTGTGGCAATTACATCCGGAACACCGACGGTTCTTGGATTTACCGAGGATAAGAGAAAAGAAGCAGGCAAGCAGTTTGTGGATGTGGGAATCGCAGAAGAGACCGCAGTCGCACTGGCTTCCGGTATTGCGGCAAATGGCGGAAAACCGGTCTATGGTGTCTACAGTACCTTTGTGCAGAGAACCTATGACCAGATCGCGCAGGATCTGTGTATCAACAACAGCCCGGCAACCATCGTAACTTTCTGGGGATCAGTGTACGGTATGAATGATGTCACCCATCTGGGACTTTACGATATCCCGATGATGGCAAATATCCCGAATCTGGTATATCTTGCACCGACAACCAAAGAAGAATATCTTGCGATGTTTGACTGGAGCATGGAGCAGAATGAATATCCGGTAGCGATCCGGCTTCCGGGTGGAGCCGTTGTATCTGACGGAAAAGAAGTTACCAAAGATTTCTCAAAGCTTAATAAGTATGAGGTAACACAGAAAGGTAAGAAAGTCGCTGTGATCGGACTTGGAACCTTCTATGGACTTGGAAAAGAAGCAGCAGATGCAATGGAAGCAAAATTTGGTACAAAGCCAACTGTGATCAATCCGTATTACATCACCGGTGTGGATGCAGAGCTTTTGGATAGCCTGAAGAAAGATCATGATGTTGTGATCACGCTGGAAGATGGAATCCTGGACGGTGGATTTGGTGAAAAGATCGCCAGATTCTATGGCGACAGCACTATGAAGGTTCTGAACTTTGGACTGAAAAAAGAATTTCTGGATCGGTATGATGCAGGAGAGGTGATGAAAGCGAACCACCTTACTGTAGAGCAGATTGTGGAAGATGTGGAGAAGCTGATTTAATTAGCAGACA
>CAKRFP010000051.1 GCA_934320645.1 uncultured Bariatricus sp.
GGAAACCGCAAAAATGATTCCTCATCTTGCGGTTTCCTCATTCTAACTCTTCTTATACCATACACTCGTGGATCTCTTCTTCTTCAAGACCGATTCCCTGCATGACATTTTTCAGTTCTTCCCTGCATTCCAGTGGTGCGCACCAGGAAAGCCCGCATCCTGCTGAAATACTTCTCGGCACCGGGATCATACGTCCCTGTGCACCAACTTTTTTACATTCTTTTTCCATCGCCATCGCATCCGCTGTTGTATGGAATGTGATGACCAGCTTTAACTCTTTTTTTCTCATTATTCAATCACAATTTCAAATTCAGAGCCCTTCTCGGTAGAAGTTGCCTTCTTTCCTTTGTCCTTCGCAAACTTTTCAATATTAGTCTTCTGGTGAGGTTCACTCACAAGAACCTTGATCGGTCCGTTCGCATTCTTCAGTGCTTCTGCAGTAAGCATCAGCGGTTCCGGGCATGAAAGTCCTCTTGCATCTACTTCTTTCATATTTTTTACCTGCCTTCCTAGCATATCATATTTCTTATGGATTATCCATCTAAATCTTGCGGTTTCTGACTATTTTGCCTGCTCTCTTTTGTTTGTAAATGCAATGATAAAGCATGCGATAATACAGATAATGCAAGCAACTTTTCCATTCGGCGTTACGGCTCCTGCAACGAGTTCGCCTGTCTCTGCATTCATAGCTGTTCCGCTTGATGCAAGTCCGAAGTTATGGCAAAGTGCTGCCGCAAAGAACATACCAAGTACAGTCACTGCTGAATCAGAAGATCCCTGTCCTGCAAGGATCAGCTGACGAAGCGGGCAACCACCGGCAAGAACTGCCGCGAATCCTACCGCATACATGCCAAGGATATTCCACAGATGGTTGGAATGTGCAATGATTCCAGGAGTGTTAAATCCAAGTACGAATCTTCCTGTTGCCAGATTGAAGATCAGCATTACAACAAAAAGACCTGCAATAATTGTAAGAAGATCAAAGTTCTTCATTAAGATCGCATCACGGATTCCGCCGGCGAAGCACATTCTTGATTTCTGAGCAAGTGCTCCGAAAATAAGTCCGCCGATAAGTGACATGATAATTGGTGCATGAAGACTTCCAGGACCTGCTTCACTTGCTTTGAGAAGTGTTGAGCAGGTTGCAAGGATCAGAATACCAAGCATCAGTACCGGAAGCACTGCTCCACTTTCTTTATTCGTCTCATGCGCACGTCCAAGGCTGAATCCTTTTTTCAGGGCAAATGCTCCTGTTCCTACTCCAAGTACAAAACCGATCAGTGCTACCCATGCATTCAGGTCACCTGCTGACATACGGATCACCATACGGAGCGGGCAGCCAAGGAAAATCAGGGAACCGATCATAATTACCATACCAAGGATAAAGCGGATCATCGGTGAAGATCCTGCTGTTGAACGGTACTCTTTTGTTGCCACTGAAATAACAAATGCTCCGATCACAAGACCGATGATCTCCGGTCTTGCATACTGTACAACTTCGGCCTGGTGAAATCCCAGAGCTCCTGCCGTATCACGGATAAAGCAGGCAATACAAAATGCCATATTTGCCGGATTACCAAAGTAAGCCAGAAATGCTGCTACAAGCCCACACAGAACCCCCGCAAGTGCAAGCTTCTTCTTTGAATCTGATAAATTCATTTTTCTTCCTCCTTCGTCTTTCTCTCATTCGTCATTTTGACTATTAAAGACTTTTTTTGTTACCTTATAATTATATCTTTTGCACAACTTCTTGTCCAATTCATAATTAAAATAGACCGATATATATATTGATACTATCAATACTATATCGGTCTTCTATCAATTTTTATTCTTATATAAAATCCTGACTTTACAAAATTCTACTCTTCTTCTGCAAGCTCGCGGATTGCCCGGATTGCTGTATCCACTTCTTCCTCTGTGTTATAGTGGGAAAAACTGAATCTGACAGCCCCCTGCTCTACGGTTCCAAGCGCCTCATGCATCCGTGGTGCACAGTGTCCTCCTGAACGGGTAGAAATCCCATAATCTGTCAGAAGTGCATCGCTGACTTCTCCCGAATCATAATCTCTGATATTCAGGCTCACTACCGCACAGCGGTCCATGCTGCTGAAATCCCCATAGATTTTGACTCCCTGGATTTCTTTTACACCTTCATAAAACCGCTTCATCAATGCCTGTTCCTTTGCGCGGATCGTGTCAATTCCTGTCTCTTCCAGGTATCCGATCGCAGCATCCAGTCCGGCAATTCCATGTCCGTTGAGGGTTCCGGCTTCCAGTGCTGTCGGCATCTCTTCCGGCTGGGTCTTACTGTAAGTCTGTACACCAGTACCACCAGAAAGAAGCGGTCTGACATGCAGCCCTTTTCTTACATACATTCCACCGGTTCCCTGCGGTCCTAAAAGTCCCTTATGACCGGTAAAACACAGAATATCAATGTGCATCTTCTGCACATCAATCGGAAATACGCCTGCTGTCTGTGAAGCATCTACCACAAATAAGAGATCATGTGCTTTTGCAATCTCTCCGATCCGCTCCACGTCCACTTTATTTCCTGTCAGATTCGATCCATGGGTGCAGACGATCGCTTTTGTGTTTTCTTTGATCGCCTTTTCAAAATCTGCGTAATCCAGAGTTCCTTTTTCATCACTGTTAAGGAATGTTACTTCTACCCCTTTTTTCTCCATCTCATAAAGCGGTCTGAGAACTGAATTGTGTTCCAGAACCGTCGAGATCACATGGTCTCCCGGATTTAAGATTCCTTTAATTGCAATATTCAGACTCTCTGTTGAATTCATCGTAAATACAATCTGTCTTGCATCTTCCGCTCCGAAGAAAGCTGCAAGCTTTTCTCTTGTATCATACACCGTTCTTGCTGCTCCGAGAGATGCCTCATTGACACCTCTTCCGGCATTTCCCATGGAACACATTGCTGCTGTGATCGCATCAATGACTTCCTGTGGTTTGCGCATTGTCGTTGCCGCATTATCTAAATATATCATTTTTATCCTCTTTTCATTTCCCCATACGTGCATCCGGATAGAAATCTTTTACGATCCGGATCAGATGCTCTGCTGCTGCAGGCAGCTGATAGTTTTTATTGTATACAAGGTTCAGATAACGACTGCTTTCATCCTTCTGTAACGGAAATTCCAGAACCTGCCCGGTCCGGATCTCCTCTTCTGCTGCAAGTCTTGATATGATTGTGATTCCAAGCCCGCTTTTCACTGACCTTTTTATCGCCTCCGGATTCTCAATGCTTGCTACAATATTGAGTGTGTCCGGCATAATACCTGATTTTTTTAATATCTTTTCTGTTTCTTTGCGGGTTCCCGATCCTTCTTCCCGCATAATGATCGGTTCATTCTTGATCCATGTTGCTGTCTTGTAGCGCTTCTGTATTTCCCGATAGAATTCGGTGTTCGGCATAATCGCAACCAGTTCATCCCGGTAAAACGGCATATATCTGCAATGCTTCTTTTCAAGTATCGTACCTGTAAATCCGATATCTACCATATGTCCTGCTACCTGTTCCACAACACCGCAGCTGTCATTTTCTGAAATCCGGAACTGCTCATCCGGATATGCTTCCCTGAATTTTGCCAGAATTGCCGGCAGAACATACTGTGCCGGGATTGTCGAAGTTGCAATCGTAATACATTTTTCTTCACGCTGTGCATCTTTTGAAAACACATGCACGATTTCTTCTTCCAGTTCTACCATCTGACGCGCATACTGATATAACTGCTTTCCTTCTTCCGACAATTTCACTTCTTTTGTATTTCTTACAAAGAGGCGTGAATCCAGCTCTTTCTCCAGAGCAGAGATATGTGCACTGACCGTTGGCTGTGTCAGGAACAAAAGCTTTGCCGCTTTCGAAAAGCTTCCCGACTCAGTTACCTTAACAAATGCCTCCAGCTGCTTTAAATTCATAAGTATGCCACCCTCTCACTTTCTCCGCCTGTTTTCTTCGTCACCTTAATGCTGTCCATGTATTCCAGAATCGGTTTCGCACTCTTTCTGCTTGTCGAAAACATATCCCTTACCTGTGCGATCGTGATCAGATTTTCTTCCTTCAGATGATTCTGAATTTTTTCCTTCGCTTCATCCATCAGATATTTCATCGTAAACATCTCTTCATTGATACGGAGTACTTTTCCTTCATCAATCATCATGAGAACCACATCTTCCGCTGTCTGGCGCGGAATCTTTCCAAAATCAATCTCTGAAAATCTTACAAAATCATATTTTGCTTTTTCAAATGTATCTGTAATCAGCTTCTCTGTCTCTAGATACATTTCATCTTTCGGAACTTCATATCCCGGAAGTGAAAGATATTCTTCCCTTCTTCCGTAGACATTTTCTTCCGTCATTCTTTCAATATAAGCATCAAATACGTTTGGTTTGATCTTTTTCAGGAAGGTATTATGGATTTCTGCTTTCTTCATTCCATACCGGTATGGATGCTCACTGTGATACTTCTGCAGTGCCTCTTCGATCTTCTGGCGCACTACAAATTCACTGTCTCTGTGCCACAAATAGGTGTCTTTCTTCATTGAAAATACACAGATTGTTCCCGATTCTTCCAGTTCTCCAAGATACTCTTTCAGCTCATCCACCGAATGCGCCATCACTTTTGCGAGTTCGGCGAGCGTGATCATTGTATCCCCATGCTCTTTGATCTGAAGTTCCATGACATCTCCAAGAGAACCTGATTCTTTTTTCTTTAATTCTTCGATTGTCTGCGCATCGAAACGCTTCTTCCGCACCGGATTCGGTTCCAGCACGATTCCTCCCCCAATGGTCTCCATCGGCGAATAGAAACGTACTACAAAACGGTCGCCTCGTTTAACAGCAATCTCTTCTTCCAGTCTGAGCTGAACCAGTCCCTCTTCTCCCGGTCCAATCTGCTCCTTATCCAGCAGAACCGCACGGCAGAGGATCTCACTCGTACCAGTGTACAAATGCAATCTCTCATGATTTGTAAGGATACGCATAGAGTCTTCCAGAACGGTTAGTTTCACATCCAGAAGATCTGTATTTTTCATACTGTTCTTCGGTGCAAGCACACATCCTCTGCGGATCTCCTTTTTCTTCACGTTCGACAGGTTGATCGCCACTCGCTGTCCGGCATAGCATTTATCCTGATTCTGTCCGTGTACCTGGATGTTACGGATCTTGCATTCCTTTCCAATCGGATACATTTCCAGAACATCTTCTTTGGTGATCGTACCAGAGATCAGAGTACCGGTAATGATCGTTCCAAAGCCTGACAGAGTAAATGCACGGTCGATCGGAAGTCTTGGAATAGTCTGTGTATCCTTCGCAACCACTTCATCTGACATCAGCTGTTGGATGGTATCCGTCAGTTCATCCAGCCCCTGTCCGGTTGCAGCCGATACTTTGACAACCGGTGCACCTTCCAGAAAAGTACCTTCCAGTTCTTCCTGGATTTCTTCCTCAACAAGCTCCAGCCATTCTTCATCGACCAGGTCACATTTATTGATCACCAGAATGCTCTTCTTGATCCCAAGGAGTCCCAGAATGTCCATGTGTTCTCTTGTCTGCGGCATGATACCTTCATCCGCTGCCACAACCAAAAGTACCAGATCCATTCCGACAACTCCCGCAACCATGTTGTTGATAAATTTTTCATGTCCCGGAACATCAATGATCCCTACACGGTCTCCATTTTTCAGATCAAAATAAGTAAACCCGAGGTCAATGGTGATCCCTCTTCTCTGTTCTTCTTCCCACCGGTCTGTGTTGCGTCCGGTAAGTGCTTTTATCAATGTCGTCTTCCCGTGGTCAATGTGACCTGCGGTTCCTACGATAATGTTTTTCATAATAATTCTCCCAGCATCTCTGCTATCTTCTTAAAGTAGCAGGATTCAATTGTCCGCACATCCAGATAAATCGTATCGTTAGCTGTACGCGGAATGATCGGCATGGAAAGATGCCGCATCTCTTCTTCCAGCTTCGGTACACTGATATTCTCCGGCTTAATCGTAACTGCCATACTCGGAATGCGTTCAAGTGGAAGCGATCCTCCACCGATCTGTGATTCACACGGTTCCATCCCGATCGTTGCAGCAAGATGTGCATTCTGCAGAATCCGTTTCAGAGATCTTGCACGCTTTTCCACATCCTCTTTGGACTCTGTGATCATACGCAGTACCGGAAGATTCTGGATTGCCTTTTCTTCTGATAAATATTCCTGTAATACCAGTTCCAGTGCCGCCGCCGTAAATTTATCAATTCGCAGTGCACGTGTCAGCTGGTTCTTCTTCATCTGGTCAATATATTTCTTCTTACCGATGATGATTCCAGCCTGCGGGCCACCGAGCAGCTTGTCTCCGCTGAAGCATACAACGTCCGCTCCCTTGCGGATAGAATCCTGAACCGTCGGTTCATAGGTCAGTCCGTATTTACTCAGGTCGATCAGCACACCACTTCCAAGATCTTCGATGATCGGAATATCGTGTTCCTGTGCAATCGGAATCAGTTCATCGATCGTAACCGTCTCTGTAAATCCAACAATACGGTAGTTGCTTGTATGAACCTTAAGGAGTGCTTTTGTCTCCTCTGTGATTGCTTCCTCATAATCAGAATAATGTGTCTTGTTCGTTGTTCCGACTTCTACAAGGGAAGCTCCGCTCTGCTCCATGACATCCGGAATCCGGAATTTCCCACCGATCTCAACCAACTCTCCGCGGGAAACAACAACTTCCCCACCTTTTGCCATCGAGCTTAAGATCAGCATAACAGCCGCGGCATTATTGTTGACCGCCATCGCAGCCTCTGCCCCGGTCAGTTTGCAGAGGAGCTTTTCAAAATGGGAATATCTCTCCCCACGTGCTCCTGCTTCCAGATTATATTCCAGATTGGAGTAACCACTCACAATCCCTGCCAGTCTCTCAACATGCTCCTTACTGATCGGCGCACGGCCGAGATTGGTGTGGAGAACTGTTCCTGTTCCGTTGATCACCATTTTCATATTCGGCTCATGCAGCTTTCCTGCATGTCGTTTTATATTCTGCGTAAGCATCCCGATCTGCGCTTTCGCTTCCTCTTCTTCCTCGCACTTTCCGATAAATGCTCTGAGCGCATCCATCTCTTCACGGATCACATCCATCACAAGTTCACGTCCATATGCATCAATCAGATCCTGTATCTCCTGTTCTTCAAGCAGAATATCTACTTTCGGAATACTGCGAAATAATAAATTTTTATTCATTTTCTCCTCTACCTCTTTGGATTCCTAGTGCAGACGAATCAGTTTATCACTCTTTTCTGTTACGGTTCCGATCAGGGATACCTTGGTATCCAGTTTCTTCTTCTCAAATGCTTCCATCACGGCTTCCGCGTACTGCGCTTCCACGCTGATGAGCAGTCCACCTGATGTCTGCGGATCATATAACAGATCGATAAAATGATCTTCTACATTTCTGAAATCTACTTTCTGATAAGAATATCCCTTGTTCTTGTAAGCCCCCGCCGGAACAAGGCCCATCTTTGCATAGCTGATTGCTTCATCAAGATATGCAACATCGTGAACATTCAGTTCAAATGTCACATTACTTGCCTCTGCCATTTCAACGCAGTGACCTAAAAGACCAAATCCTGTAATATCTGTACATGCATTTACAGGGAAATGATCCACAACTTCTTTTGCTTTCTTATTTAATGAAGACATAACGATCTCTGCTTCTTTGATTGCAGCTGCAGATGCCATCTCTCCTTTGATTGCTGTATTAACAATTCCTGTTCCGACCTGCTTGGTAAGGATCAGCACATCTCCAGGTTTGCATCCGTAATTCTTGAAAATCTTTTTCGGATGTACAAAACCAGACACACAAAGACCGTACTTCGGCTCGTCGTCCTGTACGGTATGTCCCCCAACCAGAACAGCTCCTGCCTCTTTTACCTTATCGGCTCCACCGGCAAGAATATCTCCTAAGATCTGTGGATCAAGACAGTTCGGAAATCCTACGATATTAAGTGCTACCTTCGGCTCTCCTCCCATTGCGTAAACATCACTGAGCGAGTTTGCTGCTGCAATCTGTCCAAACATATACGGATCATCCACGATCGGTGTAAAGAAATCTACCGTCTGGATCATCGCAATATCATCTGTAACCTTGTAAATCGCTGCATCATCCGATGTCTCAATTCCGACGATCAAATTTTCATCTTCAAATTTTGGTAACTTACCCAGAACCTGGGCAAGGGTCTCCGGACCTACTTTAGCAGCTCACCCGGAAGTTTTTGCATACTGTGTCAGTCTTACTTTTTCTTTATTCATTGTTTATCCCCAACTTATACTTTTCATTTAACATGTTACCTACCGCAAAAATGCGCACATAGATGTATTCTATCATTGATAATTTCTATTGTAAAGACTGCTTTTGCAATTCATACTTTTCTATAATCAATTCTCTCACATGTTCAGCCGCCGCCGGAAGTTTATAGTTCTTATTGTATACAAGATTCAGGTTTCGACCGCTTCCATCCTGTGAAAACGGGAATTCCAGAACTTCTCCTGACTCGATCTCATCTGCAGCCGCAAGTCTTGAAATGATCGTAATGCCAAGACCACTTTTGACAGATCTCTTGACTGCTTCCGGATTCTCAATTGTCGCAACAATATTCAGATCATCCAAAGAGATTCCCATCTTTTTTAATTGCTTCTCTGCTTCTTTTCTGGTACCGGATCCCTCCTCACGCATAATCATAGGTTCTCCTTCCAGCCATTTTAAATCCTTCTGCTCTTTTACGATTTTCTGATATTCTTTCGTATTCGGCATAATAACAACCAGATCATCCTGGTAAAACGGTATGTATTTACAATTTGCTTTTTCGATTACTGTACCGGAAAATCCAATATCAACCAGATGCGATGCTACCTGTTCAATGACAGTACTGCTGTCACTTTCCACGATTCTGAACTGTTCTTCCGGAAATCTCTCCCGGAATTTCACCAGAATATCCGGCAGAATATACTGTGCCGGTATCGTTGATGTTGCGATCGTAATGCATCTTTCTTTCTGTTCTGCTGCTTTTGAAAACATAGACCGGATTTCCTGTTCCAGTTCGATCATCTGACGTGCATACTGATAAAGTGTCTTTCCGTCTTCTGATAATTTGACAGTCTTAGTATTACGCACAAACAGTCTTACCTGCAGTTCTTTTTCAAGTGTCTGTATATGTGCACTTACCGTCGGCTGTGTCAGATACAGCTCCTGTGCTGCTTTTGAAAAGCTCTTTGAGTCAGATACTTTGATAAATGCTTCCAGCTGCTTTAAGTTCATAATTATTTCCTCTTTCTATTCGATCAAATTCGTATAAATCCAACCTCACTGAATCCCTTTGATCAAATCGTGCAGCCACATCTATCCTCTGCTATCCAATATCAAATATCAGAGAGCCAGGTGCATCTGCCCGAGCAGACAAATTCTTTCTGTCCAGGAGGTTCTTCTCTTCAGTTTTTAACAACTTGTCCAGAACCTGAACAAGGGTCCTTCGACCTGCTTTCATGCCTCAACATGATGTCCTTATACACTGTGTCTCTCTGATATCTTTATTCATACTTAATTTCTCAACTTTTCTTTTTTCATTCCGGCTCTTTCCCCGACCGGTTGGTTGTTATGTAGCTTATGGTCTGACGATCTTTCCTGCTTCAGCCATGGATTCAACAATGCTGTACATATTGGTCACACCACCAACAGCAAGTTTGTCTTTTACCTGATAGTAATCAAGGCATGTACCGCATGTAAGGATCTCTACACCCTGTGCTTCCAGAGACTTCAGATCTTCAAGAGAATCTGATCCTTCTACAGTAAGTGTTGCTCCTCCATTGTAGAAAAGCATCTTCTTCGGAAGTGTATCAAGCTGTGTAACTGCATAGATAAATCCTTTGATCAGGACTTTACCAAGTTCATCGTTACCACTTCCCATACGGTCAGAAGATACGACTACGATAAGATCACCCTTCTGATCCGGTGCACATGCAGCTTCTGTATCTGCCGCTGCCGGTGCTCCCTGCATCTGGATCGTTACTTTGTATTCTTTTTCCCCAAGCTTTTCAGAGCTTACTTCTCCGCCCTGTTCTTTTCCAAGCTTTGTAACATTCTGTACAGCGATCTCATTATCTACTAATACTTCAATTGTCTCCGGTCCTGTAAGAGCCTGCATTGCTTTTTTTGTTTTGATTACCGGAATCGGGCAGTTATCTCCCATTGCATTAACTGTTACCATAATATTCATTTCCACCTTTCTTTTACGTGAATCATTTCACTTATAGATACATTCTATCACCCTTCGCCTTTGATGTAAACAGATTACACCGTTATTTTCAACAAAAACCTTTTGTTATCGCGATAGCTTTTTGTGAATTATGATGTGAATACCAAAAATAGATTTTCCCGTTCACTAATGTATCCGAATTGCTCCTTTGCTATGCGATTTTTGCATTTCTATATATTATTGCGATATTTTCCATTCACTTCTTGCAGTATCTTTCCTTCTATAATAAAATAGAACAGAAAGAACGTATATCTATAAATTAAACAAAACTATAGAAAGCCGTAAATTTATCAAAAAAATTGTGTCAAGGCACGTAATACCTTTTATTTAGCATGGATTTTATTGAAATTTCCTGTTAAATAAAAAAATTTAGAAAGGATTTAGTAATATATGTGGTTAGCAGATGGTTGGAAAGATTATGAAGTCATAGACTCCTCAGACGGAGAAAAGCTGGAACGCTGGGGGCAGTACATTCTGGTTCGTCCGGATCCGCAGGTAATCTGGGATACTCCGCGCACAGACAGACGCTGGAAACACCCGAACGCACACTATCACCGCAGCAAAAAGGGCGGCGGTGAATGGGAATTTTTCGATCTCCCGGAACAATGGCAGATCAGTTATAAGAATCTTACTTTTAACTTAAAGCCGTTCAATTTCAAACACACCGGACTCTTTCCGGAACAGGCAACCAACTGGGACTGGTTCTCTGAAAAGATCCGCAATGCCGGACGCCCGGTAAAAGTCCTGAATTTATTCGCCTATACCGGTGGTGCGACACTTGCAGCAGCTGCTGCCGGCGCACACGTAACCCACGTTGATGCTTCCAAGGGAATGGTCACATGGGCAAAAGAAAATGCTGTTTCATCCGGACTCGGCGATGCACCGATCCGCTGGCTGGTTGACGACTGTGTCAAGTTCGTAGAACGCGAAATCCGCCGCGGTAATCATTACGATGCGATCATCATGGATCCACCTTCCTACGGTCGTGGACCAAAGGGCGAGATCTGGAAGATTGAAGACGCAATTCATCCACTGGTAAAACTCTGTACGAAGATTTTATCCGATGATCCGCTGTTCTTCCTGATCAATTCCTATACGACAGGACTTGCTCCGGCAGTACTGACTTATATGATCGCAACTGAGCTTAAGAAATACGGTGGTCATGTGGATTCACAGGAGATTGGACTTCCGGTATCTTCCAATGGACTGGTGCTTCCTTGTGGGGCAAGTGGAAGATGGGAGAGATAGGACTGAGAACCGAGTTGTTCATTCTTTCTTAGAATCGATTATTTTCTGAATAGTATAAATTTGATTTATGCAATCATAAGAGCTCTAAAATAAAAGAGAAGTCATCTGATATGAAATGGATTTTCCTTGCAATAAAGCTTGTGCTTTAAAGTGAAATCCTTTTCTAAACTCAGATGACTTCTCTTTTTATTTTTCGTTTTCCTTTGGTTACATCTTTTCTTTGGATTACCCATCTGATGATTTATTGAGGATGCTCCATCAGATAGCCTAGAAATGCCTGGCATCCTTCCATCACATCATCGAATGTCTCATCAAAATTCCCCGTATACCATGGATCTGCAATGTCTCCCGGGCGATCCGTGTAGTCCAGAAGTCTCTGTACCTTGTGGTCCGGATCACTTCCGATAATTCTCATAATATTCTGTATATTGTATCGCTCCATACAGATAATGTAATCGAACGCGGCATATTCTTCTTTACGCATCTTGCGTGCACGGTGATTGCCACACGGGATGCCTTCCTCGCGGAGTTTCTTCTGCGTGCCGCGGTGGACCGGGTTTCCATACTCCTCGTTGCTTGTACCAGCAGAATCGATGACGAAATCGGACTCCAGACCGGATTGTCTGACTAAATATTTCATCACATATTCTGCCATGGTGGAGCGGCAGATGTTGCCGTGGCAGATGAATAATACTTTTATCATTGTTGCATAACCTCGCATTTCTTAGTTTTTCTTAGTTTCTCGGGCTTTGTAAGCCTTTGTAAATTTTGGCTTTTTGGTATAGCCTGGTTTATTTTCGCATAATATCGTCAGCAAAAGATGTAAAATAAGGTGTATATTTTTCTATTTTACACCTTGCTATTTTCAATTAAAAATCGTAATTACACAGCCTGAATTCGGGCAACTTCTTCCCTGGCATCCTCAATATTTACATGCGTATATGTATTCAGCGTTACGCTGATGTCTGAGTGGCCCATCAAATATTGCAATGCTTTTGGATTCATTCCGGATTTTGCCATATTTGAGCAATAGGTATGCCGACATACATGCGGTGTAATGACAGGCATCTGTACTTTATAAGTATTATTATACTTCTGAACGATATGTTGGAAATAATGCTCCCAGTGCAGGGAATAACAGATACTTTCATTTTTATCAAAGTATAAGAATCCACTTTTTCCATCTACCATAGGTTCTGCTTTGGGCGGGTTTCGTTTTTCTATTATTTTCCGAAAACATTCCTCTACATCTGCAGTCATAGGTATCTTTCTCGTTCCGCTGGTTGTTTTAGTCTCTTGAATATAATATCCGATTTTTGATTTTTTCTGCAATTGATGATCGATGTTGATCGTATGCTCCTTGAAATCAATATCAGAAATCGTCAGCCCGCAGAATTCTGAGATGCGAAGCCCCGTCTTAAACAATATATAAATACCTTCATAGTATTTACTGAAATGTGCATCATCCTTTACAAATTGTAAAAACTTACGCTCCTCCGCTCTGCTGATTGCCTCTCTTGTCACACTGTCATTCACGACCACTTCCATTAGCTGAAACTGAAATGGATTTTTCCTGATCAGGTCATCATCCACCGCCAACTGAAATGCCGGACG
>CAKRFP010000052.1 GCA_934320645.1 uncultured Bariatricus sp.
GGAGTTATACACTTTTTTATAAAATATAACAACTGTTGCATCCAAAAACAAAAGGACGCATGAAAAAACTTTCGTTTTTTCACACGCCCTGTAAATAAATTTCTTAGAATTTACCAGCTTTGTGAGCTTCCTCGATACTTACAGCAACAGCGACTGTCATTCCGACCATCGGGTTGTTACCTGCACCGATAAGACCCATCATTTCTACGTGAGCCGGTACAGATGAAGATCCTGCGAACTGTGCATCAGAGTGCATACGTCCGAGTGTATCTGTCATACCGTAAGAAGCCGGTCCTGCTGCCATGTTGTCCGGATGAAGTGTACGTCCTGTACCACCACCTGAAGCAACTGAGAAGTATTTCTTTCCTGCTTCTACGCATTCTTTCTTGTATGTACCTGCAACCGGATGCTGGAAACGTGTCGGGTTTGTAGAGTTACCTGTGATAGAAACGTCAACGCCTTCTTTCCACATGATAGCTACACCTTCACGTACATCATTTGCACCGTAGCAGTTTACTTTAGAACGAAGTCCGTCAGAGTAAGCGATTCTCTGAACTTCTTTCAGTTCTCCTGTATAATAGTCATAGTCTGTCTGAACATATGTGAATCCGTTAATTCTTGAAATGATCTTTGCAGCATCTTTTCCAAGACCGTTCAGGATAACACGAAGAGGTTTCTGACGAACTTTGTTTGCTTTTTCAGCGATACCGATTGCACCTTCAGCAGCTGCGAATGATTCATGTCCTGCAAGGAAGCAGAAACAGTCTGTTGTTTCTTCAAGAAGCATCTTTCCAAGGTTACCATGTCCCAGACCTACTTTTCTCTGGTCTGCTACAGATCCCGGAATACAGAAAGCCTGAAGACCTTCTCCGATTGCTGCTGCAGCGTCTGCTGCTCTTGTACATCCTTTTTTGATTGCGATTGCTGCACCTGTAATATAAGCCCAGCATGCGTTTTCAAAACAGATTGGCTGAATGCCTTTGATCTGGTTGTATACATCCAGTCCGGCATCCTTTGTGATCTTTTCAGCTTCTTCGAGTGAAGCAATGCCATAGCTGTTTAAAACTTCATTGATTTTATCAATTCTTCTCTCATATGATTCAAATAAAGCCATTTAATTGTCCTCCTGAAAATATTGTTGCCTATATAACCCGTTCAACTATCTATGTAATTAGTTTTTACGTGGGTCAATGATCTTAGCGGCATCATCAACACGTCCGTACTGTCCTTTTGCTTTTTCCCAAGCTTCGTTCGGAGTATCACCTGCTTTGATGAAGTCTGCCATTTTTCCAAAGTTTACGAACTGGTATCCGATGATCTCATCTTTATCATCAAGAGCGATTCCAGTTACATAACCTTCTGCCATTTCCAGGTAACGTGGTCCTTTTGCGAGAGTTCCGTACATTGTACCAACCTGTGAGCGAAGTCCTTTACCAAGGTCTTCAAGTCCGGCACCGATCGGAAGTCCGTCTTCAGAGAATGCGCTCTGTGTTCTTCCGTATACGATCTGTAAGAAGAGTTCTCTCATTGCTGTATTGATTGCATCACAGACAAGGTCTGTGTTAAGAGCTTCCAGGATAGTTTTTCCAGGAAGGATTTCTGAAGCCATAGCTGCTGAATGTGTCATTCCTGAACATCCTACTGTCTCTACAAGTGCTTCCTGAATAATACCGTCTTTAACGTTCAAAGTAAGTTTGCATGTTCCCTGCTGCGGAGCACACCATCCAATACCATGTGTAAGACCGGAAATATCTTTGATTTCTTTAGCCTTTACCCATTTTGCTTCTTCCGGAATTGGAGCTGGTCCGTGGTTTGCACCCTGAGCTACCGGACACATCATTTCTACTTCATGTGAATAAATCATGTTAAAACTCCTTTCAAATACATCTGTTTTTCTTTTATAAGGCGTTTGTGATTGTTTTAACACCATATGTATTTATTTTCGCACAATTTTCGACATTCGTCAATTGTTACTTTGTACAAGATTCCAGAACTCACTGTCCGTTTTATATTCAATTATTTCTTTCATATTAAACGGCGCTGTGATCCATCCACTCTCCGCAGATGATTTTTTTCCGTCTCCCGGATAGTGATAAGTGATTCCGATTTCAATGCCGTCTTTGTCCACAAAGAACGCATCAAAATACCGGTTCTCCAGGATTTCACCATTTAAAATCTGGCGGAAATCATTTAATTTCACATTGCTTAACACCTCTGCAGATGGTGCTTCGCCCTTCATCTTTTTCATCCAGTCCTGCATAAATGCATCACTTAGATCCACAATATCCGACACCTCAAACTGCTTTGCATCCGAAATACGGATATTGCGGGTACGAAGGTCACAGTACTGGGAAGAAGTATTCCCTGCATAATAAATATCATTGAATGCCACACTGATAAAATCTTCTCCTGCATAAGAAACCTTATAGGTCACAAGGCTTGCCATAAATGGATCCGATTCTTCCAGCATTTTCTCTTTCATGGAATCACTCGGATCCAGATACAGAGTATTTACTGTACTCATCGCACAGTCTTTCAGCATTTCATTGATCTTGTCAATATTTTCGCCTTCCACACCTGTGATCTGCGGATATTTGACATCAAACTGCATCGGATATTCGCCTTTATTTCCATTGGAAAAATAAGTGTAATTTTCCTCAGTTATCGTATACGGCAGATTCTCCGCTTCATAGCCCTCGATCGCTTCGATTCCCTGCGCCTCTTCAGAGCTTTCACTTTCACCATTTTCTCCGCTTTCATCCCCGCCAAAGAGATCCCCGAAGCTTCCGTCCCCGTTTGGATCATATTCAAAGATCTGTGATGAATCCTGCCGGTTTCTGTCAGCATTTGAGAAATTGATGATGATCTTTCCGAAAAGAAGCCCTAGGAAAATCAGAAAAATAACCGCCGTTACTGCAATTCCGATAAAGAGTCCGGTATGCTTCTTTCCATAATGTGAAGGTCTTACGTTTGCCGGTGATACCATAAGCTCCATCGGGACAAACCGGATCCCGTCTTTTTCCTGAACCGGTGCCAGATCCCGGAATCCCATATGATGATAAGCCTCCGTACTCACAACCGATGCATTGACGGTTATGCGCATCAGGGCAAGCTGCATCGTACAGAATCTGCACATTTCATTTACAAGCGCCTTTGCAATCCCTCTTCTTCGCAGATCCGGGCGAACAAAAAGAAGGGAAATATGCCCGTCACTTTGTACCGCTCCGATACCGCCCAGCTCCTGTCCTTCCACCACGCCAAAGACGATCATCTCTCCTCTTTCCACAAGTGGCATGAAATTCTCCATCTTGATGAAGCGGGCAAATTCTTCGATTCCCTGCTGTGTACAGGAGCCGGCGTTTTCTCTGATAAATACATCCCATACCAGATGCAGACCTGCCACAACTTCCTGGCTGGTGTTTAGTCTTTTTATGATCATTTGTCTTTACCTCGTCTTTTTATGCCCTCTTTAAAAGCTCTTCTCTCAAAAGCGTGATCGCACGTGCAACCGCATAGTCCCGGTTTTTCTCACGATTGCCGGTAAAACGGTACTCTCTTACCGTTACCTCTCCATTTACCGCACATCCGATATACACAAGTCCGACCGGTTTTTCCGCTGTACCGCCGCCGGGTCCTGCGATTCCGGTTACACTAAGTGCCGCATCCGCACCTGCCGCCTTTGCTGCTCCAAGCGCCATCTCTGCTGCTGTCTGTTCACTGACTGCCCCGTAGGTTTCCAGTGTCTCATGCTTCACGCCAAGGATCTTCTCCTTCGATGCATTCGCATAAGTAATATATCCCTCATTATACACGTTGGAAGCTCCCGACACATTCAGAAGTCTGCCGGAAAGCTTTCCTCCTGTACAGGATTCTGCCGTTGTCACAGTCATCATCTTCTCTTCCAGAAGACGGATCACCGACTCTTCCAGTGTCACATTCTCTTCGGTCGTATAAACGGCATCACCAAAACGCTTCTTCATCTCTTCGATCATCGGCTCCATCAGTTTTTCTGCCGCTTCTTCAGAGCAGGCTCTTGCAGTCACACGAAAATGTACCTCTCCTGTCTTTGCATAAGGCGCAAGCGTCGGATTGGTCTGTGCATCCATCAGATCCGCAACCATGGTCTCTGCCCGGCTTTCCCCGATCCCGCACACTTTTACCATATGGGAATAGATTCCCTCCGGCTGCTTTTTATTGAGGTACGGTGCAATGTCGTGTTCAAACATCGGCTTCATCTCATTCGGAGGCCCAGGGATCAGGATCGCTGCTTTGCCGCGCTCTTTATCCTCCAGGATCAGTCCCGGTGCCGTTCCGTTCAGATTGTCGATCACGATCGCGCCTTCCGGAACCAACGCCTGCTTCCAGTTATTCTCTGTCACCTTTTTGCTCTTAATCTTCTCAAAATAGTCCCGGATTCGTGCCCTGGAATGTTCATCCATATAAAGTTTTCTGCCAAATACCTTTGCAGTTACTTCTTTTGTCAGATCATCCTTGGTAGGTCCAAGTCCCCCTGTCAGAATTACGATATCAGCGCGCTCTATTGCCTGGCGGATTGCTTCTTCCATACGCTCTTCATTGTCGCCGACAACAGTCTGGTGATATAAAGAACAACCTAGCAGAGCACATTTCTCTGCTAGGTATGCTGCGTTTGTATTCACAATGTTGCCAAGTAAAATTTCAGTGCCGACAGAAATCAGCTCTACAACCATTTTACATGCCTCCCTGTGTTAATACCTGTTTGTTCTTTGCGATATAATCGATCAGTGAAACGACTGTCAGGATCAGTGCCACCCATGTAAGGACTGTTCCTACAATATTCCACACACCACCCAGATCCATGATCAACACAATGATCAGTGCCATCTGTGATACGGTTTTAAATTTGCCCCAGTAGCTTGCCGCAATGACGATTCCATTGTCGGAAGCAACCAGACGGAATCCGCTGATGATAAATTCTCTGGCAATGATCACCAGAACAACAATGACATTCAGTCTGTCCATAGATGTCAGGCAGATCAGTGCGGTACATACCAACAGCTTATCTGCGAGTGGATCCATAAATTTACCGAAGTTCGTTACCAGATTGTATTTTCTTGCAATCTTTCCATCCAGCATATCCGTCAGGCTGGCAACACAGAAAATCACAAGTGCGATCCATTTGTCTGCTGCTCCGGTAATATCAAATAACATAAACACTACAAAAAACGGAATTAAAATCACTCGTAAAATCGTTAACTTATTTGGTAAATTCATAATAACTCTCCTATCAAATCATAATCTGCTGATCCGGTCACTTTTACCCTTGCAAAATCTCCCGACATCAGCTCTTCCGATGTGTTCACAAAAATAAGTCCGTCTACATTCGGCGCATCCCGGTAGGTTCTTCCCACATAGGCATTCTCATCTGCTACCTTGCCTTCGATCATCACAAGCAGTTCTTCCCCGATCCGGTCTTCTGCCTGGTCAAATACGATATCCTGCTGAAGTTCCATGAGCTCTGCCTGACGGTCCTCTTTGACTTCTTCCGGGATCTGATCCGGCATAGATGCCGCCGGAGTATCCTCTTCCGGTGAGTAGGTAAATACGCCAAGTCTGTCGAATTCCATCTGATCCACAAAATCCATCAGCTCTTCATGCTGTTCCTGTGTCTCTCCCGGGAATCCGGTAATCAATGTCGTGCGAAGTGCAATATCCGGAATCTCACGGCGCAACTTTTCGATTGTCTCGATCAGCTGTGCTTTAGAAGTACGTCTTCCCATTCTCTTTAAGATACCGTCACTTGCATGCTGGATCGGAAGATCCAGATAATGACAGATCTTCGGTTCTTCTTTGATCACCTGGATCAGTTCGTCTGTGATCTCTTCCGGATAGCAGTATAAAATACGGATCCAGCGAAGTCCGTTGATCTTACAGAGCTCTCTTAAAAGCTGCGGAAGTCTCTTCTCGCCGTACAGATCGGTTCCATACATAGTCGTCTCCTGTGCTACCAGGATCAGTTCTTTGACACCTCCGTCTGCCAGTTCCTGCGCTTCCTTAAGAAGATGCTCCATCGGTACACTTCGGAAATCTCCACGCACCTTCGGGATAATACAGTAAGTACAGTGCTTGTCACAGCCTTCTGCGATCTTCAGATAAGCGAAATGTCCGCCGGTCGTCACCATACGGTGTGTATCTGTCACCGGGAGATAATCCACATCCTTCATGGTCATGCGTACATCTCCGCGCTCCATCGGACTGTCACTTAAAATTCCATCGATCACGTGTGCGATCTCTTCATAAGAAGTCGTTCCGAGAACCGCATCAACCTCCGGAATCTCCTGAATGATCTCTTCTTTGTATCTCTGTGCAAGACATCCTGTTACGATCAGGGCTTTTAATCTGCCGGTCTTCTTCAGTTCTGCCATCTCAAGAATATTCTGGATACTCTCTTCCTTTGCGTCATGGATAAAGCAGCAGGTGTTAATGATAATGACATCTGCCATTGTCTCATCGTCCACCATCTGATGACCGTCCTTTGCAAGAATTCCAAGCATGACCTCCGAATCCACAAGGTTCTTGTCACAGCCTAACGAAATGAATAATATATTCATAAAATAACTTTCTCCTCAAGCATAATTTCTAGTTCAGATAAAGAATATGCCAGACACGCTTTTTACATCCGCGCATATTCTTTTATAAAAATACCCATATCTCAGAAATACCCCGCAGAAAGCTGCAGGGTATTGGAACTTCTTTTATTTATCAGCGTCTTCTGCAATAATTTTGATCTTTCCACTGTTCAGCTCATCAATTGCAATAGAAAGCGGCTTTTCGCCGTCCTTAACAGGAACAAGCGGCATCTCACCGTCAATGATCTGTCTCGCTCTCTTTGCTGTTGCAAGAACGATAGAATAACGGCTGTTGACAATCTTAGTTGCGCCTTCTTCCACGTCCTGATTTACTACTTTCATCAAATCGGTATATGATGGATGTAACATAAATTCTGCTCCTTTCCTACAGTTCCTTCAGTTCTTTTCTGATATCATCTATAAAGTCAGCATTCCGGCTTACCCGGTCATGCTCACCCTGAATAATACTGTGCATCTCTTTTGCGCAGCGCTCCAGGTCATCATTGATCACAAGATAATCGTACTTCTCTACGCCCTGTGATTCTTCTACTGCCCGCTTCATTCTCGAATCGATCACTTCTGCGGTCTCGGTTCCCCGTCCTACCAGTCTGTCTTTCAGTACCTGCGCACTCGGCGGAGTCACGAACATTAGCAGGGTATCCGGATACTTTTCTTTCACCTTCAGTGCTCCCTGGATCTCAATCTCAAGGATCACATCCTTGCCTGCTTCTAACTGCTCCATAACATACTGTTTCGGAGTTCCATAGTAATTTTCTACATATCTAGCATACTCTATAAGCTCATCACGCGCAATCATTTTTTCAAATTCATCTTTGGTTTTGAAAAAATACTCTCTTCCGTCTTCTTCCCCGACACGAGGCTGACGCGTGGTTGCAGAGATTGATAATGCATAATTATCATAGTCCTGCATCAGCTTTTTCATCAATGTTCCCTTACCGGCTCCGGAAAATCCGGATACTACGATAAGGATTCCCTTTTTTTCTCTCATAATCAGTTCTCCTGCATACTCAGACATTGAAATGTTATTTTAACACATCTTTTTACATTTTTCAAAGCTTTATTCAATATTTTGAATCTGTTCACGTACTTTTTCAATCTCGGTCTTCAGATCGATCGCGTAATTGGATACTTCCAGATCATTTGCTTTGGATAAGATCGTGTTCGCTTCCCGGTTCATCTCCTGGGCGATAAAATCAAGCTTACGGCCGATTCCTTCGGTCTGTTCCAAAGTTTCCTTCATATGCTTGATATGGCTTTTCAGTCTTACCACTTCTTCATCTGTACAGATCTTGTCAGAGAAGATCACAACCTCAGCGGCGATCCTTCCCTCATCAATCTGGGTATCTTCCAGAAGCTCTTTCACCTTTGTTTCCAGCTTCTCACGGTACTCGGCAACGATCTGTGGCGAGCGTTCTTCCACTTTTCCGACAACCTCCAGCATACCGTCCAGTTTGCCGATGATATCCTTTTTCAGGTTCTCACCTTCCGCTGTCTTGGTCTGTACGAACTGCTCACAGGCACCCTTCATTGCCTTCTCAAGTCCGTTCCAGAGTTCCTCTTCATCTGCGGACTGTTCTTCCATCGTAAGCACTTCCGGGCAACGTGCCAGTGTGGATACCCGGATATCATTGTCCAAACCAAAGTGTTCTTCCATCTGTTTAAAACTTTCCATATATTCTTCTGCCAGTTTCTGGTTATATTTTAATGTCACCTGGCTTTCTGTCATATCTTCATATCCGATGAAAATATCGATCTTTCCCCTCTGCACATACTGCTTGAGCAGATTGCGGAGTGCCGACTCAAAGAAATTGAGCTTTTTCGGCATACGGATATTCACATCCAGGTAACGGTGATTAACCCCTTTCATCTCTACGGTAAATTTGCGGTCTGCTTCGGCGATCTCACACCGTCCAAAGCCTGTCATACTTTTTATCATTTGATTTTCCCTCTTCTTACTGACCTTTTAAGGGCCGTTTTACTATCGATTATTATAGTTCATTTACTCTTACTCGTCAACCGGGTGACGGGGCATTTTCACTTGTCTATCTATGCCTCTCTATGCTATAATGAGCCCATTGAAAAAAGAATGTGCCCTGGCATATTCACGGATAAATATGAGGTGAATTTTTAAAATGGCTTTTGATGGAATTACAATTTCAAATATCGTAAAAGAATTAAATGATACGATCCTGAACGGACGGATCGCCAAGATCGCACAGCCGGAAAATGACGAACTGCTTCTCACGATCAAACCTGCGAAAGGGCAGGTGCGACTGGTCATCTCCGCAAGTGCATCCCTGCCGCTGATCTATCTGTCCAGAGATAACAAACCAAGTCCTATGACTGCGCCGAATTTCTGTATGCTTCTGAGAAAACATATTGCAAATGGCCGCATCGTAGGCATTTCCCAGCCTTCCCTGGAGCGGATCATCCGCTTCGAGATCGAGCACCTGGATGAACTTGGAGATCTGTGCCGCAAATCCCTGATCGTTGAGATCATGGGCAAACACAGCAATATTATTTTCTGCAATGAAAAGGGAATGATCATCGACAGTATCAAACATGTTTCTGCTCAGATGAGCTCTGTGCGTGAGGTCCTTCCGGGCAGGGAATATTTTATCCCGGACACCATGAAAAAGGAGAATCCGCTTGACATTCCGGAAGAGAATTTCACACAGGAATTACTCTCCAAACCGATGCCTGTCGGCAAAGCGATCTACAACAGTTTTACCGGGATCAGTCCGGTTGTCGCCGAAGAGATCTGTCATCTCGCAGGGATTGATTCTTCCATTCCGGCATCTGAGATGTCTGCCGATCTGCTTTCCCACCTGTACCGGCAGTTTACCTATTTTATGGAACAGGTGACAGAAAGCAAATTCTCTCCTGCTATTTATTATGAAAGAAGTGAGCCGAAAGAGTTCTCCTCTCTTCCACTCACCCACTTTTCCAACTATCAGGTGAAATCCTTTGACTCGATTTCTGAAGTCATCCGGACTTATTATTCTTCCCGTGATCTGATCACCCGGATCCGTCAGAAATCTTCGGATCTCCGCCGTGTGGTACAGACGGCACTTGAACGAAACCGCAAGAAATATGACCTGCAGTTAAAACAGCTCCGCGATACAGAAAACCGTGATAAATATAAGGTATACGGAGAACTGATCCACACCTACGGTTACAATCTGGAGGATGGCGCGAAAGAACTGGAAGCACTCAATTATTATACTAACGAAATGATCAAAATTCCGCTGGATCCACAGAAAACGCCACAGGAAAATGCAAAGAAATATTTTGACCGCTACAATAAGCAGAAACGTACTTTTGAAGCACTGTCCGATCTGATCAAAGAGACCAAAGATGAGATTGATTATCTGGAATCTGTCAGCAAGTCACTGGATATTGCGCGGAGTGAGGACGACCTGATCCAGATCAAGGAAGAACTGATCGAAAGTGGATTTATCCGCAGAAAGCAGTCTTCCAAAAAGGTGAAGATCACAAGCAAACCGTTCCACTATATTTCTTCGGACGGTTTCCATATGTATGTTGGAAAAAATAATCTTCAGAACGAAGAACTGACCTTCCATTTTGCAAATGGCGGGGACTGGTGGTTCCATGCGAAAAAGGCACCGGGTTCCCATGTCATCGTCAAGACTAACGGGGAAGAACTTCCGGACCGGACTTTTGAAGAGGCGGCAAGACTTGCGGCACATTATTCGAAGAATTCCGGGGCTGAAAAGGTGGAGGTTGACTATGTGGAGAAAAAGCAGGTTAAGAAACCGAATGGAAGCAAGCCGGGGTTTGTGGTGTACTATACAAATTATTCGATGATGATAGATAGTGATATTTCTGGGATACAGGAAGTGTTGTAAATATGGGTTGTGACACCACCAGAGAACAATAAAATACCGCCCAATTCCCATTGTGCAAGGGCATTCCGATGAGCCTCTTAGAGCGGGAATCGTGTTCAGCAGTAGCTTCCACGATTCCTGAGTCTCATCTCCATTGCACAATAAGTGGAATTGGGCGGTATTTTATTGTTCTCTGGTGGCGCTCAAGTTTATTGGTACAACTTGGGTGTTCCTGAATGCCTGAAGTGATGTTGGTGCTGTGGTAAGGATGTACTTTGATGACTAAGATTTTATGAAAATGTTTTTTTGATTTTTAGAAGTTTGATTTGTTATATATGTTGGTAATTCTATTTTGATTATGTAAAAACCAGCCAAATAGTTCTTATATTTTTCATTGAAACTATTGGACTGGTTTTAATGTTTTTTCATTTGCCATCAGTATTTACTTGATCTCATATACTTTATCTAACTGCGTCATACATGCCTGGATTTTCTTCATACCCTCATCATCAGCAGGTTCTCCGGAGAAGTAGTAGGTGACTTTGCCGGGTTCTCCTGGAGTGGTTTGTTCGGGGAGGACTCGTTTTAGCTGGCGGAGGGTGCCTTCGTTGCCGTCTACGAAGTGGATTTCTCCCGGGAAGATTTTGCGGAAGGACTGTTTGAAGTAGTTGAAATGGGTGCAGCCTAGTACGACTGCGGCGTACTGGTTGAGGGTATAGTCCTGAAGGCTGTTTTTCAGGTATTCATCTATTTCCGGATCCTGGAATCTTCCGGCTTCTGCAAAGCGAACCAGCTTTGGAAGGGGCGCAAGGTCGACTTCATGCTCAGTGTCTACTTGTTCCAGAAGGTTGTGCAGTTTTTCTCCGGCGATCGTAACCGGAGTTGCTGTTACCAGGATCCGTTTCTGCATATCCTGATAGAGTTTGAGCGCACGCTTGACTGCCGGTTCCATGCCGACGATTGGCACGGCAAATTCGCCTCTGAATTCTTTGGTTGCCACGCTGGTTGCCGTGTTGCAGGCGATCACAATTGCATCGACATCCTGCGCGATCAGGAAGTTCAGAACCTCTTCTACATATTCTTTGATCTGTTCCCTTGTCTTTTCTCCGTATGGAACATGCTTTGTATCCGCATAATATACAAATTCTGCTTCCGGCATTTTTTTCAGTGCGCGGTGAAGCACAGAAAGTCCGCCGATCCCTGAATCATATATTCCGATTTTCATTGGTGTTACCTCGATTTCTTATTGTCTTATCTGACTTAAAAGTCAAAATCTGCATAATCTTCCGGAAGGAAACGATGATAAATGATATGGCATCCTTCATCCTTGAAGCAGTAATAATACTTGTCCTCTCCCTCTTCAAACCGGATCAGCCGATCAAATTCGTCATTGTCCATCGGCTCTGTCACGATTTTATCCGAATGGGAACGGAACAACGCCTCGATATCTGCCATTGTGCAGCCATGCTTTGCTACCAGATCTACCAGCTCTTTGATAAATTCATTCGGCTTCATATTTGCACGCACATATTCGGATGCCTTGTCCGATAATGCAAAGCAAAAGCGGTCTTTTACATGTGTAATCCCAACTTCTCCGAAAATATCTTCTGCTGCTTCCGGGAAATCTTTCAGAAGCTCCTGCATTTCTTCCGGATCTGCATCCGCTTCCATAAAATGATTCAGTGAACTGAGCGGATAATAAAGCCGGATCATCTCTTTCCGATATCCAAGCTTTGCCTGCTCTTCCTTCACCAGATCGATTAAACTTTTTTTCAAACGCTCATAACCCATATATATTAAAACTCCTGTCTTGGTAAGATAATGTCTGTCTGTTTCTACAAACAAAGATATTTTAGCACATTCTTTCCATTTTCGCCACTCACACCGTTGAAGAATTCC
>CAKRFP010000053.1 GCA_934320645.1 uncultured Bariatricus sp.
CTTGTAGGTGAACCTGCAAAACGTCAGGCAGTAACAAATGCAGAAAAGACAATCTCATCTATCAAACGTGAGATGGGAACAGATCATAAAGTAGACATCGATGGAAAGAAATACTCTCCACAGGAAATCTCAGCTATGATCCTTCAGAAACTGAAAGCAGATGCAGAAGGATATCTTGGAGAAAAAGTTACAGAAGCAGTTATCACTGTTCCGGCTTACTTCAACGATGCTCAGCGTCAGGCAACAAAAGATGCTGGTAAGATCGCAGGTCTTGATGTAAAACGTATCATCAACGAGCCTACAGCAGCAGCTCTTGCATATGGACTTGACAACGAAAAAGAACAGAAGATCATGGTATATGACCTTGGTGGTGGTACATTCGATGTATCTGTTATCGAAATCGGTGATGGTGTTATCGAAGTACTTTCTACAGCTGGTAACAACAGACTTGGTGGAGATGACTTCGACCAGAAGATCACAGACTACATGCTTGCAGATTTCAAGGCAAAAGAAGGCGTAGATCTGTCAACAGACAGAATGGCACTTCAGAGACTGAAAGAAGCAGCTGAAAAAGCAAAGAAAGAACTTTCTTCTGCAACAACAACAAACATCAACCTTCCGTTCATCACAGCAACAGCTGAAGGACCGAAGCATTTTGATATGACTCTTACAAGAGCAAAATTTGATGAACTGACACGTGACCTTGTAGAAAAGACACAGGAACCGGTAAGACGTGCACTTTCTGATGCAGGACTTACAGCAGCTGATCTTGGTCAGGTACTCCTTGTTGGTGGATCTACACGTATTCCGGCAGTTCAGGAAGAAGTAAAACGTCTGACAGGTAAAGAACCTAGCAAGTCTCTTAACCCAGATGAATGTGTAGCACTTGGTGCTTCTATCCAGGGTGGTAAACTTGCAGGAGATGCAGGTGCTGGTGACATCCTTCTTCTTGATGTAACTCCACTTTCACTTTCTATCGAAACAATGGGTGGTGTAGCTACAAGACTGATCGAGAGAAATACAACAATCCCGACAAAGAAGAGCCAGATCTTCTCTACAGCAGCTGACAACCAGACAGCCGTTGATATCAACGTTGTACAGGGTGAAAGACAGTTTGCAAGAGATAACAAGTCCCTCGGACAGTTCAGACTGGATGGAATTCCGCCGGCTCCACGTGGAATCCCGCAGATCGAAGTTACATTTGATATTGATGCAAATGGTATTGTAAATGTATCAGCAAAAGACCTGGGAACAGGAAAAGAACAGCACATCACAATTACAGCAGGATCTAACATGTCTGATGCAGACATCGACAAAGCTGTAAAAGAAGCAGCTGAATTTGAAGCACAGGACAAGAAACGTAAAGAAGCAATCGACGCTAAGAACGATGCTGACGCTATGGTATTCCAGACAGAGAAAGCACTTGGTGAAGTTGGAGATAAGATCGATGCAGCTGATAAAGCAGCAGTAGAAGCTGACGTGCAGGCTCTGAAAGATCTGCTTGCAAAAGCAAACACAGAAGAACTTACAGATGCCCAGGTTGCAGAAATCAAAGCAGGAAAAGAAAAACTGATGGAAAGTGCTCAGAAACTGTTTACAAAGGTTTACGAACAGGCAGGCGCACAGGCTGGTCAGGCAGGACCACAGGCTGGACCTGCACCAGAAGCAGGACCGGCTCCGGAAGGATTTAACGGAGACGATGTAGTTGACGGAGATTACAAAGAAGTCTAATCCGTAAGATAAGATGAGAAACTGCAAGGCGGCACTATACCGTCTTGCAGATTTCCTGTGTCATAAATGAAAGATACTTATTATGACATAAAAGCCTCCGGCGGGATGAACTGTGTGAGCAAAGAAGATGCTGCGGAGAACCTGCGCAGGCGTGAGAATGTGCCAGGGTACATTCTGTATTAAAATACTTTGAGAAATATCTAAGTGAGGTAGGATTATGGCAGAGGCAAAAAGGGATTATTATGAAGTCCTGGGCGTATCACGAGATGCGGATGATGCAACTCTGAAAAAAGCATACAGAGCTTTGGCGAAAAAGTATCACCCGGATATGAATCCAGGAGATGCAGAAGCCGAAAAGAAGTTCAAAGAGGCTTCGGAAGCCTATGCTGTTCTGAGTGATGCAGACAAACGGCGTCAGTACGATCAGTTTGGTCATGCAGCGTTTGAAGGCGGTGCAGGCGGAGCCGGTGGATATGGCGGCTTTGATTTTAACGGGGCAGACTTTGGCGATATTTTTGGTGACATTTTCGGTGATCTGTTTGGCGGCGGAAGAAGAGGCGGACGTACGAACAATGGTCCGATGAAGGGCGCCAATATCCGTAAAGGTGTCCGGATTACATTTGAGGAAGCAATTTTTGGATGCGAGAAGGAACTGGATATCGTTCTGAAAGATCCATGTACAAAGTGTAATGGAACAGGAGCAAAACAGGGAACAAGTCCGGAGACCTGTTCAAAATGTGGTGGAAAAGGTCAGGTTGTCTATACATCACAGTCATTCTTCGGAACCGTGCAGAATGTACAGACTTGTCCGGACTGTCATGGAACCGGTAAGATCATTCGTGAGAAATGTCCGGACTGTGGTGGAACAGGCTATACTTCAAGCCGCAAGAAGATCAAAGTCACAATTCCGGCAGGTATTGACAATGGTCAGAGCGTTCGGATCCGTGAAAAAGGTGAACCGGGTGTGAATGGCGGACCAAGGGGAGACCTTCTGGTAGAAGTTACGGTTTCCAGACATCCGATCTTCCAGAGACAGGATGTTCATATTTTCTCAACTGCACCGATTTCTTTTGCACAGGCAACACTGGGCGGTGATGTGAGAATCAAGACGGTTGACGGTGATGTAATCTATACTGTAAAACCAGGAACGAAGACGGATACAAAAGTTCGCCTGAAAGGAAAAGGAGTTCCATCTCTGAGGAATCCTCAGGTCAGAGGTGATCACTATGTGACTCTGGTTATTCAGACACCGGAGAAGTTAAGTGCAGAAGCGAAAGAAGCACTGAAGCATTTTGATATGCTGACGGGGAATACTCTGAACCAGGAAGAAACAGAATCCGAGCCAAAAGGAAAAGGCAAGAAAAAAGGATTCATGGATAAGTTAAAAGAGACTTTTGAAGAATAAATAAAAAAGAATGTGTCGCAAATCCGGCACATTCTTTTTTATTATTCTTCTTCGTCTTCCAGTTCTCCTCCGATGACGCCTCCGAGAACAGCAGTGACTGAAGCAACAACAACAGCTGCGATGATAGCAACCCCGATCAGTGCTACTAAAAGTCCCATAATACTTGCCTCCTTTTCTCGCTTGCATCTAGTATACCACGCCCGAATAGAATTTTAAATGAAAAAATGTGACTTTTTTCGATTAGTATGCTATAATGTCAACGAGCGAAATTTAAATACGGTGTATTTTAGGTTTTGCTAAGTTCTAAAATAGTAAGGCTTACGGTTAAGGAGGGCAACCAACATGGCACTGAAAAGACAGGCAAAAGCGACAAAGGCATCAGAGGTTAAGACAGAAACAGTAGCAACAGAAAAGGTTGAGGACGTAAAAGTAGCAGCTGAAAAAGCAGAAAATAAAGTTGCAGAAAAAGTTGAAGAAGTGAAAGAAGCTGCTAAGAAAGCAGTAAAGCCGGAGGAAGTAAAAGCTACAGCAAAAGAGAAAGCCGGCGAGACAGTAGAAGAAGTCAAAAAAGTAGCAGAGAAAGTTACAAAGGCTGTAGAAGAGACTGCAAAAGAAGCAAAGAAGACTGCTGAAAAGGTTACAAAAGAAGTAAAGAAAACTGCAGCAAAGAAAGCAGATGAAGTGAAGAAAGCTGAACCAAAGACAGCTGCAAAGAAACCGGCAGCAAAGAAAGAGATCAAGACAGAGATCGTTCTTCAGTACGGTGAAAAGGAAGTCAATACAAAAGATATGATTGCATCGGTTAAAAAAGAGTGGACAAAACAGAAACACAAAATTTCCGAAATCAAGAATATCGAACTTTATGTAAAACCAGAAGATTATGCAGTATACTATGTAATCAACGGCGAACATACAGGCAAAATCTGGTTATAAGATCAGAAAAGTTACAGTCCGGACCGGAATCAGAAAAGAGCGGTTCGGACTTTTTTTCATATATCAGGAAAGTGTACTTTCCTGATATATGAAACGCTCTGCGAGGATGCGCATTGCGGCGTATAAAGAAGATGTCGCAAGCGGTTTCCACTTCGCTTCGGGCGTTGCTTAACGAGTGTCACTGGCGCTTGACAATCACTGCAGGCGCCAGAATGTGCCAAGGCACATTCTATATCAAGAAAAATAAAGGAGAAGGACAATGCAGAATTTTGTACAGTACACACCAACCGAGATCCTGTTCGGAAAGGATACCCAGACCCAGGTTGGATGTGAAGTGAAGAAATGGGGCGGAAGCCGTGTATTCATCGTATATGGTGGTGGAAGCGTAAAGAAAAGCGGATTGCTTGCACAGGTAGAAGAAGCACTGGAAAAAGAAGGACTTGTTTACGAAGAATTTGGCGGCGTGAAGCCAAATCCAAGAATGTCCTATGCTCAGGAAGGTGTTGAGAAGGCAATTGATTTTGGGGCAGATTTTCTGCTTGCAGTAGGAGGTGGAAGTTCCATCGATACAGCAAAGGCGATCGCGCACGGTGTGGCAAATCCGGACTGGTCTCTGGAAGAAATCTGGGCCGGAAAAATGACACTCACCAGATCTACTCCGGTGGGGTGCGTCCTTACCATTGCGGCAGCCGGAAGTGAGACCAGTGATTCGGCAGTTCTGACTAATGAAGAAACCGGGAAAAAGGGCGGCGTCAGCACCAGTCTGAATCGTCCGAAGTTTGCAATCATGAATCCGGAGCTGACTTATACCCTTCCGAAATACCAGATCGCGTGTGGTGTGGTGGATATTATGATGCACACACTGGAGCGCTACTTTATACCAAATACAAGCAACCAGATGACCGATGAGATCGCAGAAGGTCTTCTGAGAATAGTGATTGCAAATGGAAAGAAAGGTTGGGAGAATCCGACCGACTATGATGCAATGAGTGAGATCATGTGGGCAGGAAGCCTGTCACACAATGGGCTGACCGGTCTTGGACGGGCAAGAGATTTCTGTGTACATAAGATGGGACATACCCTTGGCTCAAAATATGATAAGGCACATGGCGCAACACTTTCCGCACTCTGGGGAAGCTGGACTGCGTATGTATACGAAAATGATCCGGCAAGATTTGCACATTTTGCTGAGAAAGTATGGGGAATCACCGGTGAAAATACAGAGGCAGCAGCAAAAGCTGGAATCCAGAGAACAGTTGCATTCTTCCGGGAACTGGAGATGCCAACAAACCTGGAAGAACTTGGAATAGGGGAAGTGACAGAGGAAGATTTAAGAGAGCTTGCTATGTCCGCAACACAGGACGATACGGTTACTTTATCTCACATTAAGCCGCTTCATGCAGAAGATGTCTATCAGATTATGAAACGTGCGGCAGGAAAATAAGATGGAGATTAACTGGAACAAATTTTACAGACAGGTGTTTGCCCTGGTGATCCCGATGGCACTTCAAAATCTGATCAATGTCGGGGTGACGGCGGCAGATGTCCTAATGCTCGGAAGAGTCAGTGAAAAAGTACTTTCCGGGGCGTCCCTTGCCGGACAGGTGCAGTTTATTATGACGCTGATCCTGTTTGGGACGACTTCTGGAGCAACAGTACTTACCGCACAGTACTGGGGGAAGAAAGATACCCGTACCATCGAGAAGATCCTGGGAATGGGAATGACTATCGGGATCAGCTGCGCAGCAGTATTTACCCTGCTTGCAGAAATTATGCCGGAAGCGCTTCTTCGGATTTACACCACAGATCCGGCGGTGATCGCAGAGGGGGTAAAATACCTTCGCATCGTGGCGTTATCTTATATTCTGATGGCGGCAACCCAGGTTTATCTTTATATTATGCGGAGCATCGAACGGGTTGTGATTGCAACGATCGTTTACAGTGTGTCACTGGTCTGCAATGTGATCGTCAATGCGCTGCTGATCTTCGGTCTGTTCGGACTTCCGAAGTTTGGAATCATGGGTGCGGCGATTGGTACTCTGACGGCAAGGATCGTGGAGCTTGTGATCGTAATCTGGTATGCAAAGACGAAGAACCGGGAAGTGATTTTCCATCCGGTTTATATGTGGAAGATCGACAAGATACTCCTGAAGGATTTCATGGTGTATGCGACCCCGGTGATTTTAAATGAACTGATGTGGGGACTTGGATCTACCGCCAATACAGCGGTTATCGGACATCTGGGGAGTGCGGCGGTTGCGGCAAATTCCGTGGCACAGGTGGCGAGACAGCTGGCGACGGTTGTGGCATTCGGTGTATCGAATGCGACGGCAATCTACCTTGGAAAAACGATTGGAGCAAAGCAGTTCGACCTTGCCAAAGCCTATGGGAAACGTTTCCTGTGGCTGAGTGTGATTACCGGTGCGGTTGGTGGCGGAATCATTCTGGTGGCAGCACCGATCGCGAACTATATGATGACACTTTCCGCAGAAGCCCAGGGGTATTTATCCTTTATGTTTTTTGTCATGTCCTATTTTACCCTGTGTCAGGCGGTCAATACGACACTGGTAGTCGGAGTGTTCCGTGCCGGGGGAGATACCCGCTTTGGGCTGATCATGGACGTATCGACCATGTGGGGCTGTTCGATCCTGCTTGGTATGATTGCGGCATTCATTTTCCATGCGCCGGTGCAGGTAGTTTATATCCTGCTGATGAGTGACGAGGTGATCAAGATACCGATCACAGTTCTGCGATACCGGAGCTACAAATGGATTCAGGACGTCACCAGGGAGAAAGAAGAACTGGCGTAAGGAAAACAAAGGCAGACAGAAGCTATCCGATTGTATCTGAAAATAAATTTGGATTTTCAGGTCAGATGTGATATGCTAAGAAAAGAATAAAGGAAAAGGAGACTTGTAACATGAAAGTTATTTCAACAGAAAAAGCACCAAAGGCACTTGGACCATATTCTCAGGGATATGTGCATAATGGAATCCTCTACTCAGCAGGACAGATTGCGATCAATCCGGCTACAGATACGGTAGAGGCTGATACAATTGAAGGACAGGCTGATCAGGTATGCAAGAACATCGGAGCAATCCTGGAAGAAGCAGGAACTTCATTTGACAAAGTATTAAAGACAACCTGTTTCCTCGCTGATATGGGTGATTTTGCAGCGTTTAACGAAGTATACGCAAAATATTTCACATCAAAACCGGCAAGAAGCTGTGTTGCTGTAAAGACACTTCCGAAGAATCTTCTGTGCGAAGTAGAAGTGATCGCAGCAGTAGAAGAATAGGATACGGTATCCTGAAAAATTAGGAGGTTTGGCGTTATGGCAGAAGAGCAAAACAGCGGATGCTCGCCGGAATCATGTTCTTCCTGTGCACATGCGGGTTCATGCGGCAGTGCGAAGAAAGATCTGAAAGCACCGGCAAATCCGTATTCACAGGTAAAAAAAGTAATTGGAGTTGTCAGCGGTAAAGGTGGAGTCGGCAAATCCATGGTGACAGCATCCCTTGCACGTATGATGGTTCAGCAGGGATACACCGTTGGTATTCTGGATGCAGATATCACAGGACCTTCCATTCCGAAGATGTATGGCGTGCATGGCAGTGCAGTCGGAAGCGAAGCGGGTATGTTCCCATGTGTTGCAAAAGACGGCACAAAAATCATGTCAGTCAATCTGCTTCTGGAACACGAATCTGATCCGGTCATCTGGAGAGGACCGGTGATCGCAGGTGTAGTAACCCAGTTCTGGACGGACGTTATGTGGGGAGATCTGGATTTCTTGTTTGTTGATATGCCGCCAGGAACAGGGGATGTTCCGCTTACGGTATTCCAGTCACTTCCGGTAGACGGCGTTGTGATTGTGACTTCTCCGCAGGATCTGGTACAGATGATCGTAGAGAAAGCTTACAATATGGCGAAGAAGATGAACATACCGGTTCTTGGACTGGTAGAGAACTACAGCTATCTGGAATGTCCGGACTGTGGAAAGAAGATCTCAGTATTTGGGGAAAGCCACATTGATGAGATTGCAGAAAAACTTGGTGTAGAAGTGCTCGGAAAGATGCCGATCGATCCGAAGCTTGCCGAGATTGTAGAACAGGAGAAGTTCTATGAGGCAGACAACAAATATCTCACAAATATCATTGACAAGTTTATTTAATGAAGAAGAAGGCTCTGGCGAGGATGTTTCGCCGGAGCCATTTTTATGGTATGATAACAGGTAGTAAAAAACGGAGGCAAAAAGAGCATGGACGAGAATCTTCCGGTAATCCGGATTTCGGTGCGAAATCTTGTGGAATTCATTTTAAGAGAAGGGGACATTGACAATCGGACAGGGGGCGGACCAGATCCGGAGAATATGCAGATGGGGAGCCGGATCCACCGGAAGATCCAGAGACAGATGGGATCGGAGTACCAGGCGGAGGTGCCGCTTAAGACAGAGATTGCCTGTGACGGATTTATCCTGAAGGTAGAAGGACGTGCGGACGGACTGATCCACACAAAAGAGCAGGTCATGGTGGATGAAATCAAAGGTGTTCTGCGGGAGCTGGACCGGGTGCCGGAGCCGGTTGGTGTACATCTGGCGCAGGCAAAATGCTACGCCTGCATTGTGGCAGAGCAGGAAGGTCTGGAGGAAATCGGGGTTCAGATGACCTACTGCCAGATGGAGACCGAAGAAGTGAAAAGGTTCCAGTATTCTTACCAGAGTAGTGAACTGAAAGCATGGTTCGATGAGGTCATCCGTCAGTATGAAAAATGGGCGAAATTTCAGATTGAATGGCGGAAGGCAAGAAATGCATCCATCAAAGGAATCGAATTCCCATTTCCATACCGCAAGGGACAGAGAGATCTGGCGGTATCAGTCTATCGGACGATTTCGCGGAAGAAAAAGCTGTTTATTCAGGCACCAACCGGAGTCGGGAAGACGATTTCAACCGTATTCCCGGCAGTGAAAGCAGTGGGTGAAGAACTGGGAGAGAAGATATTCTATCTGACAGCCAAGACCATTACCCGGACAGTGGCAGAGCAGGCGTTTGAAACGCTCCGGGAGCAGGCTCTGAAGTTCAAGGTGATTACGCTGACTGCAAAAGAGAAAATCTGTTTTTGCGAGGAGACCAACTGCAACCCGGATGACTGTCCGTACGCCAAAGGGCATTTTGACCGGGTAAATGATGCAGTCTATGAACTTTTGACAGAAGCAGATGTGATGAGCCGGGAGGTGCTGGAGGCGCAGGCAAGAAAGTATAAGGTCTGTCCGTTTGAAATGGCACTGGATGTGTCAACCTGGGTGGACGGAGTGATCTGTGATTATAATTATGTGTTTGATCCGGATGCGCAGCTCAAACGTTTCTTTGCGGAAGGCAGTGCGGGAGAGTACCTTTTCCTGATCGATGAGGCGCACAATCTGGTAGAGCGGGGACGACAGATGTACAGTGCAGAGGTTTGCAAAGAAGATTTTCTTGCAGTGAAGAAGTTGGTAAAAGGAGAAGCACCAAGGTTTGCAAAGAGGCTGGAGGCTTGCAATAAGATCCTTTTGACCATGAAAAAGGAGTGCGAAAATTACAAGGTGCTGGATCATGTTTCCCATCTTGGAATACAGTTGATGAATGTGATGACGGAGGCGGATCAGTATCTGGAAGAATGTGCGGATAAAGAAGTGCGGGAGACGGTACTGGATTTTTATTTTCAGGTGAGGTCTTTCCTGAATATTTACGACTGCCTGGATGAGAACTATGTGACCTATACGGAATACCAGGAGGATGGAAGATTTCTGTTAAAGCTGTTCTGTGTCAATCCGGCGGCAAATCTGCAGAAATGTCTGGATAAGGGGAACAGTGCTATCTTTTTTTCAGCAACGCTTCTGCCGATCCAGTATTATAAAAAGCTTCTGAGTACGGAAAAAGACAATTATGCGATCTATATCGATTCGTCGTTTGACACAGAGAAAAGACTGCTTATGAACGGCGTGGATGTGAGCACCCGGTATACCATGCGCTCCAAAGAGATGTACCACAGGTATGCGGAGTATATATTCCGGACAGTGAAAGTGAAAATGGGAAATTATCTGATCTTTTTTCCGTCCTACCGGTTTATGGAAGATGTGTACCGGGAGTTTGCCGGACTGCTTGCGGAAAAGGAAGAGGAGATGGATCTGGTCATCCAACAGCAGCATATGGATGAAGAAGAACGGGAAAATTTCCTGCGTGCATTTGAGGAAGGAAGGGAGAACAGCCTGATCGGTTTTGGTGTTCTTGGCGGGATTTTCTCGGAGGGGATCGACCTGACGAATGAGAAGCTGATCGGGACGATGATCATCGGGACAGGATTTCCGCAGGTGTGCAATGAACGGGAGATCCTGAAAAATTATTTTGACCAGAAGGGACTTTCCGGGTTTGACTATGCCTACCGGTATCCGGGGATGAACAAGGTCCTGCAGGCAGCCGGAAGGGTGATCCGAACGGAGGATGACCATGGAGTGATCCTTCTTCTGGATGAACGTTTTCAGAAAGAGAAAGGAAAAGAGATTTTTCCGAAGGAATGGGCGGACTGCGAAAGGTGTCGTCTGGATCTGGTGGAAGAAAAAATCCGTCTGTTCTGGGAGAAACAGACGGATATGTAAGAAAGTATTCTATGCGTGAAAATAATCCAGAAATGCCTGGGTTGCACGGGAAACCGGAACGTGTCCGTTCCATGCGGCAACCAGCTGGCGCTTCGGAAGCTGTTCTTCGGTCTGGACGACGAAGAGTTGGTCAGAATTTTTCGGCACACAGTAATCCGGGATAAAAGCGATGCCAAGCCCGATCCGTGCAAGATCGATCAGAAGATCATTACTGCTGAGCTCGATTTCCGGAACCAGATCCAGCTGATGTTGCTGGAAGAGGGAATGCAGAAATTCACTGGTCGTACTTTTTTTATCCAGCATGATGATCGGATAGCGCTGCAGTTCCTTGAGCGAGAGCTTTTTTCCCTGCAATTCTGCAAACGACTGATTTGCGATAAATACATCGTGGAAATCACGGATCTTGCGGAAAGAAGCGAGGCTGCCAAGATAGGCGTTCGGATAGTTGGCAATGATCAGGTCGACCTGTCCGGTCTCCAGAAGTTCCGTACACTTGATCGAAGTGGCGTTTGTTACCTTGATGTGTGCGTTCGGGAAGGCTTTGTGGAAACGTTCCAGATAAGGAACCAGGAAATACCGGCAGATGGTGTCACTGGCACCGATGCGGATCTGACCGCCGGTGGAGGCCGCTTCCATGATCTGAGATTCCCCGCGCTTGATCAGATTGATCGCCGGTTCGATGTGGCGCAGAAGGATCTCGCCTTCCGGGGTAAGCTGTACCTTTTTTGTGCTGCGGATGAAAAGAACCTGATCCAGTTTCTTTTCCAGTGCTTTAATGGACTGGCTGACAGCGGACTG
>CAKRFP010000054.1 GCA_934320645.1 uncultured Bariatricus sp.
ACCTGGTAGGGAGATCCTTCCGGGCAAAAGGAAAAGAGGAGGATTTCTATGGAAAAGGCACTGAAAAAACATGCACCAATATTTGTTCTCCCAACATTTCTTGCATTTGTGATCGGATTTATCATTCCGTTTGCACAGGGATTTTATCTTTCTTTCTGTAAATTTACAACAGTAGGAAATGCAACATTTGTTGGAATATCAAATTATACAGCAGCGATCAAGGATACATCATTCACAAGTTCATTTAAATTTACAGTATTATTTGCGATTGTATCGATCTTACTGATCAACGTACTGGCATTTGGTCTGGCACTGCTTCTGACACAGAAGTTAAAGGGAACCAATATTTTCAGAACTATTTTCTTTATGCCGAACCTGATCGGTGGAATCGTACTTGGATATATCTGGCAGATCCTGATCAACTGTCTTCTTACGATCATCGGTCAGCCGCTTCTGGCACTGAATTCTTCAGCCGGTTACTGGGGACTTATCATTTTGATGTGCTGGCAGCAGATCGGATATATGATGATCATTTACATCGCAGGTCTTCAGAATGTACCGGATGATCTGATCGAAGCAGCAGAGATTGACGGAGCAGCAAAGTGGGATATCCTCTGGAAGATCAGAGTTCCGATGGTAATGTCTTCCATCACGATCTGCGTATTCCTGACACTTACCAATTCATTTAAATTGTTTGACCAGAACCTGGCTCTTACAGGTGGAGATCCAAACCATGCGACAGAAATGCTGGCACTGAATATTTACCAGACATTCTACGCACGTGCCGGAATGCAGTGGAAAGGTTATGGGCAGGCAAAAGCAGTGATCTTCTGTGCTCTGGTTATCATTATTTCACTGGTACAGCTGAAAGCAACAAGATCTAAGGAGGTGCAGCAGTAATGAAAAAGAAGAAAAGTATTGCAAATACAATATGGACAGTTATTTTAACAATTGCGGCACTCGCCTGGGTTTATCCGATCGTTATGATCCTGATGAACTCTTTGAAAAAAGAATCAGCGATCAGTACAGGAACTGCATTTAAACTTCCGACTGCAGATGCATTTGCAGGAATCACAAACTATGTAGATGCCATTGCTTCAAAAGGATTTTTAAGCAGTCTTGGATACAGTACATTTATTACGATTACTTCTGTAGTTGCTATTCTTGTATGCTGTTCAATGTGTGCATGGTATATAACCCGTGTAAATAGTCCGATTTCAAAGATTTTATATTATCTGTTTGTATTTTCCATGGTTGTTCCTTTCCAGATGGTTATGTTCACCTTGTCACAGACAGCAGATACCTTACATCTGAATATGCCATGGAATATCTGGGTGATCTATCTCGGATTTGGTGCAGGTCTTGCGGTATTTATGTTCTGCGGATTTGTAAAATCCATTCCGGTAGAGATCGAGGAAGCTGCGATGATCGATGGATGTAATCCGCTGCAGACTTTCTTTTTGATCGATATTCATATTCTGAAGCCTACCATGATATCCGTAGGTATTCTGGAAGCAATGTGGGTATGGAATGACTACCTGCTTCCAACTCTTGTACTTGATATTAAGAAATATAAAACAATCCCGATGCTGATCCAGTATTTCCGTGGAAGTTACGGAAGAGTTGAGATGGGACCGATGATGGCAAGTATCATGCTTACCGTTATCCCGATCATTATCGTATATCTGGCAGGACAGAAATACATTATCAAAGGTGTGGCAGCGGGAGCTGTGAAGGGTTAGAAATTTAGTTTGTTTTTCTTTGGTAAGGAAAATATGAAGAAATGAGGAACTGTCTGAAAAGAGATGGTTCCTTATTTTTGGCATGAAATATCAAAGATTGCATTAGGGTTTTCTGTCACAAAATTTTGTTGAAAAAATTTTGTGACAGAAAAAGCTTGCAAATTTCCAGAGTTTCCGTTAAGATATTGCGAAAATGGTAGAAAAAGCTGGGAAAGGAAAGAAGGTATGTTTCAGACAATTATTGGGGCGATCAGTTCGTTTATGTACAGTAAACTTCTGGTGATTATGTTGATCGGAGCAGGTTTATATTTTACGATCCGGACAAGATTTCCACAGGCAAGATTATTTAAAAGAGCCTGTGAATCGGTGATGGAAAAGCCGGATGATAAGGAGGCAATTTCATCCTTCCAGGCGCTGATGGTTTCAACGGCATCGAGAGTCGGAACGGGGAATATCGTCGGGGTGTCATCGGCAATCTGTATTGGAGGTTTTGGCTCGGTATTCTGGATGTGGGTGATTGCGATCATCGGAAGTGCGTCTGCACTGATCGAGAGTACGCTTGCACAGATTTACAAGAAAAAAGGGGAAGATGGGAAATGCTACGGCGGTCCGGCATATTATATTGAGGCGGCGCTGCACTGCAGACCGCTTGCGATAGTGTTCTGTATCGCCATGATCCTGACATATGCATTTGGGTTCAATATGTTGGCATCGTACAATCTGCAGTCTACATTTTCAGGATTCTCGTTCTATGATCCGGAGATCACTCCGTGGGTTATTGGAGGAATTCTGGCAGTGTTGACCGGGTGGTGTCTGCTTGGCGGTGGAAGCCGTATCGTAAAGGTGACATCGACGGTTGTGCCGGTGATGGGACTTGCATACATTGGGATTGCGCTTTTTGTTGTTATCATCAATATCCGCAATGTGCCGGAAATGTTTCTCCGCATTTTTGAGGAGGCATTTGATTTTAAGGCGATTTTCGGAGCATTTGCAGGTTCGGCTATGATGCAGGGAATCCGGCGCGGATTATATTCCAACGAAGCCGGAATCGGTTCAGCACCGAATGCATCCGCATCTGCAAATGTCAGCCACCCGGTCAAACAGGGACTGGTTCAGATGTTATCCGTATTTATCGATACACTGCTGCTTTGTACAGCGACTGCAATGATGTGTATGTCATCCGGCATTGATCCGACGAGAGAGATGCAAGGGGCACCGTGGGTTCAGGCTTCGCTTCAGGAATCCCTGGGAGCATTTGGTCCAATATTTATCACGGTAGCAATGGTATTTTTCGCATTTACGACATTACTTGGGAACTGTTTTTACTGTGACAATCTTCTGACCTATATTCATAAACAGGAGCCGGGGAAAGGCTTTATGAGAGGGTTCCGTCTGGTTTCGGCATTCGTAGTTTTTCTTGGGGCAGGGATGGAAATGTCACTTTTATGGGATTTGTCGGATGTGTTGATGGGTGTGATGGCACTGATCAATATTCCGGTGATTCTGATCCTGTCGGGGACTGCATTTAAGGTGATCCGGGACTATGAAAGTCAGTTAAAACGAGGTGTAAATCCGGTGTTTAAAAGTGCCGATATCGGACTGGAGCAGAAGACGGATTTCTGGAGTTAAGAAGTATGGCTTGTAAAATAGAAGTGTCATAGCAACACAGTCGAATTATTACGATTTGTTGGAAGTCTGGACAAGAGTTGGGGTGAAATTGAAATCCGGCTTGACAAAATCCGGCGGATACGTTAGTATGACAAAAGAAGAGAAAATAACAGGCTATGAAGAGAACAAGTAGCAGATGACAAGGCTCAGACAGAAAGTAACCGGTTGATGAGAGGTGCACGAAGAGTCAGATGCGAATACATCTCGGAGCTTCACACCGAACGCGCGGAAGTGCAAGTAAGCTGTGACGGAGTGGCGGACGTTATACCTGCTGCGGTAATGTTAGTTACTGACTGAGGCATTCGGTGTGAGCCGGGTGTGAATTAAGGTGGTACCACGAGAGAATATACCTCGTCCTTAAAGGCTGATTGGCCGGAGGATGAGGTTTTTTGTTGGGAAAATTTGAAGAGTGGTTTAAGGGGGACGCTATCCGGAATCCATTTCTATTTGTCTGCGGGTTCGGCGGCTGATACTTCTAAGGTTTTGTAAATTTGTTAAGGGCATGATTGAAAATCTATAACTCGCTGCGCTCAGACAGATGGATTTTCAATCATAACACAAATTTCCAAAACCTAAGAAGTATGAGCATCCGCCTGCACATGCAGTCAAATAGAAATGGATTCCGGATGGCTGATATCCTTGAAGACTTCAAAGAGTTCCAGACGGGACGCCTCCTTCTCCTGGCGGAGAAGATTGGTTGTGAGTAAGATATAGGTTTTGAAAAAGAAAGGAAAGTAGAAAAATGGGTATTTATGAAGAGCTGCAGGCTAGAGGATTGATTGCGCAGGTTACGGATGAGCCGCTTATCCGGGATCTGGTGAATAATGGGAAGGCTACATTTTATATTGGGTTTGATCCGACGGCGGACAGTCTGCATGTTGGACATTTTATGGCACTTTGTCTGATGAAGAGACTGCAGGAGGCTGGAAATAAGCCGATTGCTCTGATCGGGGGCGGTACTGCTATGATCGGAGATCCGTCTGGCAGAACGGATATGCGTCAGATGATGACTCCTGAGACAATTCAGCACAACTGTGACTGTTTTAAGAAGCAGATGAGCCGTTTTATTGATTTTTCAGACGGAAAAGCACTGATGGTTAATAATGCGGACTGGCTGATGGATCTGAATTATGTGGAAGTACTTCGTGAAGTCGGAGCACACTTCTCCGTAAACCGTATGCTGACAGCAGAATGCTACAAACAGCGTATGGAAAAGGGACTGAGCTTCCTTGAGTTTAACTACATGATCATGCAAAGCTATGACTTCTATATGTTATACCAGAAATACGGCTGTAATCTTCAGTTTGGTGGAGATGATCAGTGGAGTAACATGCTTGGCGGTACAGAGCTGATCCGTCGTAAACTTGGCAAGGATGCAAGTGCAATGACAATCACCCTGCTTCTGAACTCAGAAGGTAAGAAGATGGGTAAGACACAGTCTGGTGCGGTATGGCTTGATCCGGAAAAAACTTCTCCGTTTGAATTCTACCAGTACTGGAGAAATGTAGCAGATGCAGATGTTCTCAAATGCCTGCGTATGCTGACATTTCTTCCGCTTGAGCAGATCGATGAGATGGACAAATGGGAAGGCGCACAGCTGAACACAGCAAAAGAAATCCTTGCATTTGAACTGACAAAGCTGGTTCACGGCGAAGAAGAGGCTACAAAGGCACAGGAAGGTGCACGTGCGCTGTTCAGCTCAGGAAATGCAGCAGATATGCCGACAGCAGAGCTTTCAGATGAAGACTTTGCAGATGGAAATATCGATATCCTGACTCTGCTTCATAAGAGCGGACTGGTTGCTTCTAAGTCAGAAGGACGTCGTGCTGTACAGCAGGGCGGAGTTGCTGTTGACGGAGAAAAGGTTTCTGATATTGCAGCAACATTTGCAAAAGCAGACTTTGAAGGTGACGGAAAGGTTGTCAGAAAAGGAAAGAAGAACTTCCGTAAAGTAATCGCAAAATAAGAGGGAAAAAGAATGAGTTTTGTAGAAATAAAAGCAGAAGAAGTAAAAGAGAATCCATTTGATCTGATCGGAAAACAGTGGATGCTCATTACAGCAGGAAATGAAGAAAAATGCAACACCATGACTGCAAGTTGGGGCGGTGTTGGAATCATGTGGGGAAAACCAACTGCAACAGCCTATATCCGTGATTCCCGTTATACCAAAGAATTTGTGGACAAAGAAGAGTATTTCACACTGGCATTCTTCGGAGAAGAGCAGAGAGAAGCATTAAATCTCTGTGGAAGAGTTTCCGGAAGGGACGAAGATAAGATTAAGGAAGCCGGTCTGACACCATATTATGTAGATGGAACAGTTGCGTTTGAAGAAGCAAAAATGATCTTTGTATGCAAGAAGGTTTATGTACAGCGCATGGGAGAAGAAAATTTTGTTGAGAAAGAGAATCTTGACAAATGGTATGCTGACAAAGATATGCATAACATGTATATGGGAGAAATTAAGAAGATTCTTGTGAAAGAGGATTAATCTATGTGTAGTAGAATACAGAAGCTGACTGTAGTTCTGGCCTCTGCATCACCGCGCAGGACAGAACTGCTGGAACAGGGAAATATAAAGCATGTAGTCATGCCGTCACACTGTGAGGAAGTAATTACATCCCAGGTTCCAGGCCAGGTTGTGGAAGAACTTTCTGTTCAGAAAGCAGAAGATGTCTATCAGCAGTATGAAACGGAAAATACAGGAGATTTTCTGGTGATCGGTTCAGATACGGTGGTTGCAGCGGATGGAAAGATTCTCGGAAAGCCAAAGGATAAAGAGCAGGCATATCAGATGATTTCCATGCTTCAGGGAAAAGCACATCAGGTTTACACCGGTGTTACGCTTCTGATAAAGAAGGATGGGAAAAAGATCCGGAAGACATTTCATGAATGCAGTGATGTGCATGTATATCCGATGAGCAAGGAAGAAATCAGGGAATATATTGCGACAGGAGAGCCGATGGACAAGGCAGGAGCCTATGGGATTCAGGGCGCATTTGGCGTGTATATCCGTGGGATTGAAGGTGATTATAATACGATCGTGGGTCTTCCTCTTGCGAGAGTCTATCAGGAAATGAAGGAATATATTTATTAGAAAAGAAACCGGGAGAGATGACTTGTTGAGAAAGTCATTTCTTCCGGTTTTTTAGGATGAAAAAGTTTTATTTCAGATACTGTACACTGTACGGCGGCATCTCAAGCTGTCCGTTCATCTGGATTTCATTTCCGGTGAGCAGGTCGGTCATTGTGCCTCCGAGTTCGCCATTGTGCGCGGTAAACGGTGCGTCCGATGCATTGATCGCAACCAGCATCCGTTCATCATCGGTCCGACGCTCAAAGATGAGCTGATGGTTGGTCAGGACAACATTGCGGTAGCTTCCGTGGCAGAGTGCATTGCTTCCGGTTCTGACGTGGATCATTTTTTTGATCTCTTTGGTCAGTTCATTTGGCTTGGGTTCTTCAAAGCATGGACGAAGGGCGTAGTCATTATTTGGTGCTTTGACGCCTTCCTCGCCCCATTCGCTTCCATAATAGATACAAGGAACGCCCGGCATACCAAGAAGAAGTCCGTAAGTCAGCGGCAGATGGTTCTTGTTGGTCAGGATACTTGCGATTCGTGTGACGTCATGATTATCAACAAAGGACATCAGATGCTTGCCGCGGTAAATGCACCACTGCTCCGGACCGTACTGACGGTTCAAAGAATGTGCAATCTCGAACATGTTCATACTGTTGAAGCTGGAGTAAATTCCCTTGTAGCATTCGTAATTTGTGCAGCTGTGCAGCATTTCGTCATTGACGATCTGGTTGTAATCGCCGAAGAGGACTTCTCCGATCAGGGCGAAATCCGGCTTTAATTCCTGGCAGTAGTTGCGCAGGCGCTTCATAAAGTTGCGGTCCAGACAGTATGCAACATCCAGGCGGAGACCATCGATGTCAAATTCATCGATCCAGCCTTTGACACATTCCAGAAGATAGTCCACAACAGACGGATTGGCAAGATTCAGTTTGACCAATTCAAAATGTCCTTCCCATCCCTCATACCAGAAGCCGTCATTGTAGCAGGAATTACCGTCGAAGTTGATGCAGAACCAGTCCTTGTACGGAGAATCCCATTTCTTTTCCTGAACATCTTTAAATGCCCAGAAACCACGTCCGACGTGGTTGAATACGCCGTCAAGAACGATCTTTACATTGTGTGCGTGAAGATCTTTGCATACGTCTGCAAAATCTTCGTTGGTTCCAAGCCGACAGTCGATTTTTTTATAATCTCTGGTATCATAGCCATGATTGTCTGATTCAAAAATCGGGTTCAATAATATAGAAGAGACACCTAAGGATTCCAGATAGCTACTCCAGTCTTTGAGTTTTAAGATGCGTGATACGGTCTTGCCGTCATTGGCGGTCGGAGCGCCGCAGAATCCTATTGGATAAATCTGATAAAAAATTCCTTCATAAGCCCACATATTCTAGTACCTGCCTTTAGTCAAAATTTGGATAAAAATCCCATATATCTATTGTACCAGATGTAGTCAAAAAAATCAAAAAAATCAGCAAGAAACAGTTGACAAAACTTTTGTAACATAATATACTATACAAGTATGACATGAGAAGAAACAGTTTGCACCAAAGCCCCGGAGTGAACTTGTTTTCTATAGAATCTACAATGAAAATAATTAGTAAACCGAAATTCATAGGAGGTCAACCAATGAAAACTTACATGGCTAATCCAGATAAGATTGAAAGAAAATGGTATGTAGTTGACGCTGAAGGACAGACACTTGGACGTCTTGCAGCAGAAGTCGCTAAAGTTTTAAGAGGAAAAAATAAACCGGAATTTACACCGCACATCGATACAGGTGACAACGTAATCGTTATCAATGCTGAAAAGATCAAAGTTACAGGAAAGAAATTAGATCAGAAAGTATACTATCATCACTCAGATTATGTAGGAGGAATGAAAGAAACTACATTAAGAGAAATGATGGCAAAGAAACCAGAACAGGTTATCGAACTTGCTGTTAAAGGTATGCTTCCAAAAGGACCTCTGGGAAGAACAATGATCAAGAAGCTTCACGTATATGCTGGAGCAGAACATGCTCATCAGGCTCAGAAACCAGAAGTTTTAACATTTTAGTCAGAGGTTTGAAAGGAGGAAATAAAAGTGGCAACAGCTAAATTCTACGGAACAGGAAGAAGAAAAAAATCTATCGCAAGAGTATACCTTGTACCAGGTACAGGTAAAATCACAATCAATAAAAGAGATATCGACGAATATTTAGGACTTGAAACTCTTAAAGTTGTAGTTCGTCAGCCATTAGTTGCAACTGAAACAGTTGACAAATTTGACGTTCTCGTTAACGTACACGGTGGTGGATATACAGGACAGGCAGGAGCAATCCGTCACGGAATCGCAAGAGCACTTCTTGAAGCAGATTCTGATTACAGACCGGTACTTAAGAAAGCCGGATACCTTACACGTGATCCACGTATGAAAGAACGTAAGAAATACGGTCTCAAAGCAGCTCGTAGAGCACCACAGTTCTCTAAACGTTAGTCATATCGTTTTTGGACAATTCAATACGATTTACAACTCCTCAGGACTTCGGTTCTGGGGAGTTTTTTTGCCAGTAAGTATTTTTAAAATTATCTTGAAAGAACGCTGATTTCCACATATAATAAAAGACAATGTTTAGTGAAATGAACCAGGGAGAATTATAAAATATGAGTATATTAAATGTTGAACATCTGACACACGGCTTTGGCGACCGTGCCATTTTTGATGATGTGTCATTCCGCCTTTTAAAAGGGGAGCACATCGGTCTTGTAGGAGCAAACGGAGAGGGTAAATCCACCTTTATGAGTATTGTTACCGGGAAACTTACGCCGGACGAGGGAAAGGTAGAATGGGCAAAGAATGTGCGCGCAGGCTATCTGGACCAGCATGCAGTCCTTCAGAGCGGTATGACGATCCAGGACGTGCTGAAAAGTGCATTTGATCCGCTTTTACAGAAGGAGCAGCGGATGAACGAGATCTGTGAGAGGCTTGGCGAAGTAGATGAGGATGAGATGAATCTTCTGATGGAAGAGCTTGGAACGATCCAGGACGAGTTGACACTGCATGATTTTTACACGATCGATGCAAAGGTAGAAGAGGTCGCAAGAGCACTGGGACTTCTGGATCTGGGACTTGAACGTGATGTTACAGATTTAAGCGGAGGTCAGAGAACAAAGGTTCTTCTGGCAAAGCTTCTGCTTGAGAAGCCGGACATCCTGCTTCTGGACGAACCGACCAACTATCTGGACGAAGAGCATATTGCATGGCTGAAGCGTTATCTTCTGGATTATGAAAATGCATTCATTCTGATTTCGCATGATATTCCGTTCCTCAATGAAGTGGTCAATATCATCTATCATATGGAGAATCAGGAACTGAACCGCTACGTGGGAGACTATGATCATTTCCAGGAGGTCTATGCAGTCAAGAAGGCACAGCTCGAGGCGGCATACCGCAGACAGCAGCAGGAGATCAGTGAACTGAAGGACTTTGTGGCAAGAAATAAAGCCCGTGTTTCTACAAGAAATATGGCGATGTCCAGACAGAAGAAGCTGGATAAAATGGATGTAATTGAGCTGGCAGCGGAAAAGCCGAAACCGGAATTTAAGTTCCGTTACGGACGGACTCCGGGAAAAATGTTATTTGAGACCAAAGATCTTGTAATCGGTTATGATGAACCACTTTCCAAGCCGCTGAATTTCCAGATGGAAAGAGGACACAAGATTGCGATTGTCGGAACCAATGGTATCGGAAAGACTACATTTTTGAAGAGTGTACTTGGTCTGATCCCGGCAATTTCCGGCGAGTGTGAGCTTGGGGAAAATCTTCAGATCGGCTATTTTGAACAGGAAGTTAAAGGAGAGAACAAGACAACCTGTATTGAAGAACTGTGGCAGGAATTTCCGTCATTTACCCAGTATGAGGTGCGTTCTGCCCTTGCAAAATGCGGACTCACTACGAAGCATATTGAGAGCCAGGTAAGGGTACTGAGTGGTGGTGAACAGGCAAAGGTAAGACTCTGTAAGCTGGTCAACAGGGACACGAATCTGCTGATCCTGGATGAGCCGACCAATCATCTTGACGTGGATGCAAAGGATTCTCTGAAAAAAGCGATTCAGGAATACAAAGGAAGTATTCTTCTGATCTGCCATGAGCCGGAATTTTATCAGGATGTGGTAAATGAAGTGTGGGATATGAGCAAGTGGACGATGAA
>CAKRFP010000055.1 GCA_934320645.1 uncultured Bariatricus sp.
TATTTTATATCGTAACACAATTTTTATTCTTTCACAACATTCCAGCTGCTTGTAATCGTACAACACTTCCTTATTTTTGTTGTTTTTCTGATTCTTTTATAAATATTTTACTTCCCCTTTTCAAACAAAAGTATTACAATAAAATTATTCATGTATACTATATTTCATGACGAACTATCTCATCTGCCATATCTGACAGTCTGAGATTAAGAAAGGAGCAACACATGGCTAAAAAATTTGGTAAAATCCTGCTCGGACTGACTGCTGCAGGCGCAGCTGGTGCCGGTGCATATTACTGGTTAAAGAACCGACATAATGAAGAACCGGAAGATGAGTTCGATGACTCTTTTGAAGATGATGATTTTGAACTGGACGATGATCTTGGCGAAGTGCCTGAGCGTGGTTACACAACTCTTACGCCAACATCTGCAAAAGAAGAAGCTTCTGAAGAGCCTGTAGAAAAAAAAGAAGATGCAGAAACCGAATCAGAAAAAGCAGCTTCCCAGACACAGGAAAATGATTCCGAAGAATCCGCTCCTGCTTCTGAAGAAATTTTAAAAAAAACTTTTCTTGCAGATTAATCATTTTCTGCATAAAACAAAACCCGGAAGAAAATTTATTTTTCTTACCGGGTCTTTTATTACCATTCCTTTATTTTGGAAGTCTAAACGAACTCTTCAGCGAAACGATTCTGTTAAATACCAGATGCTCTTTGGAAGAATCATGGGAATCCACGCAGAAATATCCCTGACGCACAAACTGGAAGCTTTCATATGCTTTTGCATCTGCAAAGTTTGATTCTACAAAGATTTCTTTCTCTGTAAGAGAATTCGGATTCAGGTTCAGGGAACCGTCTTCTTTATTGTAGACACCCTTTTCTTCGTCGATCAGGTTCTCATACAGTCTTACGGTTGCCGGAAGTGCTGTACTTGCCTCTACCCAGTGGATCGTTCCTTTTACTTTTCTTCCTGTGAATCCGGAACCACTCTTTGTCTCCGGATCATAAGTACAATGTACAACAGTTACATTACCGTCTTCATCCTTTTCAAATCCGGTACAGGTTACGAAGTAAGCATTCATCAGACGCACTTCATTGCCTGGGAACAGACGGAAATATTTCTTCGGAGGCTCTTCCATAAAGTCTTCTCTCTCAATATAAAGCTCTCTTCCAAACGGAAGCTGACGGCTTCCGAGTTCTTCATTCTCAAGATTATTCGGTGCATCCAGATATTCAATCTGTCCTTCCGGATAGTTATCGATCACAAGCTTGATCGGATCAAGGACTGCCATCATACGTGCTCTCTTAAGCTTCAGATCCTCACGGATGCAGTACTCAAGCATTGCATAATCTACAGAGCTCTGTGCTTTGGAAACTCCACACAGGTCAACGAACATCTTGATAGATTCCGGTGTGAATCCACGGCGGCGAAGTGCTGCGATGGAAACCAGTCTCGGATCATCCCAGCCGTCTACGATCTTATCTTCTACAAGTTTCTTGATGTAACGCTTTCCTGTAACTACGTTCGTCAGGTATAATTTTGCAAATTCGATCTGACGCGGTGGATTTGCAAATTCACATTCTCTTACTACCCAGTCATAAAGCGGTCTGTGATCTTCAAATTCCAGTGTACAGATAGAATGTGTAATTCCTTCGATTGCATCCTCGATCGGATGTGCAAAATCGTACATCGGGTAGATGCACCACTTATCACCCGTATTGTGATGTGTCATACGTGCTACACGGTAAATGATCGGGTCTCTCATATTGATATTCGGTGATGCCATATCAATCTTCGCACGCAGAACCTTCTCTCCGTCTGCATACTTACCTGCACGCATATTTTCAAAAAGCTCAAGGTTTTCTTCCACGCTTCTGTCACGGTACGGGCTGTTCTTTCCTGGTTCTGTCAGAGTTCCTCTGTATTCACGAATCTCATCTGCCGTCAGGTCACAGACATAAGCTTTTCCTTTCTTGATCAGTTTGATCGCATACTCATACATCTGATCAAAATAATCAGATGCAAAGTAAAGATGATCTTCCCAGTCAGCACCCAGCCATTTGATGTCGGCTTTGATGGATTCTACGAACTCTGTCTTTTCTTTTGTCGGGTTGGTATCGTCAAAACGCATATGGAATGTTCCGTTATATTTCTGTGCAAGTCCGTAGTTTAAAAGGATGGACTTTGCATGTCCGATGTGAAGGTATCCGTTCGGTTCCGGTGGAAAACGGGTACATACGTGATCGTATACGCCTTCTGCAAGATCTTTTTCAATTTCCTGTTCTATAAAATTCTTTGATACAGCTTCTTCTGCCATTGAAGTTCCTCCTCGCGTCTCTCTATTACTTCATAATCTGCCATTATATGGCAGTCTTTTTCTTGTCATGCATCTCAATCATTGTCCTGTGGACAGTTTTGATTCATGTCCTTTAGTTTATCACACTTTCTACACACGGACAAGTGAAAAAAAAGCAGACATTGTACCTTCCAACCGGAAATACAACTCTGCTTCTTAAATATATAAGCTGCCTAGCGGAATCGAACCGCCGACCTCCGCCTTACCAAGGCGACGCTCTACCGACTGAGCCAAGGCAGCCTGCGCATTTTCGCGACTCATTTAATATAGCACATCACTGCTTTGCTTGTCAATATTTTTAATTTTATATTTTTACTTTTTTTCAGACCGGCGTTTTTCTTCCAGAAGCCGACGTGCTTTGGTTTTGATCCGCTGCAGGGCATTGTCGATCGTCTTCGGACTTTTGTCCATAAATTCTGCGATCTTCAGATACTCCATTCCCTGCAGATGAAGATACAGCACCTTTCGCTCCAGCTTACTTAATTTTTCTTTCAGTTCCTCTTCAAACGCATTCGTATACTCTTCTCCAAGGATCATCAGCTCCGGATTACTCTCTTTCCCTGCTTCGATTGTATCTACTATGGAAAGCCCGTTCTCCTCCGGATTGTCACTTGCAGATGCGTAAATCGACACATAAGAATTGAGCGGCAGATGTTTTTTCCGCTGTGAAGCCTTGATCGCCGTATACATCTGACGTGACACACAAAGTCCGGCAAAACTTGAAAAGCTTGCACCTTCTTTCGGATCATAATCCTGCACCGCTTTAAAAAGACCGATCATCCCCTCCTGGATCAGATCGTCATTTTCTCCGCCCCACAGATACATGGCACGCGCTTGTTTGCGTACCATGTCTTTGTATTTTTCCATCAGATAATCCGTGATCTCGGTCTTACCTTCCCGAAGCAGTTCAATCAGCTGCTCATCTGTCATTTTCCCCAGATCCATTTTCATTCTCCGATTTTCCTAACTCATGCGCTGACGTACGATTTCATAGGCAAGGACACCTGCTGCCACAGATGCATTCAAGGAGTCGATATCTCCTTTCATCGGAATGGACGCCATCATATCACAGGTTTCTTTTACCAGACGTCCGACACCTTCGCCTTCGTTTCCGATCACCAGACCAATCGGTCCTTTCAGATTCACGCGGTACATCACATCCCCATCCATATCTGCACAGACGAACCAGAGTCCCTTTTCCTTCAGTTCTTCCATGGTTTTCACCAGATTGGTGACTTTTGCTACCGGTGTGTAATTCAGCGCACCTGCCGATGTCTTTGCAACGGTTGCAGTAAGACCTGCTGCGCGGTGCTTTGGAATGATCACACCATGCGCGCCCGCAAGATTGGCAGTACGGATGATCGCGCCGAGATTATGTGGATCCTCAATATTGTCCAGAAGGATCAGGAACGGATCTTCTCCTTTCTGTTTTGCAAGCTCCAGCATATCTTCCACCTGCGCATACTCATAAGCCGCCGCCTGCGCAATGACCCCCTGATGTCTTCCGGTCTCTGAAATCTGGTTCAGACGTTCTTTGGTTACAAAATTCAGAATCGTATCATGCTTTTTTGCTTCTCTTACGATACTTCTGATCGGTCCGTCCTGACATCCGTCAAGAATATATACTTTGTCAATCGGTTTCCCTGAGCGAAATGCTTCCATTACCGCATTTCTCCCCTCGATCTGCTGACTGTTCATCTTTTTTTCTTCCATTCTATTTCTCCTGCTTCTTTTCTTCTTCGCATTCGCATAAGTGTTCCAGACCGATCCTGACCAGATCTGCCATTCTTTTCCATTCTCTTTTCAGGTAAAGCCATCCCATCAGCGCTTCAAATCCGGTTGCACGTCGGTAATCGGTCAGTGACTGGTTCTTTGCCGGAGATACTGATTTGGCATTTCGGCCTCTTCTGTAAACAGCATGCTCTTCTTCAGTGAGCAGCGGCTGAAGGACACGCATCATCTCTGACTGGGCAGACGCCTGCACCATACTGCTTGTCTCCTGATGTAATTTTTTTACCTGTTTATTGCCTTCGCTGATCACCTTTGTCTTGATGATCAGATCATAAATGCTGTCCCCTATATAAGCCAGAGTAAGAGGTGAATAGCCTTCCGGCTCCACCTCTTTCATCCCAAGCACTTCTCTTATATAGTCAGCGATTTCAAATTCTACGCTTTTTTCCATTGTACTCCTTCTCTGGTATCCTTCAGGATAATTCCTTTTTCCAGAAGCTCGTCACGAATCGCATCGGCTCTTGCAAAATCTTTTGCTTTTCTTGCTGCCTGACGCTCTTCGATCAGTTTCTCAATATCTGCATCCAGAAGTTCTTCCTTCTTATCCAAGATCAGTCCCAGGACATCACCCAGTTTTACGATTCTGTCAAGCAGACTCTGGAGATATTCTTTTGAGCTTTCTGCGGTTGCAGTGGTATTTGCATATTTTACAAGATCGAAGATTGCTGCGATCGCATCGGCTGTGTTGAAATCGTCGTCCATTGCATTTTCAAATTCTTCTACATAAGCATCCGTCTTTGCAAATGCTACTTTTTCTTCTGCGCTCATCTCTTCTACAGTTGCTGCGCCAAGAAGATGTTTCAGATTATCCGTTGCATTGATGATTCTTTCCAGACCGTTCTTGGATGCTTCCATCAGTTCTGCGCTGAAGTTCAGCGGGCTTCTGTAATGTGCGCTCAGCATGAAGAAACGAAGCACCTGAAGATCATACTGTTCGCTGATCTCTCTTACGGTACGGAAATTCCCAAGTGATTTGGACATTTTGCGATTGTCAATGTTCAGGAATGCATTGTGCATCCAGTATCTTGCAAATTCTTTGCCATTGGCAGCTTCACTCTGCGCGATCTCATTCTCATGATGTGGGAACACAAGGTCTTCTCCACCAGCATGAATATCGATCTGTTCGCCAAGATATTTTCTTGACATGACAGAGCATTCAATATGCCATCCCGGACGTCCGTCTGACCATGGTGACTCCCAGAAAGGCTCTCCTTCTTTTTTCGGTTTCCAGAGTACGAAATCCAGTGGATCTTCTTTTTCATCTTCTCCACTTACCAGAAGAGAACGACCGCCGGAACGAAGATCATCCAGATTCTTGTGGGATAATTTTCCATAATCTTTGAACTTTCTTGTACTGAAATAAACGGTTCCGTTCTTCTCATAAGCATAACCTTTTTCGATCAGTTCGGAAATCATCTCAACCATGCCGCAGATTTCTTCTGTTGCAAGTGGATGCTTGGTTGCAGGCTTTACATTCATTCCTGCCATATCTTTTTTGCACTCTGCGATATAGCGCTGTGAAATTTCCTGTGCGGATACCTCTTCTTCAATTGCCTTTTTGATGATCTTGTCATCCACATCTGTGAAGTTGGATACATAATTGACATCATATCCCTTATATTCAAAATAACGGCGAACCGTATCAAATACGATCATCGGTCTTGCATTTCCGATATGAATATAGTTGTATACAGTCGGTCCGCAGACATACATTCTTACCTTTCCTTCTTCCAGAGGAACGAATTCTTCTTTCTTTTTCGTAAGTGTGTTAAATACTTTCATAAAGCTACTCCTTCTTTTTTCTATGCTTCCTCGATTATTTTTTCTTTCGCAAGTTCTTCTTTCAATGCTTTCAGTTCTTTCTTCAGACGGATATTGTCAGTCTGAAGCTGACGGATATCGTTCAATACCGGATCTGGCAGATGGATCTGATCCAGGTCAGCGCTCGGAACTTTCTGGTCACCCATGCGGACAATTCTTCCCGGAACACCGACAACCGTACAGTTCGGAGGTACTTCCTCGATTACAACGGATCCTGCCCCGATCTTGGAATTCTTTCCGATCGTAAAAGAACCGATAACCTTCGCTCCGGCACTGACCATGACGTTATCTTCCAGCGTTGGATGGCGCTTGCCCTGCTCTTTTCCTGTACCACCCAGGGTTACTCCCTGATACAGTGTAATATTATCGCCCAGGATTGCAGTCTCGCCGATGATAACGCCACTTCCATGGTCAATGAAAAGTCCTTTTCCAATGGTTGCTCCCGGATGGATCTCGATTCCTGTCTTTCTTACACCACGCTGCGACACCCACCGTGCCAAAAAATAGTGTTTTTTCAGATACAGCTTATGTGCGATCCTGTAATGAAGCATTACCTTAAAGCTTGGATACAGAAGCACTTCGATATCAGACTTGATTGCCGGATCTCGTTCTTTTACAACTTTGATTTCTTCTTTGATATAGGAAATAACTCCCATTTCATTCACCTCTGATTTGGAATTTCCTGTGAAATTAAAAAACTCCGTCTCACAAAGAGACGAAGTTTCCGCGGTTCCACTCTAAATTAAAAGCAGTTATCCTGCTTTTCTCTCACGGCCTGTAACGTCTGCCACACGTACCCGGCTACTTGTAAAATCTTCACTTTCACGTTCGCCCGGTCAACTCCCGAATGCACTTCATCATCCCTGCTCCCGGATCTGCTTTCAGCCGATGACAGATCCTCTCTGATGGAACTCTGAGGATAACTACTCTTTTCGTTCTCCGTCTTTTCAGTTTCATTCATATCTAGTACATATAGTATGCGATTTTTTCTTTTTTGTCAACCCGCTTATCAGACAATCTCGTTGATAAAAACAGGAGAAAACGGAATCAGTTTACTGATTTCTTTTTTAAATTCTGCTGAAAAGATCTCTTTTTCTTCCTCTTCAATCTCTTCCAGCTCTTTATAAGCAAATACGATCGATGTAAGCGCATCAATACTGATCTTCTGCACAGCATCATCTTTACCGGTGTGTGCTGTCCTTGTCCGGACTACAAGATGTTCTTCATTGCCTTTTAGCATAAACAGACAGTTATTTTCCCGGATAACCGGATCATACAGAACAAACTCCAGATTCATCTCTTCTTTGCACACCATTGCAGACAGAAGACTTTCTACATTCAAAAGACGCGCCATGATCAAAGGTTTTTTCTTTTCTTCTTTTTGGAGGATGACTCCTGCCTTATCAAAAATATCTCCATATCCTTTCCTGATCAATGGTTCTCTTACTGCAAACCCGTCTTCTTCATCAAAAACAAGGATTCCTCGGATTTCCCCATCCTGCTCTGCAATCAGGATTCCGCCTTTTTCACTTTCCTGTTCCTTCAGAAGGCGCATATAATAAGCTGCATCCCGTTTGGTATATACCTGGATTTTCTGTTTTTCCAGAACTTCTTCCGCAAAATCCCCCAGCTTTTTACAGTCTTTTTCCTCTGCCTTTCTGAGTTTCACACCGGAATCGTTCTGTAATTCCACGATCTTCTGTATTGTCAGTTCTTCCCCGTCTGCACCAATTGCATTCCATACATCCGTCGCATAGATAAACCGGTAATTATGTGGATAATAAATCTTCTCACTCGCCGGCATCAGGAAAAAGAATGGCATCTTCTGCTGATACAGATCTCTCGCCGTCTTTGTCAGAAGCTCTGCCATATAGCCCTTGTGACGGTAAAGCGGCTCTGTTGCAACTGCGATAATATATCTGCTCTCCACCACTTTTGTTCCCATCTGTATCACATAAGGATTCAGCTGCATCATCGCCCGGATATCGTGATCCGTCTCGATCACATAGATCTCGTTATCCTTCGTCTTTTCTGTATAATAATAGTCCAGAAATTCCTTCGTATCTTCTGTAAATACCTGCTCCCACAGTGTTCTCGTAGCCCCGTGCTCTTCCGGCTTCAGTTTTTTCAGTATCTTCATATTACTTTTTGCCGTACCTTTCCATTCAGACTTGTTCTACATCTGTCTTGCCGCACAACCTCCGCAGCCTGCACAGCCGCCTGCCGGTGCGGTCACATCCACGCTGCTGAAATTTGTCAGCTTCTCGATTGCACAGATTGCCTGGGAAGAAATTCCTTCCCCGCTTCCGGTAAATCCAAGTCCTTCTTCTGTTGTCGCTTTGATATTCACCTGATCATTCTCAATGTGCAGTGCTTCTGCAATATTTCTCTCCATCTGCTCGATATGCGGACGCATCTTTGGTCTCTGCGCAATGATCGTCGCGTCAATATTTTCAATCACATACATGTGGTCATCCAACAGCTTTCCTACATGTTCAAGCAGCTTTATGCTGGAAATTCCTTTGTACGCCGGATCAGTATCTGGAAAATGCTTTCCGATATCGCCAAGCGCGGCTGCTCCAAGCAGAGCATCCATGATCGCATGCAGAAGTACGTCTGCATCTGAATGTCCAAGCAGTCCCTTTTCATATGGAATCCCCACGCCTCCAAGGATCAGTTTTCTTCCTTCTGTCAGTTTGTGAACATCGTATCCCATTCCAACCCGCATCTTCTACACTTCTCCTTTCTGCTCTGTCGCTTCTTTCTTATCGTCTTCTTCCGGTACTTCTTCTGTTGCATCTTCGTTATCAGTCTCTGTGTCTTTTTCTTCGTCTTTCACAGATTTCTCATCTGTGTCAGCTTCTGCTTCCTCTTCTGCTTTTTCAGCGTCTTCTGTCTTTTCTTCTAACGCTTCTTCTTTTTCTTCCGGCTTCTTTTCTTCGGTTGTGTCAGCCCCTACATGAACATCTACGACACCTTTTCCTAAAGAAACTTTTGCAGGTGTTTCTACGTCCGTTTCTGCTTCTTCTGCCCGGCCCTGGATCTCTGTCTTTGTCTCTTTTACGATAATTTTTATATTCCAGATAATCGTAGCCAGTCCAAAGAGTGCAAAGAATACGCCGACCAGAATAAAAAGAATCTGGTTATTTGGTTCTCCGGCGATGGTGTCCTGCACAAGTGATATGCCAGTGTACACCAGATATGCACCGATGGCAGCCATGATGATCTGCTTTGATTTTGATGTCATATGAATTCCTCCGTTTTGTCGTAATCTAGGGATATTTTATCATATCTTAGGGAAATTGCATAGGCTTTGTTAGGAGACAAGCGAAATGAAGGGGTGTATTCAGAAGGGACGCAGGAGGAGAATTTTGAGGCAATAGGCTGTTTCAGCATTTTTATAGAACAATATATAGACATAACGCAAAAAGAAGTCCCACAAAAGGACCCCTTCTCGTAGTAGCGGGAACTGGATTTGAACCAGCGACACCGCGGGTATGAACCGCGTGCTCTAGCCAACTGAGCTATCCCGCCATATATTAGATTTTCTTATACCAACTCTTTAGAGCTGTATGCGTCACATTTTGCATCCAGCGTTTTCCGTCTTAGAAAACCTTTTCTGCAAAATGGGACCAATAGGGCTCGAACCTATGACCCTCTGCTTGTAAGGCAGATGCTCTCCCAGCTGAGCTATGAT
>CAKRFP010000056.1 GCA_934320645.1 uncultured Bariatricus sp.
GAGACAAAAGACGGTCTGGAATATTATCTGGCTGATAAGCTTGATATTTCAGAAGATGGTCTTACCTACACACTTCATATTAATGACAAAGCAACATGGAGTGATGGGGAACCGGTTACAGTAAAAGATATTAAATTTACCATTGATTATGGTGTATTGGCTTATGGCGGACCTACATCATTTACCAAGGTAAATGGAGGAGATGTGCAGATCAACGAAATTGATGATAAGACAATGGAATTTGTACTTCCATCAGTATATGATAACTATGTCAGAACATTATCTCAGTTCTATCCAATGCCGGCACATGCATTTGATAATGATCCGTCAAAGATTGATGACAGTACATACTTCAAAACACCGGGTATGGCTACTTCCGGAGCATATGTAGTAAGCGAAATTAACGAAGATAGTTTTGTTTATACAGCAAGAGATGACTACTACAGAGGAACTCCTTCTGTTAAGAAAGTCGTTATGAAAACAATCGGCAGCGGAAGCACAAAACAGATCGAATTTGAAAATGGCGGAATTGATTACATGCGTGTTACAAGCGCAGAAGATCTGAAGAAATACAAAGGGGAGTCTGATAAATACAATATGTACAGTATATCAGAAGCTCGTCTTAATTACCTTCAGTTAAACCCACACGGACCGGTAATGTCTACATTATCTCAGGATGCAAGAAAAGCAATCTTCCTTGCACTTGACAAAGATGCAATCGTTGATTTTGCATGGGGATCAGATGAACTCGCAGAGCCGGCGAACAGCCTTATTACACCGGATCAGTCTATTTACAATAAAGACTGTAAAGGATATAACGTCAATCTGGAAGAAGCAAAAAAACTTGCAAAATCATCTGGATTGGAAGGAAAAGAACTTACTTATATTTACAATTCAGACCGTGCAAATATGGAAGCTGTAGCAACTGTCGTGCAGCAGCAGTTAGCTGAAATCGGCGTAACAGTAAATATTGAAAGCTGCGATACTTCTACATTCTTCCCACGTTTCTTTGCAAGCAAAGATAAAGAACTGGCTACAACATGGGATCTTGGTACAAACGGATGGGATTCACAGCGTGGATCAAACTGTGGACAGGCAATCAGCTACTTTACAAATCGTCTCTGTGATTGTGGATACAGTGATGAAGTTTCAGGACTTGCTCAGAAAGCCATGGGAACTGCAGATGCGAAAGAAAAACAGGAACTTTGGAATACAATTCAGGACAAAGCTTTGGAAGAATGCTGGGAATACCCACTTACATATACAAACTTTGTTATGGTTTCACAGAAAAATGTTACTGGTTTAGATGGTTCGTCAGTAGTTCCAGAATTCATTGATTACTTATCTATTCATGTGGATTAAAAATTTACACTAGCTGAAAAGCATACGGAATGTGGCATGCCTTTAAAGTAAAGACAAGCCACATTCTTTCATATATTCGGTTTTACAGAGAGGAATACTTATGTGGAAATATTGTTTAAAAAAGACGGCTCAGGTAGTAATCGTAATGATATTGATTTCCTTTTTTTCATTTGCAATTGTCTATTTTGCACCAGGTGATATATCGGATATGTATGTAAATCCGGAAATGACAGAAGAACAGAAAGCTAATGTGATTGCGCAATTGGGGTTGGATAAGAGTATGACAGAGCAGTATTTTGCCTGGGCTAAACGTGCGGTACACGGAGATTTAGGTGTATCCTTATCTAATAAGTCGGCTGTATGGCCACAGTTTATGCAGCGTCTTCCGGCAACGATCATACTTATGGGAAGTTCTATGATCTTGTCGCTTTTGCTTGCAATCCCACTTGGCTTATGGTCGGGTTATAAGAAGAACTCATGGCTTGATAACTTGATCAGTTCGTTAGCGTATATGGGAATGTCCATACCGTCTTTCTGGTTTGGCATGCTGCTTATTATTGTATTTGCTGCGGTATTAAAGGTATTGCCTTCTTCCGGTATGCATACCGTTGGAAATGTATCTGCATTTGATACGTTCCAACATATGATTCTTCCATGTATTACGCTTAGTATCGGTCATGTCGCGGTTTATATCCGTTATATCCGTGCAAATACCATCGGACAGTTAAGCGAAGAGTATGTACTTACCGCCGAAGCAAAGGGAGATTCTCAGACGAAAATTTTATTCCGACATGTATTGAAGAACACGCTGTTGCCTATCATTACATTAATGGGAATGAATCTGGCATCTTTGGTATGTGGATCCTTTATTGTAGAGAGTGTCTTTGGATGGCCGGGAATTGGAACCTTTGCGATGTCTGCGATTGGTTCAAGGGATTATCCGGTAATCATGGCGTATGTTATGCTTTCTGGTTTTCTTTTGGTAGTCGGTAATTTTATTGCAGATTTATTGTATGCCTTTGTTGATCCAAGAATTAAACGGGGAGGTGCATCCGGTGGGAAATAATATAGTAATAACCAACGATTCGTTTGCAAAACTGGAAAAAAAGAAAACAGTAGAAGTTTCTGTGGAGAGACAGAGTGTATGGAAAGATATCTGGAAAGAACTAAGGAAAAACAAAGTTGCTATGGTAAGTGTCGTACTTCTTGCCATTCTCATCATTGCTGTTCTTTTGGCACCTCTTAGTCCTTACGATCCTTATAAGTTAGATGCCTCTCAAAAGCTGCAGGGTATTTCATCCAGTCACTGGTTTGGCACAGATGAGTACGGAAGAGATTATTTTACCAGAACCTTATATGGTGGAAGAGTTTCTTTGCTGGTGGGATTCATGTCTATGATCATGACGGTTGTAATCGGAACATCATTAGGTGTATTCTCCGGTTATGTCGGAGGAAAAGTGGATATGTTTTTGATGAGCTTCACAGATATTTTTCTTGCTCTTCCGAGTATGCTGTTAATGGTTATTTTAAATACCTTTTTAAAGCCTGGTTTACCGACTCTGATTGTTGTATTGAGTCTGTTTTCCTGGGCATCCGTCGCAAGAATTACGAGAGCGGAGACAATGTCATTAAAGGAACGAGATTTTGTGGTGGCTACACAGAATCTGGGGGCATCAAACTTCCGCGTGATCGTTAAACATATTATCCCTAATATTTTAGGACCGGTTATTGTTGCTGCAAGTTTGAGTGTGGCAAATGCAATTCTGATGGAATCTTCTTTGAGCTTCCTGGGATTAGGTGTGCAGATTCCACGTGCATCCTGGGGAAGTATGCTTCAGGGAGCACAGGCACATATTTTGGATTACCCTTTATTGGCAGTATATCCGGGCGTAATGATCCTAATTACAGTTTTGAGCTTTAATTTACTGGGAGATATTCTGAGAAACGCATTAGAACCTAAAATTGTAGAATAGCAAAATATGCAGTAACCACCTTAGTGAAAGGGATAGAAAAAATGAATAATTTATTAGAAATGAAACATGTGGCTGTGAATTTTGCTGCATATGGAGGCACTGTGCAGGCGGTGCGTGATATATCGTTTTCTATTGAAGAAGGACAGACGGTTGCACTGGTAGGTGAATCGGGTTGTGGAAAATCGATTACAGCGAAAACTATTATGGGGCTTGTAAAAAAGCCGGGAAAAGTAATGGAAGGAAGCCAGATCATATTTGAAGGTACAGATATCGCAAGATATTCTTCTAAGGAGTGGAGAAAATTCCGTGGCAAAGAATGTTCTATGATTTTTCAGGATGCACTTGTTTCTTTAAATCCAACCATGAAAATCGGAAAGCAGATCATGGAAAGTCTTGACAATCATGCCGTAACGACTTCTAAAGAAGAAAAAAAGAAAAAAGTAATCGATATGCTGAAGTTAACAGGCATTGCAGACGCTGAAAAATGTCTTGAAAAGTATCCCCATGAGTTATCTGGTGGAATGCGGCAGAGGATTATGATCGCAATTGCATTGATTTCTCATCCGAAATTGTTGATTGCTGATGAACCAACCACATCTTTGGATGTAACGATCCAGGCGCAGATTCTGGCTGAAATGAAAGCCTTGCAGAAAAAACTGAATATGGCAATTCTGCTGATTACACATGATTTGGGAATTGTGGCGGATGTGGCTGATAAAATTGTAGTTATGTACGCCGGGAAAATTGTAGAAGAGGGCACGGTCAGAGAGATTTTCTATCATCCGGTTCATCCATATACAAAAGCCCTTTTAAATTCCGTTCCACGACTGGACAGAGACGGAAAAGAAATGCTTTGTACCATAGAAGGAAACATTCCGGATATGACAAATCCGCCGAAGGGATGTGCATTTTGTGAAAGATGTCCGCATGCCATGAATATTTGTGCACAGTATATGCCGGAGGAAAAAACGGTATCTTCCAGTCACAGGGCATCTTGCTGGATGATGGATGAACGTGCCGCAAAGGGAGGTGTTGCACATGCCTAGTCAAAAGAAAATCTTAGAAGTTAAAAATTTGAAAAAATATTTTCCGGCTGCTCAAAAACAACAGTTAAAGGCTGTTGATAATGTGTCATTTGATATTTACGAAGGTGAGACCCTGGGAATTGTTGGTGAATCCGGATGTGGGAAAACAACCTGTGGAAAAACCTGTCTTGGAATGTATCCGGTAACAGATGGCGAGGTTCTGTTTCACGGGAAAAACATTCATACGATGTCAAAGAAAGAACGGTTTGCATTTACAAAACGAGTGCAAATGATTTTCCAAGATCCGTATGCTTCTCTTGACCCACACCAAAGGGTTTATGATATAATAGCAGAAGGAATCCAGATTCATGGGATGGCGAAAAATAAAACGGAAGAAAAAAAGATGGTAGCGGAACTACTTGAGATGGTTGGATTGAATGCAGAGCATGCAGCGAGAAATGTCCACGAGTTTTCAGGTGGGCAGCGTCAGAGGATTGGAATTGCCAGAGCACTTTCCGTTAATCCGGAATTCTTGTTTTGTGATGAGCCTATTTCAGCATTAGATGTTTCGATACAGGCACAGATTATAAATCTGCTTATGAAATTACAGAAAGAAAAAAATCTGACCATGTTGTTTATCGCACATGACCTGTCTATTGTAAAACATATATCAGATCGTATAGGGGTAATGTACTTGGGGAAAATGGTAGAACTTACAGAATCCTCTAAGTTATATGTTGATCCAAAACATCCTTATACGAGAGCTCTTTTATCAGCGGTTCCGATTGCGGATCCTGAGGCATCAGCACAAAAAGAGCGTATTATGTTAAAAGGCGATGTTCCAAGTCCGGTGAATCCACCAGTTGGATGCAGATTTGCAGGACGCTGTGAAAACTGTATGGAGATCTGCCGTAAGGAAGAACCTCAGATGATAGAGATTGTTCCGGGACATTATGTAGCATGTCACCTGTATAATGACTAAAAGAAAAAAAGTGTATGTAACAGAGGAGAAAGAAAAAATGAAGTACGATTTTACAAGTATTATTGACCGTAAAGGAAAAGATGCCCTTGCAGTGGATATCCTTCCAAATATGCTTGGACCGGGGAAAAAAGTAGAAGTAAGAGAAGGAATGGATTATATTCCGATGTGGGTTGCGGACATGAATTTTCCGGCGCTCCCGAAGATCACCGAAGCGATCATCGAAAGAGCCAAACATCCGACCTATGGATATTTTATTACCAGAGATGAGTATTACAACAGCATCATCAAGTGGCATGAAGAACGGAATCATGTGACTGGACTGAAAAAAGAACATATCGGTTATGAGAATGGAGTTTTAGGCGGCGTGGCAAGTGCACTTCACGCAGTCTGCTCACAGGGTGACAATGTCCTTGTCCATGCACCGACTTACATAGGATTTACCGGTACGCTGAACAACAATGGCTACCATATCATCCACAGCCCGCTGAAAAAGGATGAAGAAGGCATCTGGAGGATGGACTTTGAGGATATGGAAGAGAAGATCGTGAAAAACAAGATCCATGCAGCCGTTTTCTGTTCACCGCACAATCCGACCGGCCGTGTATGGGAGCGCTGGGAAATTGAGAAAGCAATGGAAATCTATAAAAAATACGATGTGACCGTCATTTCCGATGAAATCTGGTCCGACATTATTTTATATGGAAACGAGCATATCCCAACCCAGTCGGTCTCTGAAGATGCAAGAAACAGAACGGTTGCTTTATACGCACCGTCAAAGACCTTCAACCTTGCCGGACTGATCGGAAGCTACCATATCATTTACAACAAACGTTTAAATGACCGGGTATTAAAAGAGTCCTCTCTGTGCCATTACAATTCAATGAATGTGCTGTCCATGCATGCACTGATGGGCGCATACACACCGGAAGGACAGGAATGGGTAGGCGAGCTTCGTGAAGTGATCGGGGAAAATGTAGCGTATGCCTGTGACTATATCGACAAACATTTTGAAGGGGTTTCCGTATCCAGACCGCAGGGAACCTATATGCTGTTCGTGGACTGTGAAGAATGGTGTAAAGCGCATGATAAGAGCATCGAGGATGTTCTGAAAATGGGATATGAAGCAGGTGTGTTCTGGCAGAACGGAAAGCCATTCCATGGTGAATGGTATATCCGTATGAACCTTGCACTGCCGACATCCAGAGTGAAAGAAGCATTTGACCGTCTGGATAAATATGTATTCAATGCTTAAAATGCATACAATAAAGGAGGAAAATAAAAATGGAATTAGTAAAAGAGCTGCCGGAGATTTTTGAAGAATTTGCAGAGCAGAGACAGAGATCTTTCCTGGTAATGAAAGAAGTAAAGGACAAAGGAATTCCGGTTGTAGGTGCGTACTGTACCTACTTCCCACAGGAAATCGCAATGGCTATGGGAGCAGTTACCGTAGGACTCTGCTCTACATCCGATGAAACGATCCCAATCGCAGAAAAGGATCTGCCGAAGAATCTGTGCCCGATGGTAAAGGCAAGTTACGGTTTTGCCGTATCTGACAAATGTCCATTCTTCTATTTCTCAGACGTGGTAGTCGGAGAGACAACCTGCGATGGAAAGAAAAAGATGTACGAACTGATGAAAGAATTCAAAAATGTCTATATCATGGAGCTTCCAAACTCACAGAGAGAAGATTCCCTGGAACTGTGGACAAAAGAAATCATCCGTTTCAAAGAATATCTGGAAAAGACATTTAACGTAGAGATCACAGAAGAAAAAGTGCGCCATGCGGTTCATGTATCCAACCAGGGACGTATCGCACTGAAAAAATTCTACGAAGTTATGAAAAATGATCCGGCTCCGATGAATGGTTCCCAGCTGTTCGGTGTCCTTTACGGAAGCCAGTTCAAGTTCGATAAAGAAAAGATGCCGGCTGAAATTGACGCTCTTCGCGAAAAGGTAATGAAGGAATACGAAGAGGGTGAAAAACCGGAGAGAAAGAAACGTATCCTTTTAACCGGATGTCCAAGCAGCGGTGCGCCGATGAAAGTCGTAAAAGCCATCGAGGCAAACGGCGGAAATGTTGTAGTTTATGAGAACTGTGGCGGAGCAAAATCCGTTGACCGCCTGATCGATGAGGATGCAGAGGATATCTACAAAGCAATCGCAGAGAGATACCTTGCAATCGGATGTTCCGTTATGACACCAGATAATAACCGTATTGAACTGATGGGACGGCTTCTTGAAGAATATGAGATCGAAGGTGTGGTAGAAATGACACTTCAGGCATGTCATACCTACAATATCGAAGCAAAGAGCATTGAAAAATTTGTAAAATCCAAAGGACTTCCGTATATCCATGTAGAGACCGATTACTCTCAGGCAGATATCGGACAGCTGGATACACGAATTGCTGCATTTTTGGAGATGATCTAAGTTTCAGGTTGCAACACAGTAAATCGAAAAGGATGAATCGGATATGCGAAAGATTCAGACCATGCAGGATGGAAAAATCAGGACATTCCCAAAAAGGGCATGGGATTCTGGCGGATTCATGTTATAATAGGGATTAACAGGCAGGGAACAGGCATCAGTCTGTTCCCTGTGTATGTTTACAGGTATATGGAGGATATGCCAGCATTTTTTCAGAGAGCAGCTAAGTTTGGGATGAAACCTCTGAAAAAAGTTTACTATGTTAAAAAGAGAGGTATAAAAAATGACAATCGAAGAACGCGCAGCAAAAGCTGCAGAGATGAAAGCTGCCGGAGCATGCAATTGTTCCCAGGCAGTGGTAAAAGTATTTGAAGACAAACTCCCATTAGACGATGAGACACTGATGAAGCTGACAGCAGGTTACGCTGCCGGAATGGGATGTCTGGAAGCAACCTGTGGCGCACTCGTTGGTGCCGTGATGACCGCCGGAATCCTGACAGACGGAACGGGAACACCTCGCTATTCCAAAGAAATCCTTGCGAAGTTCCAGGAAAAATGCGGTGCAACGATCTGTAAGGAATTAAAAGGTGTCGGCACAGGAAAAGTCCTCTGTGAATGTCCGGAATGCGTAAGAAATGCAGTACTTGCACTTGGAGAAGTGATGGGGATTGAATAAAATGAAACGAACTCGAAGCAATTACGTTACAGTAAGCATTAAAAATACAATAGTTTAATGATTGAGCGTAATTATTTATCGTTTTTTTGTAAAAAATCATTAAATAATAGTGAAAAATACTCCGGATACGTGCTACAATATAGCATATAGAAGCTATTAGATCGTTATAGATTATTATATTGTGCAACTTGTGAGGAGGAAAAGACGATGAATGATACTGTAATGATTTTACGAAAATGCCATATTAACTCCAGGTATAAGGGATATTCGTATATTCCAGAGGCAGTCAGGATCATGGATCAATTTTCAAAAGACTGTAATCAGACAATACGCATGGCAAAAGATGTATATCCGGTTATTGCTGAAAAGTACGAAACGTCACCCGGGAATATTGAAGCTGCGATCAGGAGCACGATTGACCGGTGTTGGAGAAATAACCGAATGTACGTGCAAGAGATATTGGGATATCGGCCAATCAAATGTCCAAGTAATATTGAATTTCTGGATGCGATCGTATTTTATACCAATGCAGAATTAGAAGAATAAGTGGATTGAATAAGAGCGGGGTGCCCGCTCTTATTTTTTCGGAGGAAAGGGAATTCCGAGAAAAAGAGAATTCTTATAAGATTACCGGTTGAGTAAAGGTGTGAGAAGCATTGGATGGTTTAAAATGGAGTACAGTTTATAGTAGTGTATAGCGTGTACCAAGTTATAATTATGGGGTTGAAAATAACAGTATACAC
>CAKRFP010000057.1 GCA_934320645.1 uncultured Bariatricus sp.
CTTATGGATGTAGATCTTCAGGATCCACCGGCGCTGTTACCTGAGATGTATGAGATCCTGCAGGAGGATGGATACGACAATGTGGCAACCAAAAGAGCGACCAGAACCGGGGAGCCGCGCATACGGTCTTTCTTATCCGAAAGTTTTTATAAATTTGTCAATGCGATTTCAAAAACAGAGATTGTGGATGGAGCAAGAGATTATCGTCTGATGAAGCGGAAAATGGTTCAGGCGGTTCTGGAAATGAGCGAGTACAACCGTTTTTCCAAAGGAATCTTCGGATGGGTTGGTTTCCGGACAAAATGGCTGGAGTATGACAACATCGAACGCTCGGCAGGAACGACCAAGTGGTCTTTGTGGAAACTGTTTAAATATTCGGTGGAAGGAATCACTGGTTTTTCAGTTGCACCACTTTCGCTGGCTTCGGTAGTGGGTGTCTTATTCTGCGTACTGTCATTTATCATGATTGCAGTTATTATTGTGCGGACGCTGGTCTGGGGGGATCCGGTATCTGGATGGCCGTCCCTTGCCTGCATTATTTTCATGGTCAGTGGTGTACAGCTTCTCTGCACCGGAATTGTCGGGGAGTATCTGTCGAAAACCTATCTGGAGACAAAGAAACGACCGATTTTTATTTTAAAGGATTCCAGCGACGAGAAGGAGCAGAAGCATGAAAGAATGTAGAAAAGACCTGTTATGGGAAGTGGTGCTTGTCCTACTCACGGTTGTGGCATGCCTGTACTCTACAGGTGTGGCAAACATTTTCGGGGCGAAGGTGGACTGGAGCAGCCAGCACAGTGTATTTCCAGAATATTTCCGGCAGCAGTTTTACCGGACCGGGAAGCTCTTTCCTGAATTTGCGTTAAATATTGGCGGCGGGCAAAATATTTACAATTTTTCTTATTATGGATTGTTCAGTCCGGTTGTTCTGATCGGTTATCTTCTGCCAAATGTAAAGATGTCGGATTACATGATGACGGTGAGCATAGTCTGTCTGGCAGCCGCGGTTATGATCCTGTACCGGTGGCTGAGAAGCCGGGAATTTACTGTAGCAGTCAGCGGGATGACGGCGCTGATGTTTCTTTTTGCAGGACCGATGATCTATCAGTCCTCGCATCAGATCATGTTTGTTAATTATATGCCGTTTCTCTGCCTGACTTTCCTTGGAATTGACCGGTATTTTGAAAAAAAGCAATCCGGATTGCTGATCGGTGGAACATTTCTGATGATCATGACCAGTTTTTATTTCAGCATTGGTGGAATCCTGGCGCTTGGGTTATACGGGATTTACCGGTATGCAAGGACGAAGGAACGGGCAGAAGAGACGGTTACGGTAAAAGGATTTATGGGAGATGGAATCCAGTTCGCAGGAAGGATCCTGACGGCAATCATGCTTGCGGGAGTCCTGCTTGTGCCGACGGCTATGGCACTTCTTGGGAGAAGCAGGAGCAGGGGAGAAAAGGTAAATTTTCTGCAGCTCCTGATACCACAGATCAATTTGAAGAAGTTTCTGTACGGGGCATATGGACCAGGACTTAGCTGTCTGGTACTGATCATTTTGCTTACCGGACTTTTTTATAAGAAAGCCTATGAGAAAATTCTGTCGCTTGGCTGTCTGGTGGTGCTTACCGTTCCATTTTTCTCCTATTTGTTAAATGGAGCCCTTTATATCCGGCCGAAGTCGCTGATCCCGTTTTTACCGCTTCTTTGCTATCTTACGGCAAAATATCTGGAGAAACTGAAAAATCAGAAGATAGCGCGAATCTGGATGCTTCTGCCGTGTCTGATGGTTGTGATTTACATTTATCTGAAGAAAGATGATGTGAAAAGTGAGATTCTGTGGAAACTTTTGTTGCTGGATGCGGTCATGACGCTGCTGATCTGCATGGCACAGGCATACAGTGCATGGATTCGGAAGTATCTGGCAGTTGCGGTTCTGGGACCAGTGATCCTGTGCCTTCTTGTTACCGGAAGCTATTCCTGGGAAAAAAGTGGGAATCTGGAGAGCCGGAAGTCCTATGAGGCAGACACGAACCGGTCCATCGGAAAGGCTGTGAATAAGGCGATTACCTCGGACGATGGCTTCTACCGGATCGAGCAGGTTGGCAATGAGGAAGAAAATGCGGAGAACCTGAACCGTGTGTGGAACAGTGAGCAGTATATTACATCCTTGTATTCGTCCTCTTATAACGGAGACTATCAGAATTTCCGGAAAAATGATTTTCAGATAGAACAGCCGTACCGGAATTTTCTGATGCAGTCGGTTTCGCAGAACCCGGTATTCCGGCAACTGATGGGGGTGAAATATCTGATCTCCAGCCAGAATGTTCCGGGATATGAGAAAAAGTGGATGACCGGAGTGGGGGATGTGTACTGCAATGAAAATGTGGCACCGATTGCCTATGAGACGGATCAGACGCTATCAGAAGCGGAGTATGACAAGCTGGACTTCCCATATCATCAGCTGGCATTTACCCGGTATGCGGTGACAAAGGATGGAACTGCAACAGCAGATCAGGTGAAACAAGAGCTGGAAGCAGAGGTAAAAGAATTTGATTTTCAGTTTCCGGAAAAGAACAATGGGATCGCACTGATTGTTCCGATGGAAAACGGATATCGGGTGAAGATGAAAGAAGCGCAGGAACTGGAAGTTTCGGTTCCGGAGCAGGAAGCGAAAGATGGAGTTCTGTTTGTGCAGTTCCGGATTGAAAATAAAAGACGGAAAAAAGATATCGAAATATCTCTGGAAGGAGAGCGCAATAAGCTTTCCTCGATCCAGCATGTGTATTATAACGGCAATACTGTATTTACCTATGCCGTGGGACTGGAAAAGGGACAGAAAACGGTTTGTTTATCACTTGGAAAGGGTGAGTATACGATTAAGGATGTGCGAGCGTATACAAGAGAGCTGAACGTAGATGACGGTCTTTACCAGAGTGCGTTTCAGGTAGATAAGAAGCAGACAAAAGGAAATCTGATCCAGGGTAAAATAAAAACGCAAAAGGATGGGATGTTCATTACCTCGATTCCATTTGATAAAGGGTTTGAGGTAACTGTAGATGGTACAAAAGTAAAATGCGAAAAAGTAAATAAAGCATTTCTTGGATTTCCACTGGAAGCAGGAAAGCATGAAATCAGAATCCTGTATCATGCGCCAGGGGTGGTAGCAGGAAAAGGTCTGACAGGGCTTGGCGTACTGTTTGTGGCTGCCGGGATGATAAGAAAGTGGAGAATGCGCAAAAAGAATGCGTAAGATTCCGGAAAAGCGAAAAAGAAAGGATGCAGTTTTGTGAGGTTGCATCCTTTTTCTTCGGGAAAGTGGTTTATTCCTGACGGTCGATCTGGAAATGGACAGCATCATCAGACCAGATCTTGTCGACGTAACGGATCTCGACAGCAGACCAGTTTAGTGGAACTTCTAGCGAAAGGTATCCTTCCAGAGTCTCGCCCGGAGCGATCGTTCCGTCGAGCTTTGGCTGGTCGCTTGTGGTTGCAAGTGCGGTAAAGGCGGCTGCACTGTAGTCGAGCTTGGTGTCGTCACAGTAATTTTCAAAGCTTGCCATACTGCTGATGACCAGATCATCCGAGGTCTTGTTGACAATCGTCAGATGAACGAACATAAATTCATTGCCCTCTGTCGGGACAGACCAGTCATCCCCTTCGGATTCCACGTAGCTGTCCAGCGTGATCTCAACACTATTGTATGTGGCTGTTTCACCTTGCTTATAGATGTCTTTGGTGGCATCGCCGGTCTTCTTGGGCGCAGAGGTATCGGAAGAGGATCCGGTTCCAGTGTCAGAAGAAGTATGTGTTTTGGAAAAAAGAAATACGACTACGATCACGACCACAATGAGAATCAGAATGAGGAATGGCAGACGCCGGTTCTGTTTCTTTTTCTTCTTTTTTTTGCCGGATACAGGTTTTGGTGAAATTGTATCATCGGAAGAAGCATCAGATTCTGGATTCTTGACATCCTCTTTAGCATCAGATGCCGGATCAGAAACTGGCTGGTCTGCCTGTTCGGAGATGGCAGCAGGTTCTGCAACTGGGGATGTTTCCAGGTCAATGGACTTCTTTGCATAATATTCTTTGCCAGAAGAAGAGACTTCCTCGGTTTCTTCTTTTTCTTTTGTATCCTTTTTGGAATCTGTGTTTTCTTCTCCCGGAGCAAGTTTTTTCATGCTGCGCATGGCAGCGGCTGTGCTGTGGTAGATCTCCGGCCCCTTCAGCGGATCGTCAAAGAATGCCTGCTGTCTGGAAGACGGATGCTTCCTTCTGGAGGCAGACTGCGAACTGTGAGAAGCAGGTCGTGTATTTTTTATATCTGTATCATCTGGAATCACAGCGGATGCCGGAAGTCTTTTACGGCAGGTATCGCAGAGATATTTGCCGGGATATTTTTTGCTGGGGCGGACCTTGTGGCCGCATACAGGGCATTTCATTCTAAGTTAAGTCTCCTTTATGATTCAAGTATTCTGTTCTTTATTATAGGGGAAAATCCTGTCAAAAACAAGGAGGTATTCTTGTCGAACAGACGGAAAAGTGATATCATACTGACTAAGTAACTTGACAGAAAACAAAAGAAAGCAGGGAATGATATGACATATCAGGAAATGATGGAAAATGCAAAAGAATCGATGGGACTTTATTGTAAAGCCTGTCCGGTCTGTGATGGAAGAGCATGTAAGAATCAGATGCCGGGACCGGGTGCAAAGGGTGTCGGTGATACTGCGATCAGGAATTATAAAAAGTGGCAGGAGATCCGTGTGAATATGGATACAATCTGCGACGGCGGAGAAGTGGATACTTCGGTAAATTTATTTGGAAAAGATTTCAAGATGCCGTTCTTTGCAGGACCGGTCGGAGCCGTGAATCTGCATTACAGTGACCGGTATGACGATGTCTCTTATAATAATGTACTGGTATCGGCTTGTGCGGAGGCTGGAATCGCTGCATTTACCGGAGATGGTGTAAATGCGAAAGTGATGGAGGCGGCAACGGATGCGATCCGTGAAAATGACGGATGCGGAGTGCCGACGGTAAAACCGTGGAATCTGGATACGGTTCGTGAGAAGATGGAGCTGGTAAAGCAGTCGGGAGCATTTGCAGTGGCAATGGATGTGGATGCAGCCGGGCTTCCGTTCTTGAAGAACATGAACCCGCCGGCAGGAAGCAAGAATGTAAAAGAGCTTTCTGAAATTGTGAAGATGGCAGGAAGACCGTTCATCGTCAAAGGTGTGATGACTGCAAAAGGTGCAAGAAAGGCAAAGGAAGCCGGTGCAGATGCGATCATCGTATCCAATCACGGAGGAAGGGTGCTGGATCAATGTCCGGCAACAGCGGAAGTGCTGGAAGAAATCGTAAAAGAAGTGAACGGATCCATGAAGATTCTGGTGGACGGAGGAATCCGTTCCGGCACAGACATTTTCAAGGCACTTGCACTTGGAGCTGACGGTGTGCTTGTCTGTCGTCCGTTCGTTGTGGCTGTCTATGGCGGCGGTGAAGAAGGCGTGAAACTTTATATTGAAAAGCTGGAAGCAGAACTCAAAGACACCATGCAGATGTGCGGCGCACATTCTGTTTCAGAAATCACAAGAGATATGGTAAGATTTTGCCAGGATTAGAAAAAAGACTTGCAGGAGGATAAGACAATGGGAATGAGAGTGAATGCAGAGCTGCCATTACCGGCAGACTTAAAGAACGAATATCCGTTATCGGATAAGTTAAAAGAGATCAAGGCAAAGAGAGATGCAGAGATCCGTGATATTTTCACTGGGAAATCAGACAAATTCGTGGTGATCATCGGACCTTGTTCAGCGGACAATGAAGATTCGGTATGTGAGTATGTGAACCGGCTTGCAAAGTTAAATGATAAGGTTTCTGACAAGCTGATGATCATTCCGCGAATCTATACAAACAAACCGCGTACCACAGGAGAAGGTTACAAGGGTATGCTTCACCAGCCGGATCCGGAACAGGCACCGGATCTGCTTGCCGGAATCATTGCAATCCGTAAGATGCATATCAGAGCCATGCAGGAGACTTATCTGACGGCAGCAGATGAGATGCTTTACCCGGAGAACCGAAGCTATCTGGATGATATTCTTTCTTATGAAGCAATCGGTGCGCGTTCAGTTGAAAACCAGCAGCACCGTCTGACTGCGAGTGGAATGGATATTCCGATCGGAATGAAGAATCCGACCAGTGGAGACCTGTCCGTAATGCTTAATTCTGTTGTTGCAGCACAGGGACCGCACCGTTTCATTTACCGCGGACAGGATGTGACCACGGACGGAAATGATCTGGCGCATGTGATCCTGCGCGGCGGCGTAGACAAATATGGAACAACGATTCCGAACTACCACTACGAGGATTGCAAGAGACTTCTGAATATGTATGAGCAGAAGAATCTGAAGAACCCGGCAGTGATCATTGATGCCAACCACTCCAATTCCAACAAGCAGTACAAAGAGCAGCTCAGAATCGTAAGTGAGGTGCTTCACACAAGAAATTATGATCCGAAGCTGAAAAAGCTGATCAAGGGTGTGATGATAGAAAGCTACCTGGTAGAAGGAAGACAGGATATCGGTGGAAATATGACATATGGTAAGTCGATTACGGATCCGTGTATCGGATGGGAAGATACGGTGAGACTAATCGATAAGATTGCGGAAGACTGTTAAGAAAAATTATAAAGATGCAGCGTATTAAGGTTGAGAGACTTTGATATGCTGCATTTTTCTTTTACGGGACATTCTAATAGAACTTTCTGTGAAAGAAAAGGTACTGCGTGCCAGGGGGCATGGTTTTTACAGAAAAAGTTCTGAGTGATTTTGTAAAGATACATTTTTATGAACAGATACCGTGTATTGTATAAAAAACATGATTTGTGTATAAATGAGAAAAATTCTCGAAAAATCCTATAGACAAAATCCCACTAATATAGTAGACTATAGATAGTTAGAAAAAGCTAACTACAATAAAACAAAACAAACTCATGCAAGGGGAAAAGAACATGAACTGGATGCAGAAAGATGCGAAGACATCTGCTCAGATGGAAATTGCATGGCAGTGTGCTCCGGTATTAGCCGGTGTAAAGCCATCCAACATCCTGACCTTGAAAAGTGTAAGTGAAAAGGAAGTTGCAGAAAGTCTGAAAGAGATGGGGATTTCATACAGTATGCTCTGTGACGGCGGAGTACGAAAAGTATGGCTGATTTACAGAGAAGAAGAGATTCTTGAAATCCTTGGAAAAGAAGAATACAGAGATTTCCTTGACACACTTGGATATCAGGGGTTTGAGCTTCCGGTGATGCTTCAGATCATGAATCTGAGATTTGAAGGATATCAGAATGGAAGTGCAGAATTTCCACATGAACTTGGGATTTTCCTCGGATATCCACTTGCCGATGTGAAAGGATTCATCGAGCATAATGGAAAAGATTTCCTGTATCAGGGGTACTGGAAAGTGTATGAGAACGTAGAGGAACGCAAGAAAATGTTTTCCATCTACAACGTTGTAAAAGAGGAATTTATCAGGGAAATGAAGGCAGGAAAAGATCTGTGGCATGCAGCGAGAAGCGTAAGACGACCATTTGATATGCAGACTGCATAAAGGAAGACGACCTGGTAGATGATAGAAAGAAAAAAGAAAGGAAGAATTAGAATATGAGTGATATTTGTGTAGCATACTGGAGCGGAACAGGAAATACAGAGGCAATGGCACAGGCGATTGGAGCAGGAATTACAGCAGCAGGAAAGAGCGCTGATGTAGTACCGATGGAGACCATTTCACCTGCTGACTTAAAAGATCAGGCTGTCTGGGTGCTTGGATGCCCTGCAATGGGAGCAGAAGAACTGGAAGACGGAACGGTAGAACCATTCGTATCTGAGCTGGAAGGATTTGCTTCAGGAAAGAAAGTTGCCCTCTTTGGATCATATGACTGGGGCGATGGAGAATGGATGCGTACATGGGCTGAAAGAATGGAACAGGCTGGCGCACAGATCGTCGGAGGAGAAGGACTTATCTGCCACGGAACACCGGGAGCAGATGCAATAGATGAGTGTGAGTCACTCGGCAGGGAGGTGGCTGGCTTATAAGAAATACGAACACCTTTTAAATAAAACAGAAAACCGAAAAAAGCTAAATAATCAAATAAAATTATAATCAAATCAAAAACAAATAAAAATCAAAATTAAAAGCTAAATAATCATCAAAAAAGAGCTGCCTTGCATTTTGCGGGGCAGCATACAAAAAGAATCAGAATCGTCATTTGAGTTAAGGAGATGGATAAGAATGAGCGTTGTAATTGTAGGAGGTCATGACAGAATGGTCTGTCAGTATAAAAAAATATGCAAACAGTTTAAATGTAA
>CAKRFP010000058.1 GCA_934320645.1 uncultured Bariatricus sp.
CAAAGTCCATGAAAAGTTTGAATGAAGATTTAAAAACAGGGCAGTTTAAGCAGATTTATCTTCTGTACGGAGAAGAGGCTTATCTGAAAAAATTATATAAAAACCGTTTCATCAAAGCGATGGTGCCGGAAGGTGACACGATGAATTACCGTTATTTTGAGGGAAAGAACACGAACCCGAAGGAGATTATCGACCTTGCCGAGACCTTACCTTTTTTTGCAGAGCGCAGGCTGATCGTTCTGGAAAATACCGGCTTCCTGAAAAACGCGACACCGGAGCTGGCAGAATATCTGAAGGAGATGCCGGAGACCACTTATATGATCTTTGTGGAGTCAGAGCTGGATAAGAGAGGAAAGCTCTACAAAGCGATCAAGGAGAAAGGTCATATTGTAGAACTGAAGCGGCAGGATGAGAAGACGCTGATCCGCTGGATTCTTGGAATGGCGAAAAGGGAAAAGCTTCAGATGTCAGAAGCGGCAGTCCGTTATCTGCTTGCAAAGACAGGCAATGACATGGAGAATCTCGGGCAGGAGCTGGAAAAATTATTCTGTTACTGCATGAACCACACGGAGGTCACGGTAGCAGATATTGATGAGATCTGCACTACGCAGATCGGAAACCATATTTTTGATATGGTAGATGCGGTTGCGGCAAAGGAGCAGAAAAAGGCGCTGGATTATTACTATGATCTTCTGACGCTGAAGGAACCGCCGATGCGGATCCTGTATCTGCTGACCAGGCAGTTCCGTATTTTAATGGAAGTCAAAGAGATGGAACGCACCGGAGTTCCGCCGAAGGAGATTGCCTCCAAGGTAGGGATCATGCCGTTTCTGGTAGGAAAGTACCGGGCGCAGGCGAAAGCATTTACCAGAAAAGAGTTGCGCGGGATCGTGGAAGCCGGTGTACAGACAGAAGAAGATGTAAAGACCGGAAAGATGGGAGATGTACTCTCAGTGGAGCTCTTTCTGGTGCAGTATAGCAGCAAGCGGGAAAAGTAATTGGATATAGAGAAGAAGGAAAAAGGAGAGACTGAAAACATGCATATGGATCAGAAAAAGATTCGGAATTTTTGTATTATTGCACATATTGACCACGGAAAATCCACACTGGCGGACCGGATTATCGAGCAGACAGGTCTGCTGACCAGCCGGGAGATGCAGGCGCAGGTACTGGACAACATGGATCTGGAAAGAGAGCGTGGAATAACGATCAAATCACAGGCAGTCCGCACGGTCTATAAGGCAAAGGACGGGGAAGAGTATATCTTTAACCTGATTGACACTCCGGGACACGTAGACTTTAACTATGAAGTGTCACGGAGTCTTGCAGCCTGTGATGGAGCAATCCTGGTCGTTGATGCAGCGCAGGGCGTAGAGGCGCAGACGCTGGCAAATGTATATCTGGCACTGGACCATGACCTCGATGTCATGCCGGTGATCAACAAGATCGATCTTCCGAGTGCAGAGCCGCAGCGTGTTATTGAAGAGATTGAGGATGTGATCGGGATTGAGGCGCAGGATGCACCTCTGATCTCTGCAAAGACCGGACTTAACGTAGATCAGGTTCTGGAACAGATCGTGACAAAGATCCCGTCTCCGACAGGAGATCCGGATGCACCGCTTCAGGCACTGATTTTCGATTCCCTCTATGATCCGTATAAAGGTGTTATCGTATTCTGCCGGATCAAGGAAGGCTGCATTACAAAAGGAATGCCGATCCGCATGATGGCAACAGGCGCAACCGCAGATGTTGTGGAAGTTGGATATTTTGGTGCCGGACAGTTTATCCCTTGTGATGAACTTTCGGCAGGAATGGTTGGATATTTTACGGCCAGCCTGAAAAATGTAAAGGACACCCGTGTGGGTGATACCGTAACAGGTGCGGAAAATCCATGTGCTGAGCCTCTTCCGGGATATAAAAAGGTCAATCCGATGGTGTACTGCGGAATGTATCCGGCAGACAGCTCCAAATACCCGGATCTGAGAGATGCACTGGAAAAGCTGCAGCTCAACGATGCGGCACTTCAGTTTGAACCGGAGACTTCTCTGGCGCTGGGATTTGGTTTCCGCTGTGGATTCCTCGGGCTGTTACATCTGGAAATTATTCAGGAAAGACTGGAAAGAGAATACAATCTGGATCTGGTGACTACCGCGCCGGGTGTTATTTACAAAGTCCACAAGACCAACGGAGAGGTGATCGACCTGACCAACCCGTCCAATCTTCCGGATCCGTCAGAGATTGATTTTATGGAAGAGCCGATGGTAAAAGCAGAAATCATGGTGACATCCGAATTTATCGGTGCGATCATGGATCTGTGTCAGGAAAGACGTGGCGAATATCAGGGAATGGAATACATCGAAGAGACCAGAGCGGTATTGAAATACCACCTGCCTCTGAACGAGATCATCTATGATTTCTTCGATGCGCTTAAGTCTAGATCCCGTGGTTATGCGTCCTTCGATTATGAGATGCTCGGTTATGTCAAATCCGATCTGGTCAAGCTGGATATCCTGATCAATAAAGAAGAAGTGGATGCCCTTTCGTTTATTGTATTTGCGGGAAGTGCCTACGAGAGAGGAAGAAAGATGTGCGAGAAGCTCAAAGAGGAGATTCCGAGACAGCTTTTCGAGATTCCGATCCAGGCAGCAGTCGGAAGCAAGATCATTGCCCGAGAGACTGTAAGAGCCATGCGTAAAGACGTACTTGCCAAGTGTTATGGCGGTGATATCAGCCGTAAGAAGAAACTTCTGGAAAAGCAGAAGGAAGGAAAGAAACGTATGCGACAGGTTGGAAACGTAGAGATTCCACAGAAGGCATTTATGAGTGTATTAAAACTGGACGACAAATAGACGATAAAAGAGACAAGAAGGCAGGAGCGGTTTCCGAGTGAAAGGTTCCTGCCTTTTGCAGCAGAAAAGGAGAGAAGCTGATGCAGCCTTTAGAACTATATATTCATATTCCGTTTTGTGTAAAAAAATGCGCTTACTGCGATTTCCTTTCCGGTCCTGCGGGAGAACAAGAAAGAGAGGACTATGTGAATCTGCTTGCCGAAGAAATCCGAAACTGCCCGGATGCGGTAAAAGATTACGAGGTGGTTTCCATCTTTTTCGGAGGCGGAACCCCGTCCCTTCTTACCGGGGAACAGATGGAGCGGTTGATGGACGTGATCCGGGAAACATTTACGCTGGGGCAGGATGCAGAGATCACCATGGAAATGAATCCGGGAACTGTAGAGGAAGAAAAACTGCGAAAGTACAAAGAAGCAGGAGTAAACCGTCTGAGTATAGGGCTACAGTCGGTCAATGATGAGGAACTTCGCCTGCTTGGAAGAATCCATACTTATGAAGAGTTTCTGGAAGCATATCATATGGCAAGAGACTGTGGATTTGCCAATCTCAATGTGGATCTAATCTCCGCCATTCCGGGGCAGACGGTGGAAAGCTGGAGGCATACACTGGAAAAAGTGATAGCGCTTCACCCGGAGCACATCTCAGCGTACAGTTTGATCCTGGAAGAGGGGACGCCTTTCTATAAGAAATATGTAGAAGAGGAAAATGAGGAAGGACCAAAGCTTCCGGATGAGGATGCAGAGCGGCAGATGTACTGGGATACGGAAACACTGATGGAGAAGAATGGGTATCACCGCTACGAGATTTCAAATTATGCAAAAGAAGGCTGTGCCTGCAGGCACAATCTGGGATACTGGGAGAGAGTGCCGTATCTGGGATTCGGGATCGGAGCGGCGTCGCTGGTTCCGGGGGAACTGATTGGAAAATTGGATTTGGAAGAGAGAAGAAATCAGAAGAAAGAGAAGCGGGGAAAAGCTGTTGGAGATTCAGAAAGTCATGTGAATCTGGAAACAGCTGGGAATAAGAAAAACGCTGTAGAAATGAAAAAGGAAAGAGCAGCAGGAAAAATGGGACGCTACACAAACCCTGCAAAGTTAAAAGATTATGCACTTTCTTACCAGAATAAATTTCATGCAGAGCTTCTGACGGAAGCTGAAGAAATGGAGGAATTTATGTTCCTCGGACTTCGGAAGATGAATGGAATTTCAAAAAAAATATTTTCCGAGTACTTTGGAAAGAGCCTGGAGGATGTTTACGGTGAGCCAATTCAGAAACTGGAAAATCTGAACCTACTTGAACAGAATGTCGACAGGGTATGGCTCACAAAACGTGGAATTGATGTCAGCAACAGTGTGTTTGTAGAGTTCATTTTGGAAACATAAGATTTGGAAACTTAAGAAAATAAAATATAGCATTTACAGGAATACAGCCCATAAACGGGCTGTATTTCATGTTTCTGGTGAGTGAAACAGGCGAATGCAAATAAAAATATAAAGTATACTTGACAAATATGTTTTATAGGCATATAATGACATCATCGAGTTAAACCTATCGAATTAGTAGGAAAAGGAAGGAGAACTTACGATGTCAAAAATTTATAATGGTGCTTTAGAGCTTGTTGGAAATACTCCTCTTGTAGAGGTGAAAAATATTGAAGAAGAATTAGGGTTAGAGGCAAGAATTCTTGTGAAACTGGAATACTTCAATCCGGCGGGAAGCGTAAAGGACAGAATTGCCAAAGCAATGATTGAGGATGCTGAGGAAAAAGGATTATTAAAAGAAGGTTCTGTTATCATTGAGCCTACTTCGGGAAATACGGGAATCGGTCTTGCATCGATTGCAGCAGTCAAAGGATACCGTATCATTCTTACCATGCCGGAGACAATGAGTGTAGAAAGAAGAAACATCCTGAAAGCATACGGAGCAGAGATTGTTCTGACAGAAGGTGCAAAAGGAATGAAGGGTGCAATTGAAAAAGCAGAGGAACTTGCAAAAGAGATCCCGGGCAGCTATATCCCTGGACAGTTTGTTAACCCGGCAAACCCGGAAGTACACAGAAAGACAACCGGACCGGAGATCTGGAATGATACAGACGGAGAAGTAGATCTGTTTATCGCAGGTGTTGGAACAGGTGGAACACTGACAGGTGTTGGTGAATATCTGAAATCCCAGAATCCGGATGTGAAGATCGTTGCACTGGAGCCTGCAAGCTCACCGGTACTTTCTACAGGAAAAGGTGGTCCTCACAAGATTCAGGGAATCGGAGCGGGATTTGTACCGGACGTACTCAACACAACTGTATATGATGAAATATTTACTGTAGAAAATGATGACGCTTTTGCAACAGGAAAGCTGCTTGCAAAGAAAGAAGGAATCCTGGTAGGAATTTCTTCGGGAGCTGCACTTTACGGAGCGATCGAACTTGCAAAACGTCCGGAAAATAAAGGAAAGACGATTGTGGCACTGCTTCCGGATACCGGAGACAGATATTACTCCACACCGCTCTTCACGGAGTAGAATATGAATTTTTCAAAGAAAAGCAGATACGGACTTCGGGCACTGATCGACCTGTCCGTATACTCGAAAGAATCCCATGTTGCACTTGCAGCAATCGCAGAGCGTAACAGTATTTCACCGCAGTATCTGGAGCAGGTATTTGCAGCGCTTCGGAAAGCAGGGATCATCAAAAGTGTAAAAGGACCGCAGGGAGGTTATCTTCTTGCGAAGCCTGCAGCACAGATTTCGGTTGCGGAAATCCTGCGTGCGTTGGAAGGCGACTATCTGATCGAGGAAGAAGATGTCGAAAGCGCCGAGAATGGAAGAGCCGCAGCGCAGGCTGTCCAGAGCGAAGTCATCGAACGCCTGAACAGAGGACTCCAGGATATCCTTGAGAATCTGTCGCTGGCAGACCTCGAACAAAAATATCAGGAATACAGTGAATATAGTCAGGATATGTACTATATATAATAGAAGAAATACACACCATCAGACCGGGAGGCTGGGGTGTGTATTTTTTTGTCTGACGGTCGGGTGGGGAGTTTGGGAGGAAGGGAGCAGGCGGCTCAGGCAGAAAAGAAGGGATTCCAATTCAATCGGCAAACCATTCCGATGAGCCTCTGAAAGCAATCATTGTGTCAGCAATGGCTTCCACAATGATTTGAGTCTCATCTCCATTGCCTCAAATGAATTGGAATCCGACAGCATATCCGGGTGGAACCGGACCCAAAAATAAAAAAATCATAAACCCTGTTGACAAAGTGAATGGTAAGTGGTACATTTATAAGCGTAGAAAATGTTAGCACTCAAATATAACGAGTGCTAATAACAAAAAGGAGGTAGCATATGGAAGCCATACAGGAACTTAGTGAGCGGAAGACAAAGATCTTACATGCGATCATTAAGAACTATCTTGAGACCGGAGAGCCTGTGGGATCCAGAACGATTTCCAAGTACACGGATCTGAATTTAAGTTCAGCGACGATCCGGAATGAGATGGCAGATCTCGAAGAGCTTGGTTATATCATGCAGCCTCATACATCGGCAGGAAGGATACCGTCGGATAAAGGTTACAGATGGTATGTGGATCAGCTGATGAGTCAGAAGGTACAGGAGATCACCGAGATCAAAGGTCAGATGCTTGAGAAGGCTGACAAGATGGAAGAACTTCTGAAGCAGGTTGCGAAGGTTCTTGCGAACAACACGAATTACGCGACCATGATTTCCACTCCGACCTACAACAGGAACAAATTAAAATTTATCCAGCTTTCACAGGTTGACGATCATCAGCTGATCGTTGTGATCGTGATGGAAGGCAACATTGTAAAGAACCAGATCGTGACACTGGATGAGCCGCTCAACAACGAAGCATTGCTGAAGTTGAATATGCTTCTGAACACTTCACTGAACGGAACTTCCTTAGAGCAGATCAATCTGGGACTGATCGCAAGACTGAAAGAACAGGCGGGAATCCACAGTGGTGTGATGAGCAGTGTTCTGGATGCGGTAGCGAATGTGATCCAGCTGGATGATGACATGGAGATCTACACCAGTGGCGCGACGAATATTTTCAAGTATCCGGAGCTTAGTGATAAGCAGAGCGCACAGGAGATCATCAGTGCTTTTGAAGAAAAGCAGCAGCTTGCCGCGCTGGTTACAAAGTCGATGGCAAACGGCGGCGAAGACAGAGACATTCAGGTATACATCGGAGATGAATCCAATGTGGAGAACATGAAGGACTGCAGCGTAGTTACAGCGACATACGAGCTGGGAGAAGGCATGCAGGGAACCATCGGAATCATCGGACCGAAGCGGATGGATTATGAAAATGTCATGAAGACATTAAAGACACTGATGTCAGAGCTGGATGACATATTCCACAGAGATGAGCAGAAAAGGCTCGAATAAGAAGTAAGAAAGGTGGAAGAACCATTGGATAAAAAGATGAGCAATGAAGAAATGGTAAAAGAAGCAGTGGAAGAAGCGAAGAAAGCAGCTGAGGCGGAAGCCAAAGAGCAGGAAGCTAAAGAGCAGGAAGCTAAAAACTCTGAGGAAACGGAAGCAGAAGCCGAAGAAGAGGTAGCTGCGGAAGAGACAGAAGAACCAAAGAAAAAGAAGCTGTTTGAAAAGAAGAATAAAAAAGATAAGAAGGATGAGCAGATCGCAGATCTGACAGACAAACTTACCAGAAACATGGCAGAGTTCGATAACTACAGAAAGCGTACTGAGAAAGAAAAATCAGCGATGTATGAGATCGGAGCCAAAGATGTCGTAGAAAAGATCCTTCCGGTTGTTGATAATTTTGAACGTGGACTTCAGTCCGTGCCGGAAGATCAGAAAGATGATCCGTTCGTAGATGGAATGGATAAGATCTACAAGCAACTGATGACAACGCTGGAAGGAATCGGAGTAAAACCGATCGAAGCAGTTGGTCAGGAATTCGATCCGAATTTCCACAACGCAGTGATGCATGTGGAAGACGAAGAACTTGGTGAGAATGTAGTAGCTGAGGAATTCCAGAAAGGTTACATGTACCGTGATTCTGTCGTAAGACACAGCATGGTCAAGGTAGCAAACTAAGATATACCGTGTACCATATTTTGATACACTTTATATAAATAACAAAGCAAAATACAATTTTTATAATATTAACAGGAGGTCTTCATAATGGGCAAAATCATTGGTATTGACTTAGGTACAACAAACAGTTGTGTAGCGGTTATGGAAGGTGGACAGCCGGTTGTAATCGCAAATACAGAAGGAGCAAGAACTACACCATCTGTAGTAGCATTTACAAAGACAGGAGAACGTCTTGTAGGTGAACCTGCAAAACGTCAGGCAGTAACAAATGCAGAAAAGACAATCTCATCTATCAAACGTGAGATGGG
>CAKRFP010000059.1 GCA_934320645.1 uncultured Bariatricus sp.
ACTGTAACCTCTGTTGCCTGGATCTCAAATGGCTGCTTTGCCTGTGGTGTTGCAACGAGTGTTCCTTTTACAATAATCGCTGCACCTACGTTTAATTTGGAGATCTCTTCAAAGTTGTCCATGGTATCATGATATACAACCTGAAGGGGCTCAAAGAAAGATCCATCATTTACCACGATAAATCCGAATGCCTTGGAATCACGGATACTGCGCACCCATCCCCCAACGGTAATCTCTTTATCCAGATATTCCTCTCTGTTTCTATATAACTCTCTTACTGTTACCAAATCCATTTGTCTTGTTCCTCCGTATAACTCTCTTACATACTACTGCAATATGTCCAGTATACCATTAAAATTCTACAGTTGCAACGCCGTAAAGTGCATCTGTCCCCTGTATTTCGCCCACTTTTTATAAAATTCAGCTCCTCATGTTTCTCTTCATTCTCGATTCCTTAATCCATAGTTCATTTTTCCTTAAGAAATTTTCTTTTTCTTTTATGATATGGACATATTTTGAACACAATTTATCTGTATACTAAGAGTCAGATAGTTGATAAACAACTATCTCCCCCCTCATAAAGTAAGCGCAATCGGGTAATCCCGATTGCCGCACTTTACTCTCATTCCTTTAGAAATTAAATAAAAAGCACAGGAAAACCCGCTGGTCGAAAGATCAGCGGGTTTTCTCGTTGTCACACATTCATCAGCTGTTTAACATCCAGCTCTGATAATCAAGTCCCCAATTCAGATAAATCTCATTGAAATGGCTTCTTCCGGATTTCAGAATTTAAAATGAGGGCTATCTTCTTAATTATTCGACGACTGCAATAATTTCCACTTCAACCAGAACGCTCTTTGGCAGCTGTTTAACAGCAACGCAGGAACGTGCCGGTTTACTGGTAAAATACTTTTCATAAATTCCGTTAAATGTACCGAAATCAGCCATGTCTGCGATAAAACATGTAGTCTTTACTACATTTTCAAAATTTGTACCTGCTTCCTCTAAGATCGCTGAAATATTTTTCATTACCTGCTCTGTCTGTTCTGCGATCTCAGTTCCTACAACTTCTCCTGACTGCGGGCAAAGCGGGATCTGTCCTGATGCATAAAGCATTCCGTTTACTACTTTTGCCTGGGAATAAGGTCCGATTGCTGCCGGTGCTTTTGGTGTTGAGATTGTTTTCATAATTAAATTCCTCCTGTTATGGTATTTTCTATTTCAAAAAGCTTCTGAATCGCCTTTTGATTTTTCGCTCTATATTATTTTTGTTCATCTAACGCAAATATATCACGTTATTTTTGTTTAGTCAATGTATTTTTGTTCATTTATTGTATTATTTTTTTGTAAAAACTAAATTTCTGTTGATTCCATAACAATATACGTTATAATGAGCGATAGAAGCATTTTCATCTGTTTATATTAATAAAAACATACTAGTTGGGTTTACAAAGCACAAACCGACAAGAAAGGTACTCACATGAATACAGGAAATATCACACTGACACCTGCCGATAAACAAATCTTAAACTCTTACTGTCATCTATTGGATGGACTTTCCTCTTATCTTGGGGATGGCTATGAAATGGTTCTCCACAGTCTTGAAGACTATGAGCATTCTGCGATCAAAGTCATCAACGGATACCATACCGGCAGAACAGAAGGTGCACCGATCACAAATATGGCACTTTCTCTTCTGGCACAAATGCATGATGGTGATACCGCTGAAAATGGTATTACCTATTTTTCAAAAAATGCAAAAAATGAGCCGTTGAAATCCACAACTCTCCCAATCCGTGGAGAGCACAACCGTATCATCGGTCTTTTGTGTATCAATTTTTATCTGAATACACCGTTTTCCGATATCCTGCAGACATTCCAGCCTGCTTCCTATAATACGCCTGGTTCTCCTGCCACCGAGATCCATGAAAACTTTTCGCAGACTACAGGTGATCTTTTAGAAGAAACAATCCAGAAAACCCGTCAGGAAGTTCTCATGGATTCATCTGTTTCCAGTTCTAATAAAAACAAAGAAATCATCCGCCTCCTGTACCAGCAAGGTATTTTCAACTTGAAAGATTCCGTACAGATTACCTCCCAGGAGCTGAATCTGAGCAAAAATACCGTTTATCTGCATCTGCGCAATCTTGAAAAAGGAAATTAAATCAAAAAGAACTATAAAAGTGTGCTGACCATTTTTTATCATAGTCACACACCTTTGCAGTTCTTTTTATTGATCCTTATTTATCTATAATCCTACTCTTCTACATCCTGCACATCATAATACTTGATTAGCGCCTGTGTCCCAAGATCTCCAAGCCCTTCCTGTGCCAGTTCTTCATAATTTGACAGTACCAGACTCAGCATCTCAAGACTCAGTCCGCTCATATTCGCCTCAGTCAGCGCAAGCTTCATATCCTTGATGAAATGCTTCATAAAGAATCCCGGTGCATAATCTCCGGCAATGATCTTCGGTCCGAACGCATCCAGCTGTTTGCTTCCTGCTGCCCCGGTAGAAACAGAATTAAAAAGCACATTTAAGTCCAGCCCCTTTGCCTGTGCATAAGAAAATGCCTCGCACACTCCGCTTAAAGCTCCGGCGATCATAATCTGGTTGGCAAGCTTCGCATGCTGTCCGCATCCGGCTTTTCCCTGATAATTGATATTCGTTCCCATCGCCTTAAAAAGCTCCATACAAGTCTCATAATCCTCCTTCTCTCCACCGACAAGAATAGAAAGCGTACCTGCCTTCGCTCCGGTATCTCCGCCCGTTACAGGTGCATCCAGTACATGAAATCCTTTTTCTGTGCCCTCTTTTGAAATCTTCTCCGCAAGCATCGGGCTTGTAGTTGTCATATCGATCAGATAAGTTCCCGGATCTGCATTTTCCAGAATACCGCCTTCATCGAAGTAAACCTCTTCCACATCTCTCGGAAAGCCAACGATGGTGATCACTGCATCACATCCAGGTAAACATTCTTTGATAGATTCATGGAAAATTGCACCCTCGCTGATCACATCATCGACTTTCGCTTTTGTTCTTGCGTAAATATGCAGCTCATAACCTGCTTTCATAAGGTTGCGCACCATGGATTTCCCCATGATACCAACACCGATAAATCCTATTTTCTTCATACCGTACTCCATTCTGCCATACCCACTCACGGCACAATTTTCTTTCCAGTGATATATTCCAGATAATCTGTCTCACGCCGCACAGACCGTTTCTCCGTCTGTGCGTTCCAGGCGTCATGCAAAATCTACTCCGGACTTACAATCTTTCCTGCCACCGCGCAGCTTGCCGCTGTTCTCGGAGATGCCAGATAAATCTCAACCTTAGATGTTCCCATACGTCCGAGGAAGTTACGGTTGTTGGTTGCAACCACACGTTCTCCGTCTGACAGGATTCCTCCGGTACGTCCACAGCAAAGTCCACATCCCGGATGAGTGATGATCGCACCGGCTTCGGACAAAGTTTTCAGGATTCCCATATCTGCTGCCTGTTTGTAGATCTTACGGCTCGCCGGAGTCACGATCAGTTTTACAAAGTCAGCAACCTTCTTGCCTTCCAGCACTTCTGCTGCTGCCTGAAGATCCTCCAGACGTCCGTTTGTACAGGAACCGATAAATACCTGATCGATCTCAGTTCCTTCCAGCTCTGATACATTTCTGATCTTGTCAACCTGAGATGGACAAGCCATAACCGGTATAAAATCCTCTGCCTTGTAAGTAATGGTTCTCATATAAGTTGCATCCGGATCACCAACCAGACTCTTCTGATAATCATTTAATTCAATTTCACAATACTCGGCAGTCTTCTCATCCGGTGTGAAAAGTGCGCATTTTGCTCCTGCTTCGATTGCCATATTTGCCATGGTCATACGGCTTGCAACTGTCATATTTTCAATGGTGCTTCCTGAGAATTCCAGTGCTCTGTAAGTTGCACCGTCTGCTCTTAAATCACCGATCAGCCGTAAGATGATATCCTTTGACATAACATTTTCCGGAAGTTCACCATCGATCACAACTTTGATCGTCTCCGGCACCTTGATCCACATCGTTCCGGTTCCAAGTATACTTGCCATCTCGGTATAACCGATACCGGATGAGAATGCTCCGACACAACCATACGTAACGGTATGGCTGTCTGTTCCAAACGCGATATCACCCGGTTTAACATAACCTGCCTCTGTCATAAGCTGATGGCAGATTCCGTCACTTCTATGTACATGTGTAAGTCCGTATTTATCTGCAAATGCATCTCCGGTACGAAAATGTCTGGTATCATCCTGCTGACTTGCCGGAACCAGATGATCATAGATCAGAACAACCTTGTCCGGATCATGCAGTTTCGTAAATCCCATTTCTTCAAATTTTTCTGCCACAAAGGGGATGAAAATATCATGGATCATCACGCGGTCAACGTTAACCGTCACAATGTCTCCCGGCTTTACGGCTTTTCCTGTATTGTGTCTGATAATTTTTTCAATAATCGTCTCGCCCATTTTCTTCTCCTTTCCGGTTAATCCAGTCCATTCAGCTTACGCATAGCTTTTACCAACCCGCCAGCCTGAATAATACTCATCAGATTCTCCGGCAGAGAAGCAATCGGGTACTTCTTGCCATTATAATCAACATGCTCGTTCATCACGACAGTAACCTCGTCTCCCTCTTTCATGTCATCATAGAGATCCGGCTGTTCGATCAGAAGAAGTCCGTTGTTGATCGAGTTACGGAAAAAGATTCTTGCAAATGATTTGGCAATAACGCACTGTACGCCCATTGCTTTAATGATCTCCGGTGCCTGTTCTCTTGAAGAACCGCAGCCAAAGTTCTTTCCAGCCACGATGATATCCCCCTTCTGGATCTGTCCGGCAAGTTCCGGGCGAAGAGGAGAAAAGCCATACTGCTTCATATCATCGATTGTCTTGAGTGCAAGGTATTCAGTCGGAATGATGATATCGGTATCAATGTCATCTCCGAGAACCCATACACGTCCTGTAAATTTATCCATTTTATGTCACCTCGTCAAACGTAATTTCGTCTCTTACACATCACTTGCCAGTGCGATTTCTCCGGCAATGGCAGATGCTGTAACGGTTGCAGCCGATCCAAGATATACCTTGGAGCTCGGATGTCCTGCACGTCCCTTAAAGTTACGGGTTCCGGTACTGATCAGAACTTCATTTTCACCGATTACGCCCTGACAGCTTCCCCAGCATACACTGCAGTTTGGGTTCATGACGATCGCACCTGCATCCATGAAGATGTCGATCAGTCCCTCTTCCAGAGCCTGTCTGTAAATAGTCTGACTTGCCGGAACAACAAGGAATCTTACTTTTTCAGATACTTTCTTTCCTTTGATAACCTGTGCACCTACACGGAGATCTTCGATACGTCCGTTGTTGCAGGATCCAAGGAATGCCTCATCAATCTTGATACCGCGCACGTCTTTTGCCGGCGCAAGATTGTCTACAAAATCCGGTTTTGCAACAACCGGCTCTACCTTGGATAAATCAAATGTATATTCTCTTACATAGTGCGCATCCGGATCGCTGTGATATACAGCTTTTGGCTCGCGTCCATGCTCTTTTAAATATTCCATTGCCACATCATCAACTTCAAAAATTCCGGTCTTTGCACCGGCTTCTACTGCCATGTTGCAAAGTGCGATACGGTCGCTGATGGTCAGAGTCTTTGCGCCTTCTCCGGTAAATTCCATCACCTGATAGTTGCATCCGTTGGCTCCGACTTCACCGATGATGGTAAGGATCAGATCTCTCGCATATACACCTTCCGGCAGCTTTCCAACCAGGTTGAATTTGACGGTCTCCGGTACCATTACCCAGGAAGTTCCTGTTACCATACCATAAAGGAAGTCTGTACATCCAACACCGGTTCCGAATGCACCAAGTGCACCATAAGAACAGGTATGGCTGTCTGCACCAAAGATCAGTTCACCCGGACGGACATAATTCTCCATCATGATCTGGTGGCATACCCCTTTTCCTTCCCAGAAATCAATGTGGTTTGCCTTTGCAAAATCACGCATCTTCTTCTGGGATGCTGCTGTCTTCGGACAGTCAGACGGTACGTTGTGGTCTACGATAAATACCAGCTTGCTTGTATCTGCAATATGTGGATTTTTTAATTTGTTATTGTACATATCAACAGTCAGATGTGTGGTTCCGTCATTACTCATCAGGCGATCCAGTTCTACTGTATGGATGTCGCCCGGTTTGACACTTTCCACACCGGCTGCCGCTGCAATGATCTTTTCAGCAATTGTCATTCCCATCGTCTATTCCTCCTCACGGTTCAGAGACGCGATAAGTCCGCCCTGATTCAAAATATTCTGCATATATTCCGGCAGTTTTGTGCAGGAATAAACCTTTCCATTTGCCTCGGCAGTTCCTTCCAACATGTGAAGCTCCATCTGATCTCCAGTCTTTACTTCATCCGGAAGGTCTTTACAGACGATAGCAGGAAGTCCGATATTGATGGCATTTCTATAAAAAATTCTTGCAAATGATTTTGCGATAACAGCTTTTACACCTAACGCTTTTAACACACCCGGAGCCTGCTCTCTGGAAGATCCGCATCCAAAGTTCTCTCCTCCGACTACGAAATCTCCCGGTTTTACCTTCTGTGCAAAATCCGGATCCAGAGATTCAAATGCGTGGCTCTTCATCTCCTCAAGATTCGGCAGCAACAGATACTGGGATGCGATAATCTGGTCTGTGTCCAGATCGTTATGAAATTTAAAAATAGTCCCTTTTTCCATAAAGCATATTCCTTTCTGTACATACACATGATTCCTTTATTTTACGGCTTTTCAGGGCATTTCGCAAGGGAATATTTTAACAGACTAACGTTGTACTTTATTCAATTTCTATTTTTCATAGGTTCCTTTGCAGATGATTTCTTCTTTTTGCATAAAGATTTTTCCACCCGCAATATAACTGTCAAGCTTCAGGTCATCGTCCCACAAAAGGAGGTCTGCATCGGCTCCTTTTTGTATTGTCCCTTTCTTTCCCTGCAGCCCCAATGCTTCAGCCACATGTGATGTCATATATGGAAGCACATCCTCCAGCTTCATATCAAGCTCATGCACCATATACAGAAGCTCTTCCCGCAGTGCATCTACCGAGGAAACACCGATTTCCAACAGACTTCCGTCTTCTCTGTATTTTGACCAGCTTCCGTGTCCGTCGGAACTGATCGTAATATGATCTGTCGGGATTCCTTTTTCTTTTGCCTCTAAAATGCATCCTCCCGGACAAAAGTCTTCACTGATGCCACAGGTCAGATCGATGTAGCCACCTTTTTTAAGCAGTTGATAGCCTTCTTCCAGAAGACCTTTTCTACGGTTTACATGTGTCGGACGGAAAATCTTAATCGGGATCATACTCTTTGCTAAAGCTTCAAATACCGGTGATAATCCGGCATCCGCATCTCCCATATGTAGCACCACGATTCCGGGCTTTCCGCTTAACATACCTGCTGTTCTGGTCTTGCTTGCAAGCTGGATCAGTTCACTTTCTGTCACATTCGGTGCCCGGTGATCTGAAATAGCAAGTTTCACTCCAAGGACTTTCTCAATAAACATAATATCCCGATCTACCTCTCCGGTAATGGTCGGACTTGGATATCCATATGCACCGGTAAGCATATACGCACTTATCCCTTCTTCGCATAAAGCCTGTACTTTCGCATAAAGATTTTCGACACTCCTTGTAAGTCCGTCTGTTCCAAGAAGTCCTACAACCGTTGTGATTCCGCCTTTTATCAGTTCTGACAGCTGAAGTTCCGGTGTACGGGTATGAAAGCTTCCTTCCCCACCGCCTCCGGTAACATGAACATGCTGATCAATAAACCCCGGTGTAAGAAT
>CAKRFP010000060.1 GCA_934320645.1 uncultured Bariatricus sp.
CCGAAAAACTTTGATATTTTTCAGGACAAAAAGGGAAGATTACAGTCCAGAAGAAATGGAACCGCCTGGATCTTACTCGCGGCAGCTATTTGGCTTTTACTTTTAGGGTTTATCATATATCCAATCTTTATCTGGAAGAATCCAGTACTGATTGCTATCTTTATTCCATTTTTTATTGCTCTTGTTCCGGTTTATGTGGTAGTAACCAGCAGAAAAAGTTACCGTTTAAAGATGGATGAAAAAGGCTGTATCCGAAAGTTTCTTTTCCTGTCAAAACGTTATTTGTGGAAGGATTTGCGGGTAAAACTGGTTGCATCGGAGGAAAGTCATTGTGGAGAGGGTGTTTTATTCATCAAGAAAAAATCTGGGAATAGCAGTTCTGCAAGTGAAACTTTCAGCTATGCGTCATTGCATCCATATAGCAGCTTTGTAGCAAACTTTGAGGTTCCCGGAAAGATGTACGGAGAGAAAGATGCTCTGCATGAGATTAGTAAAGAGCTGTTTCTGGGAAAAATGAAAGAATGGGGAGTAGAGGTAGAAGGACTGCCGAAAGAAAAATGTTAAATAAAAATACTGCTTAGATATCAAAATGATATTCAAGCAGTATTTTTTGTCATATAGTGGAAAAATTTCGTTAGTATGGATTAGTCAATCGCTTCCCCTTTTTTATACTTCTCAACTACATTCTGGATACGTTCGCTTGGATCAAGGATGCTGCTGATAGAAGCATCATGGTTCAGTGTATCGATTACCAGTGCGATGTACTTGCTCATGTCGCAGTTGATGTAGTAAGGACGGCTGAGCAGATCCGGTGTCTGATAGATCAGGTTTGTTGTGAGGATTCCGTTGATCAGTCCTTCTTCGTAAGCCTGATCAAATTTTTCCATACCATTTGTGAAAAGTCCGAAGGTTGCAGCTGCGTAGATACGTTTTGCTTTACGCATCTTGAGCTGGCGGGCAACGTCAAGGATACTGTCACCTGAAGAAATCATATCATCAAGGATGATCACGTCTTTGCCTTCTACGGAAGATCCAAGGAATTCGTGGGCTACGATCGGGTTACGTCCGTCTACGATGGTTGTATAGTCACGACGTTTGTAGAACATACCCATATCAAGACCGAGTACGTTGGCAAAGTAGATTGCACGTCCGGTTGCACCTTCATCCGGGCTGATCGCCATCATATGGTCGGCATCGATCTGAAGATCCGGTACATGTTTTAAAAGTCCTTTTACGAACTGGTAAGTCGGACGGATCGTCTCAAATCCGCTTAACGGGATAGCATTCTGTACACGTGGGTCATGGGCATCAAAAGTGATTATGTTATCTACACCCATGCGTACCAGTTCCTGCAGAGCCAGTGCGCAGTCCAGTGATTCACGGCCGCTTCTCTTGTGCTGGCGACTTTCATAAAGGAATGGCATGATGATGTTGAGACGACGTGCTTTTCCACCTACAGCAGCGATGACACGCTTCAGGTTCTGGAAATGGTCGTCCGGTGACATATGGTTGGTATTGCCGCTGAGTGAATAAGTCAGGCTGTAATTGCAGACATCAACCATCAGATAGAGGTCTTTTCCACGTACAGACTCATTGATAATACCTTTTGCTTCACCTGATCCGAAACGCGGTACTTTTGCGTCAATCAGATAATTTGGCTTTTCGTAGCCGTTGAAAACAAGATTGTCTTTCTGGAAACGAGTCTCTTCCTTTCTCCATTTTACGAGATAGTCATTGACTTTATTTCCCATCTCTTCACAGCCGTCTACGGCAATAATGCCGAGAGAGCCAACTGGAATATTATCCAGAATTCGTTCACTTCGATGTAACATCAGTGTTCCTCCCTGTACATAAGTTTCTTTTGGATGCGGATATCATCACCGGCAAGGCGAAGTATCTTATAATGGTTGCTTATCCGGGAAAATGTACGTTCCGTATAGTTCGTCTTGATTTCCTCCAGAGTAAGATTAGTAGAAATGATCGTGGATTTCCTGTTCAGGATCCGATCATTTAAACACACAAAAAGCTGAGAAACGACAAAGTCTGTATTGCGTTCGGTTCCCAGGTCATCAATGATCAGCAGGTCACAGAGGTGGATCTGCTCATATAAAAGACAGCTCTCATCATTCCGGTTCAGCGCTTTTTCAAGGAGCGCATCGAAAAATTCAGAGGCAGTCAGGTAAAGGACGGAATGCAGAGAATCCATCACTTCTTTTGCGATACAGTGGCTGAGAAATGTCTTCCCGATACCAGTATTCCCAAAAAGAAGCAGATTACCATGTTCGGTATCAAAATTGTGGATGAAATTCATACATTCCTGATAAGCCCGCGTTGCAAGCTCGCGGGAGTTCTGACCGGAAAGCCGGTCTTTATAATTGGATGAATAATAATTAAAATTAAAATGTTCAAAATTTTCCTGTTCGAGAAGTCCTTTTAAGTTGGACTGGGTGTAGAACAGATCAATGATCGCTTTTAAAAAGCAATGGCACTTTTTCGTGCCGACATAGCCGGTATCCTGACAGTCCGGACATTCAAAATGCTGTTCCAGATAGTCTTCCGGGAATCCGGCGTCGGAAAGGAGTCGGCGGCGTCTGTCCGAAAGAGACCGGATCTCTTCCTTCAAAGAAGCGAGGGCAGTGTCATCGCCTGCGAGCAGCTTTTTCGCCTGATCAAGGCTGGCAGAAGAAATAGAGGCATCAATCGATGCAAGCTCCGGAACCTTCTGGCAGGCACGCTCGTAGTGAAGATTCGCGAGGTCGCGGCTCTTCGCTCTTTTTTCTTCATATACGCGCATAAGCGCATTGTATTGTGAATTGGTTAACGGCACAGTGTTCCCCTTTCTTAGTTACTGCGTAATAATTCTTTGGTAAGCTCGTCCATATTGTAAGAACGTTCTTCAAAATTACGGAATTTGGAAGGCTGCTGGGCAGAAGGTGTACGGTTTTGTGGGGCAGAAGCATTTTTCTGCCGGTCTTTTTCCTGCTCAAAAGCCGAATCCAGTCTCTGTACATCTGCAAGAGTGCGGACGTTACTGGTCTTCCAGTTCTCCAGAATCTTGTCGGTATATTCAAAGCTTGGCTGATGGATTGCGCTGATCGTGCGGTTGCATGCTTCCAGGATCAACTCCAGATCCAATCCGTTATGCTCGGTCCACTTGCGGATATAGTCAAGTTCCGCGGATGCAGGACCGCGTCCTTTGATGCCAAATGCGTTCAGAATCGAGTAGCAGGTCTTATTGTAAAAAGCAGATGAATTCTTGGCCTGTTCAACCGTTGTGATATGTTCATCGGCCCAGGCAAGTGCTACTTTCTGGATGTAATGCATACTCTTATGTCCGTTTTCCACACAGTATTCGATCAGATACTCGATCAGGTCTGTCGGAAAATCGAGGGAATCATAAAAATAAGTAATCGCGTCAACATCCGTACGGCTTAAGGTCTTTCCAAGATATTGTTCAGCGACAAACAGGATCTGCTTTAATTCTCTGCGGGCAGCAAGAGAACGTCTTGATGCCGGTACATTCTGACCATCAGGTGCTGTCACCGGAGTGGTTCCGGATGCCGGTGCCGTGGTTCGGGATTTCGGTGCAGACACAGATTGTGCGGAAGGTGTATAGAAGGCTGCTTTGACAGGTGTCGGATGAGCAGTCGCTTTTCCAAGACAGATTCCGGTCAGTTCATTTGCTTCGCTATATTCAAGAGAAAGAATCCCTTCTTTTTCCCAGTATTTGAGTGCACGCAGGATATCTCCTTCGGTATTCTCCAGCAGATCTGCCATCTGTGGAATGTCCGGAATCTGATCCGGTGTATTCAGGTAGCGGAGAAGCAGAAGATAGACTTTCACATATTCTCCGTTCGCAGATACCATATAGTGATCGATAAAATCATTCTCTACGATCGTGGCATTACTGTGAGAATGATTACGCAAAACAAGTGCACTCATAATTCCGCTCCTTTTCTTTTCTGACTTTGTTCATTATAACATTATCCCAGATCGTAAAAAAGAAGTTTTTGACGGAAATTTTTGATAAATTTTACAAATAACGAGGGAAAATTATCTGTTCAGAAGATCTTCCCCGATATTTACAACATCTCCGGCACCCATTGTGATCAGAAGATCTCCAGGCTGGCAGTGTGCAGTGACGAATTCTTCGATGGCGGCAAAGCTTGGAAGATAGGTTGCATCACAGCCGTGTTCTTTTACTGCAGCAGCAAGCTGTTCAGAAGAGATACCAAGAGTATCTGTTTCACGGGCGGCATAAATGTCAGCGAGGATCACGTGATCTGCATGCGCAAGTGCCTCAGCAAATTCTGAGAATAATGCTTTTGTACGTGTATAGGTATGTGGCTGGAAAATACACCACAGTTTTTTATGTGGATAATGTGCAGCACTTTTCAGAGTTGCTGCGATCTCTGTCGGATGGTGTGCGTAATCATCAATGATGGTCACTCCGCCGACTTCACCTTTGTATTCAAAACGGCGGTCCGTTCCGTGGAAGGAAGCAAGACCTGTCTGGATCGTCTCCGCAGGAACACCAAGAATATCGGCAACTGCGATAGCTGCAAGTGCGTTATATACGTTGTGCTCACCGCCAACAGAAAGAGCGAGATGGGCAACATTCTGTCCGTCTTTTACGACATCGAAAGAGGCATTGCCCTGTTCGTTATAAGTAATATTAGCTGCACTGTAATCCAGGGAAGCTTCTTTGCCAAATGTGATAACACGACAGGAAAGATCTGAGGTAATCTCTTCGATCTTATCAATATCTCCGTTGATGATGAGGGTTCCGTCTTCCGGGAGAAGCTTTGCAAAGAGGTGGAAAGAATTGCGGATATCGTCCAGGTCTTTAAAGAAGTCCAGATGATCCGCATCCACATTCAGAATAATACCGATCTTTGGGAAAAAGTGCAGGAAGCTGTTGGTATATTCGCATGCTTCTGTGATGAAAAGATCAGGACCGCCGACACGGATGTTGCCTCCGATCGCTTTTAAGATACCGCCGACAGAGATTGTCGGATCAAGGTCTGCTGCAAGAGCAATATGAGAGAGCATAGAGGTCGTGGTGGTCTTACCGTGCGTACCGGATACGGCAACCGGTGTCGCATAGTTGGTCATAAGCTGGCCGAGCAGCTCAGCTCTGGATAACATCGGAAGGTTCTGACGCTTTGCTTCTGCAAATTCTTCGTTGTCTTCGTGGATCGCTGCGGTATAAACCACAAGGTCGATACCGTCTATAATATTGGAAGCCTTCTGACCGTAAAATACGGTTGCACCATTCTGAGACAGATGATCTGTAAGTGCCGATTCTTTGTTATCGGATCCGGATACGGTGAATCCTTCTTCAAGAAGAATCTCTGCGAGTCCGCTCATACTGATGCCGCCAATTCCGATAAAGTGGATGTGGCAAGGCTGATTAAAATCAATTTTATACATAATGACACTTCCTGTTCTGTGATTTGTTTCATAGTATTTGACTTACGTGCATAATTATAACATAGATAGGTCAAAAACCAAACCTTTTCTTTTTGTGATATTTCTATAAAAAAGATAGGTGAACAGAAATATTTTTGTAAAATATGTTCACTATATGTATGTAATATGTTATAATGAAAAAACCAGAATTACTGAGAAGGGGTGAAGACATGATAAAAAAGGAAATGATAGCAATGCTATTAGCAGGAGGACAGGGCAGCAGACTTGGAGTCCTGACTGCAAAAGTTGCTAAACCGGCTGTTGCATTTGGTGGCAAATACAGAATCATTGATTTTCCGCTGAGTAACTGTATCAACTCAGGAATCGATACAGTCGGTGTCCTGACCCAGTATCAACCACTCAGGCTTAATACACATATTGGAATTGGTATTCCGTGGGATCTGGACCGGAATATCGGAGGGGTGTCAATTCTTCCGCCGTATGAGAAGAGTACAAGCAGCGAATGGTATACAGGAACGGCGAATGCAATTTATCAGAATCTGGAATACATGGAGACATTCAATCCGGATTACGTGCTGATCTTATCAGGAGATCACATTTACAAGATGGACTACGAAGTGATGCTGGATTTCCACAAGGAGAACCATGCAGACGTGACGATCGCGGCGATGCCGGTTCCGATCGAAGAAGCAAGCCGTTTCGGAATCGTAATCACCGATGAAGATAAGCGGATCACCGAGTTTGAAGAAAAGCCGGCGAATCCGAGAAGCAATCTCGCTTCCATGGGAATCTACATTTTCAGCTGGCCGGTGCTCAAAGAAGCACTGATCAAGATGAAAGACCAGCCGGGATGTGATTTCGGAAAACATATCATTCCATATTGCCATGACAAGAAGCAGAGACTGTTTGCATACGAATATAACGGCTACTGGAAGGATGTTGGCACATTGAGCTCTTACTGGGAAGCCAATATGGAGCTGATCGACATCATTCCTGAGTTTAATCTTTATGAAGAATTCTGGAAAATTTATACCAATAATTCCATCATACCACCACAGTATGTTTCAAAAGAAGCTGTGATCGACCGAAGTATTATCGGTGACGGAGCGGAGATATACGGTGAGATACATAACTGTGTGATCGGAGCAGGCGTTGTTGTAGGACAAGGCTGTGTGATCCGGGATTCGATCATCATGCAGGATGTTGCGATTGGGAATGACTGCGTGATAGACAAAGCAATCATTGCGGAGAATGTGAAGATTGGAGACAATGTAACCCTTGGAATCGGCAATGAAGCACCGAACAAGCTCAGGTCTGATATCTACAATTCCGGACTGGTCACGATCGGTGAGAATTCTGTGATTCCTGCAGGAGTACAGATTGGAAAGAATACTGCGATCAGCGGTATTACCGTGAAGGAGGATTATATACAGGGTGCTCTTGAAAGCGGCGGAGTATTGATAAAGGCGGGTGACAGATCATGAGAGCAGTTGGAATCATTTTAGCAGGCGGTAACAACAACAAGATGCGGGAGCTTACACAGAGACGTGCAGTGGCAGCGATGCCGATCGCAGGAAGCTACCGGGCAATTGATTTTGCACTCAGCAACATGTCCAATTCGCACATTCAGAAGGTGGCAGTACTGACCCAGTACAATGCGCGTTCCCTGAATGAACATCTGAATTCTTCCAAGTGGTGGGATTTTGGACGTAAGCAGGGCGGTCTTTATGTATTTACACCGACGATCACCGCAGACAATGGCTACTGGTATCGGGGAACGGCAGATGCGATCTATCAGAATCTGGATTTCCTGAAGAGATGCCATGAACCGTATGTGATCATCACATCCGGAGATGCGGTTTACAAGATGGATTATAACAAAGTACTGGAATACCATATTGCCAAGAAAGCAGATATCACTGTGGTATGCCGGGATCTGGAATCAGGCGAGGATGCAACCCGTTTTGGTATCCTGAAGATGAATGAGAATATGCGGATCGAAGAATTTGAGGAAAAGCCGATGGTGGCAAATTCCAACACGATTTCCACAGGAATCTATATCATCCGTAGACGTCAGCTGATCGATCTGATCGAACATTCAGCTGAGGAAGACAGATATGATTTTGTAACGGATATCCTGATCAGATATAAGAATCTGAAAAAGATATACGGTTATAAGATAAAAGACTACTGGAGCAATATTTCCACAGTCGATGCCTATTATAAGACAAACATGGATTTCCTCAAACCGGAAGTCCGGAACTATTTCTTTAAGCAGATTCCAAGCATTTATTCCAAGGTGACAGATCTGCCTCCGGCAAAATACAATCCGGGTGCAGTTGTCAAGAACAGCCTTGTGGCAAGCGGAAGCATTATCAACGGAACTGTTGAGAACTCAGTTCTGTTCAAAAAAGTGTTTGTTGGAAATAATTGTGTGATCAA
>CAKRFP010000061.1 GCA_934320645.1 uncultured Bariatricus sp.
TTCTTTTTTACTGTTGTGAAGCAGTTCCTCACGCGACAGCTTTAATAGAATACCATATCCATCTAAGCTTGTCAACAACTTTTTCATTTGTTTTTGCATTTCATTTCTCTTTGCAGTTTTGTCTGAACTTTCCAGGCTCATCCGCTCAGAAATCTTGCAAATCTTCAAAACATTTGCCCATCTGATCCCTGCATGCCACTCCTTAGTCTCTGTCTCGATCAGCGAACGAATGTTATCTTATCACGGCTTTCCAGAATTGTCAATGTTGTTTTTATATTTTGCGCAATTCAGAATATTCTGATATCTTTTCGTGGATAACTTTTGCGAATGGCGCGGCTGAACATCCCCATTAAATTTACTTCTCATGCCTCAACTTTCCCCTCAGGCTTTCAAACTTCTCCATGTTAACTCACGTTGCTTGCAGCAACGGACCACTTCTCCTATAATAAAACTAAATAAAAGAACCAGAAGGAGGGATTATTCTCATGTTAAATGAAAATTTAAAAGCAATCCGGCTTTCAAAAGGGCTTTCTCAGCAAGAACTTGCAGTCAAATTAAATGTTGTAAGGCAGACTATTTCCAAATGGGAAAAAGGATTATCTGTTCCTGATGCTGATATGTTAATTGCACTATCCGAAGCGTTTGATACACCTGTGAGTATTTTGCTTGGAGAAACTGTAACTGAAGCAAAAGCTGATTCTTTAAAAGCAATCTCTGAAAAGCTCGAAGTGATTAATCTGCAGCTTGCCCAAAGAAAGATACGGATCCATAAGGTCTTTCATTTATTGTGTATCTTACTCTGCACAGCTATCATAATCATTTTTGTCTCTTTGATCTTCCTGGGCAGTCCTTATCTCTGCTGGAATTACACCGATCCAGAAAAAGCTGTTGTTGGTGTCTTATTCCATATCTTTGAATGGGTTTTCATGCGACTGGCTCCAATCCTTTTCACCGGATCGGTCGTTGGAATTTTCCTGACTCGCCAGAACCAGAATCTTTAAAGGTTTTAAATTTTTATAATTTAGTAACTACCACGCAAAAGAGGAAACTGAATTCTCACATCTATTCGGTTCCCTCTTTGCAAAATCCTATATTCTCCTATTCAATCAGCCCGATTGCCTCATTGATACTCTTCACACCAATAATCTTAATTCCACTAATACTCTTCACACTATCCAGAGACACTTCCGGTACAATACATGTCTCAAATCCAAGCTTCTTCGCCTCTGCCACCCGCTGTTCCGGCATATTTACCGCGCGGACTTCTCCGCTTAATCCTACTTCTCCAAACACAATCGTCCGTTCATCAAATGGTCTGTTCTTATAGCTTGATACGATTGCCATCACGATTCCAAGGTCTATCGCGGGTTCATTGATCTTGATACCTCCGGCAATATTCACATAGGCATCATAATTTCCAAGATGATATCCAATCCTTTTTTCCAGAACTGCCATCAGAAGATTCACCCTGTTGTAATCTGTTCCTGCTGCTGTTCTTCTTGGCATTCCGAAATTGCTTTCACATACCAGCGCCTGGATTTCCAGCAAGATCGGACGTGTTCCTTCCATAGAACATGCCACAACAGATCCGGATGCATTTTCCGGTCTTCCATTCAGCATAAATTCCGACGGATTTTCCACCTCACGCAGTCCATCTCTTCGCATTTCAAATACACCAATCTCATTCGTCGAACCAAAACGGTTTTTCACTCCTCGAAGAATCCGGTAAGATGCATGTCTGTCTCCTTCAAAATACAGAACCGTATCTACCATATGTTCCAATACTCTTGGTCCGGCGACAGTTCCTTCTTTTGTAACATGTCCGACAATAAAAATCGAAATTCCAAGCCCTTTTGCAAGCTGCATCAGCGTATTTGTTGCCTCTCTGACCTGCGACACACTTCCCGGCGCAGAACCGACTTCTTCACTGTACATTGTCTGAATCGAATCAATGATCACAGTATCTGGCTTTTCCTTTTCAATCACATTGCGGATCAGTTCCAGATTAGTCTCACAAAGCAAAAGCAGATGATCATTAAATTCTCCCATCCTCTGTGCACGCAATTTGATCTGGCGAAGCGATTCTTCCCCTGATATGTACAAAACTTTTCGTTCTTTTTTTGCCAGTTTCTGACACACCTGCAGGAGCAGCGTTGACTTACCAATTCCCGGATCACCGCCTACTAAAATAAGAGAGCCTGGTACGATTCCGCCTCCCAGTACACGATCCAATTCTTTAATCTCGGTTGCCACCCGCTCTTCATTTTCTGTCTTTACTTCGGACAATGGTACAATACGAATCTCTTTTGCCGCTTTAACCGCTGCCGTTTTTGACGTTGTCACACGCTCTTCCACGAAAGAGTTCCATTCCTTGCACATTGGGCACTGCCCCAGCCATTTTGATTCTTCATGCCCACAATTCTGGCAGAAAAAAACCGACTTTTTTGCCTTCGCCATATTCCAGCTCCTTATCTATCTTAAAAAATTACCAACTGCTTCTCTTGCCTGTTCCCAGTTTGTATACTTCCGGTAAAGAAAGAGCCTGCCGAAGCAGACTCTTTTACTTTTCTTAAATACCTATGTACTTCAGACAATTCTTGCTGTAATCATTGTCCTACTTTCTTACGACCTTGATCTCAACGCTTTCTTTTCCAAGTTCTGCACTTACACTGAGCTTTGCGCTTAAGTTTGTCTTCATATCACCAACATTCATATCATTCATATATACAATATAATCTGTATCCGGTTCAAGTTCCAGTGTAATCTGTGCATCTCCTGTCCCTGATACTTTAAATGAGATCACATCCTCTGATACTTCAAAATGCTCTACTGCAGTTCCCGGAACAGATTCATATACGAACATTCCGTTCTTCTCAAGCTTTGTAATCTCTTTGAATGTCTTTACTTTATATATATCTCCCTGAAATTCAAATCCATCCTTTTTTGTCTTTGTATCCAGAGTGTAATCACCGAAACTGAGTGTTCCGTCTAATTCACTTCTGATGAGCTCTTTGACTACTGTCATTGTTCAAATCCTCCTAATGGTCTTTCTCTTTCGACATACGGACTGTGAATTTTCCACACATCCGAACCGTTTTTCTTATTATATAATAAAACTTCTTCTTTTGCTAGTTGTTTATCTCTCTGACTGCAAATTTTATTTCCTTTTTAGAAATACCGGCTTCCACATGGTCTCCACGTTTGATCTCACCATTCAGAAGTGCTTCTGCAAGTTTGTCTTCCAGCTGGCTCTGTACTGCCCTTCTCAGCGGTCTTGCACCATACTTCTTGTCACTTCCGGTCTCAACAATATGCTTCTTCACAGAATCACGCACAACCAGTGTAATTTCAAGCTGCTCTTTTGCTCTCTGCACAACTTCTTTACACATCAACCCTACGATCTTCTTCATATTGTCCTCATTCAGCGGATGGAATACGATGATCTCATCAATACGGTTCAGGAACTCCGGACGGAATAACTGCTTTACTTCGTCCATCACATTTGCTTTCATACGCTTGTAATCCGCCTTCTGGTCTTCCTGCTGGGTGAATCCAAGCTTCTTCGGTTCAATGATCGCCTTTGCCCCTGCATTGGATGTCATAATGATAACCGTATTGCGGAAATCTACTTTTCTTCCCTGCGAATCCGTAATATGCCCGTCATCCAGTACCTGAAGTAAAATATTAAACACATCCGGATGTGCTTTCTCAATCTCATCAAACAAAATGACCGAATATGGATTTCTGCGTACTTTCTCGCTGAGCTGTCCGCCATCCTCATGTCCCACATATCCCGGAGGCGATCCGATCATCTTGGATACACTGTGCTTCTCCATATATTCGGACATATCTACCCGGATCATGTCTTCTTCATTTCCAAAAAGTGCTTCTGCAAGAGCTTTGGAAAGCTCTGTCTTGCCAACGCCGGTAGGTCCGAGGAATAAGAATGAACCGATCGGACGTGCCGGATCTTTTAATCCCACTCTTCCTCGTTTTACTGCTTTGGAAAGTGCCTGGATTGCCTCTTCCTGACCGATCACACGCTTCTCCAGTGTTTTATCCAACTTTTTCAGGCGTTCGCTCTCAGATTCATTCAGTCTTGTTACCGGGATCCGTGTCCACATGGAAATTACATCCGCAACATCTTCTTCGGTTACCGGAACCTTTTTCTTTTCATTCTTTTTATTGAAACGCTTTTTCGCCTGCTCTAATTTCTTTTCTGCTTCCTTCTGTTCTTTGTGAAGCTCAGACGCCTTCTCTATATCTCCGGCTTTGAGTGCTGCTTCTTTTTCCTGCTCCACCTTTCCACAGCGCATTTCTGTCTCAACAATATTCTCCGGCACTTTAAATCCGCGAAGTTTTACTCTTGAACAGCTTTCATCCAACACATCAATTGCCTTATCCGGAAGGAAACGGTCATTGATATAACGGCATGACATATGTACTGCCGCTTTCAACGCGTCCTCTTCGATTTCTACATCATGATGAGCCTCATATTTTTCTTTCAGACCTTCCAGGATCCGGATACACTCGTCTTCCGTCGGTTCTTCAATCGTAACCGGTTGGAATCTTCGTTCCAGAGCCGCATCCTTCTCAATATACTTGCGGTATTCCGTAAGAGTTGTCGCACCGATCAGCTGCATCTCCCCTCTTGCCAGAGATGGTTTCAGAATATTGGATGCATCAATCGCGCCCTCTGCACCGCCGGCACCGATAATGGTGTGAAGTTCATCTAAGAAAAGAATAATATTGCCCGCCGTCTTTACCTCACGGATCAGTTTTTTCATGCGCTCTTCAAATTCACCACGATACTTGGAGCCTGCGATCATCCCCGGAAGATCCAGCACCATGATCCGCTTATCTTTCATGCTTTCCGGAACAATTCCTTCCGCGATTTGTCTTGCAAGTCCTTCCACGATTGCTGTCTTACCGACTCCCGGCTCTCCCACAAGGCACGGATTATTCTTGGTCCGTCTGCTCAGGATCTCCATGATACGTGCAATTTCTTTTTCACGTCCAATAACCGGGTCCAGCTTTCCTTCTCTTGCTTCCTGTGTCAGATCCGTACTGTACTGGTCTATAATTCCGCCAACAGTTTCCCCGTCCTTCTGATTCTCCATATACTCTTTCGGATCAATTCCCGCCGCAAGCAGAAGATCCTGAAAAAGCTTTTGAATATTTACATTCAGGGTCATCAACATACGGGTAGCCACACAATCTCCATCTTTGAGCATTGCAAGCAGAAGATGTTCGGTTCCGACCTTTTCAGATGCAAGCTGCGCTGCCTCATTCTGGCTTTCTTCCAGAATATACCGAAGTCTCGGACTGTACTCCAGATGCTTTCTTTCCTTCTTAGCTGCCTCAGGAGCAGATACAAGGATATCCATTGCTTTTTCCATCTGTTCTTCATCGACTTTATTCTTATCAAGCACCTGCCCTGCAACTCCGGTAAAAACCCTCTTAAGCCCGAAAAGAAGATGTTCTGTCCCAACATACGGATGCTTCAGTTCGGCTGCAATCTTCCGTGCCATATTCAGCGCTTCCTGCGCCTGCCTTGTATATTGCTTTTCTGCCATATAATTTTAGTCTCCTTTTTTCAATCTATCTCTGTTCATAATCTGCATAGATCTCATCTACCAGTTCATGAACTTCTTCTTTCGTAATGTTTTTGCAGCTTCCTTTTGCCAGAAGTACCCGAAGCTGCTCTTTCAGATCCTGCAGAGCTTCCAGTTTATCTTCATCAATACAGATCACCGCACCTCTTCGTCTGTCGAGCTGAAGAAAACCTTCCTGCCGCAGGACATTATATGCTTTATTCACTGTATGCATATTGATTCCGATATTATCTGCCAGCTGTCTCACAGACGGCAAAGTATCACCTTCATGAATCGTCGAAGTGGCAATTCCCATAATAATCTGATTCCTGAGCTGTATATAAATCGCCTCATCACTGTTAAAATCAATTTCAATCAGCATAAAACGCACTCCTTTTTCTATTGTACCGGCATCGCCATTGTTATATTTATGTTAGCACAGACGACACTTTTTGTAAAGGAAACAGTATGTAAAAAAGCACTACCTCTTCTTACTCACACTTTTTTGTGCTTTCTGTTCCAGAAGTAATGCTTTTCATTTCCTATTTCAGATTTCTTTCTCTTACGTTCAAACCTCTTCAACCTAAAATTTTCTTCAGATCCTCATCTACTGTACTGATCGGGGTAATCTGATACTCTTGCACCAGGTAATTCAGAACATTCGGTGACACAAACGCCGGAAGCGTCGGACCCAGGTAAATATTTTTGATTCCGAGTGCCAGAAGTGTCAGCAGAATTGCAACCGCTTTCTGTTCATACCATGACAGGATCATAGACAATGGAAGTTCATTTACCTCACACCCAAACGCTTCCGCAAGAGCAATTGCAACTTTAATCGCACTGTACGCATCATTACACTGTCCCATATCCAAAATTCTTGGAATCCCCTCAATTTCTCCGAGCTTCAGATCATTCAATCTGTATTTTCCACACGCCAGCGTCAGGATGATCGTATCCATCGGTGTCTTTTTGGCAAATTCCGTGTAGTAGCTCCGACCTGGTGCCGCTCCGTCACATCCTCCGATCAGAAAGAAATGCCGAATCTTCCCTTTCTTTACAAGATCCACGATCTTTCCTGCATTTTCCAGAACTGCGTTGTGTGCAAATCCGGTCATCACGGTTGTTCCTCCATTGATCCCTGTCATCGGATGATTTTCCGGATATCCACCGCATTCCAACGCTTTTGCAATAACCGGAGTAAAATCTTTGTCCTCACCAATATGAACCATCTCCGGATAAGACACCACCGAAGTTGTAAATACCCGGTCTGCATAGCTCTGTCTGACTGGCATCAGACAATTTGTCGTAAATAAAATTGGCGCAGGAATATTATGAAACTCAAATTGCTGACTCTGCCAGGCTGTTCCGAAATTGCCTTTCAGATGCGGATATTCCTTTAATTTTGGATATCCGTGTGCCGGAAGCATTTCACTGTGCGTATAAATATTGATGCCTTTATCTTCGGTCTGCTCCAGAAGCAGCTTCATATCATGCAGATCATGACCACTGACTACAATAAATGGTCCCTTTTCTATCGTAAGCGGAACTTCTGTCGGAACTGGATCTCCATAGCTTTCCGTGTTTGCTTTATCCAGAAGTTCCATGCAGCGCAGGTTGACTTTACCGGTTTCTATGACTACCGGAAGCAGTTCTTCCATCCCTTTTTCTTCTCCCAGAATACGCATTCCCTTATAAAAGAAATTCATAATCTCCGCATCCACATATCCCAGTGCCCATGCATGATAAGCATATGCTGCAGTTCCTCGTAAGCCAAACAAGATCAATGACTTTAACGAACGGATATCTTCCGGTGCCTCCCAGATCTTCTGTACATTATAAGCTTCTTTTCCTGGTTTTCTGTTTTCTGCTTCTTCTCTGATCTCATCTGACAGTTTTTTCACTGTATCACTGTTGAAATTTACATTAGTAATCGTGGTAAACAGACCTTTTAACATCAGTTCATCCGAAGATCTGCTTCTTTCATTTTCAGTAACCGCCCTTGCCAGTCGGATCAGTTCACCAGTCAGTTCATCTTGAAGGTTTGCTGTATCCGACTTTTTCCCACACACACCTGCATGCCCTTCGCAGCCTGTGTTATGAGCGGTCTGCTGACATTGAAAGCAAAACATTTCATCCATTTCTTTTTCCTCCATGCTTTTTTAATAGCATGTCAGAATATAGAAAATCTATACC
>CAKRFP010000062.1 GCA_934320645.1 uncultured Bariatricus sp.
TTTTTTGTGCTGCGGATGAAAAGAACCTGATCCAGTTTCTTTTCCAGTGCTTTAATGGACTGGCTGACAGCGGACTGTGAAATAAAGAGCTGCTTGGAAGCCTCAGAAAAGCTGAGCGTGTCCGCAACGTAATAAAATACTTTATATAATTCATAGTTGATATCCATCATTAGTCCTCCTTATAAAACCTATTAGTATTATAAGTGATAAAAAATGAAATTTCAAGAGAAAACCATTTTTGACAAATGAAGACAGGATTGCTAAACTAGAAGCAGCAAAAGAAGGAGAAAAGGAATGGCAAAAAAGAAATGGCTGCATAAAATTCTGGCAATATTGCCGAGTATAGCACTGATCGTGATCTTTCTGATCAGCAGTTTTGAAATCGGCGCATATGGAGACTGGAGTTTTTACGAAAGAGAATACGAAAAATATAAGGTGGCAGATGAACTTTATATGGAGATGCCGGATATCATGAAGGTGACAAAATACATGATGTCTTACCTGCGGGGGAACGAAAAAGAGCTGAGCATTGAGACGGAAGTGGAAGGAAATGTACAGGATTTCTTCAATGAGCAGGATCGGCTTCATATGGCAGACGTACAGGGACTTTTCCTTGGAGGGCTTGCGATCCGGCGGGCAGCGATCCTGGTGCTGCTTTTTTTGATGGCGGCACTTGTGCTGATGAAAGCAGACTGGAGGAGGCTGCTCCCGCAGATGTATCAGTGGGTGCTGGCAGTATTTCTGGCACTTACCGCGGGGGCGGGATTCCTGTTCTCGAGAGATTTCAATAAATATTTTGTGATCTTTCACCATATTTTCTTCAGCAATGACTTGTGGATCTTTGATCCGGCAGAAGACTATATGATTCGGATGCTTCCGGAAGGATTTTTCTATGATATGGTCATGCGGATCGGAAGTATCTTTGCCACATTTCTGATCATCTCTCTTGTCGGCAGTATTATCTGGAAGAAGATAAATAAGAATTACTTATAAAAAGATTTAGTTATATTTATTGTACTTATAAAAGACGATGTGGTAAAATAAAAATCAAGGAAACTGCCGTTATGCCAGATTAAGGCATGCGGTTTCAATATTACTACCAAAGCTAATGGAGGAAATTATGGGCGTAAAACGTGTATATGTGGAGAAAAAACCAGAATTTGCAGTACAGGCTAAAGAGCTTCGCCATGAGGTGAAGAGTTATCTTGGAATTAAGACGGTGAAGAATGTACGTGTACTGATCCGCTACGATGTGGAGAATCTTTCGGATGCGACATTTGAGAGAGCATGCAACGGTGTGTTTGCAGAACCGCCGGTAGATATGCTTTACAGAGAGGACTTCCCGCATGAAGAAAGTGACCACATTTTCTCAGTAGAATTTCTTCCTGGACAGTTTGACCAGAGAGCAGACTCTGCTGTTCAGTGTGTACAGTTTATCAAAGAGGATGAGCTGCCGGTGATCAAGACAGCGACCACTTATGTGATCGAAGGAGAGATCAGCGAAGAAGAGATGGAAGCGATCAAGGCACACTGCATCAACCCGGTGGATTCCAGAGAAACCGGACTTGAAAAACCGGAAACACTGGTTACAAAATTCGATGAGCCTGCCGATGTAAAGATCTTTGACGGATTCAAAGATATGCCGGAAGCCGAACTGAAGGAATTATACAGTTCCCTTGGACTTGCTATGACATTCAAGGATTTCCAGCACATTCAGAATTATTTCAAAGGGGAAGAACACAGAGATCCTTCAATGACAGAGATCCGTGTTCTGGATACCTACTGGTCTGACCACTGCCGTCATACCACATTCTCAACAGAACTTACTGAAGTATCTTTTGGCGATGGCGATTACAGAAAGCCGATGGAAGATACTTATAAAGAATATCTTCAGACACACAGCGAGATCTTCAAAGGACGCGAGGACAAATTTGTATGTCTGATGGATCTTGCACTGATGGCAATGCGGAAGCTGAAAAAAGAAGGCAAGCTTCAGGATCAGGAAGAATCCGATGAGATCAATGCCTGCAGTATCGTTGTCCCGGTTGAAGTAGATGGCGTGGAAGAAGAGTGGCTTGTCAACTTCAAGAATGAGACACACAACCATCCGACCGAGATCGAACCATTTGGTGGTGCGGCTACCTGCCTTGGCGGAGCAATCCGTGACCCGCTGTCAGGACGTACTTATGTATACCAGGCAATGCGTGTAACCGGTGCAGCAGATCCGACCGTATCTGTAAAAGAGACGATGAAAGGAAAACTGCCACAGAAGAAACTGGTGCGTAGTGCAGCACATGGGTACAGCTCATATGGTAACCAGATCGGACTTGCAACCGGACTGGTAAAAGAGATCTATCATCCGGATTATGTAGCAAAGAGAATGGAGATCGGTGCGGTTATGGGTGCTGCTCCGAGACGTGCAGTTATCCGTGAAAATTCGGATCCGGGAGATATCATCATTCTTCTTGGCGGACGTACCGGACGTGACGGCTGTGGTGGAGCAACCGGTTCTTCCAAAGTTCACACCGAAGAATCCATCGAAACATGTGGAGCCGAGGTTCAGAAGGGTAATGCGCCGACCGAACGTAAGATCCAGAGAATGTTCCGCAGAGAAGAAGTCAGCAAGCTGATCAAGAAGTGTAATGACTTCGGAGCAGGCGGAGTATCTGTTGCAATCGGAGAGCTTGCAGATGGTCTTCAGATCGATCTGGACAAAGTACCGAAAAAATATGCAGGTCTTGACGGAACAGAGATTGCGATTTCTGAATCCCAGGAGCGTATGGCTGTTGTGGTAGATCCGAAGGATGTGGATGAATTCCTTGGCTATGCAAAAGAAGAGAACCTGGAGGCAGTAAAGGTTGCGGTTGTTACCGAAGATCCGAGACTTGTCCTTTCATGGAGAGGAAAAGAGATCGTAAATATTTCCCGTGCCTTCCTGAATACCAACGGTGCACATCAGGAGACAACGGTTAAAGTTGATATTCCTTCAAGAGAAGATACCATTCTTAAGAAACAGGTTGAGGTTGGCAATGTAAAAGAAAAATGGCTGGATACTCTGAAAGACCTGAATGTATGCTCACAGAAAGGTCTGGTTGAGATGTTCGACGGATCCATCGGAGCAGGCTCGGTATTCATGCCTCACGGTGGAAAATACCAGATGACAGAGACACAGAGCATGGTTGCAAAGCTTCCGGTTATGCATGGTAAATGTGATACCGTTACGATGATGAGTTATGGATTTGATCCGTATCTGTCAAGCTGGAGCCCGTATCACGGAGCTGTCTATGCTGTCACAGAGTCTATGGCTAAGATCGTAGCTTGCGGTGGAGATTACAGCAAGATCCGTTTTACATTCCAGGAATATTTCCGCAGAATGACAGAGGATCCGGAAAGATGGAGTCAGCCATTTGCAGCACTGCTTGGTGCATATAAGGCACAGATCGCTTATGGACTTCCGTCAATCGGAGGAAAGGACAGTATGTCCGGAACATTTGAACATATCGATGTACCGCCGACACTGGTATCCTTTGCAGTTGATATTGCCAAAGAAGGAGATATCATTACTCCGGAACTGAAAAAAGCAGGTAATAAGCTTGTATGGATGAGGATTGAAAAAGATGAATACGAGCTGCCGGTATATGAACAGGTAATGGATCAGTACGGTAAGTTCGCTGATGATATCCACAATGGAAAGATCGTATCTGCTTACGCACTTGACCGCCATGGAGTGATCGCAGCTGTCAGCAAGATGGCATTCGGTAACGGAATGGGTGTGAAGATCGAACATAGCATGGATGCAAGAGAACTTTTTGCACCTGCATTCGGTGATATCGTAGCAGAAGTTCCGGCAGACAAGGTAGGAGAGCTCTCCATCTCTTACACTGTGATCGGTGAAGTGACAGATGATGCGAAATTCGCATTTGGAGATACAGAAATCACACTGAAAGAAGCAGAAGATGCATGGACAGGAACTCTGGAACAGGTATTCCGTACAGTATCTGACGAAGCTTCTGACGAAAAGATAGAATCTCCACTTTACGATACAAAAGACATTGTGATCTGCGGACACAAGATTGCACAGCCGACCGTATTTATCCCGGTATTCCCAGGAACAAACTGCGAGTATGACAGTGCAAAAGCATTTGAAAGAGCAGGTGCAAAGGTCATCACAAAAGTATTCCGTAACATGGATGCAGCAGATATCGTAGATTCTGTGAATACATTTGAAAAAGAAATTGCAAAATCCCAGATCATCATGTTCCCGGGTGGATTCTCAGCCGGTGACGAACCGGATGGTTCTGCAAAATTCTTTGCAACTGCATTCCAGAATGCAAAACTCAAAGAAGCGGTAGAGAAGCTCCTGAATGAGAGAGACGGCCTTGTGCTTGGTATCTGTAACGGATTCCAGACTCTGGTAAAACTTGGTCTGGTTCCTTACGGAGAAGTTGTGGGACAGACACCGGATTCTCCGACACTGACCTACAATACCATCGGACGCCATATTTCCAAGATGGTTTATACAAAGGTTGTCACCAACAAGTCACCATGGCTGCAGGGGGCAGAGCTTGGCGGAGTTTACACCAATCCGGCATCCCACGGAGAGGGACGTTTTGTTGCAAGTGAAGAATGGCTTGACAAGCTCTTTGCGAACGGACAGGTTGCAACACAGTACTGTGACCTTGACGGAAATGTATCTATGGATGAAGAATGGAACGTCAATGGCTCTTATCGCGCAATTGAAGGTATCACAAGTCCGGATGGCCGTGTGCTTGGTAAGATGGCACATTCAGAGCGTCGTGCAGATTCCGTGGCTATCAATATTTATGGTGAGCAGGATATGAAGATCTTTGAATCCGGTGTGAAATATTTCAAATAAGACGGCAAATCTGGCATAAAATGCTTTGGATGAGACAAAAATGCAAGATTGTCGACACGAACTTGCAAAAAAGAGAAGAAGTATCAAGAAAAAAAATGAAAATCAGCTGTATTTGAAACAAAAATGTAGTGGAAATTCATAAAATTTGAAAAATATAAAAAAAATCTTGACACAGGCGCCTGAATGCTTTACTCTGTTAAAGAACAAAGGTGTTCCGGAGGGACAGACATTTGTTTGTCCCTCTTTTTTTAGCAAAGAAGTGTGCAAAGTCACATTTTTGTAAAAGAACATTCAGGAGGTATTGAGTAGTATGTCTTATGTTGATGAAGTAATTGAACTTGTAGTAAAGAAAAACCCAGATGAACCAGAATTTCATCAGGCAGTAAAAGAGGTTCTGGAATCTCTTCGTGCAGTTGTAGAAGCTCATGAAGAAGAATACAGAAGAGACGCTCTTCTTGAAAGACTCGTTGAGCCGGAAAGACAGATCAAATTCCGCGTACCTTGGGTAGATGATAAAGGTCAGGTTCAGGTTAATACCGGATACCGTGTACAGTTTAACAGTGCAATTGGACCATACAAAGGAGGATTACGTCTTCATCCTTCAGTAAATATCGGAATTATCAAATTCCTTGGATTCGAACAGATCTTCAAAAACTCTCTGACAGGTCTTCCGATCGGTGGAGGTAAAGGTGGATCCGATTTCGATCCGAAAGGAAAATCAGATCGTGAAGTTATGGCATTCTGCCAGAGCTTTATGACAGAGCTTTGCAAATATATCGGAGCAGACACAGACGTACCGGCCGGAGATATCGGAACAGGTGCAAGAGAGATCGGATACATGTACGGACAGTACAAGAGAATCCGTGGATTATCAGAAGGTGTTCTGACAGGTAAAGGACTCAGCTACGGCGGATCCCTTGCACGTACAGAAGCAACAGGATACGGACTTCTGTATTTCACACGCGAGATGCTCAAACTTGCAGGAAAAGACATCGCTGGTAAGACAGTTGCAGTTTCCGGAGCAGGTAACGTTGCAATCTACGCAATCGAAAAAGCACAGCAGATGGGTGCTAAAGTTGTAACATGCAGCGACTCTACAGGATGGGTATATGATCCGGAAGGAATCGATGTTGCAGCTCTGAAAGAAATCAAAGAAGTGAAGAGAGCAAGACTTACAGAATACAAGAACTACCGTCCGAATTCAGAATATCATGAAGGTCGCGGCGTATGGTCAGTAAAAGTTGATATCGCTCTTCCTTGTGCAACACAGAACGAACTTCATCTGGAAGATGCAAAACAGCTTGTTGCAAACGGATGCATCGCAGTAGCAGAAGGAGCTAACATGCCTACTACACTGGAAGCTACACAGTATCTGCAGGAGAACGGTGTATTATTTGCACCTGGTAAAGCTTCTAATGCAGGTGGTGTTGCTACATCAGCACTTGAGATGTCACAGAACAGCGAACGTCTCAGCTGGACATTCGAAGAAGTTGACGCAAAACTTCAGAACATCATGGTAAATATCTGCCATAACGCAGCAGATGCAGCAAAACGTTACGGAGCAGAAGGAAACTATGTAGTAGGTGCTAACATTGCCGGATTTGAAAAAGTTGTAGATGCAATGCAGGCTCAGGGAATTGTATAAGACATATCCTCTATGTAAAATATAATCAGAAAGATCTTCGGAGCAATCCGGAGATTTTTCTGATTTATGCGAAAATGTTGAATGATATAGGTTGTGTGGGCGGTCGCTGGAAAAAGAATCGTTTGGATTCAAGTTGCGCAAACCATTCCGAGGAGCCTTTTGGGGCGAAAATTGTGTCAGCAATGGCTTCCACAATTTTTAAGTATCCTCTCCATTGCACAAAAATAGAATCCAAACGATTCTTTTTCCAGCGACTGCCCATTCAACGGTATCGAATGAAAGCTTCTTGAAATTGTAAAAAATAAAGCAAAAAAATGAAAAAAACAGTTGACATTTGTGGGAAGATAATTGTATAATAACGAAGTCGGTTGTAAAACGGACGAACATATGGGATCATAGCTCAGCTGGGAGAGCATCTGCCTTACAAGCAGAGGGTCATAGGTTCGAGCCCTATTGGTCC
>CAKRFP010000063.1 GCA_934320645.1 uncultured Bariatricus sp.
ATTACCTGGTTGAGTTGCTCATCAGAATAATATCTATAGCCACTTACTGTAGTATGATGCGGATGAAGTTTTCCATTTGCATCCCAATTTCGTAATGTCTGAGCAGATACGCCTATAATTTTTGAAAATTCGTGTATAGAATAATATTTACTCAAAGTATCAACTCCTTTCAATAATATTCTAGTCTAATATCTTATAAAACTCAATATCTACTTATATGATTTTATAATTTATCTTTAACTGTTAATGACCTCTTGTTCTCCAATGGAAGCTTCCAACTGTTGCTTTTCAAACATATCTTTATAAATACCATTTTTCTGAATCAGTTCGGTGTGTGTTCCAAGCTCTTTCATTTCCCCGTTTTCAAGTACCATGATCAGATCGGCATGCTGTACCGTGGAAATTCGGTGTGCGATCAGGATTGTTGTTTTTCCTTTACGATCGTCCCTGAGATTATGTAGGATATGTTCTTCTGTATCGGTGTCGACAGCGGAAAGGGAGTCATCAAGGATCAGGATCGGTGCATTTTTTATCAGGGCGCGGGCGATGGAGCTGCGCTGTTTCTGACCGCCGGAAAGCGTAACGCCACGTTCGCCGACGATTGTATCATAGTTGTCCGGAAAATTTGCAATATTATCGTGAATGCAGGCTGATTTTGCTGCGGCGATAATACGGCTCATATCCTGTGATTTTGTACCGAATGCAATATTTGCTTTCAGAGTATCGGAAAAAAGAAAATTATCCTGTGGTACATAAGCAATATTTTCACGCAGAGTTTTCAGCGGAATTGTGTTGATATCATGGTCATCCAGATAAATCATGCCTGGCTCAGTGTTGTAAAGCCGGAGCAGGAGATTGACCAGAGTGGACTTTCCGTTGCCGGTGCGCCCGATGATGGCAAGGGTTGTCCCGGATGGGATGTCCAGATTGATATCATGCAGTACCGGAGAAGTATTTCCAAGGTGCGTAAAGGTCAGGTGATCAAAACGGATATCCCCGTGCAGGGTATCTAAAGTTGTGACAGAAGCAGTATCTTTTACATTTGTCTGTGCTTCCAGGATTTCCTGTACACGGCGGATGGATGCAGTTCCCTGGGAAAACATGACGGCAGCTTCCGAACAGGCGAGCATCGGCCATACCAGCATATTGACATACTGATTGAAAGCTACGAAACGTCCGAGTGTAATCTGTCCGATCAGGGCGAGGTATCCCCCATAAAGGAGTGAGGCAAGACTGGAAAATCCGATGATCACATCCAGAAGCGGGATCAGGATGGCTTCCAGCTTTGCGATGCGCATACTTTTATCCATGGTATCCTGGTTCTTTTTGGAAAAAGAAAGGATTTCTGCCTGCTTGCGAACAAAGGCCTTGATCACACGGATCCCGGAGAAGCTTTCCTGTACAAAGTCGGCAAGATTGGAAACACTGTCCTGACGTTCGGTGTAGAGGTCATCCAGTACCTTTCCGTAATGCATATAGCCGAGGCAGATGATGACCATCGGGATCAGTGCCAGAAGGGTCAGTTTTATATTGACATAATACATCATCTGGCAGACGACCAGGAGCGTCATGACTACGGAATCAAAGATGCAGATGACAGCAGGGCCAAGTGCCATGCGGACCGCATTTAAGTCACTGGTAAACCGGGTCATCAGATCACCTGTTTTGTGGCTGTTGTAGTATTCCACATCCATAGTTTCCAGATGGGAAAACATTTCATTACGCAGTTCACGCTCGATAGTACGTGCGGTTCCAAAAAGAAAATAACGCCACAAAAAACGGCCGACTGCAAGCAGAAGACCAATCAGAAAGATCCCAAGAAGACAGGTACGAATGGAACTCCAGGTAATGCTGCGCGCGGTAAGACCATCGGTAATGATACCGGTCAGTTTTGGAATAAATACACTTGCCGCATCTACAGCAAAAAGAGTAAGGATTCCGGCAATATAGCGATATTTGTATCGCCTGACATATTGCATGATAAAGGGCAGTGGTTTCATATCAATGCCTCCTGAAAATGATAATTTTTTTCTATATAAAATATTATAGAGGATAGAATCTGGGGTGTCAAAGATTCCGTCAAATAAACGGGAAATACTTTGTGAAACAGGGGAAATTTCGTGAAAACGACAATTGCAATTTAAGATACATTTTTCTATAATGACGAGAGGTAAAATGTTAATAAGATAAACAGAGGGAATATATGAAAACATTACAGAAAGATTTGACGACCGGGAATCCGGGAAAAATTATTTTTAATTTCACACTGCCGATCTTCATTGGAAATGTATTTCAGCAGTTCTACAGTATGGCAGATACGATTATCGTAGGAAAGTTCGTGGGAACCAAAGCACTTGCGGCTGTTGGAAGTACGGGAACGATCATGTTTCTGATCAATGGATTTATTCTGGGAATGACGGCAGGATTTACTGTACTTACGGCACAGAAATTTGGTGCGGGTGATTTGAAAGCAATGCGCAAGACTGTAGGAAATGCCGCGATTCTGGCGATTATTATGTCTCTTATTATGACTGCGCTCGGAATGATGGCAATGAAACCGCTTCTTGGGATTATGAAGACACCGGATGATATTTTCAAGGATGCCTATGCGTATATTATGGTAATCTGTGGTGGAATTGCGGCGCAGATGCTATATAACTTTTTATCCAGTGTCTTGCGGGCACTTGGTAACAGCAAGGTTCCGCTATATTTCCTGATTCTTGCGGCGTTGCTCAACATTGTGCTGGATATGGTATTTATCATTGCATTTCACATGGGCGCAGCCGGTGCGGCATGGGCGACCGTGATTTCACAGGGGATTTCGGGAATCCTGTGTCTGGTATATATTGTGAAGGCGGTTCCGATCCTGCATTTACATAAGGAGGACTGGCGTCCGAGCGGACATCTGCTGAAGATCCAGCTTGCAGTCGGAATCCCGATGGCTCTTCAATATTCGATCACAGCGATCGGAACCATGATGGTACAGACTGCCCTGAATCTGCTTGGCTCCACACAGGTAGCAGCATTTACCGCAGCGAATAAGATCGAGCAGATCGTGACGCAGGCATATGTTGCGATGGGAACCACGATGGCAACCTATTGCGCACAGAATATTGGAGCAGGTAAGATCAAAAGGATCCGTCAGGGATTTAAGTCAATTACGATCATGGGAAGTATCTATTCAGTCGTAGTTGCGGCGATCATTATGACAGTTGGAAAATATATGACGTATCTGTTCCTGTCTGGGGATCTGACAGAAATTATGCGTTCCGTGGATATTTACCTGAAATGCGTCGGTACTTTCTTCATTCCTCTTACTGTTGTAAATGTTTACCGGAATGGAATCCAGGGAATGGGATATGGACTGCTCCCGATGATGGCTGGTGTGGCTGAGCTGGTTGGCAGGGGCGTTGTTGCCATGATCGCGGCAGGGCAGAAGAGTTACTTTGGAGTATGCATGGCAAGTCCGGCGGCATGGATCCTGGCAAGTGCGTTGCTGATCGTGATGTATTATTATGTGATCCATCAGAATGAGAAGCGGTTTGCGAAGTATGCGGATGAGGAATAGAAAAGTTCTCTTTATAAAGCAAACGGAATGAATAACAGCTCCGGCGAATATACTTTTTAGTAAAGTGGTTCGCCAGGAGCTGTTTTTATGCGCCTTTTTTTATACATATCTGACTTTATAGTCCCTTTTATGATTTTGTCCATTCTTATATATGGAATTTTTGCAGGAGTGAATGTATATGATACTTTTATTCAGGGAGCAAAGCGTGGATTTTGGACGGTCGTGCGGCTGATGCCGACGTTGATCGGATTGATGGCGGCAGTGGGGATTTTGCGTGCATCGGGTTTTCTGGAATTTATATCGGAAATAATTGGAAATGTGACGGAGCAGATTGGATTTCCGGGGGCACTGTTTCCGCTTACGATTGTGAAAATGTTTTCGTCCTCAGCCGCAACAGGATTATTGCTTGATGTCTACAAAGAATTTGGAACGGATTCGAGAAATGGAATGATTGCTTCAATTTCGATGGCGTGTACGGAAACGATTTTCTATACGATGTCGGTGTATTTTATGTCAGCAAAGGTGAAAAAAACCAGGTATACTCTTGCCGGAGCACTTATTGCAACATTTGCAGGGCTTGCAGCGAGTGTGTGGCTGGCAGCACTTGTATAAATAAAAGTTGTATATAAAAATTATCGAATGTTGTATTCAGATTTTTTGAAAAATGTATATATCGCACAATAAAAATGACTACAATTAACAAAAAATGTGCAAAATCTTGACAAAGAATGGAGAGAAACATAGAATATAGTCTATAGATGGTTCGAATCCAATTTTTATACGAAAAGGAGCAAAACATGAACGCAGCAGAAATTATTAAAAAAGATTTGGATGCAATTTATATTGGGAATCTGAGCACAGTAGATGACAATCTTACACTCCCAGAGAATGGAAAATACGGTGCTCAATTTACCTGGGAGACAGGGGAAGAAAGATTTATTGATAATACAGGAAAGGTACATCGCCCACTGCATGGCATGGGAAACCGTAAAGTTACACTGACGGTTACCGCAACATATGAAGGATGTAGTGAGTCAAGAGAATATGTGGCAACTGTATTGCAGGAAGCAAAAGAAAATATCGTAAAAGAAGTACGTAAAGTCGTTCTTAATGCACAGGTTGGTGAAGAAGCTCATCTTCCGTCTGTTGTGATCGTATATACAGAAGATGGACGCCGCATGACAATGCCGGTGAAATGGAATACATATGAGCCGGCAAAAGAAGAGACAGTGGTTGCGGTTACAGGTGTGATCGATGGAACAGAAAAGGAAGCATCTGCAGAGATCCATTATAAAAAGGAAATAGTACCAGTAAAAGGACCGGAGAAAAAAGTGGGTTATTTTCCACTTGGACAGGTTCGGTTGAAAGAAGGAACTCTTTACTATAAATATCAGAAGCTGATGGAAGAATATCTTCTTGGAATTGACGATGACCAGATGCTTTATAATTTCCGCAAAGCGACCGGACTGGATACAAAAGGGGCACCTCCGATGACCGGTTGGGATGAGGAAAGCTGTAAACTGAAAGGGCACACGACAGGACATTATCTGTCAGGTATTGCACTTGCATTTGCAGCAACCGGCAATCCAAAATTTTTAGATAAAGTCAATTATATGGTAGCAGAGCTGAAAAAGTGCCAGGATGCATTTGCGGCAACCGGCAAATATCACAGAGGATTTTTAAGTGCATACTCAGAGGAACAGTTCGATCTTCTGGAAGTATATACCAAGTATCCGGAAATCTGGGCTCCATATTATACTTTGGATAAGATTATGTCCGGATTATATGATTGTCATGTATTTGCCGGAAATGAGACGGCAAAAGAGATCCTGGATTTGATGGGAGACTGGGTATATGACAGACTTTCCCGTCTGCCAAAAGAAACTCTGGATAAAATGTGGGCAATGTATATTGCAGGTGAGTTTGGTGGTATGCTTGGAACAATGGTAAAAGTCTATGAGCTGACCGGAAAAGAAAATCATCTGAAGGCTGCAAAACTTTTTGAAAATGAAAAGTTATTCTATCCGATGGAAGAAGAATGCGATACATTGGAGGATATGCATGCAAACCAGCATATTCCGCAGATTATCGGTGCAATGGATCTGTATCGGGCAACTGGTGATGAGATTTATTGGGAAATCGGAAAGAATTTCTGGAATATCGTGACTGGTGGACATACATATTGTATCGGTGGGGTTGGTGAGACTGAGATGTTCCATCGTGCAAATACAACGTGTTCTTATCTTACGGATAAGGCTGCTGAAAGCTGTGCAAGTTATAATATGCTGCGCCTGACCAGTCAGTTATTTGAATATACGCGAAGCGGCAATCTGATGGATTATTATGATAATACGCTGAGAAATCATATCCTGACATCAAGTAGTCATAAATGTGATGGTGGAACGACTTATTTTCTTCCACTTGGTCCGGGTGGCAGAAAAGAATTCTTCCTTTCAGAGAATTCCTGCTGTCATGGAACCGGTATGGAGAGCAGATTCCGCTATATGGAAAATATTTATGCTCAGGATGAAGATGCGCTTTACATTAACCTTCTTGTAGATTCCATGCTGACGGACGAAAATGGAAAAACGATGATCGAACTTCAGAGTGTGGATGAAGAAGGTGTAATGGAAATCCGTTGCCAAAAGGATCAGAAAAAAGTTCTTAAAATCCATATTCCGGCATGGGGACAGAAGGATTTTAACGTGTCTGTAAATGGAAAAGTTCTTGCAGATACAGCACTTCATGATGGTTATCTGGTAATTGATGCAGATCCGAAAGCCGGAGATGTGATCCGACTGGAACTTCCGATGGAATTCCGTGTGTTGGATAACAAGTCTGATGCGGCATTTGTCAATCTTGCATATGGACCATATATTCTTGCGGCACTTTCAGAGGAAAAAGAATTCCTTACAGCACCGGCAGTAGAAGAAATTCATATGGTTGATGGAAAATTACAGTTTGAAGCGAATGGAATGAAGATGATCCCTCTTCCGGAAGTAGATATGGAAGCTTATCATGTATATTTTCATAAAGAATAAAAAAAAGAAATAAAAAGCAGGAGTGTGCAGTTAAAAAATGTACACTCCTGCTTTTTAGTCATATCAGTTATATCATACTTTTGCGAAGACAAGAGATTTAATGAGAGATTTAAATAAAATCTTCTTGACGGATTCTGCAAAACAGTGGATAATATTGCACAGTAATCACATGTGACAAGACAGTAGATTATACACTAAAAGAATGACAGGAGCAGGAGAAAGT
>CAKRFP010000064.1 GCA_934320645.1 uncultured Bariatricus sp.
GTGATTGGAGCGGCAAGACCATATGTGTAAGCAAAAGTAAGTGAAAATATTTTATTAAAGAAAAATGGAAAATGAACATTTTTTCACAGAAGGCAGGATTGCCTGTCAAAGTGAAGAAATGTTCATTTCTTTTTTTATAGCGAAATTCTATAATAATGGTAATTGAAATAAAAGGAGGATGGGATATATGGCACATAAAATTTTAGAAGAAGCGAATGAGATCAATGATCTGCTTGTGAAATGGAGAAGGGATCTTCATCAGATTCCGGAGACGGATCTGGAACTTCCGAAGACTGTGGAATATATCAGTAAACGTCTGGATGAGATGAATGTAGAATACAAGGTATTTCCTGAGGTCTCAGTGATTATCGCACAGATCGGAAAAGGGGATAAATGTTTTCTTCTTAGAAGTGATATGGACGCGCTTCCGGTAGAAGAGGAAACGGGACTTGAATTTGCATCAAAGAACGGATGCATGCATGGATGTGGACACGATCTGCACGCTACGATCCTTCTTGGAGCGGCAAAAATTTTAAAGGTACATGAAGAAGAACTGCCGGGCGTGGTCAAATTATTGTTCCAGCCAGGTGAAGAAACTTTCCGCGGAGCGAAAGCAGCAGTGGAAGCAGGAGTCCTGGAGAATCCGCATGTAGATGCTGCCTTTGCAGCGCATGTATTTGCGGCAATTCCATATGGAACGATTGGATATGGTGTGGAAGCCATGGCGTCTGTGTATGGCTTTAAAATCACCCTTACAGGACGTGGCGGACACGGTTCTGCACCGGAGGGCTGTATTGACCCGATCAACGCTGGTGTAGAAGTTTATCATGCTCTTCAGGCACTGATCGCCAGGGAATGTCCACCATCAGCAGAGGCAGCACTTACGATTGGACAGTTTACAGCTGGCAATGCAGCAAATGTAATTCCGGAGCGCTGCGTGCTTCAGGGAACACTAAGGACATTTAATGAAGAAGTAAGGACGATGCTGATTCGGAGGATCAATGAAATTGTTCCGGCTGTTGCAGCAGCTTATCGTACTACTTGTGAAATTGAAGAACTCAGCAATGTTCCGAGTGTAACTTGCAATGAAGAACTGAATGCAGAGTATATTAAAAGTGTTGAGTCTCTTGAGAATCCGGGAACAACGATTAACAGTGGATTCCATGTTATGGGATCCGAAGATTTTGCAGTGATTTCAGCAAAAGTACCGGCAAGTTATTTTGTTATCGGAGCCGGAGTGGAAGATCAGAGTAAATGGAAAGGACAACATAATCCGAAGATTCTGTTTAATGAGAAGGCATTGCCGCTTGGAGCTGCCATGTATGCGAAGATTGCAATGGACTGGCTGGCAAAATAGGAAGCCTGTGAAAATAAAAGAACAGGAATACGACAAGTAGAAAAGGACCAGCTTTTGCGTAAAGTGAAAGCTGGTCCTGATTTGCGTCTGATGGAAAGTTTAGCCGGGATTTCCGGTTCTATAACTCCCTGACAAACAAAAAAGAGACTCATGAAAATCATAAGTCTCAGGAAGAGCGACAGACGGGACTCGAACCCGCGACCTCCACCTTGGCAAGGTGGCGTACTACCAACTGTACTACTATCGCATTTATTAAGTTGTGTTCATCAGAACAATATTTACTATACCGTACAACAAAGGAATTGTCAACGAAAAAATGAAGAAATTCTGTTCTACTTTTTGCACAGATTTATCAAGTTTTCAGTTAATCAGACAAAAAATGATTTTAACAGAATAATAGGTGGAGATAAGAGAAAAAGTCCGACACATAAATTGAGAAAATATACTTGACCAATTGATAGATATATTGTATAGTATTTATTGTTCTGATGAACAACTAATAATGAATGCGATAGTAGTACAGTTGGTAGTACGCCACCTTGCCAAGGTGGAGGTCGCGGGTTCGAGTCCCGTCTGTCGCTCTTGGATTAAGAACTACATGTTGCGTGTGGTTCTTTTTTTGTGCATACAATGAGCCAAATACAGATTTTTACACCCATGCAGATTTGTGCTTGCACAAGGATCTGCATGGGTGTAAAAATCTGTATTTGGCGAATGTACATCATCGAGCTGCTAAGCGAGATGGTGTACGTTTGCCGAGGGTTCGTGTTCACACGAACCCTGGCTCATTACTAATGTAAAAAAGACTGGCATTGAGCCAGTCTTTCATCATAACTATTCTTTTTTTATTTCAGGAAGAACCAGTATCCTGCAAATGCAGCAGCAGCGATGATCAGGAAGATAAGAATTACAACAAGGACAACAGGGAAATGTCTTACATCCTCTTCATCCTCTTCATCTAACATATTCTGATAATTCTCACGCATTTCCTGCTCCCGTTTTTCACGGACATGCTTTGGTGGAATGTTAGAATAGGTCTGTACTTTTTCTTCGTCCGTAGCAAGATCAGGTGCTGTAATTTTAAGATCATCCTCCTCATCGGCGATAACACGGGTTTTTGAATCGTCAACCGCATATGTGGAGCTGTCTACTTCCGGACGTTTCTTTTTCGGACGTGGATGAACAGCTTCTGTATCGTTTTCCTGTTTTTCGGCATATTTGAGAAGTGGACGTTCTGTATCTTCCGGACGATTCTTTTGATGAAGTTTTGCACTTGATTCTTCAGAAGATACGTCTGCCTGCGGACGAGGCTTTCTTACCGGTCTTTCACCTTCTGAAGCCGGACGCGGACGCTTTTTCTTCGGACGTGCCGGTGCTTCCGGACCAGCGGAAGAGGAAACTGCTTTGTCAGCTGTTTCAGTGGATACCGGACGTTTTTTCTTCTTTTTCGGCTGTGATGGATGTTCAGCAGAGGTTCTCTCACCTTCTGAAGATGGACGCTTTTTGCGTGGCTTTTCAACAGTTCCTTCTGATTCTTTGTTCTCGGCGATTTTTTTCGCTAATGCTTCTTCAGCAATTTTTTTCTTTTTTTCACGCTGTTTATCTAAATTCCACTGTTTTTTACAGTCGCGGCAGATTGCGAATTCGTTGTAAATTGCTTCACCGGCTTCATTTTCGCCTACTTTTTTGTTCTTGATCTCAAGATCTTTTTTACAAATCGGGCACTGCATGGTTTATCTCTCCTCTTTGGTTTTTTATATGTATTTACCCCTTATCAAATGATGTAAGTGGCAAAATTTATTTTTGACACATACATCCTTAAACATATAGACTCATACATTTATAATGTTATCACGTCCCTAAAAGATGTCAAGAAAGTTCTTTGAATATTTACAAAAAAGTGCTAGAATAAAATGGATTTACTATAGATTAGGAGGACGCGAAGATATGACAGATACAAAGACAATCAAAGTAGGATTACTTGGACTTGGAACAGTCGGAACAGGTGTTTATAAATTGATTGGACGCCGCAGTGAAGAGATGCAGCAGAAGACCGGCGCCGCTCTTGAAATAAAGAAAATCCTGGTACACAACATGAAAAAAGTAAGACAGGGTGTAGATCAGAATCTGCTGACAGATCAGTGGAAAGAGATTATAGAAGATGATGAAATCCAAATCGTGATCGAAGTGATGGGCGGAATTGAGCCAGCGAAAACGATGATCATAGAAGCACTGAAAGCAGGGAAAAATGTAGTAAGTGCAAATAAGGATCTGATCGCAGAATATGGAAAGGAACTCTATGACGCTGCGAAAGAAGGTAGCGCTGATTTCCTGTTTGAAGCAGCGGTAGCAGGAGGAATCCCGATCATCCGTCCGCTTAAGCAGTGCCTGGAAGGCAACCAGATCGATGAGATCATGGGAATTGTCAACGGAACGACCAACTATATCCTGACAAAGATGTTTGAAGATGGAATGGATTTCACAGAAGCACTTGCAAAGGCGACAGAGCTTGGCTATGCGGAAGCAGATCCGACAGCGGATGTGGAAGGTCTGGATGCAGGACGCAAGGTAGCGATTATGTCTACATCAGCGTTCCACTCACAGGTGAAGTTTTCAGATGTCTATACCGAAGGAATCACAAAGATCACAGCAGCGGATGTAAACTATGCAAAAGAGATGGGAAATATGATCAAACTGATCGGTATTGCAAGAAATACATCCGATGGAATTGAAGCAGGTGTTTACCCGATGATGATCGACAAGAAGCATCCACTTGCAACGGTAAGAGATTCGTTTAACGCAGTCTTTGTACACGGAGATGCGGTCGGAGATACCATGTTCTATGGAAGAGGAGCAGGAGAGTTGCCGACGGCAAGTGCAGTTGTCGGTGATGTGATGGATGTTGCGAGAAATATCGTATGGAACTGTACCGGAAGAATCGGATGGAGTGCGTATAAGGAACTTCCAATCAAGAAATTTGCGGACGTCAAGAATCGTTTCTTTATCCGGATGCAGGTCAGCAATGAACCGGGTGTCCTTGCAGCAATCGCAAAAGTATTTGGTGACCATAAGGTCAGCATTGAGCGTGTGATCCAGGATCAGGCAAAGGCGGCAAAGGCAGAGCTTGTCATCGGAACATCCGCAGTCAAGGAATACCATCTTCAGGATGCACTGGAAGAGTTAAAAGAGATGCCGATCGTAAGTGAGATCAGCAGTATCATCAGAGAATATTAAAAGGCACAGCCTTGGGGAAAAAGGAGTAATCAGGCATGAGCTATGCAGATAAAGTTTTTATAGGGATGTGCAGGGATATCATTGATAATGGAACCAGCACAGAAGGAGAAAAGGTACGCCCGCGCTGGGAAGACGGGACTCCGGCGTATACTGTAAAAAAATTTGGTGTGGTGAACCGGTATGATCTGCGAAAAGAATTCCCGGCACTGACACTCAGAAGAACCGGGATCAAAAGCTGTACGGACGAGCTTTTGTGGATCTGGCAGAAAAAATCCAATAATATCCACGATCTGAACAGTCATATCTGGGACAGCTGGGCAGATGAAGATGGATCGATCGGGAAGGCATACGGCTATCAGATGGGCATAAAGCATGTCTATAAAGAAGGAATGATGGATCAGGTAGACCGTGTGATCTATGACCTGAAGAATAATCCTTACAGCCGCCGGATCATGACGAATATCTATGTACATCAGGATCTTCATGAGATGAATCTGTATCCGTGTGCATACAGCATGACGTTCAATGTGACAAAAGAAAAAGGCAGCGATAAGCTGACACTGAACGGAATCCTGAACCAGCGTTCCCAGGACGTGCTGGCGGCAAATAACTGGAATGTATGTCAGTATGCTGTGCTGCTTCATATGCTCGCACAGGTATGCGATATGCAGGTGGGCGAATTCGTACATGTGATCGCAGATGCACATATTTACGACAGGCATATTCCGCTGATCGAAGAACTGATTTCAAGAGAGACGCACCCGGCACCGGAATTCTGGCTGAATCCGGAAGTAAAAGATTTCTATCAGTTCACACCGGACGACGTAAGATTAGACGACTATGTGACAGGACCGCAGATTAAAAATATTCCGATCGCGGTTTAGAAAAGGAGACAGATACGATGAACATTATTGTAAATGCAGATAAAAATTGGGCAATCGGAAAGAATAACAGTCTGCTTGTACGAATCCCGGCAGATATGAAATACTTCCGTCAGATGACAGAAGGCAATATTGTCGTGATGGGAAGAAAGACACTGGAAAGCTTTCCGCAGGGGCGTCCGCTTGCCAACAGGGTTAATATTGTGATTTCCCACAACCCGGATTATCAGGTGAAGGATGCGATCGTGGTACACAGCGTGGAAGAGGCAATTCAGGAATGTAAAAAGCATGAAGGAGAAGTCTTTGTGATCGGCGGAGAAAGTATTTACCGTGCCATGCTTTCGTACTGTAATACAGCGTATGTTACGCGGACAGATCATGTATATGAGGCAGATACCTGGTTCCCGGATCTGGACAAGGATCCGGATTGGCAAAAAACAGCTGAGACGGATGAACAGACATATTTCGATCTTGAGTATGTATTTGCAAAATATGAAAGAATAAAATAGATCAATAAAATTTGCGAAATGTATCATTGACAAATCAATAGACCACTCATTATAATAAATGTAATCGATGAGACAATAGAAGAAATGCTATGACAAGGAGGAGTATATAATCTTCGGAAGCAAAGAGAGAAGGCGGATGGTGTAAGCCTTCATGAAGGGATTGTAGAAGTAGCCTTTGAGCAGCGGACCGAACGGGGATTTCTCAAGTAGACTTCGACGTAAGCCCTACGTTACAGGGGAATAGTATCGAACATTTTTATGGTTCTGTACTTGCGTGAGAGCAGAGAAGCAGCTTCTCTGAAGACAGGTGGTAACACGGATTTTATATTCGCCCTGAACGGTCAGCCGTTTAGGGCGTTTGTTATTCTATATGACTATGATAAAAATTTGGCGATCATCTGTATAGAAAATTCATGGAGGTAGATTTATGAAAAAAATATCAGGGAACAAATTACTTGTAAAAGCATTAAAAGAAGAGGGTGTAGATATCCTTTTTGGATATCCGGGAGCCTGTACGATTGATATCAGTGATGAAATTTACAAACAGGATTACACAAAAGTTGTACTTCCGCGTCATGAACAGGCACTTGTCCATGCTGCAGACGCTTACGCCAGATCAACAGGAAAAGTCGGGGTATGTCTGGTAACAAGCGGACCGGGTGCAACCAATCTGGTGACAGGAATTGCAACGGCAAATTATGACAGTGTACCGCTGGTATGTTTTACCGGACAGGTTGCGAGACATCTGATCGGAAATGATGCATTTCAGGAAGTTGATATTGTAGGTATTACAAGAAGTATCACAAAATACGG
>CAKRFP010000065.1 GCA_934320645.1 uncultured Bariatricus sp.
TCCATTTTGAGGCAATATCCACTACATTCTGAATGCTTTCACCGCCAATAAGCATAACATAATATCCATTTTCTTCCGTTTCCATCTGTATGGTTCCGATCAATTCTCCTACAAATGGATCCTGAAGTGACTGCATACCATGTGCATAAGAAAATCCGAGTACTACACCTATAATTCTGGAACCATGGCCGGAAAGCATCATGGAACCCATATGCGGAACATAATTCTGTTCTTTAAGAATGGCCGTGATTTTATCGATCGTTTTCTGGGAAACCCTTTTGGTATTGCCATTTATAACATTAGATACAGTGGTACGGCTGACACCTGCCATTTCTGCAATATCCTGAAGCCGAATCATCAAATTTTCCTCCTCATTTTACAACATCACCTTATGATATGCGCATCCCATCTTTTCCAGTATTTCCATCTCCCGCTTCTGACAGCTGAATATAATTACCTGCCGCTTACTGTCTTTCAGCCAGCGAAAAGTCTGGATAAGTCTCCTGTCATCATAATAGCCGAATGCATCGTCCAGGATCACCGGACATTCTTCTTCGTGGAGAATTTTTGTTGCCGCCATACGGATTGCAAAATAGATCTGCTCCAGGGTTCCCCTGCTCACCTGATCCATTGAGATCCTTCTTCCTTCGCTCATCAGCTGCACCTGTAAATTTTCATCAACCCACAGACGATTATATTTTCCACCCGTGATTACCTCCATGACCTTTGATACTTCCGCGTTCATCCGTTCGCCAGTCCGGCTCTGCATTCCCGAAGCAAGCTCTGTCAGCCTCTCCATGGCGAGCTCCAGCCCCTGCCTGCGCTTCATGCGTTCCAGATCTTCACTGTTCATCTCGCCAAATTCATCGACGCGCTCCTTCAGGTTCTCATAGAGGACTTCCTTCTCATGATAAGACTCCTGTACTTTTGCAAGTCTGCCCTTCTGCATCTCATACGCCGCCTTCAGCATATTTCCCTGCTCTTTGTCCTCACGCATTTTTGCCTTTTTTTTCTGCTTTCCATCCTTCAGATGATTCCACACATACAGTCCTTCGGCAAGTGCCACCACGATCGCCACAAGACAGTTCCATGGTTTCGGAAACAGAACAAATATTACAATAAATGCTGCCAGCATGGAAAATGTTTCCATCGGATGAATCCTCCACCCGTCAAAATATCCCGCAGCTTCTTCCTGTTTTCTTCTTTTTCTATCCTCTTTTTCCCACGCTTCCCATGCCCTGCGCTTTTCCTCGCAATCTACCTTAAGCTGCTGTTTCTCCTGTTCCAGCTGATGCAGATCCCGCCAGACATAGGACGCTTCCAGCTCCGCCTTTTCTCTCTTTTCATCAATCTTCCGGCTCTGCTCTCGCTCTTCCTTTTCCAGTTCTTTTTTCCGCTCTTTTAAAATGGCAAGCGCACCTTCCAGATCGATCTCACTGTTCCCCGTCGCATAATAATTTGCCGCATAATTTTTCAATTCTGCAGCCAGCGTATTGCCGGTCTGTACCCGTAACTGTCCGATAGAAACTGTATTTTCATAATCACTTTCCGTCATCCCGCCAAGCAGGATTTCCAGATCTCCATGCTCCAGAGACAGCTCTTCTCCATCATCCTCACAAAGCAGTGTTCCGCCTTTGGAATACCGGTCAAAATTCCGCTCCAGTCGAAAATGCCGTCCCCCACATTCAAAGCGGAGGATCCCTGCGTAATAATTCGGATTCTCCCATGGTTCATATGTGCTGAAGGTGTCGGTCGCCGCCGCACGCCCACGCTTTCTCTCCATCCCGAAAAGCATCCCTTTCAAAAAGGTATGCAGAGTTGACTTTCCCGATTCATTTTCACCATAAATGATATTGATCCCATCGGTAAGTCCGATCCGTTTATCCGTGAACCTTCCAAAATTTTTCAGGACCAGTTCTGTTATTCTCATATCTTACTCCCCTTCGCCTCCAGCATTGCCTGTATCCCTTCAGCCAGCGCAATTGCCTCTATGCTTCCCTCTTTGGCATCTGCAAGGCTTTCTATATACTGCCCCAGTAAATTGTCTGTATTCAGCGTTTTCAGCTTCTCATAGTCATATGCAGGCTTTGTCTCATCCAGGATCTCAACAATATTTCCATAATGGTCCAGCCGTCCTGGATCGTATATGGTGTCAGGATCCCGGAAGCCCCTCAGGATAATTTTATAAATATTCTGCACACCCCGCTCCTGAATACTGTGGGCGATCTTTTCTTTCAGTTCCCGCCCGGTCATATCTTTTTCCGTCTTTACTTCCATGTGCACATATTCCCTGTATGCAAACGGGACAAACTGGATCCGGGTTCTTCCTCCTTTAATCTCCCCTTTGATATAGCCGTGCTTTCCTGTGTCATTTTTATCTGTCGGTTCCAGCGATCCGGCATAGTACATCTGATCCTTTGCCAGCTCTGCCGGGAGATGGATGTGACCAAGCGCAATATAATCATACCCCTGCTTTACCAGCTCATTTTTCCGGAACGGAATATGCTTTTCATCGCCGCCATGCGCCAGAAGGATCTCGACCGGCTGTCTCTTCTGCGGTCTGACCGCATCGTACAGTGGCTGCGTGATCTCCCGCTGCTCATAACTCAGTCCGTACACACAGGTTCCAATCTCCGCAAATTCCATGCATGCCGGTCTCTGCGATAAAAACATATGCACCGGACCCTGCCACGAATAATTCCGGTAATAAGATGTACTTTTCAGATAATCATGGTTGCCTGCCATCAGCACAACCTGGGTATGCGTCAGTCTGGAAAATAAATAATCCAGCTCCTTTAATTCTTTCCGTAGCGGCTGCCTGTGGAACAGGTCTCCCGCGATCAGAAGCAGATCCGTCTGCTCCTCTTCGCAGACATCTAACAGCCGTTCAAAGCTATTCCACAGTTCTTCTGGACGCTCTGTGCTGTAAGAACTTCCTGCGTCCGGCTCTGCCCCCAGATGAATGTCCGCTGTGTGTATGAATTTCATGATTTTCTACTCCTCCTTTAAGCGGGAGCGTCACGATAAACCGTGTCTTTCCCTCACTGCTCTCAGCTCTGATCTGCCCCTTGTGCAGCTCAACAATTGCTTTGGCGATCGCAAGCCCAAGCCCGGCTCCCCCGGTACTGCTGGACCTTGCCGCATCCGCACGGTAAAATTTATCAAAGATCCGTTTCAGATTCTCTTCCGGGATCGTATCTCCCTCATTTTCAAAACAAATCCTGACCTGTTCTTTCTCCTTCGCCGCGCGGATCACAAGACTGCTCTTCTCCCGGCAATATGCAATGGCATTTCGAAGAATATTATCAAATACTCTGGCAAGTTTATCCGGGTCTCCTTCGATCAGGATTTCCTCATCTGCCTCTACCTGACAGGTCAGTTTTTTCTCCTGCAGCACCGCATACAGCTCATCCGCAATCTGCTCCAGCATCATCGTCAGATCGATTTCAACCTTTTCCAGCTCGATATCCTGCAGATTGAACCTTGTGATATCAAAAAATTCCTGTAAAAGTTCTCCAAGACGGATCGCTTTTTCCAGTGAAATATGGGTATACTTTGCGCGCTCCTCCACCGACATTTCCGGGTTGGAATCTAACATGCTCAGATAAGCCACTACTGAAGTCAGCGGCGTTTTCAGATCATGTGCCAGAAAAAGCAGCATATCATTCTTCTTCTGCTCGATCTGTGCCGCCTCATCCTCCTGACGCTTTAAGGTCTCTTTGATCTCATTCAGACGATCCTCGATCGGCCGCAACTCCGTAATCAACCGGATTGGCTGATCCGATGCGGAAATAATATTTTCAATCCCGTCCTCTACCTGTCTCAGATAGCTTGTCATCTTTGACAATGCCACATAGAAGAACAGGGAAAATAAAAGCAAAAAGCCAAGGATCATAAAGAACACCTTGTTATCCCCGATCAGCTGCCAGTACAGGCGCTTTGCTGTCTCTTCACTCATATGAAAGCTTTCCATAATACGCAAAAATCCGTTGGCAAAGCTGTCATTATATACGCCATCAATAAAATACTCCAGAATAAATCCACCTACAAGTACGGTGAGTGCCGTGACAAACACGGTCTGAAGCAGAATGCTCAGTTTTAATTTCCTGTAATTATTCTTCAATCTTGTATCCCACTCCCCATACGGTCTTTATCAGATCCGATTTACCGGTCGGTTTACTGAGTTTTTCCCGCAGATGCCTGATATGTACCATCACTGTATTATTGCTGTTCTTCAGATACTCTTCATGCCAGACCTCTTCAAATAACTTCTGGGAGCTGATCACCTTTCCGCGGTTCTCACACAGGATCCACAGAATCTCAAATTCCGTCGGTGTCAGCGGAAGAGACTGCTCATTATAAATACATTCATGGGATTCTTTATTTAACAGGAGTCCTGCAAAATCAATGATATTCTCAGAATCACTTTTCTTACCATCATTGTACTGCGTGTATCTGCGCATCTGTGCTTTCACTCTCGCTACCAGCTCCAGCGGGTTGAATGGCTTCGGAATATAGTCGTCAGCCCCCATCGTAAGCCCGGTGATCTTGTCCCGGTACTCCGTCTTCGCGGTCAGCATGATCACCGGAAATGTGTATTTCTCACGGATCTTTCTCAGAATCGTGAAACCGTCAATATCCGGCAGCATCACATCCAGGATCGCCAGATCCACATTTGTCTTCTCAATACATTCCAATGCTTCCTGCCCTGTGTAAAATTTCAGGACATGGTATTCATTTTGCAGATATAGTTCTACGACATCTGCAATTTCTTTTTCATCGTCTACAACTAAAATGTTCATCTATTTTCCTTTCTGTATACAGAAAACGCCCTCGCTTCATTTTCCGGATTCTCTGTCCAATACTGCCTCCCAGAGTCTCCGCAAATGCTGCGTCAGAAAACAGCAGACCGGAAAACGCACCTTTTTGTGGCGCGTTCTCCGGTCCCCTTGATTTCTCATTCTTCTTTTTTACAGTTCGCAGTTATTCACAGTTCTTGGGAACGGAATTACGTCACGAATATTGGACATTCCTGTAAGATACATGATGCATCTCTCAAATCCAAGTCCGAATCCTGCATGTCTTGTAGATCCGTACTTTCTCAGATCCAGATAGAATCCGTAATCTTCTTCCTTAAGTCCAAGCTCTTTCATTCTTGCAACAAGCTTATCGTAATCATCCTCTCTCTGGCTTCCTCCGATGATCTCACCGATTCCAGGTACCAGACAGTCTACTGCTGCTACGGTCTTGTTGTCATCATTCATCTTCATGTAGAAAGCTTTGATCTCCTTCGGATAATCGGTAACGAATACCGGACGTTTGTAGATCTCTTCTGTCAGATAACGTTCATGCTCTGTCTGAAGATCTGCTCCCCATGATACTTTGTATTCAAATTTGTCATTGTGCTTTTCCAGAATTTCGATTGCTTCTGTGTAAGTAACTCTTGCGAAATCGGAATTTACAACGTTATTCAGACGATCGATCAGTCCCTTGTCTACGAAAGAGTTGAAGAAGTTCATCTCTTCCGGTGCGTTCTCCATCACGTAGCGGATCACATATTTCAGCATGCTCTCTGCAAGGATCATGTCGTCTTCCAGATCTGCAAATGCGATTTCCGGCTCGATCATCCAGAACTCTGCGGCATGACGTGTGGTGTTGGAATTCTCCGCACGGAATGTCGGTCCGAATGTGTAAATGTCGCGGAATGCCTGTGCATAAGTTTCACCGTTCAGCTGTCCGCTTACGGTAAGGTTTGTCTCTTTTCCGAAGAAATCTTTGGAGTAATCCACGCTTCCGTCTGCGTTCTTTGGTACATTGTTCAGATCCATAGTTGTTACCTGGAACATCTCTCCTGCACCCTCACAGTCACTTCCTGTGATCAGCGGTGTGTGTACATATACAAATCCTCTCTCCTGGAAGAATTTGTGGATCGCATAAGCGGTCAGAGAACGAACTCTGAATACTGCCTGGAAGGTATTGGTTCTCGGACGGAGATGTGCGATACTTCTTAAATATTCAAAGCTGTGACGCTTTTTCTGAAGTGGGTAATCCGGTGCAGATGCGCCTTCTACTGTAACCTCTGTTGCCTGGATCTCAAATGGCTGCTTTGCCTGTGGTGTTGCAACGAGTGTTCCTTTTACAATAAT
>CAKRFP010000066.1 GCA_934320645.1 uncultured Bariatricus sp.
TTGCATTGCAGTCAGCGATCACACGTTCTGTGATATCGGCTACAGTATATTCTGCACTCTGGTACTGAACATAGAATTCAGGAGTCTTTGCAGGAACTTCTACCGGAACTTCTACTGGAACTTTGACTTCTTTTACAACTTCTTTTATCTCTACAACAGGAGTTGCTGTAGCCGGTGCTGATGATGGAGCTGTAGCAGTTACTGCTGATTCAATTGTTCTTTTCTGTTTTTTCTTATCAATTCGTTTATTCATTATTTTACTCCTTCTTCAAATTGTACAACTTCTATTATATTACTTTTATATGGAGAAGTCAAAATGGTATTTATCACAGAGATTTTGCAGAAAACGAAAAAGGGTTGCGCAATATGGTGAGATATGAGTATAATGAGTAACGTGCAACTGAAGTCATTACATTATAAAAAGTGAGGAAAGTTAAAAATTGCGTTATAAGAAGATTTGGATATTGCCGGTAGTTTTGCTTGTAGTATGGATGAGCATTATTTTTGGTTTTTCGGCACAGCCGGTAAAAGAATCAGTTAGTCTTAGCGAGAAAGTAGGAAGAGTTGTATCAGAGACTGTAGTTCCGGAATTTCGTTCCTGGCCGGAGAAGAAGCAGAATAAGTTTGTGAAAAAAATTGATTTTGGAGTCAGAAAAGCAGCGCATTTTACAGAATATGCATTTTTAGGAATGTTGTGGATTTCGTTCTTTCATTCTATATTGAGAGGAAGATATGGATATAAAAAAGAAATGATTTTTAGTATTCTTGCAAGTGCAGTATTTGCAGCCGGTGATGAATTTCATCAACTTTTTGTTGATGGGCGGCATGCGAAAATACATGATGTATGTATAGATACAACTGGAGCAACCGTAGGTATTTTACTTATCACTCTGGTTGTGAGCAAGATAGTTAGAGAAAGGAGAAAAAATGGATAGAGCAGCATTATTTTTTGATATTGATGGAACCGTACTTAGTGAAATTACAAAAGAGATTCCGGAAAGTGCGGTAGAAGCGCTTAAAAAGGCAAGAGAAGCAGGACATCTTCTGTTTATTAATACAGGCAGGACTTATTGTAGCGTTCCGGCAGAATTGAAGAGAATGCCATTTGAAGGCTATCTGTGTGGATGTGGAATTTATTTTACATTTGATGAAGAGGTTATTTTTGAGAGGCATCTGGATCCGAAGCGTGGAGATGAGATTGCTGATTATATGGCAAAGTGTCAGATCGATGGAATCTTCGAGGGAGCCGAGGATGTGTATTTTACGTCAAGGATATCCAGATTTGACAGATTAGAGAATACGAAGAAATATATGAATAACAGAGGTCTTGGAATCGAGCGTTATATGGAGCAGAGAAATTGTCCATATGATAAGATATTCATTTATACAGATGAAAAAAGTGATACGAAAGCGTTTTTTGAATATATCAAAAACGATATGGATGTAATCGACCGGGGAAGCAATACCTTTGAGTGTATTCTGAAGGGATACACGAAGGGAACCGCAATCGACTGGGTATTGGATCATTTTGGAATGACAAGAGACCAGTCGTATGTATTCGGAGACAGCAGCAATGATCTGGCGATGTTCCGGCATGCAGGTCACGCGATCGCCATGGGCGTACATGACCAGGTGCTGGAACCTTATACAGAATTTGTGACAAAGACCGTTGAAGAAGATGGAATTGCTTATGCGATGAAAAAATATGGGCTGATCGATCAGAGAATCCTCCGGTAAAGTGACAGAGAAAATTTTCTAAGATGCAGCAGCTTTTATAAGGTCATCAAGAGAACCAAAATGATAGCCCATTTCTTCCCATTTGGTGAGAAGTTCATCTAAGATTTCAGCGTTTGTAGAGGACGTACTGTGGAGTAAAACGATGGCACCGGGATGGATCCTCCCAAGCAGCTTTTCAAAAGCCTCTTCATGGGATGGCTGGTTATCCTGATACCAGTCGACATAGGCGAGACTCCAGAAGAAGGTGTGATAGCCAAGATCCTGCGCCATTTTCAGGTTGGCTTCGCTGTATTTGCCCTGTGGTGGACGATAAAATCTGGAAATTTCCTGTCCGGTGATCTGCTGATACAGTTTTTCAACTGTCTGGATTTCTTCAGAAAAGGATTCCATTGTAGAAATCTGTGACATGTCTTTGTGATGCCAGGTGTGGTTGCCGATGGTGTTACCGTCAGCGAGGATCTGTTTGATAAGTTCCGGATTGCTTTCCAGAAGTGTGCCGACGACGAAGAACGTTGCCGGAGCCTGATGTTTCGTAAGAGCTTCCAGAATAGCAGGTGTATTTCCGTTTTCATAACCGGCATCGAAAGTAAGGTAGATTACCTTTTCGCTGGTGTCCTGTGCGTAAAAGGCATCGAATTTTTTCAGCTCGTCAAATGTGGCATTGCCGACAGGGGGATCCCCATCAGTTTGGAAGCTGAGCCCCCAGTTGCCTTCAGAAGAGGTGGGAACAGCGGCAGAAAAGAAATGATCATGCAGAAATGCAGCGCCGGTTCCCACAAAGAAAGCCGCAAGGAAAAGAAAACAGATCCGTATAACATTTTTTGGTTTTAATCTGGAAAACATAAAAGGAACTCCGATCGGATAGAAGAACAGGTGATTGATAAAATATATGTGGAAATGGAAGGAAAAGAACCGAAATAGATAAAATAGCGGTCAGAAAATAAAGTGGACAAAAAGTGATCAAAAAATTGAAAAAAAGACTTGCATTTTTTCTGAGATGTGATATCATATTATTTGTCTTTAAGACGCGGGTGTAGTTCAATGGTAGAACACCAGCCTTCCAAGCTGGATACGTGGGTTCGATTCCCATCACCCGCTTTTGTTATGCGTAAAAAGAAGAACCTCAAATGGTTGATGAAGCGACCAGAGAGGTTCTTTTTTTGTATAAAAAATATCCTGTAAATTCTGTTTTAGAGAGTGAAAAAACTGTAAAGGAAAAATTTGTTTGACTTTTTGAAAAACAGGAAATATAATAATTTCAAACGAGTAGCAGGTGAGCGTAAATCCAGTTTCCTGATACTCGTTTTTTAATTTAATCAATGCCATGAAAAAAGTGTGTAGCTTGTCAGCGTAAGTCCAGCTTATAAGACAAGGTGCGCACTTTTTTTGTGCCAAAAAGAGAGGAGTTAAAACAAAATGGCGGAAAGCAACAAGATGAAGGAGATGTCGGTGAATAAGTTAATGATCCAAATGGGGATTCCGATGATCTTATCCATGGCATTACAGGCAGTCTATAATATTGTAGACAGTGCATTTGTAGGAAATATGAAAGTAGGCAGCGAAGCAGCACTAAATGCTTTGACTTTGGTATTTCCGGTGCAGATGCTTATGGTAGCAGTAGGAATCGGAACCGGTGTAGGAACCAATGCACTTCTGGCAAGAACACTTGGACAGGGGAATAGTAAAAAAGCTGCAAAGGTAGCAGGGAACAGTTTGTTCCTTGGCGTGATCATTTATGTGGTCTGTTTATTGTTTGGTTTCTTTGGAGTGAGAGCATACATTTCATCACAGACTGTTGATACAGAAGTACTTGAAATGGGAGTCAGTTATCTGCGGATATGCTGTGTGATTTCTTTCGGTATTATTTTCTTTTCTTTATTCGAAAAATTATTACAGGCGACAGGACGATCTCTGTATTCTACGATCGGACAGGTGGTTGGTGCTGTGGTAAATATTATCCTTGATCCAATCATGATCTATGGTATCGGACCTTGTCCTGAAATGGGAGTGAAAGGTGCAGCCTGCGCAACTGTGATCGGTCAGGTAGTATCCGCGGCATTGCTGCTTATCTTTCATATAAAACTGAATAAGGAATTCGAGCATGGGGCAAAATACCTGAAGCCGGATGCTGGCATTATAAAAGAAATCTATGCTATCGGACTGCCGGCAATTATCGCGCAGGCATTGATGTCTATTATGGTTTATGTGATGAATCTGATCCTGAAGTTCAATCCGTCTGCACAGACAGCCTACGGATTGTTCTATAAAGTTCAGCAGTTTGTTCTTTTTCTTGCATTTGGTCTGCGAGATGCGATCACTCCGATCATTGCATTCGCTTATGGAATGAGAAGTAAAAAGAGAATTCAGGATGGAATTAAATATGGACTCATCTATACCATTGCATTAATGATTCTTGGAATTGCCATCACAGAGATTTTCCCGGGAGCATTTGCAACATTGTTCAATGCAGGGCAGTCTAGAGAATATTTTATCGGTGCAATGAGAGTAATCTCAGTCAGTTTTCTGTTTGCCGGAATTAATGTGGCTTATCAGGGGATTTATCAGGCACTGGATGGTGGAGTGGAATCCTTGGTTATTTCTCTTTTGAGGCAGCTTATTATCATCTTGCCACTGGCGGGAATCTTTTCCCTGTTTGTCAGAAATGATCAGATGGGAGTTTCGCTGATCTGGTGGGCATTTCCGATTACGGAAGTGATTTCATGTCTGGTTGGATATGTATTTTTAAAGAAAATCAGAAAAAATAAAGTCAATGCGTTAAGTTAAGGAGGAAACAGAGATGGAAAAAAGAATTATTACGATCAGCAGAGAATTTGGAAGCGGTGGACGTTTTATCGGAGAAGAAGTCGCAAAGAAACTCGGGATTGCGTATTATGATAAAAACATGATCAATCAAATCGCAGAAAAATCTGGTTTATCACCGGAATATATCCAGGAAAATGCAGAATTATCACCGAAGAAAGGATTATTTGCCTATGCATTTGCAGGGCGTGACATTACAGGGAAATCAGTAGAAGATATAGTATACGAAGCACAGAGAAAAGTGATTTTAGATATAGCAGAAAAAGAGCCTTGTGTGATCATTGGAAGAAATGCAGATTATATCCTGAAAGACCGGGAGGATGTGTTAAATGTGTTTATTCATGGAGATTTGCCAGAAAAAACACAGCGTATCAGTCAGTTATATCATGTCGGTGAAAAGGAAGCTGTCAAAATGATGGCAGATACAGATAAAAGACGTATGACAAATTATAACTTTTACACAGACCAGAAATGGGGAAAAGCCAGCAATTATACCATATGTCTGAACAGTTCGCAGCTTGGCTATGACAGATGTGAGAAGATCATTATGGAATGTAGTAAATAACAAAAATATATGAAAACGTGAATAGACAAAGGCGTGAGCCATAGAAATATGGCTTACGCTTTTGTCATGTGAAAAAATAGAAAAGGAAATATATAATAGATATTGACAAAAAAGAATTATGTGTTTTGGTATTAATAAACTTTTGTTGGATTTCTCTACTACTTCAACCGCAGTATTTGGAGCATATTTTAAATTACAGACATTTGTATACATGGCAATTTTCGGATTAAATAATGCACTGATACCAATTGTAGCATTTAATCTTGGCGCAAAACATGCAGACAGGATCAAGAAAGTAATCCGACTCAGCGGAATATATTCCGCTTTGATCGGATTGATCGGTTTGCTTATTATGGAAGTGCTTCCGGTTCAATTAATATCAGCATTTGCACCATCAGAAGAAATGTTTTCACTTGGTGTGACTGCACTGCGTATCTTAGGACTTAGCTTTGTGTTTGGAGGAATTTCTGTGATGACCTGTTATGCTCTGCAGGGCTTTTCCAGAGGAATCTCCAGTCTTATCATTTCAGCATTAAGACAGGTGATTATTTTACTTCCACTTGCATCCGTTTTAGGGAAAAATAGGAATCAATGGGATTTGGTGGAGCTTTCTGATCAGCGAAACAGTAACCGTTATAGCGGCAATTCTCTATCTTGGATTTGCTGAAAAGAAAGAACTGATAATTTGTGATGGCAGAAACATAGAGGATAAAAAATAAAAAAACCAGTATACGATTATTGGAGCATAAAATTAGCACTCAACTCTTGATAAACCAGATAAAAGTGATATACTAGATGCATAAGAAA
>CAKRFP010000067.1 GCA_934320645.1 uncultured Bariatricus sp.
GAAAAAAATGATGCAGAACCCCTCCATGAAATCCATGTTGGCGATATCGTGCGCCATTTCAAAAGAGAATGGGTATCGGAAGAGAGCACCAAATATCTCTACAAGGTGTTAGCGTTTGCTGAGCATACCGAAACAGGCGAAAAGCTGGTTATCTACCAGGCAATGTATGCACCATTCAAAATCTGTGCAAGACCATACGATATGTTTATGAGCGAAGTCGATCACCAAAAATATCCGGGGATTAGGCAGCACTGGCGTTTTGAAATAAATGAATAAATCATGATTAAATAAAAATGGAGAATCTCCCAGACCCCGGCTGATACCGGAGCGGATGATTCTCCATTTCAGAATGTCTGCTTTGTTTCTTTCTTCTTATTTCAGGTTCTGATACTCCTCAATCACCTTATCCATCAAGCTTTCTGCTTTTTTATACACTTCTTCATCCATCTGATTGTATGGGAAAATTGCGCGATCCGAAACTTCTACTCCTCTATGTTGCATTAGTTTTTTGAACAAGAGCGAGAAATTTGAATCCATGTCATAGAGTGGCATCAGTTCATGTGTCAGTGCTGATAACTTCATAACCCGGTCAAAGTCTTTTTCTTTCGTTGATTTTACAAGATCACTCCAAATTTCAGGAACGATATTGGAAAGTGCCCCGATACATCCTACTCCTCCGGATGTAAGATTATAAAGGAACTGATCATCAAATCCTGAGAACATCTCAAACTCATGTCCTTCTACTGCCAGCATCAGTTCATTTGTATGATTTGGTTCTGATACGGAGTCCTTTAAGCCTTTAATGTTAGCATTATTTTCCACCAGCTTTTTCAAGGTTTCCGGAGCGATGGAATGTCCACTTCTTGCCGGGAAATTGTAGATATAAAGATTTCCTTTTACCGCTTTTGCAAGCGTATCATAATATACAAAAATCTTTTCCTGATCCAGTGCATAATAGCATGGTCCGATAACCATTGCTCCTTCATAGCCCATTTCATTCACTTCATTTGACAACGCCACAGTATCTTCAAAATTAAGGCTTCCGGTTCCAGCATAAAGCTTTGTGCGCCCTGCAGTATAATCTGCATAGAATTTGAAGAAATCATGTTTCTCCTGTTTCGTAAGTCCTGTAAATTCACCGGACGATCCCAACACAAGAATTCCATCAACGCCTCCTTCAATCAGGAAATCAATTACCTTTTTATTCCCTTCATAATCCGGTTTTTCATTTTCATCAAAAACTGTAACAACTGGTGTAACGATTTTACACATATTTTTTACCTCTCTTCCTATCTTTATCCTAATTCACTTTTTTGTAAAAATCAGACAATATAATTCGTCAGCTGACCAATCCTGTCTATCTCACATGTAACTTTATCACCTTTCTTTAGGAACCTTGGTGGCGTAAATCCCATTCCAACACCTGCTGGTGTACCGGTTGCAATAATGTCACCAGCCTCCAGAGTAATTCCTTTGGACAATTCAGCAATCAGCCCCGGAACTTTTTTAATCAGATATTTGGTATTTGAATTCTGTCTGAGTTCTCCATTCACATAACTCTTAATATCCAGTTCTAACGGCATCGGAAGCTCTGTACGGTCTACGATCACAGGTCCCATGATCGTATAATTATCCAGACTTTTTCCCATTAGCCACTGTCCATGTCTGGTCTGAAGATCTCTTGAAGAAAGATCATTAAATACGGAATATCCAAATACATATTCTTCTGCTTTTTCTTCCGTGATTCCTTTTCCTTCTTTTCCTATAATGACCGCTAATTCTGCTTCATAATCCACTTTTTCATCGATATCAAACCGTCCCTGGATCTCTTCATTTGCCCCAAGAATGCGGTTTGTTCTTTTTGCAAAATACACGGTATCGGATACTTCATCCGACACAGCTCCTGCCATATGTTCCTTTGTCTCTTCCAGATGATCTGTGTAATTGACTCCGACACAGAGGATATCGTGAACCGTATGTTCAATCGGTGTCAACATCTCCTGCTCTTCCATTCTATGTACCGATCCATCTGCAGCACAGATCATCTGTGCTGCTTTTTGCGGATCACCATTTACCATATGAACAAAATCTATCAACGTTTTCCCTTTTAATTCCGGGAATAATTCATCCAGAAAAAACACGGTTTCTTCCTTTTCGAAAGCTGCCAGATGAATTGCTCCATTTTTATCTTTTACTCTGGTATAGCGCAATTTTTTCACCCCATTTTTTACATATAGTTACAAACTCTCGCAATTGCCATTTCTGTATATCCAAGAGCTTCTGCTTTTGTCAGCTTGCCATCAGCAACTTCCTTAATTTCTGTCATCAACTCATCGCCAAGTTCTGTCATTGTCTTTGTTCCATAAATATACGGGCTTGCATCGATATCAATATTATCAGACATATTTGCAAAAGTAACTTTATTACCGGTGATCTTAATTACCGGTGCAAGCGGATTTCCTGTCGGTGTACCACGTCCGGTAGAAAATACAACAATCTGACATCCACCGGCTACCATTGCCGCTACTGATGACGGGTCATTTCCCGGAGTGTCCATAATAACAAGTCCCTGTTTTGGTTCTACCTGTTTTGCATAGTCATATACTGCTGTTACTTCTGAATGACCACCTTTATGGATACATCCCAATGATTTTTCTTCCAGTGTTGTAAGTCCTCCTTCTTTGTTTCCCGGAGAAGGATTTCCTTCACGGATATCATGTCCTACTAACTTGATTGCATGCTCATAGTCATGAACGATCTGGTAAATTCTGTCACTGATTTCTTTTGTCTTTCCACGTCTTGCCAGAATATGTTCTGCACCAATAAATTCTGTTGTCTCAGAAAGAATTGAGGTGCCTCCAAGTTCTACCATACGATCACTCATCTCTCCGATCAGGACATTTGCTGCAAGTCCTGAAGTCGGATCCGAACCTCCACATTCTGTTCCGATGATCAGCTCAGAAAAATCAAATTCTTCTTTCTGCAGTAGAGAAGCTTCCTGTGCCATCTCTTTTGCTGCACGTACAGCTTTTTCTACTGTAGAAATCGTTCCTCCGTTTTCCTGGATAATGAAATGGCGGATTGGTTTATTCGTTCTCTCTTTAATTGCATCTAACACAAGATCCATCTGACAGTTTTCACATCCAAGTGATACAACAACCGTTCCATATACGTTCGGGTTTGCTGCATATCCTGCCATTACATCCATTGTGAACTGCTGGTCTGACGGAACCTGGGAACATCCATTTTGGTTATTGAATGTAACTGCGGATTCTACCTGGGATGCGATAATTCTTGTTGTATCTGATGCACAGACACTTGCCGGTAAAATTAAAATTTTATTTCTGATTCCAACTCTTCCATCTGGTCTTCTATATCCCCAAAAAGTCATTTTTTCCATTTTTAAATTCCTCCTGTCTTCTTATATTCCGTATTTAAAGATTTTCTCTGTGATTCTGGACATTATGTACATGTACATGTTCGCCAACATGGATGTCACATGCTGCAAGACCAATGTGTTCTCCATATTTTACTACTTCCGTTCCTTTTGGCATTTCCTTGATTGCTACTTTATGGTACATTGGTACATCTGTAGCTGCTGTAATCTTCTGTACATCTCCGTTTCTGTCTCTCCAGATTACTTCATCTCCTGCATTAATCTTTTCAATTGCTACAACGACGGTATCTTTTTCATCAATAATTGCTGCGTTAACTGTTACTGCCATTTTGCTCATCTCCTATTTTCATGTTTAAATTAATATGTTACAATATATCTTGTTACTTCGCTGCTTCTGTTTTCTTCTCTTCCAGAGGGAATTTCGGGCAGCCATATTTATGTGCCCACCAGTTTGTGACGATTGGAACAAGAATTGCTGTAATAACTACGGATGCTGCAACCTGTGCTGTTGCCTGTGGTACATATGCTTCCAGGCTCTTATCTGCAAGTCCTACAACCGCCGGAACTGCAACCGCATTACCTGCTGTTGTCGCAACTGCCCATCCGGCATAACCCGGTCGTTTTGAAATCTTCCGATCACATAATACAATAAATGCTCCACCAATAATAGTAGTCATAAATCCAAGCAGAACTCCTGACGGTCCTCCCTTTATAACTGCGGAAAGATCAATTCCTGCTCCAAGTGTAAGTCCTACAAAAGGAATTAAAATCGGTCCTGCCGGTGCAAGGAAATCAGAAAATGATTTATCAAGATTTCCAAGGATCATACCAACAATGATCGGTGTAATTGCTGCAAGGATTGAAAGAATCGGAATATTTGCAAGTCCTGAAGCTCCCATTGCGACCAGTGTGAAAAATGGACCATCATTCAATGAGAGTAATGCCATTGCGCCACAATCTACTTCATCACCATAAGACTGCATCAGGGAAAGATATACGGAACCATTGCTGTTTGTTACCGCACAGATAACTGCTAATGCAGATAATCCAAGAAATCCATTTGTACCGAACACTTTACCAACTACAATACCAATTACTGCTCCAACCACAAATTTGGAAATCAGAAGAACCCCACCACGTTTGAATACACTTCCGATTTCATTAAATCTCAGCGTTGTTCCGAGACATACCAGCTGAATTCCCATCGCTGTTGCTGCACCTGCATTTGAAAAAGTTGCTGTTGTAAGTGAACCTACCTGAAGTACCGACGAACAAAACGTATTTAAAATTGCCCCAATCAAAAGCGGAACGATCATCATTCCAGCCGGCACTTTCTTCAAAAAGTTCATAATCATAGTTTTTTTGCCTCCTCTTTACCTTTTGCTTTTCACTTGTGCGTATATACGTACTCCGTATGTATTTACATACTTCATGTTTTTAAAATAGCACTCGTACATTTTATTGTCAATATATCATCAAATAAATTCATTATTTTTATCATTTTGCACAATTTTTTTAGATAAATTTCTACATATACAACACGCAGCTCTGGAATTCCATACAAATATCTGATATAATTTTTATATACTTGATTGAAATTTAGATTATTTCAATGTTAATAAAGGAGATTTAAATCAATGGCAACAACTGAACACCGCCCTACTGAACGGGTGCTTGATATACTGGAGCTTCTTTCTAACTCTGAGGAAGGAATGACTCTTACCGAACTTGCCAAAGCACTGAATGCCCCAAAAAGTAGCATTATGCCGCTTGTTCATACGATGACTGCCCGTAATTTTATTTATATGCAAAAGGATACGCTTCGCTATCGTATCGGAGTTGCTACATATTCTGTTGGTGTAGCCTATAATAACCGCAAGGCTTCTTTGCAATTCATTCAACAGGAGATGAATAATATTACTGCATTAAGTAACGAAACATGCCAACTTGGTATCCAATCTCGAAACATGGTACTTTATATCGCAAAAAAGGATTCACCTCAGCCAATCCGCCTGATGTCTTCCGTAGGAAAGCAGCTTCCTTTGTACTGTACTGGTTTGGGACGAGCACTTCTCGCTTATAAATCCGAAGAAGAAATTCGTAGCCTGTTTCCGGAAGTTCTCACTGCATATACACCACACACAATCGCTACCATAAATGATCTACTTAAAGAGCTAGAACTTACCCGTCAACGGGGATATGCCGTGGAACGTGAAGAAACAAATTTAATGGTAAATTGTATCGCCGTTTCGCTTGATTACAATAATGCACCAATCGCTGCTCTAAGTATATCCATCCCAACCTTCCGTATTTCCGAGTCTAAAGAAAAAGAAGCTGTCCAGATTCTTTGGGAAGCCAAACAGCGTATTGAGACACATTTTAAAATGTATGGCGTTGATTTTGGAAATTAAAAAATACCTGACAGAAAGCCGTCTCACTTTCTGTCAGGTATTTCTTTTCGTCTATGCGTTTTTTCCTTCCCCTGCA
>CAKRFP010000068.1 GCA_934320645.1 uncultured Bariatricus sp.
AAGTAGACGCCGGTGCTTTCACAATCTTACTTACTGTAAATCCATTGTTTTCTGTATTTACCTCATAAGTATTTAATGTATTTTTCAGATTCAGTCCATATAGGAACTGACATTAAGATTCAAGGTACAATATCAGGTCGGAAAAAATATAGTTTCTTATATAGATCAGCAACGAAAAAGTGTAATTTCTAAGATTGAATAGCCCCGAAAAAATGTGATATACTATTAGCAAGATTATGAGGTCAAAATTCCGGATTCTAGGTATGGGATGAAAAGAACAAAAAAGACAATTCTTGAATGGATAGAAAAAACAGGACATACTTTGATTATATCATTATAGAAGAAAATCAGAACGATGGGGGAATGTCAATGTCGCTGATACAGGATATGAAAAAACATAAGAATCTGACAGAACGGGAACAGGATATCCGGCGGTATATTCTGGAACATCCGGAAAAGATTGAAGAGATGTCATCCAGAGAACTTGGTCATGCTACATTTACCAGTGCGGCGTCGGTGACAAGATTCTGTCAGAAATTAGGAACGAAGGGATTCCCGGAATTCAAACTGCAGCTGGTCAGGGAATTACAATATGGAACGATTGAGGAAGAAGAAGTCGTAACAATGTCTGAACGTGAGAACGTTGTAACGATGGTGAGAAAGGCAACACAGGTTCAGAAGCAGGCAATTGAAGAAACGAAGAAGGAATTGTCGTATAGTCAGCTGGTGAAGATTGGCCGTATGATCGCAGATGCATCGTGTGTGGATTTTTATGTATATGATATGAATGTGTATCTGGCAGATTATGGATGTTCGCTTTTCTTTCATGCAGGAAAAGTGGCGAATGTCCATTCCGCGACGAATATCCAGGGACTGCATGCAGCAATGCCGGCAGATGGGCATGTAGCGATTCTGATCAGTCATACGGGGAAAAATGAAAGACTGGCGGAGATTGCCGGAATGCTGCGAAGGGGTGGAACGAAAGTTATCGTAATCTCTGCGGTGCGTGACGGGATTGTATCAAAACAGGCGGATGAGTTCTTGTATGCGTCAGGTTCGGAGAAAGTAGAAGAATTTTGGAGTTCAATGTTCTTTGCTTCGGGAAAATATCTGCTGGATATTTTATATGGCATGGAATTCAGCAGGAAATACGATGAGAATCTTGCATTGAATAATAAATATGAGAAGTCGGGCAAAAAGCTGTTATGGTAAATGTTCTGAATCAATGTTGGGAAGTGATACAGGAAATATAAATTCTGATATAGGCAGATTCCATAAAGACGTGTTGTGCAATATATACAAAAACGACATGTCTTTTTTTACGTCTGAAACATTGTTTCGAAAAAGATAAAAAACAAAAAGAAAAATATGAAACGTTTCAACAGAATAAAGCAAAAGAATTGTAAAAACGCGATAAATTATTTATAGTGTACTCGTCAAACAGAAAGAGAGATGCATGCATGTAAAAACTCTTAAACAAACATACAGAGGTATATAGATTCCGGGTGATACAGGGATCAGAAAAAAGGAAAAGGAGAGTTTCATATGGAAAAGGTAAGAGATTATCATAAGCTTGCCCTGGATATTATCGATGTCGTGGGCGGACAGAAGAATATTGTAAATGCCACAAGATGTGCAACAAGACTCCGTCTGGTATTAAAAGAGACGCCGGAAGGAGCAAAAGAAAAAGTATCTGCACTGGCAGGAGTTATCACAGTTGTGGAAAATAACGGACAGTTCCAGGTTGTAATCGGAACTCATGTTGGAGAAGTCTATGATTCGGTTGCAGAAGCCTTGCATCTGGATGCATCCGCACAGGAAATCGAACAGCCTAAGCAGAGTATTGTTAACCGTATTATCGCAACGATGTCTGCGGTATTTGCACCATTCGTATACATTCTTGCAGCAGCAGGTTTGTTGCAAGGCGCCTTGATCCTGATCACGATGGCAGCACCTTCATTTGCAGAGACAGGAACTTATGAAGTGTTGAACTTCATGTCATGGACGCCATTTACATTTTTACCAATTTTCATTGCAATCACTGCATCAAAGCATTTTAAATGTAATGTATACATTGCAATCTTATGCTGCTGTGCACTGGTCAACCAGTCATGGGCAGATATCGCAGCAAGAATCGCGGATGGTGATGTGGTAAGATTCTTAGGTGTGAAGTTATCAGAGACAACTTATACATCTACCGTACTTCCACCACTGCTTTTGGTATGGGTACTTTCTTATCTGGAGCATTTTGTTGAAAAGAAACTTCCGGATGCATCCAAGCCGCTTTTGACACCACTGATATGTTTTGTGATCATGGTTCCGGCAACGATCATGGTAATCGGACCTGCATCTGCGATTGCAGCAAATGCAATTGCGAATGGTTATAATGCATTAGTAGCTTTCGCACCGGCACTGGCAGGAGCAATTATCGGTGGATTATGGCAGGTAGTCGTTATCTTTGGTGTACACTGGGGAATTACACCGGTCGTACTTGCCAACTTTGACATGAATGGCTGTGATACATTCCAGGCATTCCAGACAATCGCCGTTGTGGCACAGGTAGCAGCAGCATTCGGAGTATTTATCAAATCCAGAAATAAAGAGTTTAAAGGTGTGGCACTTTCAGCCGGAGTAACAGGAATCTTCGGTATTACAGAGCCTACGATCTATGGTGTAACATTAAGACTTAAGAAACCATTTATCTGCGGATGTGTAGGCGGGGCAATCGGAGCAGTTGTACTGAGTTTCTTCCATTCTGCATACTACGCATATGCCGGACTTCCGGGACTTCTGACAATCGTAAATGCAATCAGCAAAGATGCACCGATGTCATTTATCGGGGAGGCACTGGCATGTGTGATCGCTTCTGTGATTACGATCGTGGCAATTCAGATTGTCGGATTTGACGATCCGGTTGATGAAGCAGAGGAAAGTGAAGAAGAAACAAAAAAAATTACAGAGACAGAGATGCTTTCCGGTGAAGAACAGACAGCAGAGATTAAAAAGATTGGGAGTCCACTGGCAGGAACAGTCATTCCGTTAAGCGAAGTACATGATGAGGTATTTGCAAAAGAGCTGATGGGAAAAGGATGTGCGGTCATTCCGGAAGAAGGAAAGGTTTATGCACCGTTTGATGGTAAAGTTGTCGGATTATTAGAGAGCCATCATGCAGTTGGAATGGAAAGTACAGATGGAGTAGAGGTTCTGATCCATGTAGGTATGGATACTGTAAAACTGAATGGAAGATGCTTTACCATCCATGTAGAAGAAGGCGAGCAGGTAAAAAAAGGACAGCTCCTTCTGGAATTTGACATTCCAGGAATCAAAGAAGCCGGATATGAAGTGACTACACCAATTATTATTACAAACAGTGACGAATTTAATGATGTAGAGATGAAGGCAGAAGGACAGGTAACTGTCGGAACGGAGATTCTTGAATTATCTTAAAAAATATAGAAAAAAGAGTGCAGGAATCTTTGAAAAGATTTCCGCATGAAGTGCAGGAGGAAGAATTATGGCATTACCAGATACATTTTTATGGGGCGGCGCGGTAGCTGCCAACCAGTTAGAAGGCGGATGGAACGAAGGTGGAAAAGGTCCAAGTGTTATTGATGTTATGACTGGTGGAAGCGCAACAAAGATGCGTGAGATTACAGACGGAGTAGTAGAAGGAAAGTATTATCCGAACCATGAGGCGGTGGACTTCTATCATGAATACAAAGGAGACATTGCCCTGATGGCTGAGATGGGATTCAGGTGTTTCAGAACAAGTATTGCATGGACACGTATTTTCCCAAATGGTGATGAGGCAGAGCCAAATGAAGAAGGTCTTAAATTTTACGATGATATGTTTGATGAATTGTTAAAATACGGTATCGAGCCGGTTATCACATTAAGTCACTTTGAGATGCCGTATCATCTGGCTAAGGAATATGGCGGATGGATCAACCGTAAGGTGATAGATTTCTTTGTACGTTATGCAGTAACCGTTATGGAACGTTATAAAGATAAGGTAAAATACTGGATGACATTTAACGAGATCAATAACCAGAGTAATACATCGGCAGACATCTTTGGATGGACAGATTCAGGAGTGCGTTTCTCAGAATATGATAATAAGAAGAAAGCCATGTATCAGGCAGCACATCACGAACTGGTGGCAAGTGCACTGGTGGTGAAGAAAGGCCATGAGATCAATCCGGACTTCCAGATTGGATGTATGTGTTCATTCGTACCGTTTTATCCTTATTCCTGCAACCCGGATGATGTTATGGTTGCAACAGAGTGCATGCATGAGAGATATTATTTCTCAGATGTACATATCCGCGGACATTATTCAGCATTTGCAAAGAAGGAATGGGAAAGAGAAGGTACAAAACCAGTGATGGAGCCTGGGGATGAAGAGATTCTGGCAGAAGGAAAATGTGATTATCTTGGATTCAGTTACTATATGACCAATGCAGTGAAAGCAGATGTTTGTAAAGATACTGCAGAATCTCTGGACGGAAGTTCTCCAAATTCAATTGCCAATCCATATGTAAAGGCAAGTGACTGGGGCTGGCAGATTGACCCGGTAGGGCTGCGTTATGCACTGGTTACCTTATATGAACGTTATGAAGTACCTTTATTTATAGTAGAAAATGGATTCGGCGCAATTGATATTCTGAAGGAAGATTATACCTGCGATGACGATTACCGTATTGCATATCTGAAAGAACATATTACAGAGATGAAGAAAGCGGTAGAGATTGATGGCGTAAATTTGATGGGATATACTCCATGGGGATGTATCGATCTAGTATCATTTACAACAGGTGAACTAAAGAAGCGGTATGGTTTCATCTATGTTGATAAGAATGATGATGGAACCGGAAGTGGTAAGAGATATAAGAAGAAATCCTTTGGCTGGTATCAGAATGTGATCCGGACGAACGGAGAAGAGCTTTAATCATTTATCATATAAAAAGAAGATAAGGACTGTTATTTGCATATGCAGAGGGAGTGCAAAATAACGGTCCTTATTTTGAAGGAATCCTCGTCATTGACGGGGATTCCTTCATGGAAAGAAAAAGCTTGTTGCTTATAATTTTGCAGGATTTACATGAACCATGATATGCTTTACTTTAGGAAAAGTCTTTTCGATATCATTATGCACTTTTTCAGCCACATCATGTGCATCCTGAAGCGTGATGGATCCGTCCAGAGCTATTTCAACATCAACATAGATTTTATTTCCGAAAATTCGAGTTCGAAGAACATCAATCTTATGAACATTTGGATTGCGCATTACGCAGTTGCGAAGTTGAGTCTCCA
>CAKRFP010000069.1 GCA_934320645.1 uncultured Bariatricus sp.
TAACAGCGAATAAGAGTTAGAAATCAGAGAGAAAGTAATGTGTTTACTTTCTCTCTTTTTTTTGCTAAAATATTCTCTGCTACAAGAAAATTGTACGAGGATATTTTAAGGAGTGAGAGGGAATATCCGAGACAGACAGTAGGAGGAAAACAATATGTTGGAAAAGGTGTTTAAGCTTAAAGAAAATCACACCGACGTCAAAACTGAGATTCTTGCAGGTATTACGACATTTATGACGATGGCGTATATCCTGGCAGTAAATCCAAGCATTCTTTCCGCAGCGGGTATGGATCAGGGGGCAGTCTTTACTGCAACAGCACTTGCATCACTGATCGGTACGCTGTGTATGGCAGCATTCGCAAATTATCCATTTGCACTTGCACCTGGTATGGGACTGAATGCTTACTTTGCTTATACGGTAGTAATCGGTATGGGCTACTCATGGCAGACTGCACTGACTGCAGTATTTGCAGAGGGTATTATTTTCATTATTCTTTCCCTGACGAATGTCAGAGAAGCGATCTTCAATGCGATCCCAACCTGTCTTAAGACAGCAGTCAGCGTTGGTATCGGATTATTTATTGCATTTCTTGGACTTCAGAATGCCAATATCGTTGTCGGAGGATCTACTCTGGTACAGCTCTTCTCCGTAGATGCATATAATCAGGCAAATGGAGTGGAAGCAAGTTTCAATAACGTTGGAATTACTGTACTTCTTGCAATCATAGGTGTGTTGATCACAGCAATTATGGTGATTAAGAACATCAAAGGAAATATCCTTTGGGGTATCTTGATCACATGGATACTTGGAATCATCTGCCAGATAGCAGGTCTTTATGTACCGAATCCGGAGATCGGATTCTATAGTCTGCTTCCGGATTTCAGTTCCGGACTTGCAATTCCAAGCCTTGCACCGGTATTTGGCAAATTGGATTTTAGTAATGTATTCTCACTGGAGTTCTTTGTGGTTGTATTTGCATTCCTTTTTGTAGATCTTTTTGATACACTGGGAACATTGATCGGTGTATCTACCAAGGCAGGCATGCTTGACAAAGATGGAAAGCTTCCGAGAATCAAGGGCGCGTTGATGGCAGATGCAGTTGCAACGACACTTGGTGCAGTACTTGGAACTTCAACAACAACCACATTCGTAGAGAGTGCTTCCGGTGTAACAGAAGGAGGACGTACAGGTTTAACTTCCCTGACGACAGCGATCCTGTTTGGAATTTCCCTTTTCTTATCACCAATCTTTCTTGCAATTCCGTCTTTTGCTACAGCTCCGGCACTGATCATCGTCGGTTTCTATATGCTGAGCAATGTGGCAGGAATTAACTTCAGTGATTACAGCGAAGGAATTCCGTGCTTTATCTGTATCGCAGCAATGCCATTCTGTTATAGTATTTCAGAAGGTATTTCCATGGGAGTGATTTCTTATGTGGTAATCAACGTGCTTACAGGAAAAGCAAAAGAAAAGAAGATCAGTGTACTGATGTATGTACTGGTGGTACTGTTTATCCTGAAATATATTTTCTTATAAGATGATGTGTAAAAGCACAGGAGTTTGTCTCTGATGATGGACAGGCTTCTGTGTTTTTTTAGTTGGCAGGAAATATGGATGGAACATCTTGTGAAATGAAGAGGACTACAAGTGACAGGAGCTTTCCATGGAAATGAGACAGGAGTTTCGATTGACGGGAAGTGGTACAAATTGCTATAATGGGAAAAGACAAAACTAGAGAATCACAGAGGAAATATATATATGAACTTACTGACAATGGAACACGTATCCAAAGCCTACACCGACCGTGTGCTTCTAGATGATGTGGGATTTGGAATCAATGAAAATGAAAAGATCGGTGTGATCGGAATCAACGGTATGGGAAAATCTACACTGCTGAAAGTCGTGGCAGGAATCGAGGAAAGTGACGCCGGAACGATCAGCATGGGGAATCAGGTGAAGATCTGCTATCTTCCGCAGACACCGGTCTTTGAAGAGGGAACGACGATCCTGAGGGCAGCGACAGAAGGAAATTATGATGAACTGAACCGCTGGACCATCGAAGCAGAGGCAAAGTCCATGCTGAACCAGCTTGGATTTACCGATTATGACGAGAAGGTTGAGCATATGTCCGGTGGACAGAAGAAGAGAGTGGCACTTGTACGTGCACTTTTAACTCCGGCAGATATCCTGGTTTTGGACGAGCCAACCAACCATTTGGACAATGAGATGTCTGAGTGGCTGGAGGAATACCTGATCCAGTTCCGGGGAGCGATCCTGATGGTTACGCATGACCGTTACTTCCTGGACCGTGTGGTGAACCGGATTGTAGAGGTGGATCATGGAAAATTATATAACTATCCGGGCAATTATTCCGAATTTGTCCGCCTGAAAGCCGAACGCCAGAACATGGAGCTTGCCACAGAGCGCAAAAGGAAAAGTCTTCTGCGCACGGAGCTGGAATGGCTGTACCGCGGCGCAAGGGCGAGAAGCACCAAGCAGAAAGCACATATCGACCGAATCCATGCGATGCAGGAGATGAAAGATATTCAGGAAGAGAAGCGGGTTATGCTGGATTCCGTGGCATCCCGTATGGGGAATAAGACGATCGAGCTTTCCGGGATCTGCAAATCCTATGGAGAGAAAAAGCTGATCGAGGATTTCTCTTACATTTTCCTGAAAAAAGACAGGATTGGAATCATCGGGCACAATGGCTGTGGGAAATCCACCCTGCTTAAAATTATCAATGGAATTGTGAAACCGGATGCTGGAATTATCGAAATTGGACAGACCATCAAAATCGGATATTTTTCACAGGAAAATGAATATATGGATGAATCGCTGCGCGTCATTGATTATGTCAAAGAGGCAGGAGAATATATTGCAACTTCTGATGGAAAGATCACCGCATCCCAGATGCTGGAACGGTTCCTCTTTGATGGGGTAATGCAATGGTCCCGGATTGAAAAATTATCCGGTGGGGAGAAGAGACGACTGTATCTTCTCCGGGTTCTGATGGAAGCGCCGAATGTGCTGATCCTGGATGAGCCGACCAATGATCTGGATATCCAGACACTGACGATCCTGGAGGATTATCTGGATCATTTTGACGGAATCATTCTGATTGTGTCCCATGACCGTTATTTCCTTGACCGTACCGTGAACCGGATTTTTGCATTTGAAGGTGACGGAAAGCTACGTCAGTCAGAGGGTGGATATTCAGACTACCTGATCCGGGTAGAGTTGGAAAAGCCGAATGATGGACAGACAGATGCCGGGAATGGAGCCGGCACAGTTTCCGGGCAGACTGGGGAATCCGACAGTAAAAAGACCTGGAAGCAGCGAGAAAAGAAACTGAAATTTTCTTACAAAGAGCAGCGGGAATACGAGACCATTGACGAGGATATCGCAAAGCTGGAAGAGAAGATCGAGAAGCTGGATCAGGAAATGGTGAAAAATGCGACCAATTCCGTGAAGCTGTCTGAGCTGATGAAGGAGAAAGAAGAAGCGGAAACAGCACTGGAAGAGAAGATGGACAGATGGGTGTACTTGAATGATCTTGCAGAGCAGATTGAGAATCAGTAAAAGGAAACAGATCAGGAATCTGGAAAGCAGATTGACAGACTTATAGAAAATGAAGTATAGTTAGGAAGAATCCTATCAATGTATTCAAAGGAGGAGAGGCATATGATGTGGAACAGAGCAGAACTGAAGATGAGAGGCAGCATGGCATTTAAGAAGAATTATGTGGCATCGGTAGTCGTTGCACTTTTGATGGGAATCTTAGGAACCGCTTCCGGAAGCTCCAGTGCAAGACAGGTGAGTGAAAATTCAAACGCATATGGTGGAAGCATACTGAATAGGGGAATGATTACCGGATTGCTTGCCGGAATTGCAACGGTGGTCACACTGATCATTCTTGTGGCAAAAGTATTTGTCGGAAATCTCCTGAAAATGGGTGGATACCGTTTCTTTGTCCTGAACCAGACCGCGCAGCCGGGAATCGGAACATTGCTTGACGGCTTCCGTTCCGGACATTATGCAAATATTGTTCTTACGATGTTTTTAAGAGATTTGTTTACAGCACTCTGGAGCCTGATTCTGGTAGTACCGGGAATTGTCAAACATTATGAATATCTGATGGTACCTTATATTATTGCAGAGAATCCAGCAATGGATTACAAAGAAGCATTCCAGATCAGTAAAGAGATGATGGAGGGTGAGAAGATGGAAGCATTTATCATGGATCTGTCATTTCTTGGATGGTATCTGCTGAGTGCGATTACCTGCGGACTTCTTGCAATCTTCTATGTAAATCCGTATGTGCAGGCAACCTTTGCGGAGATGTATACCTTTAATAAGCAGAAAGCTTATCAGCAGGGATATATCCGGTAAGAGTTTTAAGAGCAGAAAAATTTGAAGGATAAAAATAGAGCGCAGACACTGTGGAAAATGCAGTGTCTGCGCTATTTTTATTATTGGTGAGCAGCTTTTTTGGCATAGGTAGTTGTAACGAGTTCTTCATATGGGACACGTTCTTTCAGTTCACCGGAGCTTTCGAGAATATCCTGCAGCAGATCGAAGCTTTCTTTTTCAAAGATGAGATCTGATTTCCAGGTATCCTGTTTGTAGTAACGGCTGACGATGGTTGTGATCGTGTTAAGATCGGTTTCCTTGAATTGCGGTGCAATGACCGTTGCAATCTCTTCCGGGGTATGGGACTGGACATAGTCCATTCCTTTTTGCAGGGTATTGGTGAATTTCTGGATCACGTCCGGATTGGCATCCAGATAACTTGTTTTGGCACTGTATGCGGTGTACGGAACATAGCCGGAATCAACGCCGAGAGAGGCAACGACATGGCCTGTATTTTCTGTTTCAAGGGCAGTAGCGCTTGGTTCAAATTCTACAGTAAAGTCGCCCTGACCGCCGGAAAATGCAGCAGCAGTGGAACCGAAATCAATACTCTGGTCAATGGAAAGATCTTTCTGCGGATCGATGCCATTTTTCTTTAAGATATATTCAAATACCATTTCCGGCATGCCACCTGTCAGCACTGTTACAATGTAAATAATCATCCGATAGTTGTTTCGCAGTGGTTTCTGGTGATAAATCCGGCAGATAGTCTTTGGTAAACTGTGCTATTTCTTCTTTTGATTTTATAATATTGTATGGTTTTAACGGATTATCTGTGGATTCAAGAATACCAAGTCCCTTCATCAGTT
>CAKRFP010000070.1 GCA_934320645.1 uncultured Bariatricus sp.
ATCTCATCGATCTGTCTCGGGATTGCTCTTGACAGATTTTCGCATCCATCTTCTGTGATCAGGCAGTTATCTTCCAGACGGAATCCAATGCCCCATTCTTCATGGTAAACACCGATATCTACACAGAATACAACACCCGGTACAGCAAGTCCGCTTCCTTCCACCACGTCATGTACATCAAATCCAACATGATGTGCTCCACCGTGCCACATGTAAGTTCCAATATCTTCAAAATTTTTGCATACTCCGGCTTCTTTTAACTGTTCAAATGTATATTTACGGATGATCTTATCCACATCCAGAAGCGGTACACCCGGTTTCAGTGTACTGAACATATATTCTGAAGTATTGTAAATGCACTCATAAAGCAGTTTCTGGCGGTCATTAAATCTTCCATTGCACGGAAACGCCCTGGATACATCGTTGATCTCATAATCCCATACAGCACCAACGTCATTCAGGATCATATCTCCATCCTGTGCCTGTCCGCGATAATCATAATAATGAATTTTAAAGTTGTTCTTTCCTGAGGAAATGATAGACGGAAATCCTGGTGAAAGCACTCCCCTCTGAGCCAGTGCATAATCAAATTCTGCTTTATACTGGTATTCGTACATTCCCGGTTTAGATGCTTTCATCATTTCTTCGATTCCGGCCTTTGTGATCGTTTCCGCTTTCTTCATTGCCTCGATCTCGCATGGTTTCTTGATCAGGCGAAGCTGCTTCATGATCGGATGAAGGTTGCCAAGTCCAACAAACGGAGCATGTTCTTTCAGATAATTACCAAGACGGTATGCTTCTACTGCCGGCGTATTTTCATAAACCTTGTCAAAATCAAGATAAACTTTCTTTACATTGCCAGAAAATAATTGTCTGGAAAGATCATTCCGGAATGCTGCCACATATTTGTAATTCGTGATTCCGGAAAGTTCTTCTGCTTCCTCTTCTTTTATACGTCTTCCGGTCCAGCGTTCTGCAAATGCATCCGGAGGAAGAAGATACAGAGTTTCTTCAATTGTTCCCTCTCCGACATAAGCCATCAGTACAATATTTTCCTGCTCGATTCCTGTCAGATACAAGAAGTTACGATTTGTAAAAAACGGATAATTCTCATCATTGGTCTTGATCGGTGCATGTCCGCTGAATACAACCACCAAAGATCCCGCTTCAATTTTCTGATACAGGCTCTTACGATTTCCTGCGTAAAATTCTTTATTCATTTTTCAATCCTCCTACTCTCTGCGCTTAGTGTAAATATTTTTCTTTCAGATATTCAATATAATAATCGGTATTCAACTCTTCTCCTGTTGCTTTTTCTAGCATCTCACGCGCAGAATAGGTCTGTCCGTACTGGTGAATATGTTCTTTTAACCAGTTTCCGATTACAGATGAGGCTCCTTTTTCCAGCTTTTCAAATGCATCCGGACAATCAGTAAGAAGCTTATGAGCAAACTGTGCTGCGTAAGCATCTCCAAGTGCATATCCCTGGAAATATCCTACACATCCGGAAGCCCAGTGCACATCCTGCAGGATTCCTTCCTGATGATTCTTTGGAGTAAATCCCAGATATTCCTGATATTTTCTGTTCCATGCTTCTTCAATTGTATCCACTGTCAGTTTTCCTTCGAAATATTCTTTTTCAATTTCGTAGCGGATGATGATATGCAGAGTATTGGTAAGCTCATCCGCTTTCAGACGGATCAGTCCCGGTTTTACTTTATTGAGTGCCGCAAGGAATGTATCCAGAGAAATCTCTTTGTATTTTGGCACTTCCTGCTGCAGATATGGATACAGGTTCTCCCAGAATTCTCTGGTTCTTCCCACATGATTCTCGTAGAATCTGGACTGGGATTCATGCATTGCGCCTTCAATTCCGCCCCAGAGTCCGCTTTCTGCGACCTCATCGTTCGCATTATAATTATAAAGTCCGTGTCCGGTCTCATGAACCACTGCCAGAATCGCATGGATCAGCTCATCACAGTTTGTGGATGGTCTGGAATCACGCGGTCCGGTGCAGACACATACCGGATGATGGATTTCAAATAAAGTGCTCTTATCTTTATCAAGTCCCAGGATCTCCTGCGCTTTCTTCACAACACGAAGTACCGTATCATGATCTGCTTCACATTCCAGAATGGAATCATCAATCTTACTCTGCTCTTCTCTTACCGCATTTAAAATTTCGCAGACAGCATCTTTGATTTTTGCCAGAATTGCATCAATCTCTTCCAGACGATAATCCTTATCAAACCGGTTTACCAGGACCTGATACGGTTTTTCATCCGGATTGATCGCTGTTGCTATCTTCTCCTGTAAATCAAACTGCTTTTTCAGTACCGGCTTAAAGCTTTCAAAATCATCTGCCTCATAGCATTTTCCCCATGCCAGCTGTCCATCTGCATTTGCCTGATTCAGTTCCCCCTGCAGGCTTGCCGGAATCTGTACTGCTTCTTTATACTTTCCGATCAGATAACGTACCATACCTCTGTCTGTATCTGACTCAAAAGCCGTCTCTCCTTCCAGTGACTCTACCAGTTCTTTTGTCTCTTTGCTCGTCAGTTTCTCATTAGAAAGCTCTGTCAGATATGCTCCGACTTTCCCTTCATAATCAAATCCGTCCTTCGGGCAGTTATTCCATCTGTCATAGTAAATGATATTATCCATACATTCCAGATAACGGAGTTTCACAACAATATCCTTTACCTTTTCCATCTGTTCTTTTGTAGCCATTACTGCACCAACCTTTCTCCTTAGACTATTGTTCAAACTCTGGTCCGATTATACCATTTGTTTCCCTGTAGTGTCAATCTTTTGACAAAAGCCGGTTCCTCTGTTATGCCTTTATTTCTTCTCTGTATATCCGCTCAATATGCATTGCCAGATACCCGATTTCTATCTCATCAAGCTCTTTTCCAATACTCTTCCCAAGCATATCACAGACTTTTTTCGCAGTCATATACGCTTCCGGAAATTTGGATTCTATATAATCATTCATATTGATACGGAGATCTTCCCCTGTCAGGGCACGCGCTACCATATATTTGATATGATTCATCAGACGATTGTAGGAAAGGGAAATCACATCGATTTTCTCCCCTGTTTCTTTTTCGATCATTTCAATACATTCTCTCACTGCACGGGCCGTCTGCATTGCCACAGATACTTTTTCATCCTCAATTGCCGAATGAATGTGAAGTGCCACATATCCGATTTCATGTTCATCGATCGTTATCTGCATTCTCTTCTGCAAAATATCCCTGAGTACGGATGCCACCTGAAATTCATTATGAAAAAGTACTCTGATATCATCTGTCAGTGGATTGCTGATCTGCTCCTGATTCCGGATTCGCGAAACAGCAAAGGAAATATGATCTGCCAGCGGGATCATGATCCGACGATCTACTTTCCCGAAAACTTTTTCTGCTTCCCGGATCACCTCATCCGCAATCTCCAGAAACTCCGGATCCATCTCCTGCACCAGAGATTTGGCAGATCCTCTGTCTGTCTGTTCGGTCAGGCGGTAAGTTGCTGTATCTTCTGTCACTTCAAAACGCTGACTGACCTTCTTTCCAAAGCCAATTCCTTTACCGAGAAGGACGTATTCCTGGTTATCCTCTGTATTGATTGCGATCACACCATTATTGTTCAATATCTTGCTTACTCTGTACATATATCATTCCCCCGAAAACGTGGTTTGGTTCTGGTTTTATCCTAGCAGAGAATGTAGGGAAAGTCAAAAAAATGTTGTTGAAAAGGGGACGCAAATCTGGCATTATCTATTGGCTCCATTCCTTTGTGCAGGGCATTCCGATGAGCCTCTGAGGGCGGCAATCGTGTTCAGCAGAGGCTTCCACGATTGCTGAGTCTCATCTCCATTGCACAAAAATTGGAATGGAGCCAATAGATAATGCCAGATTTGCTGGCTGTCTTCTGACGGGTGTGAAATGACTTCCGGGAAAAATGGATAAAAGCAGAACGGGGCTGTTGCACGATGAATCGTGCTTAGCCCCGTTAGTTTGTTGGATGTTATTTTTTTACAGAATCTGTGAAGAACAGACTCTTGTTTGTTGTTCTTGTTCACAGTAGCTGTATCCAGTCTTTATTTGCTCTCTCTGATCTTCTTTCTGAGCGGAAGTACCATTGCAGGAGAGACAGATAATTCGTCCAGTCCCATGGCAAGGAATTCTTCAGTCAGTTCGAGATCGGCTCCGAGTTCGCCGCAGATTCCGATCCATTTTCCTTCTGCGTGGGCATTTTCGGCTGCCATGCGGATCATTGCAAGGACTGCCGGGTGGTGCGGATCGTAGAATGCATCCAGCTTCTGGTTCTGACGGTCGATCGCCAGTGTGTACTGGGTCAGATCGTTGGTTCCTACGCTGAAGAAATCCACTTCTTTTGCAAGCTCACGGCTCATCATAACGGCAGCCGGTGTCTCGATCATGATTCCCAGTTCCACATCCTCACGGAACGGGATCTGTGCCTCACGAAGCTCTTCTTTGACCTCTTCGATGATCGCCTTGATCTGCTTCACTTCTTTTACCGAAATGATCATCGGGAACATGATGGCGATCTGTCCGTAAGCAGATGCCCGGTACAGGGCACGAAGCTGTGTCTTGAAGATCTCCGGTCTTGTCAGACAGATACGGATTGCCCGGTATCCCAGTGCCGGGTTCTCTTCTTTGTCCAGTCCAAAGTAATCCACCTGCTTGTCTGCTCCGATATCCAGGGTACGGATGATGACCTTTTTGCCTGCCATATTTTCTGCAACCTGTTTGTATACCTGGAACTGCTGTTCTTCCGTCGGGAAATCTTCGCTTTCCAGATACAGGAACTCGCTTCGGAAAAGCCCGATCCCTCCTGCATCATTTTTAAGTAC
>CAKRFP010000071.1 GCA_934320645.1 uncultured Bariatricus sp.
ATCGAATCTGACATTTTCTGTACTGCTGTGTCGACATCTTCTTTTCCATTCAGCATGCTTTCGATTTCAGACTCAACGGTTGCTCTTGCTTCCGGGAATACACTTAAAAGTGCACCGCAATATTCCGGTGAAGAATCATGAAGCTGATCGATTGCTGTCTGGAACTGAGGATACTGCGCGATATTATCTTTGAATGTCTGTTCGTCGTGTGCTTTTGTGGTAACCGGGAAATATCCTGTCTGTGCATTCCAGTATGCCTGTGATTCCGGGGAGATCAGGAATTTTACGAATTCCCATGTGGCACGGAGTTTCTTTGGAGCTTTATTGTTCAGTGCCCACAGAGAAGCTCCACCGATGGATACTCCGCCTTCATCACTTGAAGATACCTTCGGGAAATATGCAGTTCCCACTTCAAATTTTCCGTTTACATCCTGCAGGATCTGTTTTAAGGAAGCAGTAGATCCCAGTGTGATCGCAGATTTACCAGCTGAGAAATCTGCCAGTCCTGCATCACCGCCTTTACCAACGATCGGTGCATATCCGTCTTTGTTGAGTTTCTGCCATGCAGTCAGAATGTTCTTTGCTGCACCGTTTTTATCAAAGTCAACTGCTGTTGCAGCCTCTTCACGGCCATTTCCATTATTGGCATAATCCAGTCCCTGTTTTCCGATAAGCTGCTCGAAGAACCATCCGTAGATACCAAGTGACATCACTTCACCGGCGCCGCCTTTTGTCATCAACTGATCACCAATCTCATCGATTGCTTCCAGGCTGTCCGGAATTTCGGTAATACCGGCTTTGTCGAACATATCTTTATTATAATACATAATTGGTGTAGATGAGTTAAAAGGCATCGAATATAATTGATTATCAATAGTATAATATGCAGCAAGGTTCGGTTCAATCTCAGATACATCATAATTATCTGCATCGATCATTTCCTGCATCGGAACAGTCCAGCCGGACTCGATCATAAAACGGGTACCTATTTCATAGACCTGTACCAGGTCTGCGCCCATATTTCCAATCTGTGCACTCTTTAATTTGTTCAGGGAATCATCATATTCTCCCTGATACTGTGCTTCTACCGTAATTCCATATTCATTTTCATCATTGAATTTTTTGACAAGTGTGTCGATCGCCTGACCATTTACACCACCCATAGAATGCCAGAATGTAATTGTAGTTCCGTCTACATCTTTTGCATCTGCCATTTCTACTTTTTCACTGCCGTCTGCTGCATCGGATGAACCGTCCTGGCTGATGGAAGATTTTCCGCCTCCGCATCCTGCAAGCATTCCGACAGCCATTGCTGCCACAAGTAATAATGAAACTGTTTTCTTCTTCATAATTTTCCTCCTGATGTTATCTCTTCTAATTGGATGAAATTGTGTGTAATATTTACACATATATAGGATCGGGAATGGATATTTTCCCGTTTCCAGCATAATAATTAACCTTTTACAGCACCTGAGAACATTCCTCTGATCAGCTGTTTCTGTCCGATAATGAAAATCGAGATGGATGGGATGATGATCATAACTACCCCTGCGATCATTAAGGTAATGGACTGTGAATCCACGCTGTCAAGCATACTGATACCAATCTGTACGGTTCTCATATTGTTGGAGCCGGTTACAAGAAGCGGCCACATATACATATTCCATGCATTGATAAAGGTATAAACTGCCATAGCTCCGATTGCTGATTTGGTCAGCGGGATCAGAATTTTAACAATAAATTTCAAATTACTGCATCCGTCCAGCTTTGCCGATTCATACAGTGACATTGGGAATGTCATATAGAACTGGCGGAATAAAAAGATTCCCATCGCTGATGTCAGATACGGAATGATCAGTACCGCATAGGTATCAAGGATTCCCCAGCTTCCGACGGTCAGATAGTTGGAAATGATCGTTGCTTCGCCCGGAACCATCATAGTTGCCATAACAACTGCAAAGAGGATTCCTTTTCCCTTAAATTCAAGGAATGAAAATGCAAATGCTGCAAGGGAACAGGAAATGATCTGTCCAATGGTAATGCAGCCTGCCATAATGAAAGAATTCAAAATGAAACGAAGCAGCGGAACGGTTGTAAATGCATCTTTAAAATTCTGCAGTGTCGGATGCTTTGGAAAAAGGTTCAGATCCGTTGTAAATAATTCATTTGACGGCATCAGCGCAATGCTGATCGCGTACAAAAGCGGAAGAAGTACAATGAGGGCAAACACAATATTTGCCGTAAGCCGCAGTGCTGTCTTACTTCTTCTTTTTGCCAGTGCTTTTGCATTCATTTTATTTTTCAATTCCAGAAGTTCTCTTTTTGAATATTTTCCTTCCATTGGAATTGCCATACTGTTTAACTGACTCATTAGTAATTAACTCCCTTCTTCTCAATGCGGAACATCACCAATGTTACAAGCATGATAATAATAAACAGGATCACAGACTGTGCAGATGCGCTTCCGAAACGATAATTGAAGAATGCATCTCTGTAAATCGAATACACGATTACGTTTGTGGATTCATTCGGTCCACCTTCTGTCAGGATCTTGATCTGTCCAAAGGACTGGAATGCCTGAATGATGTTGACAACAACGGTGTAAAACATGATCGGTGACAGTCCTGGAAGTGTCAGGCTGAAAAATTGCTGAACCCCGCTTGCACCGTCGACCGACGCTCTTTCATAAATGGTTTCGTCAATATTTCCGAGTCCTGCCGAAAAATACAGAAAATTGATTCCGCTATTTAACCAGGCGGTAAGGATCGCGACACAGTAAAGTGCGGTGTTTGGATCGTTCAGCCAGTTGATATCAAGTCCGAGAAGCTTATTTACAATTCCGACTGCCGGATGGAGCATGATCTGGAAAATCATGGCTGCCGAGCTTGATGCGATCGCCATCGGAAGCGCGTAAGCGGTACTGAATACGCGGATCCCCGGAAAAGCTTTGTTACAAAGAACTGCAGCAATCAATCCCAGGAGCATTCCGCCGAGTACAACGATGACAACAAAGACCAATGTAACTTTTAAACTGTTTCTAAAGGATTCTGAACTAAGCAAATCTATATAATTCTGAAGACCTACAAAGATTTTTGCCTGTCCCATTTTGTTTGTCATAAAAAGGCTTAAGTAAACTGTCTTTACAAATGGATAGAACAAAAATATCGCAAAGATCAGAAGGCTTGGCACCAGATAAAGGTACGGTGTAATTTTTATTTCTTTTTTCATGTTTAATATCCTTTCCCATACAAATGAATAATATTTTCCTCTGTCTCTATATCAAATATGTGAATCCGATTTGGATCAAAATACAGATCTACCGTTTCACCTACTTTTGTCTGGTTGGATGGCTCCAGCCTTACAGCATGCGTTCTGTGCTGTTCATCAAAATACAGGAATACTTCTGCTCCAAGCATTTCTCTGGTAACGACGGTTTCCCGTATTCCGGCACTGTTTTTTGTAAATCCGCTGGTTTTTGCTTCTTCGTATTCATAGATATCTTCCGGTCTGATTCCCAGGGTCACACGTTTTCCCAGGTATTCTTTCCGGAGAATTTCTTCATTACGCCCAGTTGGATATACTTTTTTTACTGGTCCTGTTGTTGCAAATAACAGGACTGTCTTATCAAATTCTTTTTCCACTTCGCATTCGATAAAATTCATGGTCGGTGCACCTACAAATCCTGCGACAAATTTATTTACCGGATGATCGTAAATGTTCTGCGGGGTATCTACCTGCTGGATCAGACCGTCTTTCATGACAACGATTTTTGTCCCAAGCGTCATTGCTTCTGTCTGATCGTGTGTAACATAAATGATGGTGGTATCTAACTGTTTATGTAACTTTTGCAATTCAACACGCATCTGCGCCCGAAGCTTTGCATCAAGATTGGAAAGTGGTTCATCCATAAGAAATGCTTTTGGCTGTCTTATGATTGCCGCGCCAATCGCAACACGCTGCTTTTGCCCGCCGGATAATGCCGCCGGTTTTCTGTCAAGCAGAGATTCAATCTCAAGGATTCTTGCTACTTCTCTGACTTTTTGATCAATTGTTTTTTTGGGAACCTTACGGATTTTCAGCGAGTATGCAATATTTCCATAAACGGTCATGTTTGGATATAATGCATAGTTCTGAAAAACCATCGACATATCTCTTTCCTTTGACTCCAGGTAATTGCAGAGTTCTCCATCAATCCAGAGTTCTCCATCCGTAATGTCTTCCAATCCTGCAATCAATCTAAGTGTTGTAGATTTTCCACAGCCGGAAGGTCCTACGAAAATCACAAATTCTTTATCATGAATGTCTAAGGTAAAATCTTTTACACCATAATGTGTGGAATCAAATTGCTTGCAGACATTTCTTAACGCAATTTCTGCCATCTTTTTCCTCCTTCATAGCCACGAATGTGGCTTCGTTCTTGCTCTTATGTCCGTGAAATATCGTAACATTTCTGCTTCTGAAAGTGCTATCATATTTCTGCTAAAGAAATGTTAAATGGACGTATATTATTATATACAAATGTAAAAAAATGAGACAGTCCGCAAACTGTCCCACTAAAATTTCGTTATAAAATTATAGGTATAAATATTATGCTCTCTTCCGTTCTTCCAGTGTTCTGGATATTTCTTCTGTCTTTTCATCTGTTAATATGTAATGTTTTCGGAACACAACTAATCCGATCAGCAATACAAGAATCGGAATGATCGTCATACACATCCGAAGTCCCAGCCTGGAAGCCGGTGCGATTGCTGTCAGTACTTCTGCCGTTTCATTCTTCTTGATCTGGAAGATCTGAATAACGATCGAAGCCGCAAGTGCAGCCACGCCAGATGCCAGCTTTACCACAAAGG
>CAKRFP010000072.1 GCA_934320645.1 uncultured Bariatricus sp.
CTGATCGCTGACGGAGGAAAAGTAATCCTCTGCTCACATCTTGGTAAACCGAAGGGAGAACCGAAACCGGAGCTTTCTCTTGCACCGGTCGCAGTAAGACTTTCAGAACTTCTCGGACAGGAAGTAAAATTCGCAGCGGATCCTGAAGTAGTAGGACCAAATGCAAAAGCTGCAGTTGAAGCTATGAAAGACGGAGAGGTAATCCTTCTTGAAAATACACGTTACAGAGCAGAAGAAACAAAGAACGGAGATGAATTCTCTAAAGAACTTGCTTCTCTTTGCGATGTATTCGTAAACGATGCATTCGGAACAGCTCATCGTGCACACTGCTCTAACGTTGGTGTTACCAAATATGTTGACACAGCAGTTGTAGGATATCTTATGCAGAAAGAAATCGACTTCCTTGGAAATGCAGTAAACAATCCGAAAAGACCGTTCGTTGCAATCCTTGGTGGGGCTAAAGTTTCAAGCAAGATTTCTGTAATCGAAAACCTGATCGATAAAGTAGACACTCTGATCATTGGTGGAGGTATGTCTTATACATTCAGCAAAGCGCAGGGCGGAAGCGTTGGAAAATCTCTTCTTGAAGAAGATTACTGTGAATATGCACTGAACATGATTCAGAAAGCTAAAGACAAAGGCGTAAAACTCCTTCTTCCGGTAGACAACGTAATTGCAGATGATTTCTCAAATGATGCAAATATCAAAGTTGTTAAAACTGGTGAAATTCCGGAAGGCTGGGAAGGACTTGACATCGGACCAGAGACAATCAAGATCTATACTGACGCTGTAAAAGATGCAAAGACAGTTGTATGGAACGGACCTATGGGTGCATTCGAGATGCCGAACTTTGCAAAAGGAACGGAAGAAGTCGCAAAAGCACTTGCTGAGACAGATGCAGTAACAATCATCGGTGGTGGTGATTCGGCAGCAGCAGTTAACCAGCTCGGATACGGCGACAAGATGACTCATATCTCTACAGGTGGCGGAGCTTCCCTTGAATTCCTTGAAGGTAAGGAACTGCCAGGTGTAGCAGCTGCTAACGATAAGTAAAAAGCTTAGTGAAAGTAAGCGCAAGCGCGACTTGAGCTTAGCGTTTACTTAGTTCACCGCACTTGGCGAGGTGTTTTCGAGCCTAGTAAGGTGAACATTCATTATCAAGATAAGGGAGATTATTGCTATGGCAAGAAAGAAAATTATTGCAGGTAACTGGAAAATGAATATGACACCTTCAGAGGCTGTAGAGCTTGTGAATACACTCAAACCGCTGGTTGTGACAGAAGATGCTGACGTGGTATTCTGCGTACCGGCAATCGATATCATTCCGGTTGTAGAAGCTGCAAAAGGAAGCAACATCCAGGTTGGAGCAGAAAATATGTACTTTGAAGAAAAAGGTGCATACACAGGAGAAATCTCTCCGAACATGCTTACCGATGCCGGTGTTAAATATGTTGTTCTCGGACACTCTGAAAGAAGAGAGTACTTCGCAGAGACAAATGAGACAGTGAATAAAAAAATGCTGAAAGCATTTGAACACGGACTTACACCGATCATGTGCTGTGGAGAAACTCTTGAACAGCGTGAACAGGGTGTGACAATGGACTTCATCCGTCAGCAGGTTAAAGTTGGATTCCAGAACGTAACAGCAGATCAGGCTAAGACAGCAGTCATCGCTTATGAGCCAATCTGGGCAATCGGAACTGGAAAGACAGCTACAACAGAGCAGGCACAGGAAGTTTGTAAAGCAATCCGTGAATGCATCGCTGAAGTTTATGATGAAGCTACAGCAGAAGCAATCCGTATTCAGTACGGTGGATCTGTAAATGCAGCTACAGCACCGGAATTATTCGCACAGCCGGATATTGATGGCGGACTTGTAGGTGGTGCTTCTTTAAAACCAGATTTTGGCAAGATCGTAAACTGGAAATAGTCAATTATACCAAGGCGCAGGCAGAAATGCCTGCGTTTTTCAACTGTCAAAGTTTTAACAAGTGCTTGCAAGCATACATAAAATCATGTACAATATTTAACTGAAAGAGAAATCAAACGCTTTAAGACAAAATGAAGGAGTGTAAGACGATGAGTAAAAAACCAACAGTTTTGATGATCTTAGACGGTTACGGTCTGAGAGATGAAAAGAAAGGCAACGGTATTGCACAGGCAAACACACCGGTTATGGATAAATTGATGGCTGAGTATCCATTTGTAAAAGGAAATGCCAGCGGACTTGCTGTAGGGCTTCCGGATGGACAGATGGGTAACTCAGAAGTAGGTCATATGAATATGGGCGCAGGACGTATCATTTACCAGGAACTCACCAAGATCACAAAAGCAATCGATGATGGTGATTTCTTTGAAAATAAGGCACTTCTTGCTGCCTGTGAAAATGCGAAGAAGAACGGTACAGCTCTTCATCTGATGGGACTGGTATCTGATGGTGGTGTACACAGCCACATTACACATATTTATGGAATTTTGGAGCTTGCAAAGAGACAGGGGCTGGACAAAGTATATGTTCATTGCTTCCTTGACGGACGTGATACACCTCCGGCATCTGGAAAAGAATATGTTGAACAGTTAGAAGCAAAGATGAAAGAAATCGGTGTAGGTGAAGTTGCAAGTGTTTCCGGACGTTACTATGCAATGGACCGAGACAACCGCTGGGACCGTGTAGAAAAGGCATACGCAGCACTTACACGCGGCGAAGGTGACACAGCAGCATCAGCAACAGAAGGAATCCAGGCTTCTTACGATAAAGAAGTAACTGACGAATTCGTAGTACCGTTTGTAGTAACAAAAGACGGTGCACCGGTTGCAACGGTAAAAGACGGAGATTCCGTAATCTTCTTTAATTTCCGTCCGGACCGTGCAAGAGAGATTACCAGAACCTTCTGTGCGGATGAATTTGACGGATTTGACAGAGGAGAACGCATCAAGACCACTTATGTATGCTTTACAGAGTATGATGAGACAATCCCGAACAAGACCGTTGCATTCGTAAAAGAAGGCATCACCAATACATTTGGCGAATTCCTTGCAGCAAACAACATGACACAGGCAAGAATCGCTGAGACAGAGAAATATGCACATGTTACTTTCTTCTTCAACGGTGGTGTGGAAGAACCGAACAAAGGAGAGGACAGAATCCTTGTCAAATCACCGAAAGTTGCAACTTATGACCTGAAGCCGGAGATGAGTGCATACGAAGTATGCGACAAGCTTGTAGACGCGATCAAAGCGGACAAATACGATGTGATCGTAATCAACTTTGCAAACCCGGATATGGTTGGACATACCGGTGTAGAAGCAGCAGTCATCAAAGCGATCGAAGCAGTTGACGAATGCGTAGGAAAAGCAGTTGATGCAGTGAAGGAAGTAGGCGGACAGATGTTTATCTGTGCTGACCATGGAAATGCAGAACAGCTGATCGATGAAGAGACAGGAGAACCATTTACCGCTCATACAACCAATCCTGTTCCGTTCATCCTTGTAAATGCGGATCCGGCGTACAAGCTTCGCGAAGGCGGATGCCTTGCAGATATCGCTCCGACACTGATCGAACTGATGGGAATGCAGCAGCCGGCAGATATGACTGGAAAATCATTATTAGTAAAATAGTAAATATGTTTGCCCGGAATCATGGAAATGGTTCCGGGTGTTTTGTTGTCAGAAGAGCAAAACATACTGCAGGAGAAAGAAAAATATGCTGCATATAAATCTGTGCCAATCTTTTTGAAAGCATTCAAATGGAAAAATGCATGAAACGAAAAGCAAAAATTCAAAAATTCACATTTAAATCAACAAAAATCACGATATGTCATATTTATATGCAAGAATTGGTTGACGAAAAATCATTTTTCCTATATACTTACTATTTGTAGTGAGTTTTGATGTTGTAAAAACAGCTGAAAAAAAACTGTAGATAGCAGATTTCGGAAGTATAAAGTACGGCAGGAAACACACAATGGTTAGTGATGATTATGGGAGGTTTTCAAGATGACTGCATATAAAGATATGAGTAGAGAAGAACTGCTTGAATTAAAGAGCAGACTGGAAAAAGAATTTGAAGATGTTAAAGGAAAAGGTCTGAAACTGGATATGTCCAGAGGTAAACCGTCCAAAGCACAGCTTGATCTTTCTATGGGGATGATGGATGTACTTAAGAGCACATCAGATCTTGTCTGCGAAGAAGGAGTAGATTGCCGTAACTATGGAGTGATCGACGGAATCAAAGAAGCAAAACAGCTTCTTTCTGATATGATGGAAGTACCGAAGGACAATATTATCATTTTTGGTAACTCCAGCCTGAACGTAATGTATGATACTGTTGCAAGAGCAATGACACATGGTATCATGGGAAGCACCCCTTGGGCAAAGCTTGACAAGGTAAAATTCCTCTGCCCGGTACCTGGATATGACAGACATTTTGCAATCACCGAACATTTTGGAATTGAGATGATCAACATTCCGATGACATCGGATGGACCGGATATGGATCTGGTAGAGCAGTATGTGGAGAATGATCCGGCTGTAAAAGGTAT
>CAKRFP010000073.1 GCA_934320645.1 uncultured Bariatricus sp.
ATGGGATCATAGCTCAGCTGGGAGAGCATCTGCCTTACAAGCAGAGGGTCATAGGTTCGAGCCCTATTGGTCCCATTGATATGCCGATGTGGCTCAATTGGCAGAGCAGCTGATTTGTAATCAGCAGGTTATCGGTTCGAGTCCGATCATCGGCTTGCATCAGACAGTTAATCTGAATGATGTCTGTTGGGAGACAGTAAAACTTCATATGGGTGGATTCCCGAGTGGCCAAAGGGGACAGACTGTAAATCTGCTGCAATTTGCTTCGGTGGTTCGAATCCACCTCCGCCCATTGCATATTTAAAAAAGATGTGCTATAATGAGATATCATCGCGGGATGGAGCAGTCTGGTAGCTCGTCGGGCTCATAACCCGAAGGTCGTAGGTTCAAATCCTGCTCCCGCAACTCACACATTAGTGTGTATGCCCAGATAGCTCAGTCGGTAGAGCAGAGGACTGAAAATCCTCGTGTCACTGGTTCGATTCCGGTTCTGGGCACTGTCTTCGAGAGAAGACAAGCTGTATAACAGATGGAGCATTAGCTCAGGTGGTAGAGCACTTGACTTTTAATCAAGTTGTCCGGGGTTCGAATCCCCGATGCTTCATGACTTAGAAGATGTAAATCCTGTATAAAACCGGGTTTACATCTTTTTTCGTTTCGTAGGAAATATTGAAAGTGCTTCCCGTGAAACGAAAAGACTTATAAAATTTAATAAAAAAGGGGAGCGGGATATGAAATCAGCAGCAGAATTAGAAAAGAATTTGATGAGTATCAACCGAAGAAGTTATCCGGCTTACAAAGATTTGAGAGGGAGCTATCAATTCCAGGGATATCAGCTTAATATCGATCATGTTCAGGGAGATCCGTTTGCTTCTCCGTCAAAGCTGAGTATCCAGGTGAAGAAAGCACAGGCTGGATTTCCTGAAGAGTATTATACCAGTGATCATAGAAGAATTGCACTTCAGGACTATCTTACCAGACAGTTTGGAAAAGCTGTTTCCAAATTTATGTTTCAGGCAAAAGGTTCGGGAAAAAGTGGACTGATCGGAATCAGCCGCTGCGGACAGGAAGTTCTGGAGAGAACTGCATTTGAGATTCAGAATGGAGACCTTCTGGTACGTTTTGAAGTGGGATTTCCGGCAAATGGACGGACGATCAATGCATTTGAACTGAAGAAGATTTTGTTTGAATATCTTCCGGAAGCTGTGGACAGATCCTTATATTATAAGAACCTGAACAAGCAGGACGTGAAAAAGTGTATAGAATTGGCGGAAGATCAGTATTATATTAGAAGAGAACTGACAAAACGGGGATTAATCGCATTCGTGGCAAATGGTTCGGTATTACCAAGAGAGAGCGGGGTATCACAGAAGCCCATGAAGGGCGCGATCGCTTTTGAAGCACCGAAGAGCATGGAGATAGAACTGGATCTTCCGTACAGGGGAAAATTAAAAGGAATGGGAATCCCGGAGGGAATTACTCTGATCGTAGGCGGTGGATATCATGGAAAATCCACGCTTCTGAAGGCATTGGAACAAGGCATTTACAATCATATTGCCGGTGATGGAAGAGAATATGCGATTACTTCTGATACCGCAATGAAGATCCGTGCTGAAGATGGAAGAAGTGTGTCCCATATCAATATTTCACCATTTATTAATGATCTGCCGAATAAGAAGGATACGGTGAACTTTTCTACAGAGGATGCCAGCGGCTCGACTTCACAGGCTGCGAATGTAGTTGAAGCGGTACAGTCAGGTGCAAAATGTCTTTTGATCGATGAAGACACCTGTGCGACGAACTTTATGGTCCGCGATGAACTGATGCAGGCAGTGGTATCCGGTGAACAGGAGCCGATTACTCCATTCACGCTTCAGGCGGGAAATTTATATGAGAAGCAGGGAATTTCCATTATTCTGGTAGCCGGAAGCTCAGGATCTTATTTTTATATTGCCGATCATGTGCTGCAGATGGATAATTACCGGACATATGATATCACAGATAAAGTAAAAAAAGTGATTGGCGGTAAATGTGAGACTGGTGAAAAGAAGGTTCCGGTTGATGTGGCAGTGTTATTTGATAAGAATAAGCACAGAAATTTAAGAGCCGGAAAAATGGAAAAGAAAAGAGACCAGGTTAAAATAAAACAGTTTGGAAAAGATTCCTTTTCTATAGGAAGAGAAAATGTGGATCTGAAATATGTGGAACAGATACTGGATTCAGAGCAGACAACCGCACTAGCATACTGTCTGAAGAATCTGTTGGAAGAAATGGAACGGAAAGAGCAGGATGTGGATATCTGTGTAGAAAAACTCTGGGATCAGATTCAGAAACAGGGACTGGCATCCCTTTGTGGGGGAAGCTATCTTTCTGTATCGATGGCACAGATCCGGAAGCAGGATATATACGCGTGTCTGAACAGATATCGGGGATTTATTGGATAAGAGGAAAGAATTTGGAGGAGAAGATCCGTGAGGAGATGGAAGAAAGTTTTAAGTGCATCATTGGTGGCAATGATGGTTGGAAGCCTTGGAATGAATGCATTTGCAGAAGATACGTCGGCAAATGAGCCGATCGATACAACGGTCAGCAACTATAATCTGACAGAGGAAGAGACTTCCGGTAAAAAGGAAGAAGAAATTGAAGCCCTGCAGAAGCAGAAAATTGAGGAAGTGACACAGCAGGCGCATGATATGAAGATTGCAAGCAATGAACTGGAGAACTGGCCGGAAGGACCGGCAACGTACGGAGAAGCTGCAATTGTTATGGAAGCAAAAAGCGGCGCGATCCTTTATGCCAAAAATATTGATGGGAAAGCTTATCCGGCAAGTATCACGAAAATTCTGACGGCACTGATTGCTCTGGAAAATGGAAATCTGGATGACAAGATCACCATCACACAGAACAGTGTAGACTGTGTGACGGAAGGCGATGCTTATATCGGAATGATCGCAGGGGAGGAAATTTCTTTAAATGATGCGCTCCATGCACTTCTGATGGCATCGGCAAATGAAGTTGCCTATGCGATCGCTGAAAATGTCGGAGGACTTGGATATGACGGATTTATCGCGAAGATGAATGAACGTGCAAAAGAACTTGGCGCGGTAAATTCTGATTTTGAAAATCCGAATGGACTGAATGCGCAGAACCATTATACAACTGCACGGGATATGGCGTTGATCACGCAGGAACTGCTTGAAAATCACGAAGAATTTAAGACCATTGCACAGACACAGCAGTATACGATCGGCGCAACAAATCTGGTGGATCAGGCGAGAACATTCCAGCAGGGAGATCTGATGTTCTACGACTGGAGTGATTATTATTATCCGAAGACGATCGCCGGAAAGACCGGGTATACAGATGAGGCGCTGAATACACTGGTATCCTGTGCGACAGATGACAATCTGGAGCTGATCAGTGTTGTACTTAAAACCCATGGCAAGAATGTATATCCGGATTCCATCAATCTGCTCGATTATGGATTTAATAATTTTACAAAATATACGATCGCTGATTATGAGGATTCTGGTGATTTTAAAGAGATCGATCCGGATGCATATGTTGTACTCCCGGAAAATGTGAATTTCCAAAGCCTGGATTATGAAATTACGCAGGATGACACGAACAGCAGCACCGGAACAGTAACTTATACTTATCAGGGCAACCCGGTCGGAAAAGCAGCTGTGACGTTGAGTGACGAATATCTGCAGAAGGATAACACAGAAAATGAAGCACAGGTGCCTGGCGATAAGTCAGGCAGTGAAACACAGAAGCAGGCTCAGAGTACAATACCACGAGAGGTAATTCTTGTAATCTGTGCGATTGCAGCAGTGCTTATACTGATTATTGTATGGAGAGCTGTTCTGAAACACTTGAGAAAGAAGAAAGTGGAAACAAACAGAAAGCGCAGAAGAGAAGTTGACAAAGATTAACGTCTGGTCAGCTAAATATAAGGAAAGAATCACGAAATACCGCAGAACCCCTTGACGAAGCAAGGGGTTCTTTATTATAATAACCTAGAAATAGTGAAAAAAGATCAAAAGACATTGACGAAGACAGTAAGGTTTATTTGAAAGGTAAAGCGAGCCGGGGATGGTGGAAGACCGGTGCAAGTAGGGTAGATCTGAACATCACTTCCGAGTTGCAGCAACTGAAAGCAGTCTGGCGAGTAAGTTCTGACGGTTATTTCCTCCGTTACAGGAAACTCATATGCTGGTATGCAGTAACAGGTGGTTAACGATGTACAGACTTTCGTCCTTTTACGGGTGAAAGTCTTTTTTA
>CAKRFP010000074.1 GCA_934320645.1 uncultured Bariatricus sp.
ACCGCATATGGCGGGGATATTATCGGTGTATTCGATCCGGGTATCTTCTCCATTGGAGATACACTGACCAATTCACCGGAAAAGTTTGCATACGAAGGAATTCCGACTTTCGCACCGGAACATTTTGCCAGAGTACGCCAGGTGGATACGATGAAGAGAAAGCAGTTCATCAAGGGAATCAACGAGATCGCGCAGGAAGGCGCGATCCAGATCTTCCAGGAATTCAACACCGGTATGGAAGAAATCATCGTCGGTGTAGTCGGTGTCCTGCAGTTTGACGTATTAAAATACCGTCTGGAAAATGAATATAACGTGGAAATCCGTCTGGAACCACTTCCATACGAACATATCCGCTGGATCGAGAATGAAGAGATCAATATGGACAAGCTGGTCGGCACATCCGATATGAAGAAGATCAAGGACCTGAAAGACAGACCACTGCTTCTGTTCGTCAACAGCTGGAGCATCCGTATGGTGCTGGAACGAAACGAAGGACTGAAACTTTCCGAATTCGGACGTTCCTAAAAAACTTTCCAATAGAGATCTTTTATGTTACAATGAACGCATAGCGACGAGCGCAGGACTGGATGGAAAATGATCGGCTGCTTGCAGACGAATCATTTTCAAGCCAGGACTATGTGAGTGCAACGAACATCGAGGGACCGGAGGTTCCGAGATGAGCGCGAGGAGCGGAAGAACCGCAGACAGGAGGACTTATAATGAGTAAAGAAGAGAGAAATACCTATAAGATAGAATCAGATGAGAACCTCGGAGAAGTACAGATTGCTGATGAAGTAGTTGCAATTATTGCAGGACTTGCAGCAATGGAGGTAGAAGGGGTATCTTCCATGGCAGGAAATGCAACCAGAGAACTGATCGCAAAGCTTGGAATGAAGAGCCTTTCCAAAGGAGTAAAGGTAGACGTGCTGGAAGGTATCGTTACCGTATCCCTCGCCCTGAACCTCAAATATGGCAGCAGTATCAAAGATACTACTTTAAAGGTACAGGAAAAAGTAAAGGCAGCAATCGAGAATATGACAGGTCTTACCGTTGCAGACGTAAACATCCGTGTTGCAGGTGTGGACATGCCGGAAGAAGAATAATTGGAGAGGGAACATGCGAAGAAGTAAAGTCAGAGAACATATATTTAAGATGCTCTTCAGCATCGGATTTGATGCGGCTGATGCAGACGAACAGATCGAACTGTATCTGGAGCAGGTAGAAGAAGCAAGTGAGGAAGAGTGCGAATACATGCGCAAAAAGGTCAAAGCGATCGCAGAACACGAAGAAGAGATCGATACGATGATCAATGAGCATACAACCGGATGGAAGACCGGACGTATGAACAAAGTTGACCTTTCCATCCTTCGTCTTGCTGTATACGAGATGAAGTGGGATGATGAAGTGCCGGTTAAGGTAGCGATCAATGAAGCGGTTGAACTGGCAAAGAACTTTTCAGGAGATGAGGGACCGGCATTTATCAACGGTGTACTCGGAAAGCTTGCATAAGAATCAGAAATCATGCGAAATGTATATACTGTAAAACAGGTCAATGCGTACATTAAGAATATGTTTACGCAAGACTTTATGTTGAATCGAATTTATATCAAAGGGGAAGTGTCAAACTGTAAGTACCATACTTCAGGACATCTGTACTTTTCACTGAAAGATGAGTCCGGAACGATTGCCTGTGTTATGTTTGCCGGGCAGCGCAGCGGGCTTTCTTTTCGTATGCAGGAAGGACAGCAGGTGATCGTGCTTGGAAGCGTCAGCGTCTATGAAAGAGATGGCAGATACCAGGTTTATGCCAAGGAGATCGTATTGGATGGTGCGGGACTTCTCTATGAAAAATTTATAAAGCTCAAAAAAGAGCTGGAAGAAATGGGAATGTTTGCGCCGGAATATAAAAAGCCGATTCCGAAATATGTGCGGACAGTCGGTGTTGTAACGGCACCAACCGGAGCGGCAGTGCGCGATATTATCAACATTACCAGGCGGAGAAATCCGTATGTGCAGATTCTTCTGTATCCGGCACTGGTACAGGGGGATGGCGCGTCTGAAAGTGTGGTGCGGGGGATCCGTGCACTGGAGGAAGCAAAGGTCGATGTGATGATCGTTGGCAGAGGCGGAGGCTCTATTGAAGATCTGTGGGCGTTTAACGAGGAAAATGTAGCGCGCGCAGTTTTTGAATGTAGTGTACCGGTTATTTCGGCAGTAGGACATGAGACAGACACGACGATCATAGATTATGTGGCGGATCTTCGTGCACCGACGCCTTCTGCTGCGGCAGAGCTTGCAATCTGTGATTACCGGGAACTTCTGGAAACGATCCGGACAGAACGGGAAAGGATGCACCGGAGTATAATGAGAAAGCTGGAAGTCGCATCGCTTCATACAGCGCGGTATGCAGAAAAATTCCGTTACTTAAGTCCGTCTGGGAAACTTAAGTCCATGCGTCAGCAGCTTGCAGATTATGAAGAGCAGATCCCAAAAGCCATGCATCAGCGGTTGGAACAGGAACGGGAGAGAACCTGCAAAGTGCAGGAGATGCTGCCACTTCTGATGGAACGGAATCTGCGGGAAAGCCGTCAGCAGCTTGCGATCCGGATCGAACGGATGAAGGGACTTTCCCCACTCGCCAAGCTGAATCAGGGCTTCTCCTATGTACAGGGAGAGAAAGGCACGGTAAAGAAGATTTCCGATGTAGAAATGGGAGACCGGATCCGGATTTATGTGACAGATGGACAGATCGAGGCACAGGTGAAAGAGACGAAGAAGGAGTAAGAATATGGCAGATAAGAAAAAAGAGCTTGCAGATGAAATGCCGGAAGAATCTCTGGAAGAGCTTTTTGCAAAGCTGGATCAGGTGGCAAAGGAGCTGGAATCAGGAGATACTTCGCTGGAAGAGTCCTTCGGACTGTATCAGAAGGGCATGGAAATGTTGAAGCTTTGCAATGAGAAGATTGATACAGTAGAGAAAAAAGTGCAGGTGCTGGAAGAAAATGGAGAAATACATGACTTTTAAAGAAGAAATGAAAGAAAGAACAGAAGCGATTGAAAAGCTTCTTGTAAAATATCTGCCGAAAGCAGAAGGCTATCAGAGCCAGATCATGGAAGCGATGGAGTACAGCGTGATGGCCGGAGGGAAAAGACTCCGTCCGATGCTGATGCAGGAGACATACCGCCTTTTCGGAGGAGAAGGAAAAGAAATCGAGCCGTTTATGGCGGCAATTGAGATGATTCACACTTATTCCCTGGTGCACGATGATCTGCCGGCAATGGACAATGACGAGTACCGTAGAGGAAGAAAGACAACGCATATCGTATACGGGGAAGCAATGGGGATTCTTGCCGGGGACGCACTTCTGAACTATGCGTTTGAGACAGCGGTAAAGGCATTTGAAATCGCACCTGAAAAGAGTCTTCTGATTGGAAAAGCTTTAAAAATCCTTGCAGACAAAGCCGGTATTTACGGTATGGTAGGCGGCCAGGTCGTGGATGTGGCTTCCTGCGGAGTGGGTCTTGATGAAGGCATGCTTAACTTTATCTATGAACTGAAAACCGGAGCACTGATCGAAAGCTCCATGATGATCGGGGCACTTCTTGCAGGCGCAGACGAGGCAGAGCTTGAGAAGGTGCAGAAGATTGCATCGGATGTAGGAATTGCCTTCCAGATCCAGGACGATATCCTGGATGTGACAAGTACGACAGAAGAGCTTGGCAAACCGGTCCACAGTGATGAAAAAAATGAAAAGACAACCTATGTCACATTAAAGGGTCTGGAAAAAGCGACAGCAGAAGTGGAAGCTATTTCACAGGAGGCGTTGGATCTGCTTGCCGGACTGGACAGAGAAAATCTGTATCTGACACAGTTGATACAGGAACTGATACACAGGAAAAAATAAGCGGGGTGGATGAATTGTATCTGGAGCAGATTCACGAAGCAAATGATATCAAAAAATTAAATGAACGGGAACTGACAGGACTGGCAGAAGAAATCCGCAC
>CAKRFP010000075.1 GCA_934320645.1 uncultured Bariatricus sp.
TTTTCTTCTTCCCCATTTGAATAAAATTCTTTCATCATACGCAGGTTCTGTAACAGATTTGCGTACTCCTGTAATGTGTATTTTTCCATCTGGTATTTATCTCCCTTATATTCTTTCCGGTATTATTCCCGGTACTCTGCACCCGAACGGATAATCGATTCTCTTACCAGAACATCCATTGCATCCAGGCAGTCTGCCGGAACCTGATAATATTCTTTAAATACCGAAATCTCGGTACATGCAAGAATGACTGCATCGCATCCTTTTGCTTTCAGATCATTGTATGCCCGGTCAAATTTACTCTTGTCTCCGGTCTTTCCGCTCTTGATATCGTCATAGATCAGTGACATCACATCTTTCTGGCACTCCTCACCAGGAACTACCGGTGTCACTCCAAACTCCTGGCATGCACGGTGATAAGTTCCTGCCTGCAATGTGCCATCTGTTCCCATGATTCCAATCTTCTTCACTTTTGGACGTGCCTCGACTACATACCGGACACTTTCCTCCACCATGTTGATGATCGGAACACTTGTGGATTTCTGGATCTCTTTCAGGAAATAGTGCGAGGTGTTGCACGGAATCGCAATATTTTCCACTCCCAGCATCTCCAGATCTCTCGCATCCTGCGTGATTGCCTTCAGAAATGGCAGTTTGTTCCCTGTCAGGATTGCCTGCGTTCTGTCTGGCATTGTTGCATGACTTAATATGATCATATTGATATGCTCCTGATCGCTTTCTGCCTTTGTTCTTGCGATCACTCTTGCATAATAAAAGCTTGTTGCCTCCGGTCCCATTCCACCGATAACACCTAATTTTTTCAGCATATCCTTCTCCCCGTTCCAGCTTTTAGCTGTAATATTTCTTAAAGTTACCAAACTGTCTCAGGTGGTTCTTCACCATTGCAAGATAACGTCTCGGCTTAAAGTCGCCCCGTTTGAATACCGGATTGACCATCTTTTTCTCCTTAAGAAGACGTCTCATCTTCTCGCGGTTTGCTTCTTCCTTGATGTATTTGAAAGCAACTGCTTTCGGCACTGTCATCCAGAGATGTTCTTCTTTTGCAAATTCAAGCGGCAGTTCTTTTCCGTAAACGTATTCTTCTACTACATATTTTGCAACATTGAATCCAGATCCTGTCACATAATAATTACTTCGTCCCTGGCGGGTGTTGATCTCGAAGAAACGGTATTTACCATCACGCTTGTCATACTTGATATCAAAGTTGGAGAATCCTACATAGTGCAAATCTTCCAGCAGGTTCTTCACCTTCATCATCAGCTCTTCGTTTGGCTCTGTGATGATAACTGCATGATTTCCAAGTCCGTGTGGTGTATGTTCTTCCAGGAGTACATGTCCCAGACACATCATTTTAACTTTTCCATTCCGGTCAGAATAAGAAGTCAGAACACGCATATATTCATCATTTCCCGGAATCATATCCTGGATGATCAGTTTATCTGTATAACCTGCTCCATAAATATCCTGAATTACTTTTTCCAGTTCTTTTCTGTCATTGATCGTGTAGATCTTATTCTGGGTTGCAAACGGATGCTCCCAGTAGGAAATACTGTCAGACGGCTTTAAAATTACCGGATACGGGAAATTCATCTCAAAGTCCAGTCCCATGGACTGATCGTAAATAATCGTTCCCGGATAATCTACCCCATGCTTTTCGCATAGCTTGTAGAAGGTCTCTTTCTGCTGCAGACTGTTCATCAGATCGAAATCGATATATGGTGCAATAATATTTTTCTCAAGTTCTGCCTTGTGCTTACTGATCAGTGCCACATAACTGTCACCACATCCGATGAGCATGATTTTTTTGTCTTTATGCTTTTTTGCAAATCCATTGACTGTCTGAAGAAAATAATCGTCCGTATCAATCTTCGGATTCGGATGATATTCGATGATCTTACTTCCGTAACTCGGTCCTGTTGCAAACTTTCCAAATATATATGTCTTCACCTGATACTGCTCATAAAATGCGCGGGCAACACTGTAAGTATTGATATCTCCACCGAGCAGTACCGGAATAAATTCTCTGTCTTTAAATTCCATTGTTTAAAGAAGCTCCTTTCTATCCCCTTATATTTCTACACATCATCTCATTATACTCCAGGGGTTCTTTAGGTGTCAAGGCGCGGAAACGTCCCTCTTGTCCTGGTCACTGCAAAATTTATTTCAAATCCTTTATGCCTTATAACCTGTATCTGGAACCCGAGGATGATATTGATACGATTGTAACAGCGTATACGCAAAAACAGTTCTGAAAGTTTCCCAGGAAATGTTCAGAACTGTTTCTTTTCATATTTCTTCTCTTTTTCTCTCTGCTCCAGAACACTGCCCCGTATCACCGCATCCGCCCCATACTTTCCGCGGATCTCTCCCATTGCCGCACTGAGCTTTTTCAGCTTTTCCATGCTCTTCTTCGGCTTCTCAGATTTCACTTTGAATTGCAGGTCAAACAGGCTTAGCTGCTCCGGTTCATCTTCATCCACGAGCTTCGCTGTGCGAACACCAAGCAGTCTGATCGGCTCACCGTTCCACAGCTCATCGAACAGGCTGCAGGCCGCCTCGTAGATCACCTGATCTGCACCGGATGCTCTGCCAAGCTGCTTCTGGTGAGATACATTCTGAAAATCACTGTAACGGATTTCCACACTAACCATATTGGCTTTCTTCCCTGCTTTTCTTAGTCTCTTTCCCACACTTTCTGCCAGAGAAAATAGAACCTTTTTTGCATCCTCTGCCTTTTCCACATCTTTGGGAAGTGTAGTCGAATTGCCGACTCCCTTTGCCGCTGTCTCCTCGGACTGTACCTTCGCGTCCCCAATTCCGTTAGCGAACTCCCATAGCGTCCTTCCATGACTTTTCAGATGAAACTCCAGAAGCTTCGGATCCGTCTGCGCCAGTTCACCGATCGTCCGGATTTCCAGCTTTTCCAGAATCGCCACGCTGGATCTTCCTGCCATAAAAAGCTCACTCACCGGAAGCGGCCACATCTTTTTCTGAATCTCTTCCGGGAAAAGCGTATGGACACGGTTTGGCTTTTCAAAATCCGATGCCATTTTCGCGAGAAGCTTGTTTGTCGAGATTCCTACATTTACCGTAAATCCAAACTTTTCATACACTCTGTCTTTCATCTCATGCGCCGCATCCACAGGCGAAGTAAAACGGTCTGAGATCCCTGTAAAGTCCATAAAGCACTCGTCCACGCTGACCTGCTCGATCTCCGGCGTATAAGTCTTCAGGAACTCCATCAGTCTCCGGCTATACTGCCTGTACATCCTGTGATCCGGCGAATCCATATGCAAGTTTGGACATTTGCGAAACGCATTTACCACCGGTTCTCCTGTCCGAATGCCGAATTTCTTTGCCGAAGGAGATTTAGCCAGGACAATTCCATGACGTGATTCTTTATCACCGCCAATGATTGCCGGAATCGTGCGGATGTCCACCTCGGCGCCATTCTTCAGTTGTTCTACCGCCGTCCAGCTGAGATAGGCTGAATTGACATCTATGTGAAAAATGATATGTGGCATTTTTACTGCTCTCCTCTTCTCTAGTGTTCCTTCCTACGTTTTCCCACACTTTTTTTCAAATAGTAGATTATCGTCAGCTAAAAAACTTTGACAATCTGATTTCACATTAAAATATGGGATATGATATTTCATTTTATCATATCCCATACCCATTTTCATTATTTTATCTTTTATTTATCAAGCTTCCCGCTTACTTCATTCCACCTGCACTCAAACACATACTGCGCAAATTCTTCCAGCTGCTTTTCACTGTATGAACTCAGATCCATCCCTTTCAGCCTGTCTTCTACCTCTTTTTTATTGTATCTCAGATCGGATACATATGAACAGTCTACTCTCTTTATCATGTCATCAAATATATCTCTTTCCATATGCTCCCTCTTTTCTACATAATGTTAATTATGTTGTA
>CAKRFP010000076.1 GCA_934320645.1 uncultured Bariatricus sp.
CCAGATCTGTGCCTTCAGCCGTCTTCCAACTGCCGGTTCGCCAATCACCTTTTCAACCGGTACGCATACATCAAATTGAAGCTCATTGGTTTCGACCGTAAGAACGTAAAGTTCTTTTCCGGTGAGAAGATTTTCGATGGTGTCAATATTCAGAATCTCGCCAAGGATCGCATACTGGTCGCATTCAAGACCGGATGGCATAAAATGTGTATCGACAATACTGTAAATGTCTTCTCCTCGGATTCTCTTGGATACAGCGGCGTAGGTATCGATGTCGTCAAGCGTAAGGCTTTCAATGGCATCCGGATTGCCTTCTTTTGCTGCACTCATAAGCATCATCCGGTTTCTGAGATCTTCTGCCCTTTTATCGGCAGCACCTGCATCCTTTGTGACTGGAAGCAGGATTTTCCCACTTAAAGCAAGCCCGGAAAATGTAACCGAGATTGAACTTTTGTTTAGCCCGCCAAGGGCAGCTTCCTTTATGTATTCCATACTGTTCTGGATATGGAAAATGATGCTGCAGCCGAGTTTTACATCTTCACAGACGCCAACATAGGTCGGTGAGGATGCCCGTTGCTCCACTGCAATATCCGCATAAGAGCTGACTCCACTGCCTGAAAAATAGGGGAAATAGCATTCTCTGCGGAACTCCTCATCATTTTCATCGATAAAGCCGCAAGAGGAAATCCCGATCCCGTTGCCGTAGGCTCTGCGAAGCTCACACAGATCAGTGTGTTCATCCAGAGCAATACGGTCATACCCGGAAAATTTCTTTTCGGATTCAAGAAGGATCTGATACCATTCGCGTTCGGTTGCGATATCATGGAATCCGATAGCGTTTAAATATTTATGCAAAATTAACCTCGTTTTCTATCTGATTTCAGACTTTCCGCCCATGTATGGACGAAGTACTTCAGGAATGCAGACAGAACCGTCTGCCTGAAGGTTATTCTCGAGGAATGCGATCAGCATTCTCGGAGGAGCTACAACTGTGTTGTTCAGTGTATGTGCGAAGTATTTGTTTCCGTCGCTTCCTTTTACACGGATGCCAAGACGTCTTGCCTGTGCATCACCAAGGTTAGAACAGCTTCCTACTTCAAAGTATTTCTTCTGTCTTGGAGACCATGCCTCTACGTCACAAGATTTTACTTTAAGGTCGGCAAGGTCACCTGAACAGCATTCCAGTGTACGAACCGGGATATCAAGAGAACGGAACAGATCAACAGTGTTTTTCCATAATTTATCATACCATTCTTTGCTTTCTTCCGGTTTGCATACAACGATCATTTCCTGCTTTTCAAACTGATGGATTCTGTATACACCACGTTCTTCGATTCCATGAGCTCCTTTTTCTTTACGGAAGCATGGAGAATAAGAAGTCAGTGTCTTTGGAAGCTCAGCTTCATCAAGCATGGTATCAATGAATTTACCGATCATAGAATGCTCGCTGGTTCCGATCAGATATAAGTCTTCGCCTTCGATTTTGTACATCATAGAATCCATTTCGGCAAAGCTCATAACGCCTGTAACAACGTTGCTTCTGATCATGAAAGGTGGGATACAGTATGTGAATCCACGATCGATCATAAAGTCACGTGCATAAGAGATAACTGCTGAGTGAAGACGTGCAATATCTCCCATCAGATAATAGAAACCATTTCCGGCAACCTTTCCTGCACTTTCAAGATCGATTCCGTTGAATTTTTCCATAATTTCTGTATGGTATGGGATTTCAAAGTCCGGGACAACCGGTTCGCCGAATTTTTCAATTTCAACATTCTGGCTGTCGTCTTTACCAATCGGTACAGATGGATCGATGATATTTGGGATAACCATCATATCTTTTTTGATTTTTGCTTCTACTTCTTTTTCTTCAACAGAAAGTTCTTCCATACGTGCAGCGTTTTCCTGAACTTTTTTCTTAAGCTCTTCGGCTTTTTCTTTTTCACCATGAGCCATGCATGCACCGATTTCTTTGGAAACTTTATTTTTCTCAGCACGGAGTGCTTCTACTTCGCCTTTGATTTCACGGTTTCTCTTGTCAAGCTCGATTACTTCATCTACAAGTGGAAGCTTTTCATCCTGGAATTTTTTCTTGATGTTTTCTTTTACAACATCCGGGTTCTGTCTTAAAAATTTAATATCTAACATAACTGTTCTCCTGTCTTATTTTTTTATTTTTATTACTGTGGTTTGATCGCATCCTGTACATCCGGATCATACATTTCCTGGTAAACGGCCTGATCTAGTGATTCGGCCTCTTCTTCAGAGAGCTCAATGTAACTTTCACCACGCACAATTTCTTTTATATAAGTGTAACAGCCATCTCTGCTGTGCATGGAATTGAGGATCCATCCATTATTGTCATTATCCAGCATTGTGAGGGCAAAACTGAGTTTTCCACCCATTTCACCAAAAGCATCGTATTTTACAATACCGACCTTCTGGTAACTGCTCCGCAGGGCACGATACAATATGCGGATATCTGCTTTGTTTTCGTGGGCAATGTTGGAAAGCTCATCGAGTTCCTCGAATCTTGCGGTAAAGCTTTCTTCGAGCGTTTTTCCGTCTTGTCCGCGCATGAATGTAGTGTAACTTGATTTCAGACGGTTGTACTTCATATTGACGTTAATATAAAGAAGGAACATCAATATGATCAGCATAATAAGAAAAAGAAATATATACGCCGGATCAATTCCAAGTGATTTCAGAATTTTACTTTCCATATATTATTTTCCTTCCTGTATTGACATTAACAATTCAAATATACGTTCCAGATCGTTGTCTGAATAATATTCAATTTCAATTTTGCCTTTTCCATTTGCTTTGTGATTGACATGGACTTTGGAACCGATGATTGTCTTTATCCGTTCCTCCAGATCTTCATATACAAATGCATTCTGGATAACCGGCTTTTCTTTTTCTTTTTTTGTTTTTTTTAGTTCTTTGACAAGTTTTTCAGTATCACGTACACTGAGCTTTTCGTCGAATACTTTGTTGGCAAGAATATATTGCTGCTCTTTGTCTTCGATTGCAAGAAGTGCACGTGCGTGTCCGGTTGAAATCATGTCATCGATGATCATCTGCTGTACTCTTTCGCCCAGTTTCAGAAGACGCATGGAGTTGGTAACTGCAGTTCGGCTCTTTGAAACCCGCTCTGCAACTTCGTCCTGTTTCAGACTGAATTCGTTTAACAATCGTTTGAAAGCCTGTGCTTCTTCAATTGGATTCAGATTTTCACGCTGAATATTTTCAATAAGAGAAATCTCAACGATTTCCTGATCTGTGTATTCTTTAATGATAACAGGGACCTCTTTGATACCGGCCTGCTTTGCTGCGCGCCAGCGACGCTCGCCGGCGATGATCTCGTAGTAATCGTTCCGTTTCTGAACAATCAGAGGCTGCAGGATTCCAAACTGTTTGATTGAATCAGCAAGTTCCAAGAGAGCATCTTCCTCAAAATGTTTTCTTGGCTGGTCACGGTTTGGCTCTACATCATTGATCTTCATCATGATTGGTCCGGCATTCACTACTTCTTTTTTGACCGGTGCAGTATGTTTTGCGGTTTTGTTTTCTTTGATTAAACTATCCAGACCTTTTCCAAGTCCGCCTCGTTTTGCTGTCATGCTTACTCTTCTCCTTTATGAATTACTTCATCTGCTAATAACATATAACTTTCAGCTCCTGTTGAACGAGGATCATATAAGTTAATTGGTAAGCCATGACTTGGGGCCTCTGCAAGTCGTATATTACGTGGAATGATAGTTTTGTAAATTGTCTGATCAAGATTATCTTTTACATTTTCAACAACTTG
>CAKRFP010000077.1 GCA_934320645.1 uncultured Bariatricus sp.
ACATTTCTAAAAAAATAATCAAATATTTTTTCTCCCAACCACACTCTTCCTCAAAATATGTTATAATTCATAAGCATCAGTTTTTTACTGAACCACAACAATTAAAAGGGGATTTACTTAATATGAATAAAAAAGAAGTCACTGAAATCAAAAAACAGTTCACCCCATCCAACTGTGCGATCACCCGTATCTGCGGATGCTATGTAGATGGTGAAAAAGAGAAAAAAATGGAAATGAAGGATGCTTTCCTTTCTCTCCCGGAAGAGGAAATGTTCAAATACTTTGACATTTTCAGAAAGTCCTTGTCCGGTACGATCGGAAAAAATCTTCTGAATATGGAATTTCCTCTGGAAACCGAATCAGAAGATGGTACACAGGAATTTCTTCTCAAATTAAGAAACAGCCGGCTTACTGACGACGCTCTTCTGGAAGAATTCTATAATCGTGTCATCGATTCCTATGATTATGCCGAGAACTATCTGATCCTGCTGATCCATGCAGCCTACGATATTCCGGGAAAATCAACGGACGGAAGTGAAATGTTCGATGCATCCGATGAAGTCTATGATTACATCATGTGTACCTTCTGTCCGGTCAAGCTTTCCAAGCCTGGACTCAGTTATCATGCAGAAGAGAACAGCTTCCATGAGCGTATCCGTGACTGGATCGTAGAGATGCCGGATGCCGGTTTCCTCTTCCCCGCTTTTAACGACCGCAGCACCGATATTCACAATCTGCTTTATTATTCAAAAAATGCAGAGAATCTCGGAAACGGTCTGACCGATCTGCTTCTTGGATGTGTTCCGCCACTCACCGCCGGAGATCAGAAAGAAACTTTCCGTACACTGATCGAAGAAACACTCGGTGATGACTGCGACTACGATACCGTCAAAAACATCCATGAAAATTTAAATGAAATGATCGAACAGAATTCTGAAAATCCGGAGCCGCTCGCCCTCGACAAAGCAGAAGTCAAATATCTTCTTGCAAAAAGTGGTGTCGAAGAAGAAAAACTGGAAACCTTTGATGAGCAGTATGACTCCGCTGCCGGAGAGCATGGTACACTCCTTGCTTCCAATATTGCAAGCCTTAAAAAATTCGAGATCAAAACTCCGGATATCACCATTCAGGTAAACCCGGAATGTGCTGATCTTGTAGAAACACGTATTATCGATGGTCAGAAATGCCTGGTCATTGTCGTTGACGACCGCGTTGAGATCAACGGAATCAGTGCAAAAACCGCAGTATCCAACGGACTTCCAAAGTCTTCCATCCCTGATGCATCTGATGAATCCGAAAGCGATACATCTGAAAATGAAATGAATGTTCCATTCTAAATAACTTACATATTATTACGAAAGACATTTTTTTTGAATGTCTTTCGTAATATTTTCTTATTTCTTTTCAGCTTTACAATGTATACGAAAAATGCAGATAATCCTATCGACTACCTGCATTTTCCTATACGCAATTTTCTATTTTCACTTACACCGTTTCCCGGCTCTTTTTCACCTTTCTCTTAAATCACAGTTCCTCCACCGGTCGTCACAACTCCAATTCTCAGAATTGCCTTCACAAAACTCCACATTCCATTGATTACTGCAGAATTCAGCAGACTGATCGGCACATCCAGAATTCCTGTTCCAAGTAACAGAAGAAGGATCCACATACTATACGGCCGGATCTTCCAGTAAAACTCTGCTACCCTCGGAAAGATCTCAGCAAGAATATTCGATCCGTCAAGGGGCGGAATCGGAATCAGATTGAATACACCAAGTCCAATATTCAGCACTGCTCCATAATAAGTAAGCACATAAAGATAATTCAGAATTAACCCACTCGATCCGTACTTATACAAAAGCCCGTGCAGAATCATACAGACAAACGCAAGCAGGAAATTCATGACTACTCCCGCTGCCGCCACGAGAATCGTATCTCTTTTTTTATTCTTATAATTCCTGGTGTTAATCCTTACCGGCTTTGCCCATCCCACATGAAATACAAGCAGACAAAGGGTTCCCCACACATCCAGATGTTTGAAGGGATTCAGTGTCAGTCTCCCATCATACTTCGGCGTCATATCACCAAGCTTATACGACACATATCCATGTGCAAATTCATGCAGCGAAACTGCAAGTAATGTAGCAGGCGCAACGTAGATCAGAGTCTGGAAAAACTGATACATTGCCCTGGCAAGTCCTATATTCTGAAACAGCATAACATCCTCCAAATTTTCTTAATAACGTCCATTATAGTCCCATGCGAAATTGGATTCAAGAAAGATTATGTAAATTTTTTCTAAAGATCTACACGAAATGGAACCGGCAGCCTGATGAAGGCTTGTTATATGCTTCAATTGCTTTTCCCTCAAAAAACAAAAGACAGCCCAACCTGACTGCCTTTTGTTTATTCCTGAATAACTCAGATTATTTACCTTCTTTTTCGTATTCTGTAATTCTTGCTACCTTCGGCATAGAACGGGATTCCGGGTCGAAGGTTACGCTTAAATATTCTTTTACGAGGCATTTTGCAAGCTCGATTCCTGTAACCTGTGCGCCAAGTGTAATAATATTAGCGTTATTGCTAAGCTGTGCTCTCTGAGCCTGATATACATTGTTAACCAGTGCTGCATAAGCTCCCGGAACTTTGTTAGCAGCAATGCTGACTCCGATACCTGTTCCGCAGATCAGGATTCCTCTGTCGCATTCTCCTGCCGCAACACTTGTTGCAAGACGAATTGCAGTGTTTGCATAAATCGGATCATCACTTCCGAAATCAACAACTTCATGTCCCATCTCTTCTACGAATGGGGTGAGAATTTTTTTGTACTCTGTTGCGTTAGGATCACAACCAATTGCAATTTTCATTTTCTTGTCCTCCATCTTGGTATAATAATGTATTTCGATACTGATATTATTATACAAAAATTTCTTTTGTTTTGGAACCCCTTTTTTTCATTTTTTCATTTTATTTTCGATTATTCTTCTGTTTTATTTTCGTTTTCTTTCGTTTTCGCTGGTTTTCTATTTACCTGAAGCTGCAGATTTACACCAAACGGATTCACAGCCACGCCAAAAGCTTCCGGTGAAAGAATCTCCGGGATTCTGGCTCCTTCTACAACTGCAGTTTTAAGTACCACGCCCTTATTCAGGTTCTGGAACTTCTTTACTTCCTGCACATCCGTAAAGATTGGCTGATATACCTTTCCATCTTTCTGTTTTAAAACCGGAATTCCTTTGTCCTCCTGAACCGTTACGATGTAGCGTCCTTCCTGATAATGAGCGAGCATCTCTTCATTCATCTCTTTTAACTCATCTGTCATCTCAGGTTTGTTCGGTTTTCTCATCTGCTGCATAAAATAAGCAGCAGTAAGCACCAGTTCCGGATTCTCTACACGTACTTTCCCTTCCGGAAGCTCTTCATCTTTTGGTCTGGTGATCAGTTCCTCAAGCTGTACCGCAATCTGACTGTCCAATCCTCTGTCCACCATGATACAGTTCACTCCCATCGGGAATAAGCCTGTGAAGAAGGACAGACGTGCCCCCTCATCCACTTTGACAAGCTGCATTGGATTTCCTTCCTTTTGAAGCTTCATAGCCTCTTCCTTTGCCTCTTCTTCTGTGTAATAAAGAAGGATCTCATCATCGAATGTCTCCGGGTCGCATACCACATACGGCATTCTCGTGCAGGACGACATCAGTACATAGATTGCCTCCGCAGTACGCAGTTTATTTAAAGTTTCGATTTTCTGATTTGTATTACTCATTCTAGTATATCCCTTTCCTCTTTCTCC
>CAKRFP010000078.1 GCA_934320645.1 uncultured Bariatricus sp.
GTGATCCGGGAGGATGTGGCGCGGATGGACAGACTGGGGATTGAGAATCTGGTGTTTCATCCGGGAAGCCATACCGGGATTGGTGCGGAAGCAGGGATTCAGAATATTATTGCGGGGCTTGACCAGGCGATTACCGGGGAAGAGAAGATTACGGTTCTGCTGGAAACGATGAGTGGAAAAGGAACGGAGATTGGCTGGAGGTTTGAAGAACTGAAAGCGATCCGTGACGGAGTAACCCATCCGGAGAGGATCGGAATCTGTCTGGATACCTGCCATGTGTTTGCGGCAGGATATGATATTGTAAATGATCTGGACGGGGTGCTGGAAGAGTTTGATAAGGTATTTGGACTTGATCTTTTAAGGGCGATCCATCTGAATGACAGTATGATGCCATTTGGTTCAAGGAAGGACCGGCATGCGGTGGTCGGTGGCGGTGAGATCGGGATGGAGGCACTTTTGAATGTGATGCGTCATCCAAAGTTGAAGGATCTGCCATTTTATCTGGAAACACCACTGGATGATGCAGGGCATAAGGAAGAAATTCGGAGACTTCGTGAGCTTGTCTAAGTTGCTTAAAGTATAGGAATAAAAAAGAGATGACGAACTGAAAAATGAAATAGTATATCATTTCAGTTTGCCATCTCTTCTTCTGCACTTTAGGATTCCAGTGCATCCGGGTCAGCGGAAAGATCGGCAGATGCGATCCGGCGGACCGGGTTGAACTTGTCAATATCTTCTGCGAATTTCTGTGCTTTTAACAGCATCTCAGATATTTCTTCCTCTTCTTCAGGAACAAAGCATCTTGCGCTTTCATCCGGAAACAGATGATTTTTTAATTTGAAAGCCATCAGAAAGGCTTCCAGTTCCTGGTTGAGTGCATCTTTGTAAAATTCGAAATAAAAACGAATTTCTGTTTTCTCAAAATCGGTACATATGCATCCACACTGGGTTCCGCGAGTGCGGCTTGTCCGGCGGAAGTATTCTGGATCTCCGGTTACCATGTAAAAAATCTGAACCAGAAGATTCTCTTCGATATCTGTCTCATATGTAAACCAGTGCTTGCTGAGCTTGTCTTTTTGTAATGCTTTTTCGTCAATATCATACTTCTTCAGAAGCTTATGATACATTTTGATGGCGGCCTCTTTCTCGCCACCTTCTCCCCGTTCGGCAAGCGCTTTAATCTTCAGCAGTTTTGCTTCTAATTTGTTGTCATCCAATTTCTTAGTCCCCTTATGATCATAACACTTTTTTACATACTGAATTATTATAGCACATTTGCTATATAATGGAAGTAGAAAAATGGAAGTTAGACAAGAGTTTTTTATAGCGTAGAATGTTAAAATTTGTTTACATTTTTGGCTGAGTTATTGAAATTTACAGACAATATCAGTAAAATAAATTTATAGAAAAACGTTAATTGATACAAAAAGCGAAAAAGAAAAGGGGGACTCAATATGACAGCAGATCTGATCAGAAAATTAAAAGACGTCAAGCAGGCACTGGTGGAAAAAGATATGACCGGTGAAGAGTGGGAAGAACGCGAAGAGATTCTGGAGAAACTGGAAGACGTAACCACATATTTAAAAGATGCCCTCGGAAAGGGAATTGAATTCTGATGAAGGTAGAAGCACTGGTATTTGATATGGACGGACTGCTCCTTGATTCGGAACGTGTTGTGCAGAGATCCTGGAATCATGCAGGAGAGAAGCTCGGATACGGACGGATCGGGGAGCATATTTATCATACGCTTGGATTTAATGTGATCCGCAGAGAGCAGTATTTTAAAAGTGTATATGGCGAAGATTTTCCGATGGATAAGTTCAATGAACTGACGCGGGAGAAGTATTACGGTATCTGTGACGAAGAAGGGATAGGCGTAAAAGAGGGGGCAGGAGAGCTGCTTATCTATGCGAAGGAACACGGATATAAGGTCGGACTTGCGACGTCATCCAGAGAGATTCATGCAAAGGCATCTCTTGAGAAAGTCGGTTTGTGGAAATATTTTGATGGAGGGGTTTTTGGCGATTCGGTGAAACATGCAAAGCCGGATCCGGAAATTTACCTCAAAGCGTGCGAGGCGATCGGCACCGAGCCGGTACATAGTATTGCGCTTGAAGATGCACCGGCAGGAATCCGCTCGGCTTCGGCTGCGGGTATGATCCCGGTGATGATCCCGGATCTTGCACAGCCGGATGAAGAAGTGAGAGGATTATGCCGGTATGTGTATCCTACACTTCTGGATGTGATTAAGATGCTTGATTGTGAAAATGCCGAAGCTGGTCGGTAAGAGACTGGATATCAGCATCGGAAAGTGCTTCAACAAGAGCGGTCTGGTACTGAAGGATCTTTGCCGGATTGTATGGAATGTCCAGGGCAAATTCACTGTAGGCACGCAGCTTCTGAAAATAAAGGGCTGCGTTTGCCTGTTCTTTTGCCTGGATGCACATTTCATACATGGCATGGCAGTCTGTAACGGCTTCGTCTGTGCATGGCTTGCAGATCCATTTTCCTATATAATAGTAATCAGTCCCGATTCGGTAGACGAATCCGGGATTTTTTTTGAATTCTTCTAATAAGTTCATTTTTTGTATTCTCCATTCTAATCTGCTTTTGTTTCCAACTGTTCCCAGTTACATGGGACTTCAAATTTCATGCGTTTTCCGGTGGTCGGATGGCAGAAAGAAAGCCGGAAAGCCCGCAGTGCAATCGGGAAATATCCTCTTTTATTTACAAATTCCGGGTTATATTTGTTGTCACCCCAGAGTGGTGCGCCTGCACCTGCCATCTGGACACGGATCTGATGATGGCGTCCGGTTCCGAGATGGATCTGAACAACGGATAAGCCAGTCACTTCGGAAGTTTCCAGTATTTCATACGAAAGGACAGATTTTTTGGCACCGGGTGTATTTTTACTGCAGATGCGGGAGGTGTTGGTGCGGCCGTCCTTTACCAGATAATCGGTCAGAGTGCCGGAGTCCGGAAGGACTCCACATACTACAGCCTGGTAGTATTTTTTAAATTGATCGTTCTGTAACTGCTGGTTCAGATTTTTCGCAGCCGCAGGTGTGCGGGCAAAAACCAGGATGCCGGAAACCGGTTGATCCAGTCTGTGGATCACGGCAAGATAAGGTGGCTTATGTCCGGCATGATGTGAAGAATGGATGAACAGATAATTTTTCAGAATGCTCTCCATGTCCTGTGTACCGATCTTTTTTGTCTGCACGGGAACACCGGCAGGTTTGTGGCAGACCAGAATCTGGTCATCTTCGTATAAAATTTCAGGTATTTGCAAAATAATTCCTCCCCAGATACAAAAAATTCGTTTCTTTGATTAAAACATACCCGAAAGGGCTTGTCAATTGGGTTGACAAATCCGAAAATCTCAATTAAACTCTATATTAAATCGAAGAGATTTGACGATGAAGAGGACTAGTATATGATGAAAGTGGCACAGAGAGGCTTCTGGCTGGTGGGAGGAAGCTGCATGGAAATTATAGAACCGACCTTGGAGTTCCGCATGAAAAGTGTGGCGTATGCCTGGCGTTAACGGGTAATGAAGTGAATCGTAATACGATTAATTAGGGTGGTACCGCCGAATTTTCGGTCCCTTGTCAGGGGCATGAAGATTTGGT
>CAKRFP010000079.1 GCA_934320645.1 uncultured Bariatricus sp.
TCTTTCATTTTCTTATTTTTGGTATATAAAATGAATATTTCATTTATTATACACAATTCGTCAGGGAAATACAACTGATTTTTCTTGGCGGACGCCCCATTTCGGAAGTTCCTAATAAATAAGACCAGTGGTAATCTGAAGGTTATCACACGGATTCCCTGCAGACCACCACTGGTCCCCTGATTTATCTTTATTTTCTATGCAAACAGCATCTCTGTACAGCCTGTCATTATAATGAACTTCTTATTATTGTACAATCTTTACGAATAAATAGAAAGAAGTTGCTCCCATTTATTTCATAATTCTGTTTATCCCAATATATCGGAAAGAATTTCTTCCAGTTTTTCAATATTTACCGGTTTTGACAAATGCGCATTCATACCACTTGCAACAGATCGACGCACATCTTCATCAAACGCATTTGCGCTCATTGCAATGATCGGAACTTTTTTTCCATATTCTCCCGGAAGTCTTCTGATCTGTCTGGTTGCTTCCAGACCATCACCAGCTCCAGACACTTCTAGAATTGGCAATTCTCTGTTTCGCACTTATCTTACTGTTATTTTATAAAATTTATTTTCTTGTCACTACACGATCAGCCACTGCTGCTGTCATCGGAATCTCTGCATTTACAGAAGCATTCTCGATCTCAACAGAATATGTCTTGTGGATCAGACAATTGATCGGATCTTCTGTTGTGATAACCAGAGAAAGACTGTGACCTGGCTCTACGGTATATCTTGTCGCATTCAGATAGATATGGTAGTCATGATATTCGCCCTTTTTCAGTTCAATACTGTTCTGGGCTGTCTCCGGTTCGTATCCTGCTTCCGGATTGCACAGATCTGCAAATGCTCTTGTGATCACGCGGTAATTCTTATGTACGGTAGCAAATTCTGCTTCATCACAAGGTGGAACTTCTCCACCGTTGATAATGCCGCCTTCTTTTACTACATTGACCGGGATCGTATTTCTCTGCGGATCTACAGACTGAATGCTGTCAAATGCTTCATCGCATACATCACACAGAAGAATGGTCAGCTTCACATCATCCATACGTCCTGACAGCTCATGCTGTCCAAGCTTCATGGTCAGTGTATCTGCATCGTTGCTGTTTACCGGATCAAAATCATTTTCTGCATTTCCATCCTTTAATGCAGCTCTTAGCTTCACGCAGGTTGTTCCCTGGATTGTAACTGCCTCTTCAAATGGAGCTGTCACATAACGCTGTGCCATGTTGGTTGATTTGACACCCATCACATCGTCAAAATTCTCTGCGCTGACTCCGGCTTTTTCCCAGTCAGTATCGATCACGGTTGTTCCTGCTTCTTCACATCTGAGCATCATCTTGTATGCAGTTTCCCAGGAATCTGCTGTTTCCCATCTTCTCTGGTCGTAGTTGGTCTGTACCAGAACTGCCGGTCTGTTTTCTGCACCATTTTCGATTCCATACAGATAATGTGAAATCCATTCATTTACAATATCATCATAGAATCCGCCATCGATCAGGATTCCGTAATTGCGGTTCGGCATGGTCGGTGTGATATGTGCTCCCTGGTGAAGAATTGCTTTTACATTCTTTCCAGCTTTCTGGAAGGACTTGTACATCATCTCATACTGTTTGGTTGATACATTTTCGTCATTCAGTCCCTGTACGATAAGGGCGGTGCATTTGATCTTATCTGCATTCAGGCGGTAATTACCCATGCCCCAGAATTCCGGGTTATAATCGAATCCGCCTTTGATCTGCTGAAGACTCATTTCATGATGGAATGCACCCATGTCGTCAAGCTGTTCTTCTGATAATGTCTCATCATTGTAGCGGCTTGAACAGTAGTAAGCCAGAAAGCTGTTGAGCATTTCTTTTGGCCAGTAGCGCTGTGCGCCCTGCATATTCTGCTGGCTGTACCAGTCTGCAATTCCGGCGATCGGAACGATCGTCTCCAGTCCTTCTACTCCTGTTGTTGCTACGGCAAATGGCATGGTTCCGGCGTAAGATCTTCCGGTCATGGCAACCTTGCCGTTGGACCAGTCCGCCTTTGTCTCGATGGTTCCTTCGCGGTCTGCATATCCAATACGATCTCCATGCAGCCATTCAACGATTGCTTTAAATGCATCTCTTTCATAATCGGATCCAACATAGTTGAATCCATCTGATCCTTTTGTTCCAAAACCAGCACTTAAAACAACGGCAAAACCACGTGCCAGATAGTAATTGAAGATATCAATATTTTCAAAAACCATGTTGTTATCATTGCCCTTGTCCGGATAATACCATTCTGCCGGATCTGCCTTTAAAGAAAGATCCATTGCACTGATGCATCCCTTTGGAACGTGCGCATCCACTTTCTTATCAAGATCTGCAAAATTGACCGGATGATATTCTTTTTCTGCCACTTCTTTCAGATGATCGTATCCATCCTCCTGCACACCTGCAGCATACGGACGCGCCTCATATAAGGTTGCGGCTTTATAATTGCCTTCTACAGCACTTCTCGGAACCTGCACAACTGCTTTTACAAGATCTCTCTTTCCATCTCCGTCTATGTCGTAATCTGACTCAACATAAACACAGTATCTTACGATATTGGATGTGGACGGATCATAGTTTTCACCCGTTTTTCCATCTGTAATTGGAAATACCGGCTGTGCCATTCCATTTTCAAATACTGGTACTTTGCTGTATTTTTTTTCGCTCATGGTAAACCTCCCGATTGGTAAATTGATTTTTAAATAAGACCTTCGGCGGCTCTTCCCCTTGATACTTCCGGGGGTCTTATTTTCGTTTCTCCATCTCCTATTATAGCGGGGTAAGGGCGGAACTTCAATGAGATTTTTGGCAGGCTGTGAATTCATTTTCCAACCATTCTGACAACTGTCAAATCTGTCAGACGAAACTTTTGCTCCCTCCGGGATTTCTTCCACAACTGACAGGATCTCATATGCAAGGTCATCATCTAATACTTTTGTCATAATGCTTCTCCGTTAAATGTATTTCCTGTAGAAATAATGATTTGGACATGCTATAGTAAATTTAGATTTTACATAGATTTTTCTATGATTTAACAAAATATGCATCTAAAGTTGACCTAGTTTTCCAAAATTCAAAATAAATCAATAAAAGAAAAGGAACTATTATGAAAAAGAACATAAAAAAGATATTAAAAGTTCTCGGAATCTTCCTGCTTATCATTCTGGTTGCGCTGACTGCATATCTGATCTATCTCTTTGCAAGCTATCACCGCATACCGGATAATCAGGCTTTGAAGATCGAGAAAACTTCCGGTGGAACAGCCGCAGCTGACACACTGACAACCGAGAAAGAATATTCCGCTCTGACCTACAATATTGGTTTCGGAGCCTACACGCCGGACTTCAGCTTCTTTATGGACGGTGGAAAATCTTCCTGGGCAAAAAGTAAGGAG
>CAKRFP010000080.1 GCA_934320645.1 uncultured Bariatricus sp.
CAGGGGCATCCGGTGATCGTAGATTATTTCTATCATGAGGAAATCCGTGGGACAGAGAATACCGGAAAAAGAAATCGTTAATTTCAAGTTTGCAGGGACGACAAGCGGCTCAGCATGATATTTAATTAAATATTGCAATGAAAAGATCATTTACCGTAAACAAGCAGTAGATGGTCTTTTTTATATCTTTTTGTGAACGAGTAGAGATTTATAGCTGGAAATCTATGTTTTATCATAATCTGTGAAATAAGATGGGTTAATTCTTCGATTTACATGTTTTTTAAGGTGTACTGGCATGGTATTATGGTACTTATAAAGAACCTATTATGTCAGTTGGAGAGAGCGGTGAAAAGTTATGAAGTTATTGTTTAAACAAAGGTTGTTTTCATGGTTTGACAGCTATGATATCTATGATGAAGCAGGCAACACTATTTATGTAGTATAATGTATATGCATTGAGTGAATTGTTCAGGGTGCCTATAGATAAGATTATCTGTGGAAATCGGGGATATCAACCTGAGCAAAGATCCATATATTATAGACTTAAGGCATATATGAAATATTTACAACTGTATGTGGTGGTCACCTATGAGGATGTTTCCCTATTCTCCAATTAATTATTCTGCAGCAGAGCTATATGATGTGCGTTGCACATTGGGAAGGGAATCAGGCATGATCAGATGCATCAGCGGATCATATGCACCTCCGCCCCTGGATTTGAAACAGAAAACAAGATTTCAAATTCAGAAGGAAAAGAAGATGTACGTACAGCATCCATACAAATACGAAGGAAAATATTATGCAAAGATTGATGGAGTATTCTATGAGATCTCCAAGGAAGTGGCAATGGCAATGTTTGCCAGTGGAGCAGAGACAGAAGAGTTTTTCTATCGCCTGGGAATAAAGGATGGACTGAGATTAAAAAGTACGGTAAAATCTGTATTAGAAATGATGGCGTGAAATTGGAATTTACAGAACTGACATGTTAGTCAGGAAATCGATGCGATATTGGGTTTTCTTAAGTTAAATTGTGTAATGTGAAGAGCTCATACAAGGCTTTCATTATTTGCTCGGAACAGTGCATCCAGATAATATTGCAAGTGTGAACAGTTTTCTGCAATTGAACTATCAACAGATAATGATGAAAGAAAAATATGGTGGAATGAAGAGATGCATTTTCTGTAAAAAAATATAATGCGAATATGAGTGTCCGTAAAATGATGGTAAATTCAATTATACCGGTAAAGAAGAACCAACCTGGTCGAAGTAGGATTTGGGCGGTAACTTCCACTTTGCGTATTTCAGCAAAAGCTGTATAATGAAATACAAAGAGGGACATACACGGGTGGGTTGACCCTCGAAAAAAATAATGCGATAAAGGAAATATGAAAATGAATCAAAAACCAATCATCGAAATAACTGTAAATGAGAATGCTGTGATACACTTTGAATTATGGCCGGAAATTGCACCGATTGCCTGCGGAAGTGTTATGCAGCTCGCAGAGAAGAAAATATTTGACAGAAGAGCCATTGAACGTCTGGAACCGGGATTTGTCCTCCAGCCACTGTTTTTTGATGGTGTTGATCCACAGATCGATATCATGGTCGAACCGGAATTTAAAACCAATCCTGAAAATGCCAAAATCGTTTTTGAACGGGGGATTGTTGCCATGGCAGGAGATCCAGAGAACAGTTCTGGCAGCCAGTACTATATCACCCTTGCTGCCTCTGAGAGATTGAATGGTAATTTCACTGTAATCGGAAAAGTGATCGATGGCTGGGATGAGATTGAACGACTGGAACATGTAGAAGTAGAAGAAGCCATTGAACCGCAGTCAGGATTTGTCTATCACAGACCGGTAAAAACAGAGATGATCACGAAAGTCAGACTCATAAAATGAAATATTAAATCATTCAACGGAGAAAATGTGCTATACTGAAATCAGCATGTATTGAAAAATACAACAAACTCCAAGGAGGGAACCAAAATGGGGCAAAAAGGATTCGGGACTTTGGAATTGTACCCGGAAGAGTAAAAACAGGAGAAAGGAATGCAATTACGGACGTGCCTGGTATACGGGTAGGGCATTGTACGGTGAAGACAGAAGAAAATCATACTGGTGTAACCGTGATCGTTCCTGGACCGGACAATGCATTTGCCAAGCACTATACGGCAGCTGCATACATTCATAATGGATTCGGAAAAAGTGCCGGTGTTGTGCAGGTTGAGGAGCTGGGGACTCTCGAGACACCGATTGCTCTTACCAATACGTTAAATGTCGGAAAGGTTTTGGATGCAATGGTTGAGATCGTGATTGAACAGTGCCGAAAGGATGGAATAGAACCTCAGAGTATCAATCCGGTCGTAGGCGAGTGCAATGACTGTCGGATCAATCATATCCAGAAACGTGCAATTGGTGAAAAAGAAGTGCGCGAGGCTTTTGCATTAGCATCGGAAGAATTCGAAGAAGGTGATGTAGGTGCCGGTGCCGGTACGACCTGCTATGGCATGAAGGGTGGAATCGGTTCTGCATCCCGCGTGATCACGATTGGAGAAAAAGAATACACCATCGGTGTTCTGGTTCAGTCAAACTTTGGTGCAACGAAAGATTTTGTACTGAATGGCGAAGCTGTTGGTCCTAAAATTCTGGAATGGAAACAGGAAAAGAGTGATATGGCTGCATCTGAAGAAGATAAAGGTTCTATTATGAGTATTCTGGCTACAGACCTTCCATTGACAAGTCGTCAGCTCAAACGGATTCTGAAAAGAACCGGTGTTGGTATCGCACGAACCGGTGGTTATACAGGTCATGGCAGTGGGGAGATTATGATTGGATTTACGACTGCAAACAGAATCCCATCCGGCTATGAGGAGGAACTTGTGCAGATATCAGCAATTCCGGAAAACATAATCGACCGTGCTTTCCTTGCTGCGGCAGAAGCAGAGCAGGAGGCAATCTTGAATTCCATGACTGCCGCAAAGCAGACACGTGGAATAGCAGGCGAACTGTATTACAGCCTTGCGGAATATCTTGAGGATAGAGAAAACTAAAGACTGGACAAAAGAATAAGTGCAATTAAAAAGAAAGGGGCTGTGAAATAAGTCCCTAAAAGAAATAGGACCATTCGTTCATGCGAAAGGTTCTATTTTTGTGAAAATGCGCATTTGTCAGTTCGCATTCCTTGTCAAAAGACATCAGATCACAGTTCAGTCCATCCATATAAAACTCTTTTCGTAGGATGCTTCGTCTGGATTCATCTACAATCTCCGTCATAATAAAAATATCTCCATCATTTCAAAAGAGAATGACAGAGATATTTTGCCCTGTTTATTCTTGTAGTAACCAATCGGCTATATCGTGAATTTCGATTCCTTCATAGCTATATTGGGGATGTTTGGTTCTGG
>CAKRFP010000081.1 GCA_934320645.1 uncultured Bariatricus sp.
TAACACCACAATATTTTATGGAATTGGATCAGTCCTCTACAGCTTTTATTATTGCATCCAATCAAGGAGGTGCCTGCATTGTCTCCGATACTGTAATCCGAACTCTTTGGAGTGGGCAAAAAATCAGCATTTTTAACTTGGACACCCCCTATGCCAGTCGAAATGTCTGTGTCTATACAAATGCTTCTAAACACAAAACGGTTATTTTGCAGAAATTTCTGGAACTTTTTTTCAAAGAAGCTCCTGGGATACTGTAATATTCATCCTACTATATTTCATCCAAACAGTCTTTCAGTTTTCTGAGCATGACCTCTCCAACCGTCACCGCATCTTCCACGCTCAAATAATGTTCTGCATTGCCATGGAGGAACAATTTTCCAGTAGTGGGAAATTCATCTTTTTCTATTGCTCTGCAAAAAAATGCTCCTTCGCATACGCAAACTGCCGATTGAACTTCTCTGCTGCCTGGCGGCTGATTTCCAGTTCCGGGTACATCATGTCGAAGGCGTGGATGTTGCTGTGGTAAATGTCCAGTTCTGCGTGGATGTTGTTTTTCTTCAGTTTATGTATGTATTGCACAGTTTCTGCAAAAAACGGCTCTCCATCTCCTACAAACGTGTAGGCTGGCGGCAGACCGGAAAAGTCTGTACATCTTGCAGGGGCAGCATATATCGGTATCTTGTTTTTGTCAGTATTTCGCAGATACATTTTCCAGGCAAAATGATTTTTCCGTGTATTCCAGACTTTGCCGTGATTATCCCGGGATGTCTCTGCCCTCCGAAGGTATCTTGATTTTTTTCACGCAAATATCTCTGTCGGGTTTCATTGATTGCATGTATGCTTCTCCTTACATTGTCAGTCTGTCCTGAAACAGTTCCATCTCCCGCCGGATCCAGGTCATGATCACGTCCACGAGATAGTCCTGCTGTATCTGGCTCAGTTGTTTTCCCGGCTGGATCTTGTGCCATTTCTTAATGCAGCCACGGCAGCATGTCGCTGTCGCATGCTGTGCGATAAATACAGGATGACCGCGCATTGGGGTCTGTTTTCCATCGTTTAGGATCACTGCCGGTGCTTCGCGCTTTGCGATAAAATCACGTGCATGCTCTTCTATTTTATCTAGCCCTTTGCTGTTGATATAGTCAATATCTGTCTGTTTCAGATGAAATCTGCTTCGGAATGTCGACTTCCCCAGATTTTCAAAAAGCTGTTTGTACCATTCGTCTTTTGTCATAATTTTCGCCTGCCCTACTTTGTGGATAACAAAAGAAGGACATGGCAAACTCCACCATGTCCTCCTGTCACCTTTAGATTGCAAGAAGATTCTTGATTGCTTCCATATAAATAAGCACAGCCTCTTCCATTCCAGATACAAGAATAAACTCATCTGCGCCGTGGATGCGGTAGTCGATTCCCGGCATTTCCGGTCCAAATGCAATGATGTTTTTGAGTGACTTCGCATAAGTACCGCCACCGATTACCATCGGCTTGTTCTCTGTATCACCTGTCACATCTACATATGCTTTGTACAGAGCATTTACAAGCGGAGACTCTCTCGGGAAGAACAACGCATCACCGATCATGTGAACCTCGATATGTCCGTTTTCGTCTTCCAGTCTGTCCGCACACATCTTGCGGACTTCATCTGCTTTAAGTGTAACCGGTACACGAATATCGATCGTACTGGAGATCACGTCATCCTCTGTCTTGACAATTCCGTTGCACAATGTCAGCTCACCAAATTCATCTGCAAACTTAAGTCCAAGACCAGAACCATCGCAGGCTGTGCCGATATGTTCATTATAGAATTTCACATAGTCATCTTCAAAGCCGGCCTTAGCAAGACATTCAAATGTCACACCTGCTGCATTGACGCCAAGAGCCGGTGTGCTGGCATGTGCAGGAACACCCTTTGCATAAATGCTGATCTCGCCATTCTCTTCTGTCACTTTATATTCCTGAAGTTTTGTTTCTGCAAAAGCTGCTTCCAGTTTGTCCTTCAGTCCTGCTTCTGCCGGAACGACTGTATTGCAGGTATCACATACAGCGTTGGAAACAAAACCACCGTTCATGGAAATAATCTTCGTATTCTTAGAATATGCAGTCATCATCGCCATGCCCTTCTCACCGTGAATGCACGGGAAGTTTGCATCCGGGGTGAATCCGCAGGATACTTCTTCAGCAACTTCATTGTAATGTTCCATACATTTAGAACCAGTCTCTTCGTTACATCCCATGATCAGACGAACTCTCTTATTGAGTTTTACGCCGGAATCACGGAGAAGTTTCATTGCATAAAGAGCTTCCAGAACCGGTCCCTTGTCATCTGTAGTTCCACGTCCATAAACATGGTCACCTTCTCTGGTAAGTTTAAACGGATCATAAGTCCAGTCACCGCCGACCGGAACGATATCAAGATGTCCTGCAATACCAACGATTTCTTCGCCCTCACCCATCTCAGCATAACCACAGTAATTGTCCAGGTTTACGGTCTTGAATCCAAGTTCATCAGCAATCTTAAGTGCTTCCTCAAGTACCTTTGCCGGACCTTCTCCAAATGGCTTTCCTTCTGCTGGAGTTCCAAGCTGTGAATCGATTGCAACCAGTCTTCCGAGATTTGTCAACATTTCATCTGTTAATCCATGAATTTCTTCTTTAATGCTCATTATTATTTCCTCCAAATTATATTTTCTACTATAATTCTTTA